>CBIHQY010000019.1:0-104981 GCA_966212305.1 uncultured Azospirillum sp.
TCCTCGCCTTGCGCCCCCCTCACCCTAACCCTCTCCCCGGGGGGGAGAGGGGATTCTCACGGCGTTACGAACCGGCCGGACCTTGCCTCACGCCTTCAGCTTCAGCGCGACGAAGGACTCGTTGCCCTGGCGGTTGATCAGCATCAGCAGCGCCTTCTGCCCCGCCTTCTCGGCCTCCGCCACCCGGTGGCGGACGTCGGCCGGGCTCTTCACCTCGGCGTCGCCGATCCGTTCGATCACGTCGCCGGGGCGGATCGGCACATCGACGCTGGAGGACAGACCCGTCACCACCACGCCATGGACGTTATCGTCGATGCCCAGCCGCTTGCGCGCCGCCCGGTCCAGAGGGGCGAGCTTCAGCCCCTTCACCGGAGCGACCTCCTCCTGCCCGGCGGTGCCGTTGCCGTTGCCGTTGTCGGCAGAGGCGACCTGCGTCTGGTCGGACAGGCGGTCGATCCGCACCGGAACCGTCTTTTCCCGGCCCTCGCGCAGGATCTTCATCTCGACCGTGTCGCCGGCCTTGGTTTCCGCCACGTTGCGGGTCAGGTCGCGCAGGTTGTTGACCGGCTTGCCGGCATAGGACAGCACGACGTCGCCCTGGTGCAGGCCGGCGCGCTGGGCCGGGCTGTCGGCGGTGACGTCGGCCACCAGGGCGCCCTTGGCGCTGGGCAGGCCGACGCTGTCGGCGATGTCCGGCGTCACCTCCTGGATCTTCACGCCGAGCCAGCCGCGCTCGACCTTGCCGCTCTCCTTCAACTGGGCCACCACCTCCTTGGCGAGGTTGGAGGGAATGGCGAAGCCGATGCCCACCGAGCCGCCGTTGGGCGAGTAGATGGCGGTGTTGATGCCGATCACATGGCCGCTGAGGTCGAAGGTCGGGCCGCCCGAATTGCCGCGGTTGATGGCGGCGTCGAGCTGGAAGTAATCGTCGTACGGACCGCTGTGGATGTCGCGGCCACGGGCCGACACGATGCCCTTGGTGACGGTGCCGCCGAGCCCGAACGGGTTGCCGACCGCCATCACCCAGTCGCCGACGCGGGTCTTGTCGCTGTCCGCCCAATCGACCGAGGGCAGCGGCTTGTCCGACGTCACCTTCAGCAGGGCGAGGTCGGTCTTGGCGTCGCGGCCGATCAGCTTGGCCGGCATGGCGGTGCCGTCCTGCAGGGTGACGGTGATCTCGCTGGCGCCGTCGATGACGTGGTTGTTGGTCACGACATAGCCGGCCGGGTCGATGATGAAGCCGGACCCCAGCGCCCCCATCTTGCCGCGCGGCGCCTGTTCCTGGTCATCCTGGCCGCCGCCGGGACCGCCGCCGGGGCCGCCGTTCGGGCCCATCTGGTCCTGGAACTGGCGGAAGAACTCTTCGAACGGCGAGCCGGGCGGGAAGCCGGGGATCTGCGGGCCGCGCTGAGCCCGCGGGTCGGCCTTGGCCTCCTGGGTGGCGGCGATGTTGACGACGGCGGGGCTGACCTTCGCCGCGAGGTCGGCGAAGGTGGAGGGGGTGTCCTGCGTCATCGTGACGGCGGGCGGCGTGGCGCCGTTCTGCTGGGCCTGCGACACCGCCCAGCCGGCCAGCGCCGGAGCCGTCAGCACGGTCGAACCCAGCAGCAGGGCGGCGACGGTCCGGCGAAAACGGCCCGGACGCTGGGTCTGGTTCGGGGTCCGGCTCTGGGTGGGAGGAAGGGTGGTCATGACGGCGACACTCCAATCAGGCTATTCCGACTGCCGGGAGATGATGGCCGGCCTTCAGACCGCCGCACCGCCTCACCGCTGTTGTGCAGAACATAGGGAACCGCCCTTCACCGCCGCCTTGCGACCGGATGAAAGATATTTCAGGCAAGGATGCGGCTCAGTCCCCGATCAGGTGCAGCGCGATCTCGCGCCGGTGCGGCCGGGCGCGGTGTTCGAACAGATAGATGCCCTGCCAGGTGCCCAGCGCCGGTTCGCCGCCCATCACCGGAATCGACAGGCTGACGCCGGTCAGGGCCGAGCGGATGTGGGCGGGCATGTCGTCCGGCCCCTCGGTGGTGTGGGCGTAAAGCGACGGGTCCTCCGCCACCAGACGGCGGAAGAAGCGCAGCAGGTCGGCCTGCACATCGGGATCGGCATTCTCCTGAATGGTCAGGGATGCCGAGGTGTGGCGGCAGAACACCGTCAGCAGCCCGGTGTCCATGCCCTGCTCCGCCACCCAGCGCCGCACCTGGGCGGTCACCTCGACCAGCCCGGCGCCGCGGGTGGGGACGGTCAGCGTCGTGGCGGCTTGTCGCATGGCTTTCGATCTCCTCGGATTTCGCTGGCTTGGCTCCGTGGGCAAGAAATACCAGATGTCATGGCCCGAACGGATTTGCCGGGATGATTTGCCCCGGCCACACTGTTGTACCGGGACGGCAGAGGAGGAAGACCGCGCATGGACATCACCGGCACCCACAGCGTCCCCGGATCGCGCGACCGCGTGTTCGCGGCGCTTTGCGACCCGGCGGTGCTGATGCGCTGCATCCCCGTCCTGGAAGAGATGGAGCGGCTGTCCGCCACCGACTATGCCGCGCGGGTGCGCACCACCCTTGGGCCGATGAAGGCGCGTTTCTCCGGCCGGCTGCGGTTGGAGCCGGAGGACGGCGCCCACCGCTACCGGCTGGTCGCCCAGGGCAATGGCGGGCTGGCCGGCGCCGTGAAGGGAGAGGCGCTGGTGGTTCTGGAGGAGGCGGACGGCCGCACCCTGCTGACCTACAGCCTGTCGGTGGCGCTGGGCGGCGCGGTCGGCCGGCTGGCGGTGAAGCTGGTGCAGGCCAAGACCGACCGCGTGCTCGTCGGCTTCTTCGAGCGCTTCGCAGCGGAGATCACGGCGGAGATCGACGACCGCGCCGGCTGATGCGGCGCAATGCCGCAGCGCCCACGGCCGAACAGCGCCTTTCGCACGTGCAGCATCATGGGTCAGGATAGCAGGCGTCGCGGGTGCTCTTTGCCGGTGGAGATGCCGAGTGGTCCTGTCCCAGCCCACTGCCCAAACCCCTGCCCACTCCTCCGATCCTGACGAGGCTGCCGCCGATCGACTGATCTTCGGCCGCATCATGGCGCTGGCCGCCGCCGATCCGGTGCGGACGATGACCCGGGCGCTGGCGCTGACGAAGGCGGATCTGACGGTGCTTGCCGCGCGTCACGCCCCGCAGTTCGCCGACAGGGTCGCCGCCCTGCCCGACGGCGACGGGTCCGGAGAGGACGCCATCGAGGAGGCCGACCTGCGCGCCTTCCTGGCCGAGCATGGCGCGCGGGGCGCAGACGAGGAGCACTGGCTCGCCGCCATCCTGGCCCGCCGGTCGCTGGAGCCGAACCATCTGTGGCAGGACATGGGCTTCCACGACCGCGGCGAACTCAACCTTCTGTTCCGGCGGCATTTCCCGGCGCTGGTGGCGATGAACGCCGGCGACATGAAATGGAAGAAGTTCTTCTATCGCCAGCTTTGCGAGCGCGAGGGGCTGATGCTGTGCAAATCCCCCAACTGCGAGGTGTGCGACGACGTGGAGGTCTGCTTCGGCGAGGAGGCCGGCGATCCGCTGTCCACCCTCTCCCGTCTCGCGCGTGGGGGATGATGACGGTCAGCGCGGCTGCGCGCCCAGATCCTCGAAGGTCAGGCCCTTGTCGGCGCGGCGGAAGCGGCCCTTGCCGTTGACGGTCAGCGGCGGCTGGCCCGACTGCGGCACGAAGGTGGCGGCGTAATAGCAGTCATACTGGCCGCCGCTGTCCTGCCCGCCCTTCGGCTTCGCGTCGACGCAGCCCTGCTTGCGGAATTCGTCGAAGGCGCCGAAGGTTGCGTTGCCCTGCCGCTCCAGCGTGCGGCCGGTGTGCGCCTCCACCAGCTTGCGCATGTCGCCCTCCGTCGGCTCACCCGAGCAGGCGGCGAGCAGCAGCGTGGCGAGCAGGACGGCGGACCTCACCGTCCCCCCAGCAGCCGGTCCACCCGCTCCTTCAGCGCGGAGAAGGAGGGCGGCTTGACCACGAAGCCGTTGACGCCCAGCGCCATCGCCTGCTTCACGATCTCCGATTCGGTGTGGTTGGTCAGGAACACCACCGGGGCGCGCGGGTTGGCGGCCTCCGTGCTGGCGCGCAGGCGGGCCAGGAACTGCAGGCCGGAAACCGGCTTCATGTCGATGTCGCAGACGATCAGGTCGGGATTGACGCGGATCGATTCCCGCATCGCGGTCTCGCCGTCCTCGGCCTCCGCCACGTCGCGAAAACCGATCTGGCCCAGGATCTGGACGATGGTGCGGCGGACGAAGGGCTGGTCCTCCACGACCAGGATACGGTGCCGGGAATAGTCGATCGCCTGCATGTCCATCCCCGATCCTCCGGCCAGATCACCGCTTTCCACTGATACCGTCCGAACCGGCGGCCGGCAACCAATGCTCGGTTACCACGGAGTGGAATATGGTTTTGGTTCTGTAAATTTTTCGACAAATTGTGCCGTATGCCGCTATCCGCCGACCTGCACCCGGCCGGGGAACAGGCGCTCCAGCACCGCACGCAGACGATCCATGGTCAGCGGCTTGTGCAGGCAGTCGTCCATTCCGGCGTCGCGACACTGCGCGTCGTCCTCGCCATCCGTGCCGGCGGTCAGCGCAACGATCGGCACGCGGCCGGCCTCGCCGGGCAGGGCGCGGATGGCGCGGGAGGCCTCATGGCCGTCCATCACCGGCATCTGAATGTCCATCACGATCAGGTCGAACCGCTTGTCCGTCGCGGCGGCCAGCCCCTGCGCCCCATCCTCCGCCGTCGTCACGCCATGGCCCAGCGCCTTGAAGAAGCCGGCGGCGACCAAGCGGCCGATGGGGTTGTCCTCCACCAGCAGCACCGACAGGGCGGCCGGCCGCTCCATCCTGCGGACCGGGATCCGGATGGTCATCGCCTCACCCTCCGGGCCCTCGGACAGCAGACGCCCTTGCAGGCGCCGCACCGCCGGCTGGATCGCCGCCATCAACAGCGGGCGCAGCCGCGCTTCGCCCCGGCGGCGCACCGACAGCTCGGCGCCATCGCCGGCCGGGCGCAGCGCCAGCGACACCGAAGCCTCCGCCTCCGCCGTCAGCAGCGACAGCAGCGCCCGCAGTGCGGCGGCATCGCCGGTGAAGCACTCCTCCGCGCCGCTTTCCACCGTCACCGCCGTGGCGCCGTCGGCCAGCGCCGCAAGCGTCAGGCTTTCCTCCACCGCGGCCTCCCGCCCGACCGGACGCAGGGCCGGCAGGGTGGCGCGCAGAGCGGCCCCCGCCGCCTGGACCGCGACCAGCCGTTCCAGTTGGCGCGGCAACAGCGGCGATTCCAGCGCGGCCGAGGTCAGCGCCATCATCGGGTCGAGCGCCGCCACCACCGCGGCCCCCGCGGCGTCGAGCAGGGAGTTGGCCTCTCCCCGCGCCCGCTCCGCCTCGGCCAGCGCCAGCCGCAGCCGGTTCTCCCGCATCTGCCGCCTGCGGGCGGTCGACACCGCCGCCCGCAGGCAATCAACATTGACGTCACCGGCCGGCAAGGCGTCCTGCGCCCCCGCCGCGATGAAGCCCGCGACCTCCTGCCCTCGACCATCCCCTTGGCCGTCCCCTTGGCCGTCCCCTTGGCCGTCCGGCAACAGGACCACCACCGCCGGTGCCGGATCCAGCCGGCCCAGCGCCTCGACCGCCGCCACGGCGGGGGCGTCCAGCAACACCACCGTCTCGCCCGACGCCGCACCGCCGCCACGCAGGCGGTCCAGCGCCGCGGCCACGGTATCCACCCGCACCAGCGCACCGAAAACCGGAGCATAGCGCTGGGCACGCGCCGCCTGCGAGGACACCAGAAGAACCGGCTCCGGGATCGCCGCAAATTCGGCCGCCGTTTCGGTCGCCCGCTGGGTCAAGGTTCCTTCGGTCATTTTTCCTCGAACATGCCGTCAGCTCGCGATCGAGATGGGGCCGGACGCGGCGGCGAAGGCCGGACCCGGATAGCCGTCGCTGACGACGACACGGTTGCGGCCCGCCGCCTTCGCCTCGTAGAGCGCCCGGTCGGCCCGGCCGAGTGCGCGTTCGATGCTGGAATCCTCGTCGCCGCACATGGCGACGCCGATGCTGACGGTCATGCGCAGGCATCCGTGCCCATGGTCGCCGGGGTGGTGTTGCACGTCGGCCAGCGCCAGACGCTGGCGCAGCCGTTCCGCCACCTCCACCGCCGAATCCAGCGGGGTTTCCGGCAGGACGATCGCGAACTCCTCACCGCCCAGCCGGCCGATATGGTCGGTGTCGCGCAGTTCGTTGCTGCAGATCTCCGCCAGCCTGACCAGCGCCTGATCGCCCACCGCATGGCCGTGGGTGTCGTTGATCGCCTTGAAACGGTCGATGTCCAGCATCAGCACCGACACCGCCCGGCCATAGCGGCGCAGCCGCGCCATCTCGACCTCCGCCAGCTCCATGAAGCGGCGGCGATTGTTCAGGCCGGTCAGCGGATCGGTGGTCGCCATGCGGCGCAGCTCGCTCTCCACCCGCTTGCGTTCGGACACGTCGCGGATCACGGCGGTGAACAGCAGGCCATGGGCATGGTGCAGCTTGGCGATCGACACCTCCGCCGGGAATTCCTGACCGGCGGCGGTCAGGCCCAGGACCTCGCGGCGGTTGGTCATCACCCGGGCCTGAAGCTCCGACACGCTGAAATCGGCGATGTGCGCGTCATGGTCCGGCCGGAAGCGTTCGGGGATCAGCAGCGACAGCGGACGGCCCAGGATGTCGTCGGCGTCATAGCCGAACAGGCTTTCCGCCGCCCGGTTGAACAGGGTGATGTTCAGGTTGGCGTCGGTGGTCAGGATGGCGTCCTGCGCCAGCCCGATGATGCCCTGCAGCCGCTCCTCCGACAGGCGCAGCTCCTCCTCCAGCCGCTTGCGGGCCATGGCGTGCTGGACGGCGCGCCACATCAGCGGCCCGTCGGTCTGTCCCTTGACCAGATAGTCCTGGGCGCCGTGGGCCAGGATATCCAGCGCGAAATCCTCGTCGTCATAGCCGGTCAGCACCACCAGCGGCAGCGACGGCGCGTCGGCGTGCAGGCGCGTCACCGTCTCCAGCCCGAAACTGTCGGGCAGCGACAGGTCGAGAAGCACGACGTCGCAGGCGTTGCGGTGCAGCCACCCCCGCGCCTCCTTCAGCGAGGTGGCGCGCGCCACGCTGGCGCGGCGGGCATAGGGCGTCAGCGACCGGGTGACCAGACGCGCGTCGGCATCGTCATCCTCGACCAGCAGGATGGCGGTGCGGCCGTCCTCCTGGTCGGACGTGTTGGATAAGAGCGGCTTGCCGGATAAGGCGATTGACATGGCGGACCTCCCTCACCGCGGCAGCCGGACGACGCGGAACCAGTATTCCTCGATGCTCTTCACCGCATCGAAGAAGGCGTCCATGTCCATCGGCTTGGTGATGAAGCTGTTGGCTCCCAGCAGATAGCTGGCGTTCACGTCGCGGTCGACGTCGGATGTGGTGAGGATCACCACCGGAATGGTCTTCAACTCGTCGTCCGCCTTCAATTCCTGCAGCACTTCGCGGCCGTCCATCCGCGGCATGTTGAGGTCGAGCAGGATCAGGTCCGGGCGGGGGGCGCCGGCGAAGGAGCCATGGCGGCGCAGATGCTCCATCGCCTCCACCCCGTCGCGGACATGGGTGACGTTGCACAGGATGCGCCCGTCGCGCAAAGCGCGCTTGGCGAGGCCGGCGTCGGCCGGATCGTCCTCGACCAGCAGGATCTCGAAGGGTGTGGTCAGGTCCTGCATCAGGAAAATCCTCGGAAGGCGGGGATGGGCAGATGGATGGAAAATACGCTGCCGAGGCCGGGACTGGAAACGACGGTGATGCGGCCGCCCAGCCGCTCCACCATCTTGCGGGCGATGGCCAGCCCCATGCCGGTGCCGGGATGCTCGTCCCGCGAATGCAGGCGCCGGAACACCTCGAAGATCTGGTCGCGGTAGCGCGGGTCGATGCCGATGCCGTTGTCGCGCACGTCGATCACGTCATGGCCGTCGACCCGCCGGTGGGAGACATGAACCTCCGCCGCGCGGCCGGGGTGGCGGTATTCGATGGCGTTGCCGATCAGCACGATGAAGATCTCGCGCAGACGCCGCTCGTCGCCCTGCACCTCCGGCAGGTCCGTCACCGTCACGGTGGCCCCCGCTTCGGCGATGCGCCGCTTCAGCGCGGTCAGGGCGGCTTTCAGCGGGTCGCCCGCCGGCAAGACGACGCCGCCAAGCGGCACCCGGTCCTCCGCCAGGAACAGCTGGACGTCGCGCAGCAGCATCTTCAGCCGTCCGGCGCCCTCGACGATCTCGCGGATGAAGCCCTCGCTCTCGTCGTCCAGCCTGCCCTTCTGCTGCTTCTCCAGAAGCTGGGCATAGCTGGCGATGGCGCGAAGCGGCTCCTGCAGATCATGGGCGGTGGCATAGGCGAACTGCTCCAGCTCGTTCTTGGTCCGGCCAAGTTCGGCGGTGCGCAGGTCGACCTGCCGTTCCAGCGTATATCGGCGGCTGATCGCCATGAAGGTGATCGCCTCGGTCAGCAGGGCCAGCAGCAGGAAGGCGGCCTGGAACCCGCGGAATGCCGGGTCGGCATGGGCAAGCCCCTCCCAACTGCTGCGCGGAGCCAGCGCCAGATCCCATTGGCCTTCCGGCAGATTGATCCACTCGACCAGCGGGTCGTTCCTCGTCGCCAGGGCGTCACCGGCCACCTGCTGCCCGGAATCGGTCACCAGGGCGAAGGCGAGATGCGGCGGCACCCGGTCGAACTTCACCTCCTTCAGAATGGCGTCGACATCGAACACCAGCCCGACGGCGCCCCACGGCTTTTCCGGTCCATAGACGATCTGGCGGGCGATCAGCCCCTGCCCGCCCTGCAGCAGGCCGACCGGGCCGTGGATGGTCACGTCGCGGCTGATGATCGCGCGCTGCACCGTCTCCGCGAAGCCGGGACGGGCGTCCTTCAGCAGGTCGTTGCCCAGGACCTTCTCGTTCCCTTCGACCGGATAGACGATGCGGACGACGAAATCCGGTGCGGCGGAAATGTTGCGCACCCCCACCACCGAGCGCCGCAGGCTCTCCGCGTAGCGCGGGAACTGGTCGGCGAGGTCGCCGGCGCCGGATGCGACCTCGACGAAGGCGGTCAGGCCGCGGACCAGGGCGAGACGTTCGTTCAGCGCGCTGGACAGGGTGCTGGCCAGCGAGGAGGCGGTCAGCGCCGCGCTGGCGCGGAATTCGGCCACCAGGACGCGGACATAGACGTCGCCCATCCAGAGATAGCTGAGCACCAGCACCAACGTCACCGCCGCCTGGACGGCGGCGAGCTTCCAGATGCGCCGTCCGTCGGACAGCAGCCGGCGCAGAAGGACCGGAAACGGCCGGCGCAAGGCAGGCGATGGCCGCACCGTCATGGCTGGCTCGGGGCCTCCCCGTCCCTCTCCCCGCCCCTCTCCCCATGTCCATCCAGGGCCGGGAGGACCATGCGGAACAGGCTGCCGCAGGGACGCCCGTCCTCACCGCACAGGTCGTCGCCCGGCGCTCCATCCTCTGGAAGGTCGTCGACCCACAGCCGGCCGCCGTGATGCTCGACGATCTTCTTGCAGACGGCCAGGCCGACGCCGGTGCCCTCATATTCGTCGCGGCGGTGCAGCCGCTGGAAGATGCCGAAGACCCGCTCGCGGTCCTCGGCGGCGATGCCGATGCCGTTGTCGCGGATGTCGATCCGCCAGACCGCGACGCCGTCCTGCCGGTCCGCCGCCACGGCGACGCGCACGATGGGCGGACGACCGGGCTCGCGGTATTTCACCGCGTTGCCGATCAGGTTCTGGAACAGCCGCATCAGCTCGTTGTCGTCGCCGGCCACCGCCGGCGGCGTGCCGTCGCCGGCCGTCTCGACGACCACCGTGGCGCCGGCATCCTGCACCGCCACCTCCAGGTTCAGCAGCGCGAGACGCAGCGGCTCCTCCAGCGGCACCGGCCGGAAGGGCTTGGCCTTGCGCCCGACCCGCGAATACTCCAGCAGATCGACGATCAGCCGGTCCATGCGTTGGGCGCCGTCGCGGGCGAAGTCGATGCACTCCCGCGCCTCCTCGTCCAGCGACTTGCCCAAGCCGCGCTCCAGCAGGGTCAGGTAGCTGGTGATGACGCGCAGGGGCTGGCGCAGGTCGTGCGAGGCGACGTAGGCGAAGGCCTCCAGCTCGGCGTTGGAGCGTTCAAGCTCGCGCGTCTTGCGGCGAAGGGCGTCGGCGGCCAGGCAGCGTTCGGTGATGTCGTGGATCAGCGACATCAGCATGGTGCGGCCATGCACGACGATGTTGCTGATATAGACCTCGACATCGCGGATGTCGCCGGAGGCCAGCCGGTGGCGGAACTGGAAATGCCGCTGCCCGGCGCTGCCCGCGTGATGCAGGTCCCGCTCCACGTCGATGCGCGGGGCGGCATTGATGTCCTGGATATGCATGTTGCGCAGCCGGTCGAGCGGGTAGCCGTAGAACTCCGCCGCCGCCGGGTTGGCGTCGACGATCCGCCCGTCCGCCGGGTCGACCAGCAGCTTGACCGCACAGCTGGCGACGAAGATCTGCTCGAACAGCTGCTGCCGTTCCAGCAGGGCCTGTTCGGCATGCTTGCGCTCGCTGATGTCCATCACCGCGCCCACGATGCCGGCCGGTTTGCCGCCGGTCCTGCAATAGACCGCCTTGGAGAACAGCACGTCGCGCAGCGTCCCGTCGGCGCAGCGCAGCTGCGTCTCGTAGCTCTGCGGTTTCTGGTCGGCCAGCAGGGCCTTGTCCACCGCCTCGTCCGCCTCGGCGATGTGCGGCGGGGCGAGATCGAAGACGGTGCGGCCGAACAGCGCCTGCCGGTCGATGCCCATCCAGCGTTCGAAGGCGCTGTTGGCATCGACGTAATGGCCCATCACGTCCTGCACGAAGATCGGTACCGGCACCGTATCCAGCAGCACGCGCTGGAAGCCGGCACGGTCGTTCAGCGCCTGTTCGGCGCGCCAGCGGACGGTGACGTCCTCCACCACCCAGACATAGCCGCGGCCGGGATCGCCCGCCTTCACCGACCGGCCGATCAGACGGCAGCGGATGTCGGCGCCGTCGGCGCGGCGCATCACCACCTCCTCGTCGAACTGGCCGCCGGCCTGCATCTGGGGATAGGCGCGCCGGCCCACCTCCTCGAATGCCCCGTCGTCGCCGTAGATGACGCGGGCGCTGCAGCCGACGATGTCCTCCAGCCGGTGCTGGAAGGTGGCGGCCACCGACTTGTTGACGCGGCGGATCACCCGGTCACGGTCGACCAGCAGGACGCCCACCGGCGCGTTGTCGAGAATGGCGTCCAGTTGCAGCCGGCTTTCGGCCAGCTCCTCCTCGATCCGTTTGCGGGCGGTGACGTCGACATGGGTGCCGATCATGCGGGACGGGCGAAGTTCCGCATCCCAGGCCACCACCCGGCCGCGGTCGAGAATCCAGAACCACTCCCCCGACTTGGTACGGACGCGGTGCTCGCATTCGTAAACCGGACGCTCGCCCGCCAGATGCGCCGCCAGCGCCGCCTCGACCAGCGGCAGGTCCTCGGGATGCACGTGGGAACGCCAGAACCCGACATCCGGCGGCACCTCGCCCGGCGTGAAGCCCAGCATCGTCTGCCATCGCGGGCTGTACCACACCGCGCCGCTGGCCATGTCCCAGTCCCACAGCCCGTCGCCGGCAGCGTCGGTCGCCTGATACAGGCGCGGAACCGCCGATGCCTGCCGGCCGCGCCGCCAACTCAGGCGGGTGCGAAGCGTCCGTCCGGTCCCCGGCGTGGTGTTCGGCTGCCTGGTGTTCGGCTGCCTGGTGTTCGACGGGCCGGCGACCGGCTGAAGGCACCCCGATCGCGAAGCGTCCTGCTCGGGACGCTCCATCAGGGAGGACAAGGC
Organism: uncultured Azospirillum sp.; assembly: GCA_966212305.1. Classification (GTDB taxonomy): domain Bacteria; phylum Pseudomonadota; class Alphaproteobacteria; order Azospirillales; family Azospirillaceae; genus Azospirillum. Next base: position 11,919 of record CBIHQY010000019.1, read on the forward strand.
TGTTGTATTGACCATGGATTCGGCCGGCCCTCGATTCCGTGCAGGCGGCGGGACGCGTGAACGAGCACTGGATCCCGGCGACAAGCGCAATAATACCCCTTCACTCCCTAAGGGCTCCCTTGCGAAATTGTCACAGGGGAGCATCCCTCAACCTAGGGAATGGAGAAGACACGCAAAGTTCCGCGTCGAACACCGTTGGCAGGGCATCGGACACGGCCGGAATTGTTCAGGCGGCAACGTCGATCGGCGGGCGATCCTTCGTGGCGATTTCGACAGCCCGGACGAAGTCGCGCGACATGGTCTCGCCATCGAAGGCGAGATGGATGCGGTTGTGCTCCACCGCCTTGACCGCGACCATCGCCTCGGCGCCGTAGCGGTCGAAGCGCAGCTTGCCGGTGGCGCCCGCCAGGGAACGGCCGTCGGTCGCCGTCACCGGGTCGATCATGGCGCCGCCGATGGACAGGTTGCGCACGGTCACCGCCAGACGGTCGCCGTCGATCAGCAGCGTCCCCGTCTCGTCCACCTGATAGCGCGGCTTGCGCCGGCGGTCGGCGTCGCCGGTGGAGGTGCGGACGATGCGGACCAGCACCATGCGCAGGCTCTCGATGGAGCGGGCGACGTCGCCGGATCCGTGCTTGACCTGGGTCGCCTGCTCGCCGGTGCGGTCGGCCTCCTCCGACACCGCGGCGATGCGGTACGACACCTCCTGCGCCGCGGTGGAGGTCTCCACCACGTTGCGGCTGATCTCCTGGGTGGCGGCCGACTGCTCCTCCATCGCCGCGGCGATCGAGCCGGCGATGTGGTCGATCTCGGCGATGGTCCGGCCGATCTCCTCGACCGCCTGCACCGCCTGATCGGTCACGGCCTGGATGGCGGTGATCTGGCGGGTGATCTCCTCGGTGGAGGAGGCGGTCTGGTTGGCGAGGTTCTTCACCTCCTGCGCCACGACGGCGAAGCCCTTGCCGGCCTCCCCCGCCCGCGCCGCCTCGATGGTGGCGTTCAGCGCCAGCAGGTTGGTCTGGCCGGCGATGGATTGGATCAGGTTCACCACCTCGCCCACCTTCGCCACCGTCTCCGACAGGGACCGGATGGTGGCCTGGGTGTGATGGCCGCTCTCGACCGCACGGCGGGTCACCGCGTTGGAATGGGCGATCTGCGAGGAAATCTCGCGGATCGAGGCGGCCAGTTGCTCGCTGGCGGCGGCGACGGTCTGGGCGTTGGCCAGCGCCTGGCCCGCGGCCGACGCCACGGTCTGCGCGTTGATGCTGACCCGCTCGGCCGAGCCGGACATGCCTTCGGCGTCGTTGGCCATGGCGCCGGTGCGTTGGGCCACCTCCTCCACCGCGCGGCCGGCCTCGCGCTCCACGGTGGAGGCCATGGTCTCCAGGGCGCGGCGCCGCTCCTCGTCGGCGTGGCGGGCGCGTTCGACGCGCTCCTGCACGGCGTAGCAGAGGCGGGCCTTCAACCCGCGCAACTGCCCGGCGATGGGATGGAACTCGACCGCCGCCGGCAGGTCGATGATGTGGGCCTGGTCGTTGCGGGCGATGGCGTCGAAATCGGCCGAGAAGTCGGCAAGCGGCCGGCGCACGGTGCGCAGCAGCATGAAGCCGCAGAGCACGGCCGCCACCAGTACCGCCATCCCAGCGGCCACCGCGAAGATCAGATGCCAGCGGAAATCCGCCAGCGCCCCCTCATATTCGGTCCGGGCCACGGTCAGCTGCAGCTGCAACAGGTCCTTGTTGGTCTGGAAGGCGGCCTGGAACAGCGGATCGATGCGGTCGCGGACCAGCACCTCCAACCGCAGCGAATCGCCCTGGCGCGCCAGCTCGACCGCCGGCTTCAGCCCGTCGTTGAGGAAGGCGGCGCGCTGTCTGGCGAAACGCTCCGCCAGTTCCTTTTCCTCGGGCGTCAGGTAGGTGGTGAGATAGTCTGCCCACAGCCGGTCGATGGTGGCGGCATTGCCGAAGATGCGCTGCTCGCGGCCGGCCAACACCTTGGGGTCGGTGCCGTCGCGGGCGTCGATGATGAGGTGCTGCAGCGTCTGCACATTGTCGCGCATATTGTCCAGGATCTCGCCGATCTGCACGGCGGGAACCGTCCGGTCCTCATACACCGTCTTCAGCGAGGCGTTGCTGTCGGACATGCCGCGCAGCGTGACGCCGCCCACCGCCAGCATCGACAGGACCATGAAGGCGAAGATCAGGGTCAGCCGCCCGGTGATGCTGGTCGCCCAGCGCCGCAGCCCCGCGGCACCGCCCCGCGCCACCGCCTGTCCGTCGCGCACCATCAGATGGCGCGCCCGTCCTTCGCGAATGTCGGCATAGAGCCGTTCCGTCGCCGCCACCTGCGCGCGCGACGGCTTGGTGCGGATTGAGATGAAGCCGGTCACCATCCCGTCCTCCACCACCGGCGTGACGTTGGCGCGGACCCAGTAGAAGTCGCCGGTCTTGGTCCGGTTCTTCACCAGCCCTTCCCACGGCCGCCCGTCCTTGATCGTCACCCACAGGTCGGCGAAGGCCTCCTTCGGCATGTGGGGATGGCGGATCAGGTTGTGCGGAGCCCCGATCAGCTCGTCTTCGGTATAGCCGCTGATGTCGACGAAGGCCTTGTTGACGAAGGTGATGCGACCGCCGGTGTCGGTGCGCGACACCAGCAGCACGCCGTCTTCCATCTCGATTTCGCGGTCGGTGATCGGTTCATTGAGACGCATGGACGGAACCTCGTCGGGCAAGGGGCAGGTTCGGCAGCGCAATGAACGCGCAAGCCAGGATGCGGGCCAGGGGAACACAACACCGCCGGAAAAAAGCGATGGTTCGGTACAGCTAACGGAATGGCGTTTCGTCTACTCTGGGTAGGCGCCGCCCCGCACTGATGCAGATCAAGTGAGCAAGCGGTGTGCCATGTGCGCGCTGTCGTCCGGAAAGCGGATTTCCGGGAAAACCCCAATGGACGGCAACGCCGGAGGGGACGGGGGGACGGCGCCGGCCGGCGCCGTCATATGCAATCAGCGTCGCAGTTTGCGAGAAAAAGCGCGAGCGATCCGCCGGATTGCCAGATTGCAAAAGTCCAGATAGCGACTGGAGAATAGATCTGGTTTCATCAGCAAAACATCATAAAAGAAAAGCCCCTCTCTCGACTTGAGGGAGGGGCTTTCAACACTGCGGCAATTCGCCGCAGCACTTGCGGGCATGTAATATAGATGCGGCGCGGTCAGGACTTCGCCATCAGCTGTTCCAGCCAATGGATGTCGTAATTGCCGTCGATGAAGGCCTGCTCGGCAATAATGCGGTCATGCAGCGGCAGCGTCGTCTGGATGCCGCCGATCACATATTCCTCGATGGAGCGGCGAAGGCGCATCAGGCACTCGTTGCGGGTGGTGCCGTGGACGACCAGCTTGGCGATCAGGCTGTCGTAATGTGACGGCACGCGGTAGCCGTCATAGAGAGCCGAATCGACGCGCACGCCCAGGCCGCCCGGCGCGTGATAGCCGTCGATCTTGCCCGGCGACGGCATGAAGGTCTCCGGGTTCTCGGCATTCACCCGGCATTCGATGGCATGGCCTTCGAAGCGGATGTCCGACTGTCCGTAGCCCAGCGGCGCGCCGGCGGCGACGCGGATCTGCTCGCGCACCAGATCGATGCCGGTGATCATCTCGGTGATGGTGTGTTCGACCTGCAGGCGGGTGTTCATTTCGATGAAATAGAACTGCCCGTCCTCGTACAGGAACTCCATCGTGCCGACGCCGCGGTAGCCGATGGCCGCCGCCGTCCTGGCCGCCAGATCGCCGATGAAGGCGCGCTGTTCGGCGTTCAGCGCCGGGCTCGGCGCCTCCTCGATCACCTTCTGGTGCCGGCGCTGGACCGAGCAGTCGCGCTCGCCGAAATGCACGCAGGTGCCGTGGGTGTCGCCCAGGAGCTGGATCTCGATGTGCCGCGGATGGCCGAGATACTTCTCCAGATAGACCTCGTCGTTGCCGAAGGCGGCGCGCGCCTCGCCACGGGCCAGCTGATAGGCCTCCTTCAGCTGGTCGGGGTTGCGGGCGACCTTCATGCCCTTGCCGCCGCCGCCCGCCGCCGCCTTGATCAGCACCGGATAGCCGGTCTCGTGGGCGATCTTCTCCGCATCTTCCAGCGACGTCACCGGACCGTCGGAGCCGGGCACCACCGGCAGCCCCTGCTCCATCACCGTCTTCTTGGCGGTGACCTTGTCGCCCATGATCCGGATATGCTCCGGCGTCGGGCCGATGAAGGTGAAGCCGTGCTCCTCCACCATCTCCGCGAACTGGGCGTTTTCCGACAGGAAGCCGATGCCGGGATGGATGGCGTCGACATTGGTGATCGACGCCGCCGACAGGATGGCCGGAATGTTGAGGTAGCTTTCGCGCGCGGACGCCGGGCCGATGCACACGCTTTCGTCGGCGAGGCGGACGTGCATGGCGTCGGCGTCGGCGGTGGAATGCACCGCCACGGTCTGGATCCCCATCTCGCGGCAGGCGCGGTGGATGCGCAGAGCGATCTCACCACGGTTCGCGATCAGGACCTTTTCGAACATCGCCAAGGGAATGCCCCGCTTACTCGATGATGAGGAGAACTTCGCCGAACTCGACCGGCTGGGCGTCGGACACCAGCACCTCGGCGACAGTGCCGCCGCGCGGGGCCTTGATCGGGTTCATGACCTTCATCGCCTCGATGATCATGATGGTCTGGCCGGCCTTGACCACGTCACCCGGACGGACGAAGGGCGTGCCGCCCGGCTCGGCCGCCAGATAGGCGGTGCCGACCATCGGCGAGGTCACCGCGCCCGGATGGCTCACCGGCCTGCCCGCCGGAGCAGCAGCCGCGGCGACCGGGGCGGCCGCCAGGACCGGGGCTGCCTGGACGGCGACCGTCTGGGCGGCGGTCGGGCGGGTGACGCGGATGCGCTTTTCGCCCTCGGCGAATTCGATCTCGCTCAAGCCCGTCTCACGCAGGAGGTCCGCCAGCTTGCGGACCAGATCGCCGTCGATGTCGAAGCTCGCCATGATGTCAGTCGTTCCCGTTTCCTTAATCGCGGTCGATGATGTTCGCGATGGCGTCCAGCGCCAGAAGATACCCGTGCGGCCCGAACCCGCAGATCATCCCCCTCGCCACCGGCGAGATGTAGGAATGATGGCGGACCGGCTCGCGCTTGAAGATGTTCGACAGATGGACCTCGATCACCGGCAGCTCCGACAGGATCAGGCTGTCCATGATCGCGACCGAGGTGTGGGTGTAGGCGCCGGCGTTGATGACGATGCCGTCATTCTCCGTGCGCGCCTGCTGGATCCACGAGACCAGTTCGCCTTCGTGGTTGGACTGCCGGAAATCCACGGTCAGACCCAGCGTGTCGGCACGCTCGTGGCAGGCGGCCTCCAGGTCGTCCAGGGTCATCGACCCATAGATTTGCGGCTCCCGCACGCCCAGCATGTTGAGGTTCGGCCCGTTGAGGACCAGAATCGACGCGTCGATGGCCACGGCCCGCGCCCCTTTTCCATGATCGAAACCGCGCGTTTATAGCACGAAGCACCGTCCTGTCCATGGCGACGGGGGCCTATGGCGCGGAAAAGCGCGGCATCGGGCCGGAAAATCGCCCCGGTCACCCCAAAGACCGTGCGAATCCGAGGGAAATCAGGGAGGAGGCTGAACGGTGTGGGCGGCCAGCAGCCGGTGGTAGACCCCCTGCCGTTTCAGCATCTTCAGCCCGTCGTTGAAGGCGGCGACCGTCGCTTCCGCCCCCGGCGTGGCCAGCCCCACCACCAGATGCAGGGTCACCACGGCGAAGGGCCGCTCCGAGATCCGGATGTCTTCGGCCAGACCGGCGCGGGCGATCGCCGCGGCGGCGCTGTATTCGTCGATAACCAGGGCGTCGGCCCGGCCGGCGGCCACCATGCGCATGCAGGCGCCGAGGTCCGTCGGCGTGTGCCGGGTCAGCCGCCCCAGCTGCACCAGCTCTTCCAATTCGGCCGGCAGGGCGTAGCCGGCCGGCTGGCAGACCGTCCGCCCGCGGAAGTCCGTCACGCCGCCGGAGTCGCCGCCATGGAACTCCATCGCCGACCGCTTCGACAGGTAGACGAACTGCCGCACCTCGACCACCGGGTCGGAGAACAGCACCTCGCGCTCCCGTTCGGGCGTGCGGACATAGGGGAAGGTGGCGAGGAAACGGCCCAAGACCACGCCGTCATAGCCACGCTTCCACGGCATGAAGCGCACGTCGTAGCGGCGCCCGCCGACCGCGAAGGCCTGGCGGACAAGTTCCGTCACCAGACCGCCGCCCGGCAGATCCTCGCCGGTGTAGGGGGCGTAGTCGCCGCCGGTCACCAGATCCAGCCCGGTGTAGGGCGCCGGCGCCGGGGTCACGTCGGGCGCCGTGCCGGAATTCGCCTCCAGCGCCGATGGCCGAACCGGCGCCGCGCACAGAAGCAGCCCGGCCATGACGGCGACCAGCGCCGTCCGACCCAACCCGCCTGCCGCGCCGTCTGCCGATTCCCGCGAGTCCACTGGCCGTCCACTGGTGAGTCCCGCGCCGCCATCCGGCGGTCGCGCGCAGATCTAACGATCCATCCGTTGCGCTGTAAAGTGTGGCCGAGGTCCTATGCGGCCCGCGGTCATTCCGCCGCCGCGGCCGGGCCGGGCGCGGCTTCCCGGGCGCGGCGGCCGGCCGGATCGGTGTAGAGGTCGTTGACGCGCTGGACATGCACCGCCGTCGCCTCCCGGATGGCGAAGATCGCCCTGCGCGCCCGCCCGCCCCAGCCGGCCGGCTGCTTGGCGAAGATCGAGCGGAAGAAGCGCGTGTTCTTCAGGAAGGCCGCCCGCAGGTCCAGGTCGACGTCGCCGAAGCGGTCGCTCAGGGACAGGGCGATGCGGCGGGCGAAGAACTGGCGAATCTTGAAATGCCCGGCCAGGAACAGCCCGCCCAGCAGCACGGCGGTGCCGATCAGGTGCAGCGGCAGCCCGCCGTCGGCATTTTCGAACAGCCAGCCGAGGAAAGCGCCGAAGCCGCCGCCCACCGTCTGGACCACCGTCCCCAGCAGCGCCAGCAGCAGCGCGCCCCAAACCGCGTCGCCGGTCAGCACGCGGCGGCGCCACGTCGCCATCGCCTCGCGCAGCTTGGGCAGCACCTCGCCCTCCAACTCCTTGGTCAGGCTGTCGATCGAGCCGATGATGCGATAGGCGCGGGCGACTTCCACCTCGTTGATGCGGGTGTGGATCTCGGCGAGGTCGTGGTCGCGGCGCGCCTCGTAACGGGCGCGGCGGCCGTCATCTTCGATGGCGACGGCGGAGCGCTGGTCGTAGATGGCGTAGAAGCGGCCCGACACCAGCCCGGCCTGGGCGATGGCGCGCTGCCAGGCGCCGAACACCGCCTCCAGATTGTCCTCCTTGGCCGTGGTGTCGACCTGATTGAGGATGTAGCAGACCTTGCGGGCGTCGGCGCGGTTGACCGTCTTGGCGACCAGATGGCGCAGCGTGTCCTGCATGGCGCCCGGTTCCGGATGGCGGGCGTCGAAGAACACCAGCACGAGGTCCGACAGCTCGACGATATGGTCCACCAGCCGCAGGACCGAGCGGCGCTGGTCGTCGGCGTCGAAGCCCGGCGAATCGATGAAGATCTTGCCCTTGGTCCGCGGACCGGCCAGCGTCTTCAGCTGCAGGTAATTGTCGATCCGCTTGCCCTCGCCGGCCGCCACCTTCTCGATCTCGTCGGCGATGCGGTAGAAGGGAAAGCGCGGGTCGGCGTTCAGCGCGGTGCCGGGCAGCGCCTCCTTGCGCGTCTCCGGCCCATGGCAGATGACGGTGAACTTGTCGTCGACCGCCTGGTTGCCGGTGTTCTGCAGCACCTCGCCCAGATAGCCGTTGAGGAAGGTGGACTTGCCGGCCGAGAAGGTGCCGAGCACCGCGACCATCGGCCACCACGGGATGCGGGTGGTCAGCGATTCGTAGCGGTCGATCAGCCCAAGCCCGGCCAGGATGCGGTCGAAGGCGCGGAAGGTCGGAAGGACCGGCAGCAGGTTGGGGTTTTCCGCGCGCAGATGGGCATCCAAGGCCGCAAGGCGCTGCTGAAGGGCTTGCCGGGGGGTCATGGGCGGGCGAATTCCACTGTTGCACGGGCCGGGAACACGGGCCGGAGAGAGGGCGGCGGCCCGAATGAGGACGGCCTTTCTCTAGCACGGGCTGGACCGGCACCGGACATGAAATCTCCCTCATCATCCATGCGGAGACTCCGGCAGGGCAGTTCGGCGGGGCGTCTGAAAAGGCGCGGGAACATGGTGGGCGACCGTTGCGTTGCCTCGCGATGGACGACACCGACGGCAACCGCGACAGTTCCCCCAACTCCGTCCCCGCCGGGCCGGAGCAGGAGCATCGGCTGACCGCGGAGGAACTGGCATTCCTGCTGCGCGATCCGATGCTGCAGGCGCGCGAGGCCGAGCGTGCCGCCCGCTCCAACCGAAGCCGCACCGAACGCCGCGCCGCCGACCCGGCCTATGCCGAGCGGCTGCGAGCCGGCGATCGCGAACGCCAGCGGCGGCGGCGCCTGCGCGACTCCATCGGCCACCCCGAACCGCCGGAGCAGCCGGCCGCCGCCCTGCCCGACCTGACCCAGGCACAGGCGGCGGAGCGGCTGGCCGACCACCTGAGCCGCAGCGCCTCCGCCCAGGCGGCGCAGTTGCGCGCGCGGCCCGACCGCATCCGTCTTTATGCCGAGGCCTTCATCGTCTATCGCACCCTGTCGGCCGACGGCATTCGCCCGACACGCGGCGCGCTGGCCGCCCTGCTGAAGTCCCGCTTCGGCCGCAGCGTCACCCCGTCGCAGGTTCAGAAGCTGCGCGACCATGTGGAGGGATTCGCCGCCGCCGGTGGTCCCTGGGCAGTGCCGCCTGCTTCCAGGGCCGCCTCCGCCCGGACGGGGAGCGGCGGCAAGGCCGATACGGATGGTCACGCACCACGGCCCTCGCGGCCCTGAATCCGCCCTATCCGGCGCCGATCGGCAGCATGCGAATATGGTTAATTATGTATTAATGACGGTCGGACCAACGATGCCGGCCCGTGGCGGCCGGTTGCTGGCGCGTGACGCGGTGTATCGGCCTGTCGAACAGAAAGTTTTTCTACAAGCGTCCGAATATTTACCACAACCAGAAGGTTTCTAATCACCATTTGTAGCGGTGCAAACCCTAACCGGTCACGATCGTCGAATTCCTGTAAACAAAAAGCTGTCGACCCAACCATTGGGCGAGCCGGAAGATTCCGGGATTTCCGCAAAAGGGTTGAGCGCAGGGATCGGACAAGCCCTTCTGGCAATTGATCCTCATCGCCTGCGGAATAATACAATTCTGTAACAGGACAACTCTCGCAAATGCTGCTGCACCATCGATGCCTATCGGAATATGACGACCGCGCGCCAATATTCAAAAGTTTTCTCTTGAACATTCTCAAGGAATGTGTGAACAATCCTTTCATTCTCGCAAAGAGAGGCTGCGGAAGACTGGGCATCGGAGACCAATGGACATGAGTGAACCGACGGCGCGCAAAAGAGGACGACGCGGATCGCCGGAATCCTGGTCTGTAGACGCCCATGTCGGGCAGCGCGTGCGGATGCGCCGGACCCTTCTGGGAATGAGCCAGGAAAAGCTTGGCGAGGCAATCGGCCTGACCTTTCAGCAGGTTCAGAAATACGAACGCGGCTCCAACCGCATATCGGCCGGAACCCTGTACCGCCTTGGACAGGTGCTGGATGTTCCGGTGAGCTTCTTCTTCGACACCTACAGCGATGCCGACGGCCTGCGCCGCTCGCGCGGCGGCTTTCAGGAGTCGGACGACGACGACACCCAGATCAGCCGGCGCGAGGCGCGGCTTCTGCGCCTGTGGCGCGCCGCCCCGTCCCATGTGTCGGACGAGATGCTGTCGCTGCTCTCCGCCCTGTCACCGGAAATCAGGGAGCCGCCGGAAGGCTCCGACGAGGGTGAGGACGGCGATCCCGACTCCTCGACGTCCCAGGACCCGATGCAGTCGTCCGATGGCGGCAGCAGCATGGCGGACAGCCAAATCGTCGCCGCGGCACCGGAGAGGGAAAACGCCCGCAAGGCCGGCCGCACCATCCGCAGCGATGCGCCGCGGATCAAGCCGGTGAAATCCGTCGACAGCTCCAGCGAGAGCAAGGCGCGCCGCCGGCATGGCGCGGTTTGGGACCCGACCGACATCCTGCGTGCGACCAAGCCGTCGCCGCGAAGCTGAAGGCGACAGGACGACCGATAAGCCGCCGGCACATCATCCGCACATCAAAAAGGCTCCGCATCGGTCGATGCGGAGCCTTTTTGCATGGAATGTCGCACCCGAGGTGCCGGCTGCGGCAGCCCGCAATCCAATGTCTACCAGCTGCGAACCGGGCCGACGTCGAGATGGACGAAGCCGCTGCGCGGGTAATAGCCGACGCCGCCCGACTGCATCGCCTTCGCCATCTCCGAGATGGCACGCAATTGGGTGTCGGGCAGGCGAATGTCGATGGCCATGCCGCGGGTGTGATAGCTTTCCTTCGCCACCCCGCGCGACCGGCGCCGCGCCATCGCATTGGTGCGGCGGGAGCGATAACCGCAGATCACTTCGAACGGATCGTCCGACCCGACGCTCTGGTGAACGCGGGCGAGCAGGTCGAACAGGCGCGGATCGTAACGGCAGACCTGCTTGGCCCGATGGTCGCGCAGCAGCACGTCCAGCTTGCGCAGCGCATCCGGCTTGTAATGTCCGTCGGCCCAATAGACGCCGTCGAACCGCTCATGCGTGTTGATGTTGTGCAGGCTGATGCGCCGGACACTGCCGGCAAGGGGAGCGGCCTCCGCGCTGCCCGACCCCAGAAGGACCGGCGCCGTCGCCACACCCGTCGCCACGCTGGTGGCGACCCCCGTCATCAGTCCCGAAGCGGCCGGAAGGGCCGACGTCACCGCCGCGGCGGCAAAACCCAGGAACCCGCGCCGACCGATGGCCGGAGCGGCACGCTCGTCATCCCCCAAATGCATCCCCGAACCTCGTCGTTTTACGTTTTTGGCCGTTCTACGCTGTGGCCGTTCGGCGTTTGGCGGGTCGCGTGGCGCCCGCGGCTGGTATAACCTTATGACCAACGCTGGTCCGAAGCGTCCCGTCTGGTGTGAATCGTCTCCGGACGGGTATCCGTATAAGGAAGGTCATCGGTCGAGGCAACCAAAAAATTCTGTACTGTGACCTTCTTGCATAGGCCGGTCATAGGACGGCGGCAGGAAGATCACACCGGGAGAATGATCGACGGATTTTCGCGCCGCACGCCTCGCCTTCCATTATTGCGTTGCATAAATTGTTCGAAAGGCCGGCGGCGCGTTCATTCGTACGCGCAGCCGGCCCCGCAGTGACAGAGGGTATCCGACATGACCGTTTCCGCCGACCTCCGCAAGCCCCGCAAGCTGGCCATGCTGGCGCTCGCTGCCGCATCGGCGCTGGCGCTGCTCGGCGTCGGCCCCGCGGACGCCCTGCCCTACCGCGACACGCTGACGCAATGGGCCGACCGGCTGGACGCCGCCGCCGTGGAGCTGGACCGCAACCCGGTGCAGCCGTCCACCCGAATCGGCGAAGGCGGCCTGATGAAGCGGGGCAGCAGCGGCGAGCGCGTCGGACGGCTGTCGCAGCGGCTGGTCGAACTCGGCCTGCTGCCGGCGGACAAGGCGTCGGACGTCTTCACCGCCGACATCGACCTTGCGGTCAAGGCCTTCCAGCTCGCCCAGCGGATGAAGCCCGACGGTCTGATCGGCGCCGGCACCCGCGCCGCCCTGGACCGCACGCCGGCCGAGGCCGCGGCGCTGATGCGGCAGAGTGCCGTCGCGATGCGCAGCTTCCGCGACACCGCCCCGGACAATGTCCTGGTGGTGAACCTGACCGACCAGACCACCACGCTGGTGCGCGGCGGGGAGGAGGAGCTGACGATGCGCGCCATCGTCGGCCGGCCGTCGCGCGAGACGCCGCTGCTGACCGACCGCATCACCCACGTCATCGTCAACCCGACCTGGACGGTGCCGCCCACCGTCCTGAAGGAAGACAAGCTGCCGATGCTGCGGGCCAGGGGCGTGCCCGGCATCCAGAACGCCATCGTCTATCTCGACGGGCAGGAGGTGGCGCCTGAAACGGTCGACTGGCACGACGTCACGCCCGGCCGGGTCCGCATCGTGCAGCAGCCGGGCGACCACAACGCGCTCGGCCGGTTCCGCTTCAACCTGACCAACCCCTACGACATCTATCTGCACGGCACCAACGAGCCGCGGCTGTTCGCGCGCGAGCTGCGGTCCATCAGCTCCGGCTGCGTCCGGCTGGAGGATCCCCGCCGGCTCGCCGAACTGCTGCTGCAGGGAACCAGCGTGACCCCGGCGCGGATCGACCGCATGCTGAACAAGCCGCAGCCGCAGTGGGTCAAGCTGCCCACGCCGATGCCGGTCCAGTTCGTCTATTGGATCGCCACGGTCGAGGCCGACGGCGCCGTCCGCCTGCATCCGGACATCTACGACCGCCTGGACGACGTGCCGGTCGGCGCATCCGCCCCGGCGGTGGAGCCGGCGCCCGGCTCGCTTCCGGCCGTCGCGCCCGCAACCGCCCCGGCGACCGCCCCGGCAGTGACGCCGGCCGACACCGGCCGCGCCGCCATGCCCGACGGCAGAAGCGGCACGGCCGATGGAGCGGTGGGCGGGACGGCCGGCGGGACGGCGGAAAAGTCCCGCGTCTGAAGGGCTATCCCCGGCGGCGCGTCTTCTTGCTGCGATTGGGCGGCACGGCGGTGGAAGCCGCTTCTTCCGGCGTCGGCCACGCATCGCGGTCGCCGCGCATCGGTATACCCATCTCGTCGCCCTGGTCGGCGAGGCCGGGCTGTTCGCCCTGATTGGCGATGCTCAGCACCGGCTCCACCGGCTCGGTCCGCATGGCGGTCGCTTCCGGACCACCGGCGGGGTTGGGCTTCAGCGTGTCGCGGTAATTGTCCTGGATCGCGATCTCCTCGCTGGCCAGTTCCCAATGGTCGGCTTCCCGGCCTTCCGGCCGGCCTTCGCGTTCCCAAATCTCATGCGCGCGCCGACGGATGCGGCTTTCCAAATCCTCGGCCATACGGGTCGTCTCCTTCACGGGTGGGCCTTGCAGAGGGGGGTGCGGACGTGTGGCCGGCGGCGCCCGTTCCGGCGCCCGGCCGCTCCGCCTGTCCCCTTATGAACCCCGCCGCTCCCCCGCCGGTTCCGAAGCCCATCCGCCTACCCCTTCGGCATGCCCGGTCGCGGCACCGTTTCCCAACGGCAACGCCCCTGTGAAAAGCGGCGAAGACGCCACAATTCCGCCGCTTGTCGTTTGAATTAACCCCATCGGGATGATATTGCACCGCCATCAACCGGCGGTCCGCAAACAGTGGCTGGGCCAAGCAACGGGACCGATATGTTGCGCATTTCCTGGCCGAACGCCGCATCCTCCAGTTCCTGCCTCCGGATGGCCGACAGCCGCCGGGGCAGAAGCCTCGCGCTGGTCCTGCCGATGCGCGGCGGGTTGCTCAGGGCCGCCCTGCTGGCCTGCGCGATCGCCTTGCCCGCCCTGCCCTCCCACGCCGCCGAATCGCCCGCCAAACGCCAGCCCGCCGCCAAGGTCGAGCAGAAGGCGCCGACGCCGACGCCAGCCGCAGCGGATGGCCCGGTGCTGCAACTGGGCATCTATTCCGGCGACGGCGACGCCTGGTGGAGCTGGAAGAACCTGCAGCGGCGCGAGCGCGACCTGACGGCCGGGATGACCGCCTCGGTCATGCTGCTGGACGGCAAGAGCGAGGCCGGCGGCGTGGCGCTCTACGCCCAGGTTGCCAAGGGCACTGACGCGCGGGTGCTGTGCCGGCGGATCGTCGGCGCCGGCTTCGGATGCCTCGTCGTCGACCGCCCGGCCCCGACGGCGACGCCGGCGCCCGTCACGCTGGCTAAGACCGCTCCCGAAACGGCAGTTCCCGAAAAGACTGCGCCTGCTCCCGAAGTTGCTCCCGTACAGGCGGCATCACCGGCGGATCCGGGCTTCGTTCCGTCGCCCGCGACCAAGCCGCCGGCGGTGACCGTGGCCGTCGCCCCGCCGCGGCCCGAAGCCAAGCCGCCGCAGCCGGCTGTCGAGCACGAGACGGTGACGACCACCACCTCGGTCCTGGCGCCGATCGGCTCCGCCAATGCCGCACCGCTGCCGCCGCCGTCGGTCGCCGCAGCCTTGCCGCCGGCCGACGGTCTGGTCATCTACAACGAGGAAGATGCCCGCACCATGGCGGACATCGAGCAGCACAGCCGCCGCAAGGGCCGACTGCGCTCGGTGATGCCGGATTCGCGCTACGACGTGATGCCGGCGACGCTGAAGCGGGAAAACTGGAACCTCTGCGCCCTGACCTTCGACGACGGGCCGCACCGGACGGTCACCCGCCAGGTTCTCGACATCCTGAACCGCGAGGGCGTGCGCGCCACCTATTTCCCGGTCGGCCGCATCGCCGAACGGCAGGGGGATCTGATCCGCGACTTCGTCGCCGGCGGGCACGAGATCGGCAATCACAGCCTGACCCATTCCGATCTGCGCAAGATGGACGCCGCCGGCGCCCGCTACGAGATCGCGGAGACCAACCGCATCCTGCGCGAATTCGGCGCCAACCCGGTGCTGTTCCGCCCGCCCTACGGCCGCTATTCGGACGATCTGCTGACCATCGTGCGGGAGGAGCATATGGGCTCCGTCCTGTGGTCGGTGGACACGCGCGACTGGCAGGTGCGCAATGCCGACAAGATCGTCAACCAGATCAAGCTGGGCGGCCTGCCGGGCAATGTCTTCCTGATGCACTCCACCTATGCCAGCACGGCGCAGGCTCTGCCCCGCGTGATCGCGGAACTGCGGGCCAAGGGCTGCGAGTTCGTCACCCTGTCCGAATGGCTGGAACGGGCGCGCGTCCTGGCACTGCCGAAGATCGTCAACGCCGGCATGCCCTCGCCGGTGGCGGGAACGCCCACCGACCGCCAGTAAGCGGCCTGCGCCCTTACCGGGCGGGCTTGCCGTCCTGCTTCTTGCGGTTCTGGGCGTATTGGCGGATCACCGCATCGACTTCCGTCGGCAGGATCGACCAGGTGGCGCCGATGGTGTCGCCCTTGATCTCCACCACCGCCACGGTCGCGTTGAACGTAAACTTGCCGGCGGGATCGTCGACACGCACCGACACCTTGGCGTTCTGACCGACGATCAGCGACCCGTCGAAGCCGCGGGCGACGAAGCCCTTCGGTGTCAGCGACACGATGGGAAAGCTCTTTCCGTCGCACTGGATGACGCTGACCGGCATGCGGCCGGCAGGCTTGGCCGCCTTGTTGTCCTTCACCGCGACCTTCAGAAAATCGAAAAGCCCCATCCCGCGCCCCCGGAAAACCGCCCCGGATCACCGGGAGGAAGGGCGAATGCCGCCCTCACCGGCGATTAAACGCGGCCACGCCTCGCGGAGCAACGGAATCCTTATCGGGGGTAATCCTATGGAGGAGCCTCGGCGGCGACCTCGGGAGCCACCTTATCGGCGAAACGACTCCTGCATGGCGGCCCAGGCCCGTTGCGCCCGCCTGACCGACAGCAGCGTGAAGGGAAGCAGGGTCACCAGGACCACCGCCATCCCGACCATGACCGACAAGGCTCCCAGCGCATCGGTGGCGGGAAGCCGGGCAACCAGACCGGCCAGAAGATGCAGGATCAGCGCCCCAAGCACCGACACCGCCAGCAGCGGACCGACGACGGCCGGCAGCAGGCCAAGAGTGCCACGCCGCGAGCGCCCGGCGGTCCCGACCCCGGCGGCATCCTCCGCCACCCATCCCGACCGGCCCGCCGGGTACGGCATGCCGGCGACGCCCCGCACCACGCTCCGCATTGGCTCCTCCGCTCTGGCTGTCCTTCCGCACTCCGTACGGTCGCATTTCGAAGATCCGCCCGGCCTACCCCCAGTCGGGGTACCGAGAGAACCGGTGCGGGAACTATAGGATGCTTTCTCCGGCTCTCCTAAAATCCAATACGATTACCCCCTTGCGCAGAGCCCCACCCTTGCCTTGGCCCAAAGCATGGGCACCGAAAGTATAGGTCGCGGCCGCAGGCACGACGGGAGGCATGACCGCCGACAACGCCGACGGTCTCCACAGAGGCTGTGGATAACTGTGTGGGCAAGCCGTGGGCAGTCCCGATTCGCGCTAGGCGATTCAAGGGGGCCACGGTGTTTGCCCAAAAATCAGGCAAATAGCGCAAGCACCTGATTTATAAAAGAAAACCCTGTTTTTCGGCTCTTGGAGCCCTGGCCGCGTGTCAACCGAAATCTGTCACATTCCGCCTGACCCTGCGATTTCACACCCTGTTGTGCCCTGTTGACAACTGCCCCCAAGGGCATTCCACCATCGTTGCGGGTGGGGCGGCCCTCATCGGCCGCCCTATGACCTTCGGAAAGGCAGGGTGTCCGCAGCCGCCAAACCCCTCAGCCTTCCGTTTTCGCCCAGCAGCGCAAAACCTCCGCCACGCTCCAGGCCTGGGAGATGCAGCCGCGCGGGGTGAAAGGCGCTTCCGCGTCGAAGATTTCGCTGATGGTGCCGATGCCGGACTCGTCCAGATGCGGCAGGAAGCCCTCCAGCAGCCGTCGCGCCCCCGCCTTGTCCTCCGGGTGCAGCTTCAGCCACGCATCGACATAGGGGCCGATCAGCCAGCCCCAGACGGTGCCCTGGTGATAGGCGGCGTCGCGCGCCCGCAGATCGCCGAAATACTTGGCCTTGTAGTCGCGGCAGCCCGGCGCCAGCGACCGCAGCCCGACCGGGGTCAGCAGACGGCTGCGCACCGTCTCCACCACCGGCTCCCACCGCTCGCGCTCCAGCACCGGATGGTCGAGCGAGATGGCGAAGATCTGGTTGGGCCGGCAGGCGATGTCGTCGCCATGCTCGCCATCCACCACGTCGAACAGGTGGCCGGCCGACGGGCACCAGAAGCGCGCGTTGAAGGAGGCGTGGGCCTGATCGGCCAACTCCTCCAGCGGGCGGGCGGCGGCCTCGCCGTCCTCCTCGCGCAGCCAGCCAGCCATCAGCCGCAGGGCGTTGTGCCACAGCGCGTTGATCTCCACCGCCTTGCCCCGGCGCGGAGTCACCACCCAATCCTCGACCTTGGCGTCCATCCAG
This sequence comes from uncultured Azospirillum sp., assembly GCA_966212305.1. Classification (GTDB taxonomy): domain Bacteria; phylum Pseudomonadota; class Alphaproteobacteria; order Azospirillales; family Azospirillaceae; genus Azospirillum. The sequence continues at coordinate 29,107 of CBIHQY010000019.1, forward strand.
GTCAGCTGGTAGCCCTCCTGCCCCTGTCGCAGCAGCCCGTCGCGCGGATCGACGCCGATGCCGAACCGGGTGCCGCGGCGGTGGAAGTCGATCACCTCGCGCAGCTTCGGCAACAGCAGGCGCAGCGTATCGCGGTCGCCGGTGGCGCACAGATAACGGTGCAGCGCATGGAAGAACCACAGCGTCGCGTCGGCGGTGTGGTACAGCCCGCGGTCCTTGCCGTCGGGGAACATGTTGGGGATCAGGCCGTCGCGGATGTAATGGCCGAAGGTGTGCAGGATCCAGCCCGCCTCCAGATGGCGCCCGGTGGCCAGCGTCAGCCCTTCCAGCGCGATCATGGTGTCGCGCCCCCAGTCGGTGAACCAGTGGTAGCCGGCGATCACCGTCCGCACCTCGTCGCCTTCGGCCCGCGCCCGCATCTGGTCGGCGACGCGACCGGCCGGCACGAACAGGAAGCTGTCGGCGGACAGCACCAGTTCCGCCATCGCCCCGTCGCGCAAGGCGGGATGGGCGTTCTGGATGATGCGGCGCCGCCGCTCCGTCTCGAACACCAGCACGTCCGGCGGCGGCAACGCCTCCAGCCGCCACCAGTCCTCGGTCGCCGCGGCGAAGGTGATGCTCTGGCCCGGCCCGACCTCGCCGCTGAAATAGCCGGGCGTCCACAGCGAACCGCGCGCCTGATAGCCGCGTTCGTCCTCCACCCGGTAATAGACGTCGCGCCGGATGCCGCCGTCGAGCGTCATCGGGAAATCGCCGCCCTCAATCGCCATGCGCAGCACCGGCAGGTCGGGTCCGGCGGAAACCTCGTAGCGCTGCCCCGCCGCGGTGATGCGGTAGGCCCCGGCCAGCGGCCGGTCGACCGCCGATTCCAGCGTGCGGAAGGCCAGCACCGGCCGCAGGCGCAACCGCACCGGGGCCTTCGCCTCCGTCACCCGATAGGTGACATGGACGATGTTCTGGCCGTGCGGCAGGACGACCTGCTTCTCGATCACCGCCCCGCCGGCGCGGAAACGCCAGACCGGCAGCCCTTCCTCCATGCGGAATTCCTGAAGGGCGGCGGTCTGCCCCTCCTCCCCCGCTTCGCTACCCTCCGGGTCGCCACCGGAATCGCGGCAGCTCAGGTGATAGCTGCGGCCGTCGGCGTCGATGACCACGTCGCTCAACTGGCTCAGCATCAGCACGCGGCCGAGCGGGGCCGGCAATGCTGCGATCAGCAGCCCGTGGTAGCGCCGCGTCACCGCCCCCGACACCGACCCGGAGGCATAGCCGCCGAGACCGTTGGCGACCAGCCATTCACGGGTTTCGGCACCTTTCGGACCGGTGTTCAGAACCTCGCGCGACAGGGTGCGGACGAAATCAGCCATGATGGACCTATGCTCAGCTATCGGTTTCCGACTCTTGGGAAACCACGATGACCGGGGTTGTGTTGCCTCCGGCCCCATCACTTTTTATTGGGTCGCTTTTCGTCGGAAAATCGCGCGCGGGGCCCAGAACCAGCGCCGCATGGCCGGGCAACCGCCACGCGCCGTCCGGCTGTTCCACCGCCGCCGTACCGCTGCCCCCATAGACGGGCTCCTCGCTGGACCACAGCACCGTCCACGCTCCGTCGAGCGGCGGGGCCAGCAGCGGCTCCGCCAGCGCGCGGAGCGTCAGGTCGCGGCCCAGATTGACCAGGACCAGACGGTCGTCGCCCTCCGCCTCCCCGAAGAAGCGCAGGACGAAGGCCTCGTCGCCCAGCACGGCGCCATCCAGCCCGCCGGAGCGCTGGGCGGCGAACACCGGGTCCTCCCGGCGCAGGCGCAGCAGGTCGCGGTGCATCGTCCAGACCGTTGCGTTGGTCTCCCGCTCCCGGTGGTCGAGCTTGCAGCGGGTGAAGCTGTCCTCGGCCTGCGGCTTGGGCAGCCCGGTTCGCATCACCGGCTCCGCGATGCTGGGGAACTGGGCCAGGAACTCCGCCCTGCCCGCCTCGACCAGCTTGGCGAGGTCCGGCTTGTGGTCGGCGAAATAGAGGAAGGGGGCGCCGGCGGCGAACTCCTGCCCCTGGAACAGCATCGGCGTGCCGGGACCCAGCAGGATCAGCGCCGTCATCGCCCGCAGCAGCCCCGGCGTGGTCAGCGCATGCAGCCTCGATCCCCGGGCGGAGTTGGCGATCTGGTCGTGGTTCTGCAGGAAAGTGACGAAGGCCGGGCGCGGCATGGCGAAGGCCGGCATGCCGCGCCGCTGGCCCTGCCAGCGATACCACTGCCCCTGATAGAGGAAGCCGTACTTCATCGCCGACACGAACTCCTGCGGCGTGCCGCGATAATCGGTGTAATAGGCCTCGTTCCGCCCGGTCAGCGCCACCATGGCCGAATGGTGCAGGTCGTCGTTCCAGATGGCGCACAACCCGCAGCCACCCTCGTCGGCCGGCTTCACCATGCTGGCGTGCTGCGGCTCGTTCTCCCCCACCAGGATGGTGGCGCGCCCGCCGGCCGCCTTGCGCACGACGCGGGAAATCTCGGTCAGGATGTGCGGCGTACTGGCGTCATGGATCGACTGGGTGGCGTCCAGCCGCAGCCCGTCCAGATGGTATTCCTCGATCCAGAAGGCGGCGTTGCACAGGAAGAAATCCCGCACCGGCTCCGAGTTGGGGCCGTCGAAGTTGATCGGCTCGCCCCACTCGTTCTTGTGGCGGTCGGTGAAATAGTCGTCGGAAAAGCATTTCAGGTAATTGCCGTCCGGGCCGAAGTGGTTGTAGACGACATCGAGAATGACGGCGAGCCCCAGCCGGTGCGCCCCGTCCACGAAGCGCCGCATGGCGTCGGGATCGCCGTAGAGCCGCGTCGGCGCGAACAGGTTCACCCCGTCATAGCCCCAGCCGAAGCGGCCGGGAAACTCCGACACCGGCATCACCTCCAGCACCGTCACGCCGAGATCGGCCAGCGCCGGCAACTCCCGCAGCGCGGCGTCCCAGGTTCCTTCCTGCGTGAAGGTGCCGATGTGCATCTCGTAGATCACCTGGCCCCGGATGGCGCGGCCTTGCCAGTCCCGGTCGGTCCAGGCGAAGCGGTGCGGGTCGACCAGTTGCGAGGCCCCATGCGGCCCCTCGGGCTGGAAGCGCGACATCGGATCGGGATAGAGCATGTCGCCGCCGTCCAGCCGGAAGCGGTAGAGCCCGCCGGCCTCCAGCCCCGGCACGGCGCCGGAGAAATAGCCGTTGCCCTCGCCCTCCAGCGCCGTCGCCAGCCCTTGCGGTTCGGCGACGAGTTCCACCCGCTTGGCCTTGGGCGCCCAGACCCGCACATGGGCGCCTCCGGGCTGCAACTCCACCCCGATGGGCCAGCGGCGTTTGACGGTGACCTGCGCCTGGTCGACAGGCGGTACAGCGGCGGACATCTTCACGGCAGTTGCCCCCGATGAGTGATGCGGATTTGCCTTGCGGGGATGGTCAACAGAGGTGGGGCGGCGTGGTCACGGGCGGGCTGAAAATTGTTTCGGGGGCTAAGGATTTCGGGATAGGGGTTTGGGGTGGAGTGTCGGCTTCGGATGCCCCCACCGATCCTCCCCCGCTCTCAGCGGACCTGCGGTCCGCCTGCCGCGTCAGCACAAAGCGCAGCTTTGTGCGAGAGCCGGGCCGGGGAGGATCGGTGGGGATCTAACTTTCCGAAAATCCAGCGGTCCCCCTCAAACCCTCTCGCCGAAGCTCCGCGCCGCCGCGTCGATCACCAGCGGGTGGGCGCGCAGAGCGGTCAGTGCCGCTTCGACCTTGTCGTCGGTGACCTCCAGCGTCACCACCACGTCGGACCGGTCGCCGCGTTCGGCGTCGCGCTCCTCCCGCCCAAGCTGCACGACGTCGCCGAAGCGGTCGCGCAGGCTGCCGACGATCTCGGCCTCCACACCCCGCCCGCGTTCGGCGGGATAGGCATAGACCAGTTCCATGGCGGCTCTCCCTTCTCACTCTGGTTCTTCTCATTCTAGCCTTGCGGGGCGAAGACGACACGCAGGCAGTCGTCGGCCTTCTCCTTGAACATGCGATAGGCTTGCGGGCCGTCGTCCAGCGGCAGCCGGTGCGTCATCAGATAGGACGGGTCGAGGTCGCCGTTGCGGATGTGCTCGAACAGGCGATCGGCATAGCGCTGGCCGTTCTGCTGGCCCATGCGGAAGGTCAGGGCCTTGTTCATCGCCGCCCCCATCGGGAACTTGTCGATCAGCCCGCCATAGACGCCGACGATCGACAGGGTGCCGCCCTTGCGGCAGCTCTCGATCATCTGGCGCAGCACCGCCGGGCGGTCGGTCTGCAGCCCGACCGCCTGCTTGGCGCGGTCATACAGATCCTCCACCGCGTTCGACGCGCTGTCGGCCTCCATGCCGACGGCGTCGATGCAGACATCGGGACCACGCCCGCCGGTCATCGCCTGCAGCGCGTCGAAGATGTCGGCGCGGCTGTAGTCCAGCGTTTCGGCCCCCACCTTCATCTGGGCGGTGCGCAGCCGGTCGGGAAAGCGGTCGATGCCGATCACCCGCTCCGCCCCCAGCAGATAGGCGCTGCGGATCGCCATCTGGCCGACGCCGCCGCAGCCCCACACCGCCACCACGTCGCCCGGCTTGATGCCGGCCATATCGGCGGCCATGTAGCCGGTCGGCACCGCGTCCGACACGAAAACCGCCTTCTCGTCGCTCACGCCCTCCGGCACGCGGAAGGCGTTGAAGTCGGCATAGGGCACGCGGATGTATTCGGCGTGGCTGCCGGCATAGCCGCCGAAGGCGTGGCTATAGCCGAAGATGCCGGCGCCGCAATGGCCGTAGGCGGTGCGGGCATAGTCCGGGTTCGGGTTGGAGTTGTCGCACAACGAGCTTTCACCGTGCCGGCAATGGCCGCAATGGCCGCAGCCGATGATCGACACGGTGATGACCCGGTCGCCGCGGTTGAGATAGCGGACCTCCGGCCCCTTCTCCACGATCTCGCCGAGGAATTCGTGGCCGATGATGTCGCCGGGCCGCATGGTCGGCACATAGCCGTCGATCAGATGCAGGTCCGACCCGCAGACCGACGACAACGCCACCTTGACGATCACGTCATGCGGGTTGACCAGAACCGGGTCGGGCACCCGCTCCACCCGCAGGTCGTTGGTTCCATTCCAGCAGAGCGCCTTCATTCCGTCGCCTCCCGGAAAGAGCCGGACCCATTTCCACGCGGCTGCCGGTCGATGGTGGACAGCTCGCCGGTCTCCACCCGCTGTTTCAGCCGGCGCAACGCCTCTTCCGCCTGCCCTTCCGGCGTCACGCCCAGAAGCGCCGCCACCTCGCCGGCCGGAACGCGGTAGACCAGCGTCAGCCGCACCTCCGTCCCGCGGTCGCCCGGTGCCGGGCTCAGCATCAGCGAGGCGCGATGCGGCAGAGCCGTCTCGCCCGCCGTATGCCAGGTCAGCAACCGGTCCTCGTCGACGCGGTCGAGCACGCAGCGCCAGCTCGGTCCCTCGCCGCCCGAAACGGCCTTGGCGATCCAGCGGCTTTCGGTGGCCGACAGCACGTCGACCCGCTCCAGCTGCGGCATCAGCTTCGGCAGGTTGGCGAAGTTGCGCCAGAAGCGGAAGACCGCCCCCGGTTCGGAGGCGATGGTGACGACCGCCTGCGTGCGCTCCGGCGTCAGCGACCGGCGGCGGGACGCCGGGACACTGCGCCAGGCACCAGGGTTCGGCACGGCATGCAGGGACCGCTCACCCAGGGGTCGCAACCCCAGGGCGCCGACGGCGAACAGGCCGGCGCCGCCCAGCGCCAGCATCGCCCCGCCCCATCCCGACCGCCGCAATCCCATCACGCCCAGCGCGGTGCCGCCCATCATGGCGAGCCAGCGGCCGCCGGTCGCGGCATCGCCCGACCCGAGGCGGTCGCCGATCCGGCTCAAGCCCGAGCCGAGAGTGTCCGGCCGCGGCCAGCGACCGTCTCCGGTCAAACTGTTCGACGCCATCGCCGCTCCTTTCCCGTATGTCCAATGCCTGTGGCCAAAGTCACTGGGCCAAAGTCTCTGGACAGAGAACAGCCGGGTTGCGGCTTCGTTGCCTCGCCCGCCCCGCTAAGCGGCAACCGCGGGGCGTTCCCGCTGTTAGCATCTTCAGCAGCTAAGATCGGAAGGGAGAATGGCCGTGCCGCTTCTGGACGCCACCATGGGCATCGCCGACGCCGAAGGCTTTCAGCCGGTGACGCTGGAAACCGACCGTGGCCCGGTCGAGGCCCGCTATTACCCGGTGCCGGGCGGGGATCTGGCGGTGCTGTGGGTCGGCGGGGTCGGCGGCGGCTTCGACACGCCGGCGCGCGGGCTCTATCCCCGGCTGGCCGCCGACCTGACCGCCGACGGCATCGCCTCGCTGCGCCTGCGCTTCCGCGATCCGCGCGACCTGGAGGAGGCGGTGTACGACCTGCTGTGCGGGCTGAGCTTCCTTGGCCGCCAGGGCATCCACCATGTGGCGCTGGTCGGCCATTCCTTCGGCGGGGCGGTGGTCATCCAGGCGGCGGCGTCGAACCGCGGCGCCGTCTGCACGGTGGTGGCGCTGGCGACGCAGGGCTACGGCACCGACCCGGTGGGCGATCTGTCCTGCCCCATCCTGCTGATCCATGGCGAGGCGGACGAGATCCTGTCGCCCAGCTGCTCCATCCACGTCCACCGCAAGGCGCGCGAGCCGAAGAAGCTGGTCCTGGTCCCCGGCACCGGCCACGCCCTGGACGAGGCGTCGGAGGCGGTCTGCCGCGAGGTGCGCGACTGGCTGAAGGAGAATTTGCTGCTGGAACGCTGAGGGGGGCCATCAGCCCCCCTCCACTCTCTCCCTCAGCTTTCCTTCGCCTTCTGGGTGTCGCTGATCGGCTGCACGCCCGGCGGGTGATCCTGCTGCGGTTGCGGCTGTTGCTGCTGGGGCTGCTGTTCCGGCGGCGGTTCGCGGCGCGGCGGGCCGGCCTTGACGTCGGCGTAGACCGCCTCGGCGATCTTCAGAAGCTCTTCCTTCGACAGCCGGCCGGCCAGCGCGTAGGCCAACGGCCCTTCCACCCAATAGAAGGTCGAGACGTCGCCGTTCTGCGTGAAGCTGAACTTCGACGGGTTGCCGGCCTGCGGCGCGCCGACGAACAGGGTGATCCGCTTGTTGGCGTCGTTGGCGTACATGTACTGGGCGCCGGCGCCGAGATCGGTCGGCAGCGACCGGCCGCCGATGAGCCGGTAGCCGACGCGGCCAAGGTCCGGACCGAACACGTCGCGGCCCATCCGCTTGGACAGCCAGCCGTTCAGCTCGTCCTGATTGTCGGCGCCAAGCTCCACCTGGAACCGTTCGTCCGATGTATAGAAACGGTGCGCCTGCGTCGCCTCCTGGGCGAAGGTGGCCAGCGTCTGGCGCTGCTGGGCGACGGGGGCGGCAGCCTGCTGGTCGGCGCCGCGGCCCATCCAGCCGCCGGCGGCACCGGCGACCACCAGCATCACCGCCGCGGCGAATCGCACCAGCGGGCGGGCATGCCAGGCCGGACGGTTGTCGTTGAGGGCGATGCGCCCCTTCAGCCGGTCGGACAGCTCCTGAACCGTGTCGCTCGGCGGCTCGCGCAGGACGATGTCAAACATCTCGTGCAGCAGCAGCCCCTGGGCGCGGTAATCCTCCGCCCGGCGCGCCGCCTCCGGATCCTCGGCAAGCCATCGCTCCACCGCCAGACGGCGGTTGCCGTCCAGTTGGCCATCCACATAGGCGTGGAGTTCGTCCTCCGTGACTCGTCCAGTCGCTTGATGCGCGTTCATCACTTCACCCGCCGGAGGGTGACGCCACCCTCGTTCGCCAGTTTCGCCCGTACCGCCTCGCGCGCCCTGGAAAGGCGCGACATGACGGTCCCGATCGGTACGCCGAGCATGTCGGCGACCTCGTCATATTTCAGGCCCTCCAGCGCCACCAGAAGCAGCACCTTGCGCTGTTCCTCCGGCAACTCGTCGACCACGCGCATCATCTCGCGCAGTTCGACACGCTCTTCCTGCCGGGCCGGGCTGACCAGCTTCGATTCGACGTCGGCGACGTCGACCTCCTGCGGCCGGGCGGCCTTGGAACGGACCTGATTGACGTGGACGTTGTGCAGGATGGTGAAAAGCCACGCCCGCAGGTTCGTCCCCGCCTGGAAGCTGTCGGCGCGCGCCACCGCGCGCGTCAGCGCCTCCTGCACCAGATCCTCCGCATCCGCACCGTTGCGCAGCAACGCACGCGCGTAGCGCCGCAAGGACGCGATGTGGACTTCCAGATCGACCCCGAATTTGCTCAACCGCGCACCCGATCCTTACCGGTCATGCCACGGCTCACGCCATGGCCTCCCCCTTCCAGCGAGAGGCCGGACGGGACGACGAGGGCGCCGCAACTCCAGGGCCGGGCCGGCTCACTCGACCCTGCGGCCGAAATGGGGACCCGATGCATATGGGTGCGAACGCGCGCCGCGCATCCTTTATTCCAGACTTTGTCAGGCTTGCAGCAAAATTTGTGCGGTACGGCCACGCTTGTGCCGAAAAGGCTTCAGGGCCGGTCGCGTCGATGATCGGATGGGATATGCCCACCCTGGAGTTGCCCTGGAAACGTGGAGAGCCTTCGGGGCTATGGCGGCAATCATGCGGACGTGGACCATGCCGCATCCTTCACCCGCTGGAGACGACCCGTCCGTCGCGCAATGTCACCGTGCCGTCGAAACGGCCGAAGATCGTCTCGTCGTGCGTGACGACCAGGATTGCCGCCTGCTGCTCGATGGCGAGCCGGCGCAGCAGGTCCATCACCATGGCGGCGCGCCCCGAGTCCAGGGCCGCAGTCGGCTCGTCGGCCAGGATGATTCGCGGGCGATTGGCGAGCGCGCGGGCGATGGCGACGCGCTGCGCCTCGCCGCCCGACAGCCGCGACGGCAGCGTGGCGCCGCGGTGCCCCACCTCCAGATAGTCCAGCAGAGCCCGCGCGCGGCGCCGCGCTTCGACGCCGGGAACACCGGCAAGGTCGAGCGCGACCGCGACATTCTCCTCGGCGGTGAGGAACGGCAGCAGGTTGTGGAACTGGAAGATGAAGCCGATCTTCTCCAGCCGCAGCCGGCGCAGGTCGGATCGAAGCCAGCGGCCGTCGTAGACCGTCTCGCCGTCGAGGTCCAGGCGGCCCCGCGTCGGTTCGACGATGCAGCCAATCAGGTTCAGCAGGGTCGTCTTGCCCGATCCGCTGGGGCCGAGCAGCCCGACCACCTGCCCCGGATAGACCCGCAGGTCGGTGTCCTTCAGCGCGTGCACGGCGGCCTCGCCGCGGCCGTAGGTCTTGGCGATTCCCCGAAGCTCGACGAGCGGCGCGGCCATCGCCCTACCCTCCCAGCGCCGTGGCCGGATCGACCTTGAGCGCAAGGCGCACGCCAAGCCCGCTCGCCGCCACGCACAGGACCAGCACCGCCGCGCCCAGCATCAGCGCGTCCTCCGGCAGCAGCAGCAGGCGGCGCGGAAAGTGGTCCTTGGCGAGCAGAATGAGCAGCGTGCCGGCGCCCCAGCCAATGATCCCCATGGCGAGCGCCTGCTGCACGATCAGCGCGACGATGGTGCGGTCGGGCGCGCCGATAAGCTTGAGCGTGGCGATGGCCTTCACCTTGTCCATGGTCAGCGTGTATAGGATCAGCGCGATCACCACGGCCGATACCGCCAGCAGGATCGCCGTGAACAGACCGATCTGCCGGCGCGCCTTTTCGACCACCGATCTCAGCAGCAGCCCTTCCTGGTCCTCCTGCGTCAGCGCCCCCAGGTGCTTCCAGCGCGCCGCCTCCGCTGCGACGCCGGCCGCCGGCACGCCGGGCAGCATCCGCGCCACCACCGCGTTCACGGTGTCGAGACCGGCCGGGCGGGCGCCGCGCGCCAATTCGCGCCGGGCGGCGGGCGGGTCCAACTCGAACTGCAGGCGTTGGCTGTCCTTCAGCGTCAGATGGACCACCGGATCGCCGCCCGACGCGACGATGCCCTCGGTCAGCCCCACCACCTCGTAGGAATCCCGCCCCAGCCGCACCCGCTCGCCGATCTCCAGCCCGGCGCGGCGGTCGGCGAGCATTTCGTAGTGGCTACGGGTGATCGGCCGCCCGGCGGCGAGGCGCTTGGGCTCGCCGGGCCGGGCCGGCTCGTAGCCGACCACGTACAAGCGCAACGTCCGCCCGCGGTGAGCGGTTTCCACCGACTGGAAGGTGAGCGACCCCGCCGCCGCCACCCCGGCCAACCGCGCCACCGCGTCACGCGTGTCGCCGGGAATGCGCGAGGCCTCGGCAAACGGGCCGCGGGTGCCGGATTCGACGATCCACAGGTCGGCGCCGGGCGCGCGCACCAGGGTCAGCGCCTCGTCCACCAGCCCACGGTAGATGCCGATCATCGACAGCACGACGCCCAGCAGCAGGCTCAGCCCCAGGCAGGTCAGCAGGAAGCGTCCGAGGTTGTGGCGGACGTCGCGCAGCGCGAGGTTCATGGCGGCGTCCCCAGCGGATCGGCGCGCCGGCCCTCGCGCAGGCCGGACACGGCGGCGACCACCGGCCGCGCGCCATCGGGCAGGCCGCCGGTCACCGCCAACCGGCCGTCCAGCGTGCGCCGGCCGAAACTCAGCGCGCGGCGGGCGAGCCGGCCGTCCTCGACGGTCCACACCGTGCCGCTCCGTCCGTCGAAGCGGTCGATCGCCGCCTGCGGCACCAGCACGGCGCGCGGCAGGCTGCCCACCGCGATGGACGCCTCGACCTGCTCGGCGAGGTAGATGCGCGGCGGGCAGACTTCGCATTTCAGATAGACTTTCCGCTCCTCGGTGACGCGGTCGCTTTCCAGTTCGATGCGGGTCACACGCGCCCGAAAGGTCCCGCCGGGAAGCGAACGCAGCCGCACCGTCGCCACCTGTCCTTCCGCCAGATCGCCGGCCGAGGCCTCGTCAATGTAGACCAGCGCCCAGACGCTGTCCGGGGCGATCAGGGTGAACAGCGGCTCGCCGGGATTGACGGCGGCGCCCAGTTCCTTGTGACGGGCGATCACCAATGCGTCGAACGGGGCGGTCAGCGTGTAGCGGTCGAGCCGCGCGGATTCGTAGCGCAGCCGCGCCTCGGAATCGGCAACGGCGGCATCGGCCACCGCGAGGTCCGACTGCGCCACCGTCAGTTCCGCTTCGGCGACGCGCAGATCGGCGGCGCTGTCCTCCGCCACCTCCACCGACACGCTGCCCTTGGCCAGCAGTTGCTGCCGTCGTCCGGCGGCCTGCCGGCGCTTGTCGAGCAGTGAACGCGCCTTGAGGATGGTGGCCTCCGCCCTGGCGCGCGCCGCCCGCGCCTGCCCGACGGCGGCCTTGGCCTCGGCGACGCGGGCGTCCTGCTGGCGGGTGTCGAGGCGGGCGAGCACAGCCCCCTGCGGCACGCGGTCGCCGTGGTCGGCGAACAGCTCCGTCAGCGTGCCGGCGACCTCCAGCCCGACCGCGGAGCGCACCCGCGCCTCCACCGTGCCGATGCCGTAGACCTCCAAAAGAACCTCGTCCTCCGCCGCCGCGACCGGCACCGCCAGCGGGCGCAGCCACAACGCCCAGGCCCCGCCGGCCAGGATGCCGACAATCAGGAGCAGCGCGAGACCGTGCCGCAGCCGACGCATATCCGGGTTCCCTTCGCGCGTTCCCCATTGCGGAAACGATACACCCCGCCCCGCGCCCACGTCGGTGAGATTGTCACCGACGCGCCGGGGCGAACCGCCGCAGGCCAACCGAAAGGCTGCCAGATCACATCCAAGGAGATGGGGTGTCTTATCCGACGCGATCCGCGACCGGATCGAGGGGGCCGACGGCCTGTCGGAACCCCCTGGAAAAGCGTGGTGGGCCCGGCCGGATTCGAACCGACGACAACACCGTTATGAGCGGCGCGTTCTAACCGCTGAACTACAGGCCCGAGGGTCCGCAATTTGCTCTGAAATCTCTTCTCCCGCAAGAGCATTCGCCTCGCCGTTGAATTAGGATGTGCTCGCAAGCACTCTTCGGCATTGTCAAGAAATTTGTTTATTGCGTTCCCCCATGAGGCGGCGCTGCGGCCTCCGGTGATCTTGATTTTTTGTGCTTCTATTAGATAATTCAATGAATTTTAGAGATGGAGGAGTTATGACTCTGTATCGGGATCAATGGGAAGATATCGATGTACCTACTCTTGAAATCGCATTGGACGATGAAAATCCTCGCTTAGATCCATTTTCCCGCAGTTCCCAAGATGCCATTGTTCAATATTTAATTGAAAACGAAGGAGTAATTCCCCTAGCAAAACAGATCAGTAGCTTTAAAGGACTTTTCCCTCAGGAAAGAGTGATACTCATTCCAGGATCATCAGGTTATACTGTGATAGAAGGAAATCGCAGAATAACAGCATGCAAACTACTTCTAAAGCCGCATCTGTCTGCACACAGTCACTGGGAAAAAGAAATTCCAGTTATTGATGATATAACAAGAAGCAATATAGAATTTATACCTGCGACTATCGCTGCGACGCGAGCAATTGCTGATGAGGTTGTGGCTAGCCTGCACCTCAATGGAGGGAAACTAGATTGGACCGACATTGGGCAGATCAGATTTACTGAAAGCCGAGTCCTGATGGGTCGCTCGATAGATGAACTCGCACGAGATCTGTCAGTCACCGGAGAAACAATCAGACAACTACTTTCACGCGGAAAAGCGTATAAAGCTATACAAGGACTCGGCTGGAAAAGTCATGAGCGCGATATTTTGTGGGACTTCAGAATTGATATACAGCCATTGATGAGAATTTGCTTTTCCCCGCTGATTAAGAAGCATTTTGGCGTGGAGCTATTTCTCCACGATGGATCACTAAATTATATGTTCCAAGATTTTGAAAAAATCTTAAGAACTATCACCAAGCACTGTATAATTTCTCAGCGCATTAAGGAAATGAGGAGAGTTTACAAAGACACAAACATTCAGGACTACCTAAATGAAGTATTTCCTCAAAAAAACTCCGACAGGGAAAAGCAAAGCGACTTCTTTGAGAAAAAAACCGCAGCACCCAACGTAAAAAATAATCTAAAATTGGATACGGGAGAAGTTAACTCAACGGATACAAAAGAGCCGCAAAACGATGAGAAGCAAGATCACGTCCGGAACAACACAAACCATCGTCCAGAGCTATTTTTTGAACACCTAAACTGCCGCCAGAACGACCTTCACATGAGACTTCTTTGCCGAGAACTGCAAAGAATAAGCGTTGATGACTTCAGATTTTCCGCTTCGTTCCTAATGAGATCAACATTCGAATGGTGTCTCCGTTATCATCTAATACAAACAGGACATTGGAAGACACTGGAGGAAAAACATAAAAGGCCAAAACTATCCCACATGATGTCTTATGCAGCGCTTAAAGACAACAGAGTTTTCCCAAACGAAAATATGGCAAATAAAATACAAGACATAATAAGTCAGGGACGACTCAACGATCTAAACTACAATGCTCACGACAGTGTCGGCAACCACTCCCCCGAACGATTAAGAGAGATAGCCGGCGACTTGAGGCCCTTCATCAGATACATCGCAGAGGATGCTCAATATTAAAAAACGGGGGCCAATCGGCCCCCGCTTCGTCTCATACCGGAACGCTTCCAATCAAGTGTCGAGGAAGCTGCGCAGCTTGCGCGACCGCGACGGGTGCTTCAGCTTGCGCAGCGCCTTCGCCTCGATCTGGCGGATACGCTCGCGGGTCACATTGAACTGCTGGCCGACCTCTTCCAGCGTGTGGTCGGTGTTCATGCCGATGCCGAAGCGCATGCGCAGCACGCGTTCCTCGCGCGGGGTCAGCGAGGCCAGGACGCGGGTCGTCGTCTCGCGCAGGTTCGCCTGGATGGCGGCGTCGAGCGGCAGGACCGCGTTCTTGTCCTCGATGAAATCGCCGAGATGCGAATCCTCCTCGTCGCCGATCGGCGTTTCGAGGGAGATCGGCTCCTTGGCGATCTTCAGGACCTTGCGGACCTTCTCCAGCGGCATCATCAGACGCTCGGCCAGCTCTTCCGGGGTCGGCTCGCGGCCGATCTCGTGCAGCATCTGGCGGCTGGTGCGGACCAGCTTGTTGATCGTCTCGATCATGTGGACCGGGATGCGGATGGTCCGCGCCTGGTCCGCGATGGAGCGGGTGATGGCCTGACGAATCCACCAGGTGGCGTAGGTCGAAAACTTGTAGCCGCGCCGGTACTCGAACTTGTCGACCGCCTTCATCAGGCCGATGTTGCCCTCCTGGATCAGGTCCAGGAACTGCAGGCCGCGGTTCGTGTACTTCTTGGCGATGGAGATGACGAGACGCAGGTTGGCCTCGACCATTTCCTTCTTGGCGCGGCTCGCTTCCTTCTCGCCCTTCTGGACGGTGGAGACGATGCGGCGGAACTCGTTGATCGGCAGGCGCGCTTCCTCGGCGACGTTGGAGATCGCCTCGCGCGTCTTGCGGATGTCGCCGTCGTACTTCTCCGCGAACTTGCCCCAGGTCTTGGGGTTCAGGCCACGGATGCGCTCCAGCCAGTTCGGGTCCAGCTCGTGGCCGAAATACTGGTTCAGGAAGTCCTCGCGCTTCACCCGGCACTCGGTCGCCATGCGCAGCAGGCGGCCTTCGAAGCCGGTCAGCTTGCGGTTCAGGCCATAGAGCTGCTCGACCAGCTGTTCAATGCGCTGGTTGTTCAGGCGGACGGTGTTCATCAGCTCGACCATTTCGAGCTTCAGCTTGTCGTACTTCTTGTCCGTCTGCTTGGCGACGTCCTCGCCACGCTGCATCGCGCCCATGCGGGCCTCGTGCAGCTTGTGCAGCTTGTCGTAGGTCGCCTTGATGTTCTCGAAGGTCTCGATGACCTGCGGCTTCAGCGCGGCTTCCATGGCGGACAGCGACAGGCTGTTCTCGCCCTCGTCGCCTTCATCGCCCTCTTCGCCCTCGCCTTCGGCGCGCGGCGGACGAGGCTCGTCGCCTTCCTCCTCGGCCGGCGCTTCCGAAGCGGGAGCGGCAACGGCCGTGCCGGCGGGACCGACGGCCTCGACCACCCCGGCCAGACCTTCCGGAATCTCCTCGCCGTCCGGACCACCGCCATAGGTGGCGTCCAGATCGATGATGTCGCGCAGCAGCATCTTCCCTTCCATCAGGGAATCATGCCACTCCAGAATGGCGCGGATGGTCAGGGGCGATTCGCAGATCGCGCCGATCATCATCTCGCGGCCGGCCTCGATCCGCTTGGCGATGGCGATTTCGCCTTCGCGCGACAGCAGCTCCACCGAACCCATCTCGCGCAGATACATGCGCACGGGGTCGTCGGTGCGGCCGATGTCGTCGTCGTCGAGGTTGCCCGACGAACGGCCTTCGCCCTCGCTGCCGGCCTCGCCGCTGTTCTCCGAATCCTGCTCTTCCGATTCGACGATGTTGATGCCCATTTCGGACAGCATCGCCATCGTGTCTTCGATCTGCTCGGACGAGGACGAATCCTGCGGCAGCGCTGCGTTCAGCTCGTCATAGGTGACATACCCGCGCTCCTTGCCGCGGGCGATCATCTTCTTGACGGCCAAACCCATGCCGTCCATCAGAGGACCGTCTGCGGATTCCTCCCGCGTTTCGGAAACTTCCACGCTGTTCGCAGCTTTCGTGGCCATGCGATCGGTGCCCCCGCATTACCCCAGTGAATAAAGACGAAAGGAGCGCCCGGTCCCGGTTTCCCGGCCCGTCCGCCCCACCCCCAACCATGTATCTACCCAGAACCCGCCATCACAGAAACTGTCATGCGGCCCCGTCCTATTGCCCTGTGTCCCATCAACCGATGCCCGATTGGCGACGATATGAGTCATCAACCGTCAGACATCGTCAAAGTCACTGTCGTCCGCAAAACCCAGACCGGACCTTATGACCTCCTGCTGAAGAGCCACGACCCTCGCGAAGTTAGCCTCGCTGTTGTCACGGGTCAGAGCCGCCTTCGCTTCCCTAAGATCGTCGAGCACCCGCTCGTGATGCAGATGCCGCCACGCAGGCCACCATCCCTTCCTGGCGTCCTCCGTAGAGGCGTCGGGACGGGCGAAGCCGGCATGGACATAGGTCGACTCGCCTAGCAAAGCACCGACCATGGTCTCATGGCCGGCGGATGACAAGTGGCGACAAAGGGCTGCGGCGTCAAGTGTCGAGTCGTGATTGCGGTCGTCGGAAAGGCATTCCATGACCGCCCAGCGCAGTTTTTCCAGCTCCGGGTCACCGAACGGCAACAGCCCCAGCGGCTCGGCCAGTTCGCCGAACAAGTCCGGATGATT
The DNA here is from genome assembly GCA_966212305.1 of uncultured Azospirillum sp. GTDB lineage: Bacteria > Pseudomonadota > Alphaproteobacteria > Azospirillales > Azospirillaceae > Azospirillum. Next base: position 45,369 of record CBIHQY010000019.1, read on the forward strand.
GATGAGTGTGGCCAGCAGGATCCGCTCCCGCATCGAGGCAAGGCGGGAGGCGCGACCGCGCCCCTCCCCCACCGGCTTGGAGGTCAGGCGTCCCGGCGTGCCCGGCACATGGCGGCGCGGCGCCTCGCCGAAGCGTCCCCCCCGCCCCTGCCCCGGCACCCAGGGGCCGCGATTGTAGCCCTGGCGCACCGGGGCGAAGGCCTCGTCGACGCGGCGGCGCATCTCGGTGCGGTAGAAGCTCTGGACGTCGCGGTCGGCGATGGTGGAGACACGAGCCTCCAGCGCCGCCTTCACCGCGGCCTTGGCCTCCGGCGTGTCGGTCTGCCGGCCTTCGCTCTCCATCCGCCACAGGGCGTCGGACAGCGGGATGGCCGCCTCCAGCACCGCGCCCATCGCCTTCGGCCCCTGAGCGCGGATCAAGCTGTCGGGGTCCTCCCCCTCAGGCAGGAAGGCGACACGGGCCGACTGGCCGGGGGCGAGGTGCGGCAAAATGCGCTCCACCGCCCGCCACGCCGCGCGCCGGCCGGCGTTGTCGCCGTCGAAGCACAGGAAGGGCACCTTCTCCGCCGCCGGGATCAGCTTCCACAGTTCCTGCACCTGCGTCTCGGTCAGCGCGGTGCCCAACGGCGCCACGGCGCCCTCGAAGCCGGCACGGACCAGCGCGATCACATCCATATAGCCTTCGGCGACGATCACCGGCTTGCCGTCCGCCGCCGCCTGCCGCGCCCGCGACAGGCCGTAGAGCAGCGTGCCCTTGTGGAAGAGCGGGGTGTCGGCGGTGTTGACGTATTTCGGCCCGTCGCCCTCCAGGATGCGTCCGCCGAAGGCGACCACCTGCCCGCGCCGGTCGGTGACCGGGAACATCACACGGTTGCGGAAGAAGCTGTAGGGCGCCCGGCCGTCGTCCGGCCGCTTCAGCAGCCCGGCATTGACCATGTCCTCGTCGGAAAAGCCCTGCTTGCCCAGATATGTCCGCAACGCGTTCGAATCGCCGGGGGCATAGCCCAGCCGGAAGCGGGCGATAGTCTCGCCGTCCAGCCCGCGCCGCATGAAGTAATCCAGCCCCGGCCGCCCGGCGGGTGTGTGCAACTGCTGCTCGAACCAGCGCGCCGCCTGCTCGACGAGATCGTGCAGGGTCTTGCGCCGCTCGTAGCGCTGGCGGTCCTCCTCCGTCGGGCGCGGAACCGGCAATCCGGCCTCGCCGGCCAGATGCTCGACCGCATCGGGGAAGCCGAGATTGTCGTGGCGCATGACGAAGCCGATGATGTCGCCATGGGCGCCGCAGCCGAAGCAATGGAAGAAGCCCTTCTGGTCGTTGACGTAGAAGGACGGCGACTTCTCATTGTGGAAGGGACAGGGAGCCTTGTACTCGCGGCCGGCGCGGATCAGCCGCAGCCGCTTGGAAACCACTTCCGACAAGGTCAGCCGGGTGCGCAGTTCTTCCAGGAATTGGGGCGGGAAAGCCATGGTCGAACGGTCACCGGGGTACGAAGGTCGATGGGCGGGACGATGAGCGGGGCAATGGGCGCTAGGCTATAGCAGAGGCATAGTATGGGAACCAGCGCCGCCGGCCCCAAGGGTGCAGATGGCGCAGCGGCAATGCGTCAGTCCGGCTGCCTGACGAGATGCGTCCCGGCATAGAGCATGCGCAAGGGGGCCTCATAGCCGATGCTGTCCAGGCAAATCACCTCGTCACCGACGATCACTTCCGGACTTTCCGGCCAGCTCCCGTCAGTCTGCCGCCGCAGAAGCTCCGCACCGACCCCGGCCGTCCACAGCACCAGGATCTCGCGGACCGACGGCAGCGTGGTGTAGGTCCAGACATTCTCCCAGGTCTCGGCCTCGTTGCTGGGCGAAAGAATCTCGATCAGCAGCACCGGATCCGGCAGCGTACGCAGGCCCCGTTCGTCCGGGGTGCAGGTCACGCCCAGGTCGGGGATGCGCATGTTGTGGCTGGACCGGACGCGCGGTTGCACGCCCGGCGCTGTCACGACATGGCAGCCGGGTGCGCGGTCGGCCAGATGGTTGCCGATCAGGCGGGCGACGGTGCTCTGCAGAATGCCATGTGTGATGCTCGCCGGCGCCATGGCGCGCGGTTCGCCGTTCACCAGCTCATAGCGCGTGTCGGTGCCGTCGCCGTTCCAGTCCAGGAACTCCGCGACGGTCATGCCTGAAAAGCTGGATTTGCGGACCGCGACCATTCCACCGCCCTCCTGCCGCCCTCCCGACTGCCGCCCTCCCGACCGCCGCCGGGGGCGCAAGGCTTCAGCCTAGCCTGTGTCGCCCCGCGGCGGCCAGCGCGCCTTACTTGCCCGCCCTTATTTCCCGGACAACCGCGCCTTCACCAGACCGCCGACCTTGGCGAAGTCCATCTGGCCGGCATGTCGGGCCTTCAGCTCGGCCATCACCTTGCCCATGTCCTTGATGCTGGAGGCGCCCAGCTCGGCCACGATGGCGTCGATGGCGGCGGCAGACTCCTCCTCGCTCATCTGCTTGGGCAGGAAGCGTTCGATGACCGCGATCTCCTCGCGCTCCTGCTGCGCCAGCTCGGGACGGCCGCCCTGCTCGTACATTCCCGCCGACTCGTTGCGCTGCTTCACCATCGTCTGCAGCATCGACAGGATGGCCGGGTCGTCGATGCCGTCGGTCACGCCGCGGCTGCGGGAGTCGATGTCGCGGTTCTTCAGCTCGGTAAGGATCAGGCGCAGGGTGGACACCGCGCGCATCTCCTTCGCGCGCATCGCATCCTTGAGGGAGTCGTTGAACTGCGTGCGCAGAGTCATGTCCTGTCTTCCTTGTTCTTCGTGCCCGGCATGCGGCCGGACAGCGCGACTATCCCGAAAGCGTCCGCCGATTTCCACACAATTGGCCCGATCCCGGCAACGCCCGGCCCTGCCGCCGGCCGACTTTGTCCACTGATCAGGGCCGCCTTGCAAAGCTATTGCTGGAAATCCGGCCGCCAATCGTCATATAGGATGTCCGGCCCACCCGATCAGCCCACTCGATCCCACGTCATCGCCCGCCAAGGCGGATATGGGGTGCGAGCGGTTGCGTGTGCGCGCCCGGCGGGACGCTAGGCCGTCGCCGTTCCGCCGATCACCCGATCCGTCGCCGGCCGCGGTTTTTGGGAAGGTTCAAAGGAATGACTCTCGCCACTCCCCCCTCCGACAATGCGGTTCACACCGGCGTCCTGGTCCTGGCCGACGGCACGGTGTTCCGCGGCCGAGGCATCGGCGCCACGGGGGATTCGGTGGGCGAGGTGTGCTTCAACACCTCCATGACCGGCTATCAGGAGATCCTGACCGATCCCAGCTATGCCGGCCAGATCATCACCTTCACCTTCCCGCACATCGGCAACACCGGCGCCAACCTCGAGGACATCGAGACGGTGACGCCGGCCGCCCGCGGCCTGATCCTGCGCGCCGACATCACCGACCCGTCGAACTGGCGCGCCACCCGCCACCTGGACGACTGGCTGAAGAGCTACGGCCTCGTCGGTCTCACCGGCGTCGACACCCGCCGCCTGACCCGCCGCATCCGCGACCTGGGCGCGCCCAACGGCGTCGTCGCCCATGCGCCGGACGGCAAGTTCGACATCGAGGCGCTGGTCGCCAAGGCCAAGGGCTGGCCGGGTCTGGAAGGCATGGATCTGGCCAAGGACGTGTCCTGCCGCCAGACCTATGACTGGACCGAAGCCGGCTGGACCATCGGCGGCGGCTACGCCACCCAGGACAAGCCGCAGTACCATGTCGTCGCCATCGATTACGGCGCCAAGCGCAACATCCTGCGCTGCCTCGCCGCGGCGGGCTGCAAGGTGACGGTGGTTCCGTCGACCGCCACGGTCGAGGACGTGATGCGCCACCAGCCGGACGGCATCTTCCTGTCCAACGGCCCCGGCGACCCCGCCGCCACCGGCGAATATGCCGTGCCCACCATCAAAGGCCTGCTCGACACCGGCGTGCCGATGTTCGGCATCTGCCTCGGCCACCAGATGCTGTCGCTGGCGCTGGGCGCCAAGACCACCAAGATGCCGCTGGGCCACCGTGGCGCCAACCATCCGGTCAAGGATCTCGCTTCGGGCCGGGTGGAGATCACCAGCCAGAACCACGGCTTCGTCGTCGTTCCGGAGACCCTGCCGGCCGATGCCGAGGTCACCCATGTCAGCCTGTTCGACGGCACCAACGAAGGCATCCGCCTGAAGGGCAAGCCGGTCTTCTCGGTGCAGTACCACCCGGAAGCTTCGCCCGGCCCGCAGGACAGCCATTACCTGTTCGACCGCTTCGTCCAACTGATCGCCGAGAAGAAGGCGGCCTGACGCCATACCGCCGGCAGGTCATGAAAAAAGGGGGAGCCGTTCGCGCGGCTCCCCCTTTTCCTATTTGGCGTTGCGGTCCTTGTCAGGGGCCAGCGTCGTGGCGGTCGCCGTGCGCGGCTGAACCCGCTGGATGCCGCCGTAGCAGCTGGTGCCGCCGCGCCCGCCGGGCGATCCGACGGCCTGGCCGTACTGGGTGCAATCGGCTGTCTGGGTAGCGGCTGCCTGGGTAGCGGCTGACGGAGTGGCGGTTGCCTTGTCGCCGCCCTGCTTCTGGTCACGAGGCTGTGATTTGAAATCGTCCACAGTGGCCTCCCGGAGGTTGCGGACCATATAGATTATGGCCTCTCCTAGATTGCCAACATGGGCAGCGATCAGCGGTTCCAACAGATATGCGGCTTCCGGATCATCCGTTTTCCCACAAGCCTCCGCCGGCCGCCGAGCCCGACGGCCCCGCCTGCCCCCTCTGCGGCCGGCCGATGGTGCCGGGCGCCAGCCTGAACGAGCATCACCTGATTCCCCGCACCTATGGCGGCCGGGAAACGGTGACGATGCACCGCATCTGCCATGCGAAAATCCACGCGGTGCTGACGGAGCAGCAGCTGCGCGACCATTATCACGAGGTCGACGCGCTGCGCAGCCATGCCGACATCGCCGCCTTCATCCGCTGGGTGCGCCGCAAGCCGCCGGAGTTCGTCGACGGCCATGCCGCCGACCGGCGGCGGCGCAAGCGCTGACCGCCCTCAGCCCCGCTGCATCGCCCGCCGCGCGGCCGGCTTCGGCAGATACTCGCGGGCCTCGCCGTTGCAGACGCGGCTGACCCGTTCATACTCCTCCACCGTGTCGACCTTGGCCTGCCGGCGGTCGCGCTCGCGCCCGAACTCCTGCATGATCCGCCGCATCGCCGATTCGAGCGGCCGGCGGATCGCCGCCATCGCCTGGGTCTGGCTGCGCGAGCGCACCGGCTTCATTCCGTCGATCACCTGCTCCAGGCGGCTGCGGATCTGCGGCATCATCTCGTTCAGCAGCGTCTCGTCCACCGCAACATGGCGCATCTCATGGGCCAGAACCTCGCCATGCAGGCAGGACTCAGGCGGGATCTCGCTGGCGACATGGACGATGCGCTGCTGGAAGCCGAAACTGATGGTCAGCGCGCTGGCCGACGCGCAATAGGTGCCGTCGCCCATCGACTTGAACAGCGCCTGGACCTGCGACTGCTCGCCGTAACGCGCCTGGGTCAGCCCCAGCACATGGCTGTCGGTGGTGCTGACCGGCCCCGGCGTCCGCCCCGGAAGCCGGGTGAGCTGGACGATCGACAGGCTGTCGTCGCGCTTGATCGGCGCCAGCACGGTGTCGAGCGTCAGCTTGGTCGGCGGAAAGCCGCCGCAGCCGTTGGACTGCGCCGCAGCCGGCATTGCCGCAAGGGGGAGACCCAAAAGGGAAAGGAACAGGAGGCGAACGGTCATCCCAGCACTGTTACCGGGAAACCGTTCGCCGACAAGAGATATGGAAGGGTGGAAGCCTCCCCCCCTCACTTCCCCGCCTTCAACTGCTCCCGCGTCAGCCAGAACACCTCGCCGAAGCTGTTGGCGGTCTGCAGCCACAGGAAATCCAGGTGCGGATACTCCGCCTCCAGGATCTCGCGGCCGGTGCCGAACTCGCACAGCAAACCGCCCTCGGGGGTCAGGTGCTTGGGCGCTTCCTTCAGGATGCGGCGGACGATGTCCAGCCCGTCGTCGCCGCCGGCCAGCGCCATCTCCGGCTCGGCGCGGAATTCCGGCGGCAGGGCGCCCATCGCTTCGGCGTCGACATAGGGCGGGTTGGTGATGATGACGTCGTATTTCCGCGTCTTCAGCGGCGCGAACAGGTCGCCCTGATGCAGGGTGATGCGGTCCTCGAAGCCGCTGTCGGCGACGTTGCGCTTGGCCACCTCCAGCGCGTCGGGCGACAGGTCGACGGCATCCACCTGGGCTTCCGGGAAGATGCGGGCGGCCAGGATGGCGAGGCAGCCGGAGCCGGTGCACAGATCCAGCACCCGCTCCACCGAAGTCGGGTCCTCCACCAGCGTGAAGTCGTCGCCGCCGAACAGGTCGGAGAACAGCAGTTCCCCGATGTAGGAGCGGGGGACGATCACCCGCTCGTCCACATAGAAGGGAATGCCCTGGATATAGGCCTTGTTCAGCAGGTAGGGCGCCGGCTTGCGGGTGTCGATGCGGGCATGGAGGATGCCGGCCACCGCCTCGCGCTCCGCCGCGGTCAGCCGGGCGTCCAGATAGGGGTCGAGCTGCTCGACCGGCAGGTGCAGCGTCTCCAGCACCAGGAACACCGCCTCGTCGAAGGCCGTGGTGGTGCCGTGGCCGTAATCCAGATCGGCCTCGTTGAAGCGGCTGACGCCATAGCGCAGGAAATCGCGGATGGTCGACAGCTCGGCGGCGGCTGCGGCGGCGGTATGCTTGCTGGTCATGGGGCGCTGGCTCCGGTCAGGGACGGGAAAGGGGTCAGAGGATGTCCAGCACCGACTCCGGCGGACGGCCGACGCGGGCGCGGTCGCCCTTCACCACGATGGGGCGCTCGATGGCCGCCGGGTTGGCGGACAGGGCGGCGATCAGCGCCTCTCCGTCCAGATCCTTGACGATGCCGGCCTCCGCCGCCTCCTTGGCGCGGGTGATGTCGCGCGGCCCCTTGCCCAGCTTGGCGAGGATGGCCGACAGCTCCGCCGGGCCGGGCGGGGTCTTCAGATACTCGATCACCGTCGGCTCGACACCGCGGGACCGCAGAAGCTCCAGCGTCTCGCGCGATTTGCTGCAGCGCGGGTTGTGATAGATCGTCACGTCGCTCATGGCAGGCTTTCTCGGTTTGAAGAGCGGTCAGACTGATACACCCAACCCGCGTGCCGCGCCAATCCGGCATGCGGAAACGAACGCCGCGGCGCAACATCGCTCAGGTGACAAGGGATGGCTTTGGTATTACTTTGCGCGCTCGCTTTTCCGAAGGCCCGTGCGCGCCGTATCCCGGTGGGCGGGCCATGCGGAACAGATCCGATGCCCAGATACGGATGCCGGCCGTGACCAAGCTCTCGCTCTCCAAGGACAAGATCAACATCCTCCTTCTGGAAGGTGTCCACGACAACGCCATCGACGAGCTGGCCCGCGGCGGCTATGCCTCCGTCGAGCGGCTGCCGCGCGCGCTGGACGAGTCCGAACTGCTGGAGCGCATCGGTTCGGTCCATATCCTGGGCATCCGCTCGCGCACCCACCTGACCGCCAAGGTGCTCGAGGCGGCGAACAAGCTGATCACCGTCGGCTGCTTCTGCATCGGCACCAACCAGGTCGACCTGAAGGCGGCGCGCCGTCAGGGCGTGCCGGTGTTCAACGCCCCCTATTCCAACACCCGGTCGGTGGCGGAGCTGGTGATCGGCGAGATCATCATGCTGATGCGCGGCATCTTCGAGAAGTCGCAGCTGGTCCATGGCGGCGGCTGGATGAAGTCGGCCAAGGACAGCTACGAGATCCGCGGCAAGACGCTGGGCATCGTCGGCTACGGCCATATCGGCACCCAGGTGTCGATCCTGGCGGAAGCCATGGGCATGCAGGTCCGCTTCTATGACACCGTGCGCAAGCTGGCTCTCGGCAATGCCCGCGCCTGCGACTCGCTGGAGGAGCTGCTGTCGGTGTCCGACGTGGTGACCCTGCATGTGCCGGACACCCCGCAGACCCGCAACATGATCGGCGAGCGTGAGCTGGCTGCCATGAAGAAGGGCAGCCACCTGATCAACGCCGCCCGCGGGCAGGTGGTGGAGATCGAGGCGCTGGCCGCCGCGATGAAATCCGGCCATGTCCTGGGCGCCGCCATCGACGTCTTCCCGGTCGAACCCGGTTCGGACAAGGACGAGTTCCAGAGCGCGCTGCGCGGCATCAAGACCGCCATCCTGACCCCGCACATCGGCGGCTCGACGATGGAGGCCCAGGCCAACATCGGCACCGAGGTGGCGCAGAAGCTGCTCGAATACTCGGACAACGGCTCCACCGTCGGCGCGGTCAACTTCCCGCAGGTGGCGCTGCCGGTTCAGGCCGGCTGCACCCGCTTCCTGCACGTCCACGAGAACCGTCCGGGCATGCTGCGCAAGGTGAACGAGGTGTTCTCCGGCCGCGACCTGAACATCGCCGCCCAGTATCTCCAGACCGATCCGGAGCTGGGCTATGTGGTGGTCGACGTCAACGGCGATGTCGACGAGCTGGAGGTCGTCAACGACCTGCGCGCCATCGAAGGCACCCTGAAGGCACGCTTCCTGTTCCCGTCGCAGCGCTGATCGGACAGTGGGAGGGTGGCGCCGGCGGTGGCGCCACCCTCCTCCGGGAACCCTTTCCCCACCGCCCGGTTGTCCCCTCACGATGCTGCGCCGCAGCACCAGCCTGAGGGGATGCCCACCATGACCGACCGCCACTCCACCATGCTCAAGGCCCTGGGCCTCACCGCGCTGGCCTTGGGCGGTCTGGCCGTCGCCAACACCCTGGCGGCCCGCGCGGCCGAGCGCCGCTATCCGCCGGAAGGCCGTTTCCTGACCGTCGACGGCGTCCGCCTGCATTACATGGAGGCCGGCGAAGGCCCGCCGGTCGTGCTGCTGCACGGCAACGTTTCCGCGCTTGGCGATTCTCTGGCGAGCGGCCTGTTCCAGCGGCTGGCGCGGACTCACCGGGTGATCGCCTTCGACCGCCCCGGCATGGGCCACAGCGACCGCCCCCGCGACCGTGAATGGACGCCGGAGGATCAGGCCGACCTGCTGACCCGCGCCTTCGACGCGCTGAACATCGAGAACGCGGTGGTGGTCGGCCACTCCTACGCCACGCTCGTGGCTCTCGCCCTGGCGCTGGACCATCGCCGGGCGGTGAAGGGGTTGGTGCTGATGGCCGGCTATTACTTCCCGACCAAGCGGGTGGATGCGGCCCTGGTGGCGCCGGTGGCGACGCCGGTGCTGGGCGACCTGCTGCGTTATACGCTGTCGCCGCCGGTCTCCATGGCGATGATGCCGGCGATGCTGAAGACGCTGTTCTCGCCGCGGCCGGTGCCCGACCACCTGACGGAGAGCTTCCCCGCCGCCCTGACGATCCGGCCGAGCCAGCTGCGGGCCAACGCCCAGGACGGCGTCACCATGGTGCCCGCCGCCGAGCGTCTGCAGCATCGCTATGCCGAGGTGACGGTCCCGGTGGCGATCTTCGCCGGCCATGGCGACCGTGTCGTCGAGCAGGAGGAACAGAGCGGCCGGCTTCACCATGTCCTGCCCGACAGCACCATTCATTGGGTGCCGGACTCCGGCCACATGGTGCATTACGCCGACCCGGACCTGGTGGTGCGCCGGATCGACGAGCTGTCAGCCGAAAAGGCGATGCCGCGGGTCTCCGCTCACAGATAGCGCCGCAAAAGGATGCTGCCGCCATGGTGCGGCAGGCGGGGGTGCCAGCGAATGCCGGCGCGGCCGATCTCCTCGAAGCCCTCGCCGGCGTACAGGTGGCGGGCCGGCTGGTTGTCGGCCCAGACATGCAGGGTGACGCGGTCGAAGCCGCCGGTCCGCGCCCGCTCGTAGAACCAGCCGAGCAGCCGCCCGGCGATGCCCTGCCGCCGCCGGTCCGGATCGACCGCCAGCGCCGACAGGAAATAGCTCCCCCAATCCAGCGTTTCGGAAAATTCAGCCATATGGGCGACTCGGTCGGGCGGCAGGCCGCTATAATCCTCCGTCCGGATCCAGTCGGTGGGATAGCCGTGGGCGACGCCGACCACCTGCCCGTCCAACTCCGCCACCCCGCTCTGCCGGTGCGACAGCGACCCGCTGCGACCCGCCAATCCCGGCACCAGCATCTCCGCCGCGGTCATTCCCGGCATCAGCCCATTGAGCAGAAATTCGTAGACCCCGCCCCCGGCAATGTCGATCAGCCGCGCCAGATCCGGTGAGTCGTCGGCATCGGCCGGGCGGATGCGGAGACGGTCGTCAGTCAATGCAGGGCTCACGGCGGGAACCTTCGATCAGGAGAGCGGCCGAATAGAAGAGGCCCTCCCGCCGCCGATTTCCAGCCCCTTTCGTTCGTAACGCATCGCTCAGCCCTGATCGGCTGCCCGGTTCAGGTCGTCGCGCAGCCGCAGCAGCGCATCGCGGAGCGACATCAACTCCTCGGCCGAATCGCCGGCGGCGGCGGCGATCCGCGTCGGCAGGCATTCGGCCTTGCCGCGCAGAGCCGCACCCTCGGCGGTCAGGCCGATGCGCACCAGCCGTTCGTCCTGCGGATCGCGGGCGCGGGTGAGAAGCCCCTGCCCTTCCATCCGCTTCAGCAGCGGGGTCAGCGTGCCGCTGTCCAGCCCCAGCCGCTCGCCCAGCAGCTTCATCGACTGTCCGTCCTGCTCCCACAGCAGCAGCATGATGAGATACTGCGGATAGGTCAGGCCAAGCTGCTCCAGCATCGGGCGGTAGACGCGGCTCATCGCCAGATTGGCCGAATAGAGCGCGAAGCACGCCTGGTTGGAGAGCAGAAGCGGGTCGTCCTTGTCGGCTGCCATGATGTGTGAACCCTGAGAAGACGGGGCGGAAAAGACGGCGCGCCGCCGGGATGCCGCGCGTCGGTCGATCATGCGTCCTGCACAATCGCGCGCAACAGCCCGGCGGCGCAATGCCGAAGGCTTTTCGCCTCGGGCGATGCCCTTGGGTCCGGCCGCTTAGGCCCAACCGTCAGGCAACGGTCGTGGTGACCGGGATGTTGCCCTTGGTCGCGTGGCTGTAGGGGCAGACCTTGTGGGCGCGGGCCAGCAGATCCTCGGCCGCGGCCTTGTCCATGCCCGGCAGCGAGACCACGAAGTCGACGGTCAGGCCGAAGCCCTCGCCGTCGTCGCGGGCACCGATGCCGACCGTGGCGTTCACCGTCAGATCGGCCGGAACGGCGATCTTGTCGCGGTTGCCGACGAACTTGATGGCGCCGATGAAGCAGGCGGAGTAGCCGGCGGCGAACAGCTGTTCCGGGTTGGTGGCGCCGCCCTGGCCGCCCAGTTCCTTCGGCGCGGCCAGCGCGACCGACAGCAGCCCATCCTCGCTGACGGCCTTGCCGTCACGTCCACCGGTGGCGGTCACCTTGGTCGAATACAGGGTCTTCATGGCGTGTGCTCCTTCTTTGACTTTTGGACTTGGGAAGCGGGGTCCGGTTTCCGGGGCGGCGGTTTGAACCGGCGCCCGTCGATCTCGTGAGACGGACTATGGCGCACGATTGAATTGCGCACAATATATTTTATCGTGCGCGATCCGATTGCGTGCAATGCATTCGACGCATGACGCGGCGATGGAGCCAGATCATCCATGCTCGGTGCGGGTTAGCCCGCATACCCACGTATTTCAATTTGTTAACCGCGCCGGGGGCTACTGCCCAGTCCGTGCCGGCGGAGTGACCTTCCGGCCGCTCATTCCGGCCCCTTGAGAGTGCGATGAAACTTTCCAACAAGATTCTGTTGCCGGTCCTGGTCCTCTCCACCGTCTCGGCCGCCATCGGCGGCACCTCGGTGTGGGGGCTGAACCGCATCGCCGCTGCCAACCAGGCCCTCATCCGGACGGACCGGATGGTTCTGACCGCCTCGGAGCTGCGGTCGATCAGCCGGTCGCTTCAGCGCGACGCCCTGAACCTTATTTCCGAGGACGCCGCGACACGGGCGGCGATCGGCGAGCGGTTCGGCGCACGAATCGATGAAATGGCGGAAACCAACCGCCGGCTCGACCGGCTTCTCGCCGCCTCGGGCAATCCGGCCGCCGGGCAAATCGGTCCGCTGCAGGTCAAGGTGATGGATGCCCTGGCGAAGACGCAGGACCTCGCCCTGGCCGGGCAGCGCGACGCCGCCGCCGCCCTGTTCCGAAGCGATGTGCGCAACAGCGAGCGCGCCGCCTCGGCCCTCACCGATCCGATCATCGAGACGGGGACTGAGCGGATCGCCCAACTCACCGAGGCGGTGGAGGAGACCGAGAGCTTCGTGAAGGTCGCCGTGGCGGCGGTCGGGCTGATCGGCATTCTTGTCGGCGCCCTGCTGTCCCTGCTGATCGCCCGCCGCAGCGTGGTGGAGCCGCTGGCCCGCCTGACGGCGAGCATGGGACGCCTTGCCCGCAAGGACTACGGCGTCGATCTGTCGGACGCGGCGCGCAGTGACGAGGTCGGCGCCATGGCCACCGCGGTCGTCACCTTCCGCGACGCGCTGCAGACCGCCGACCGGTTGGAGGCGGAGCAGGCGGCCGACCGCACCGCCAAGGAGCGGCGCACCGCGGAGGTGGAGCGGTTGGTCCGCCATTTCGAAGCGACCGTGAGCGGCATCCTGCGCACCCTGTCCTCCGCCGCCACCGAGCTGAGCCAGACGGCGCACAGCATGTCGGGCATCGCCGACCAGACCAATGCGCGCGCGTCGGCCGCGGCCGGAACCGCGGTCGAGGCATCGTCCAACGTCCAGGCCGTCGCTGCGGCGACGGAGGAACTGACCGCCTCCATCACCGAGATCAGCGGACAGGTGTCGCGCTCCACCGCCATCGCCGATCAGGCGGTGGGCGAGGCGCAGCAGACCAACGCCCAGGTCCAGGGGTTGGTCGAGCAGGCCCAGCGCATCGGCGAGATCGTGCAGATGATCAACGGCATCGCCACCCAGACCAACCTGCTGGCGCTGAACGCCACCATCGAGGCCGCCCGCGCGGGCGAGGCCGGCAAGGGCTTCGCCGTGGTGGCGTCGGAGGTGAAGAGCCTCGCCAACCAGACGGCCAAGGCAACCGAGGATATCGGCACCCAGATCGCCTCGATGCAGGGCGCCACCAACGGCGCGGCCCAGGCGATCGGCGGCATCAGCCGGACCATCGCGACGATCAGCGAGGTCGCCACCTCCATCGCCTCCGCCATCGAGGAGCAGGGTGCGGCAACGGCCGAGATCGCCCGCAACGTTCAGGAGGCCTCCAGCGGCACCGCATCGGTCAGCGCCAACATCGGCGGCGTCAGCGAGGCGGCGGCCCAAACCGGCGCCGCGGCCAGTCAGGTGCTGGGCGCCTCTGGCGAGTTGGCGCGCCAGTCGGAACTGCTGCGGCAGGAGGTGGAGACCTTCCTAAGCGGCATCCGCGCCGCGTGACCGGCGTCGCTCTCTCACAGCCAGGATCCGGCGCCGGAGGGGGCGAGCATGGCGGCGCTACGTGTATCGGTGAGCATATCGGCCCGCCTTCGTTCAGCACCGTCTTTCCGCCATAGCCATTGTGAGGGTTGCCGCTCTCGTCATTGGTAACGTGATATGGAAAATAACGGTGTGGAACTGAGAGGAGATAATTGTATAAAAAACCGTGGGCAAGGCATTATGACAGAACAGTCTCGATAAAAGGCGGCAATTCCATATGGGAAATCCGTTTACTTCTCTCCCCAAGGAAGCGTTTTGGCAACCTTCAGTTGCAAAAATTGATCCTTTTGATATCGATCACGTGTGGGCGCCAAAATGGCCGATCAATACGCAAACGCGTATTGCAACGTTCGGGTCGTGTTTCGCTCAGCATTTTGGGGCGGCTTTGCGAAACCGAGGATTTGGTTGGGTCAATGGCGAACCGGCGCCTCAGCCTTTGCCGCTTCATCTTCGACAATTATATGGTTATGAGGTTTTTTCCGCTCGTACAGGCAATATTTACACGTCCCGCCAGTTGCGCCAGTGGTTGATGTGGTCAGCCGGATCTATCCCTGTGCCAGATGAGGTCTGGTTCAAGGATGGACGTTTCTATGATCCGTTCAGACCAAGCATCGAACCGGATGGTTTTTGTTCGGAGGAGGAACTGACTTCCCTGAGACAGGCAACCATAAACAGTATGAAAGGTGTTATTGAAACGGCCGAAGTGTTTATCTTTACAATGGGATTGACCGAGGCGTGGGTTAACAAGGAATTTGGTTATCATTATCAGTCATGCCCAGGAACTGTTGCTGGAGAGTTTGATCAAAATCTGCATAAATTCCACAATCAAACGGCGGTAGAGATAGCAGATGATCTTCAGTTCTGTTTCAATTTAATGAGAGAAATTAACCTTGATATAAAAATAATTCTCACTGTTTCCCCGGTCCCCATAACAGCAACCGCGTCTGGGAAGCATGTTATGGTCGCGAATTCTTTTACAAAGTCAACTTTGAGGAATGTTTGCGGCGAGATGGAGATGAAATTTTCTTTCTGCGACTATTTTCCATCCTATGATATCGTAACCTCCCCTCCGTTCCGGAGCATGTTTTACGGAAAGAACCTTCGAAATCTATCGCGTTTTGGCGTTGAATTCGTAATCGACCACTTTTCTAGAGCACTGCTCCATTCAAAAGATTACGATCCGGAAAGACCGAGCACGCCTGATAAGAACTTCGTTGCGGAAGATCCATTGTGCGATGACGCCATCCTCGACAAATTTTCTGTACGCTGACATGCTTATTCTTGGAGATTCCCATGCTTTGGCAATCAAGGCCGCAGAAGGCACATGTGATGTGCGTCTGATTGGCGGAAGAATAGATTCCGGAAGATTTCTTAATACAGATTTTCACAAAATGATTGAGAATGATATTATATTTAATAACGCCGATCATCAAAATTTATTTAAATACTATTTGCAGGAAGCTGGCGCAACCAAAATATCAGACATAAACGTGCCGATTGCCTGCACATTTGGCATGAATATCCACTATTTGATCAGAGAGGATGTTTGGGGAGGTTTCTCTATAGACTCGTCATCGAATGGTCAGAGGCTTAGCCGCGCCGTGGTGAAGGCCACTGTGGGTAATATGATCGCAGGTGCGTTGCAGTTCTATCGTGATCTTGTCGACTTGGGGTGCAAAGTCATTTGCCCTCTACCTCCACGCTGTGGCCAAATTGCGAACATGAGGCTAATGCACAATCTCTTTCCAGCTTTCGAAGATGTTTTACTGGAGCTGATCAGTGAGATTGGCGTTTCTGTTATCGATCACCGATCATGGTCTTTGAATGCCGACGGCCTTCTCAAGCCGGAATTCAGGCATTCTGACCCAAACGATCAGGTTCATGGAAATTTACTGTTCGGAAAGTATTTGCTTGATCAGATTTTCAGGTCACTTGACCCTCATACTGGCACTTCAATGATTTGACATAACTTCTCTGCCAAGCCTGAGAGCGCCCCTCTCGATGCCACGCCGGGCGCTGCGCGGATGGATAGACCGCCAGCGCGACGCTCAGGGGAAATGGGTTAAGTCGTGACACTTATCGGCATGCAGAAAGCTACCGGCTTTGACGTGCCACTATAATACCATAGGCACTTGAGCTATTGCCCCGACCTCCCCACACAACCGAGCACCGGTCAAATTGTGCGCCAGCAACTGCTCGGCCGTGCCATCTGTGAACACGTCCACCCGGCTGGTGTAAATCGGGCCGAAGGCGGCGCAGCCTCCGTCAGTCCCGAACCCATCGGTCGCGCAGCCGCTCAGCAGCGCCAGCAGGATGCCGGCGCAGATCATCCTCAATCCCATGGCGCACCTCTGCGTTTCGGAGTGTCCGTGTGGTCGACTCGAGGGCGGCATCTTGCCGCCCTGCCCGGCGCTGAAGCGCGCCGAAGGTAGCAATCCCCGCAGCAGCACGCTGGCGAGGATCAGGCCGGCAGCCGCTCGGCCCCAGCCGTTGGTGAGGAAGGCCAGCATCATGCTGCCTTGCGTTGGTCATCCCAGCGCCGGTAGAGCATCACGGTCACGGCCAGACCCAGCAGGCTGGCCACCGCCCAGCCCATCGCCCCGGACGGGAGGCTCTCCAGTAGCCCCTTGATGGCGGTCGAGACGTCGCGCGCCTGGTCCAGCAGAATAGCAACGCCGGCGAGGCCGAGCGCACCGCCGCCGCTGACGGCACTGGCGGACTTGACCATCGGCTTCATCGCCGGCGCCAGCTCGGCAACCCGGCTGACCGGATGGGCCTCGTCCGACAGAAACAGCGCCGCCTCGGCCGCCCGGCGCTTGACCAGGCCGGGCATCACCTTGCCCGCCCCCCGCGTCCATTTGGCGAACTCGGCCGCGGCGCCGGCGGCGTCACCAACGTTCAGCTTGCGCAGCAGGGTGGAGGGCTGGCCGGTCTTCAGGGTGGCGATGGCGTTGAGGGGGCTCATCGCTTCGGGCAGACGGTCCAGCGGCACCTGCCCCTCGTCGACGAAGGCGGCGATCTCGCGCAGCTTGCGGGCGGTGGAGGTGCTGAACGGAAGGTCGGTCGCCACCATCGCCTCGTACTCGCCATGGGGCAGAGCCGCCTTGGCCTCGTTCAGGCGGCGGCCGACGGCGATGGTCGCCTCCAGCGCGTTGGACCATTCGCGGCGGATGTCGGCGGCGAACTCGGCGCGCGTGGTCAGCTGGCGCGGGGTGGCCAGCATCGACAGGCGGGCGTCGCCCAGGCTGCGGCGGGCGGGCGGCTTGGCGCCGGAGTCAGATCGGGACATGCAGGTCAGCCCTCCATCGCGGCGGACAGGTGGAGCCAGAGGTCGCGGAACAGCGGGCCGGTGCGGGTGCCTGCGATCTCCGCGGTGCCCAGCCCGGCGATGAAGCTGCGCGGCACCTCCTGAAGCTGCGGGATCTCCACCGGCGCCACCGCCCCCATGGCGGAGACGATGGCGCGGGCGTCGGCGGTCTCGCGCAGGCGCGGGACGACCTGGCTTAGCAGCAGACGCATGGGCCGGCGCCGGGCGCGCAGGTAGAGAAGCATGGCCTGCATGCTGACCAGATCCTCCGGGCCGGGGCGGACGGGCACCAGCACCAGATCGGCACAATCGAACAGCAGGGCGGTCGCCTGGGGGAAGTTCTCCACCGCAGTCGGGGTGTCGATCACCAGCAGGTCGAGGCCCTGCGGAGTCGGCCGCTCCGTCACCGTGCCCAGCGGGCGCTGTTCGTGGAGGATCGGGGCGGCGTCGGCCGAGCGCAGGCCGTGCCAGTGGGTCAGCGAGCCTTGCGGGTCGGTGTCGAGCGTGCCCACCCGCCAGCCGGCGACGGCGGCCGCGACGGCCAGATTGCGGACGGTGGCGGTCTTCGGACCGCCGCCCTTCCCCTGGACCACCAGGATCGTCCTCATGCCCGATCCCCCTGCCCTGCCCGGCCCGCCTGGGCGGCGATGGTCTGGCGGATGAGGGTCGCCTCGCGCTCCAGGATTTCGGCGATGGTGTCGAGCGGGGAGTTGATCGCCTCGGTCGCGGCCTTCAGCGCCTTCAGGGCGTCGCTGTGGGCCTTGATGGTGTGCATCAGGCGGAAGCCCTCCTGCCGCAGCTCGGGCGGCAGGGCGCACAGATGGGCAAGGGCGAGGTCCATGCGCTCCTCGCGCGTCCGGGCGGGCGGCGGGGGCAGAGCGGCGGACTCATCCGGCCGGGCGGCGGACAGCGAGGCGATGTCGATCCGCTCGCCCCGGCGCAGACGGTCGAGCGCCCGGTCGGTCAGGGCGGAGCGCGCCCGTTGCTCCTCCTCCTGCCCGATCCGGCGGGCGCGGCGGTCGATGGCGTCGAGGTCGGCGCGGGTGAGGACCGGCGCCAGGGCGGGATGCGCGGCCCCGCCGGTCACGGCGTCGAACAGCTCGACGATCTGGATGGTGACGGTGATGGCGCGTTCGGTCTCGGCCTTGGTGCAGAGATAGACGGCCTGCTTCTTCGTCAGCCAGAACTCGGTGGCAGGGCGGCCTCGTCCGCGAATTTGCGGTACGGTGCCGCAAATTCCGCCAAGCCTTTCCAACGCATCACGGTGCCGCTCGATCAGCTGGCGGACATCGCGAGGTCTTCCGAAGCCCAGCGCCTCGGCCAAGCGCAGATCCAGAATGCGTGGCTCGCCGTTGGTGGCGATATCGATGTCGGTCGGTGATAAGGCGGGCATGATCTGCCCGTTGTCGCCCATGCTTTCCATGGCGAAGCCCTCCAAGTCGGCGTTGCCGGCGACAGGAAGGCTTCTGAGGACCGCCCTGGTGCCGGGGGTTCAGAACCTGACTTGGACAGGCCGGACTATTCCCCTTGCGGGTGTTGTATTATCCGACCCCCGGCGAAGGGGCATGCTACGGACAGAGTCCGGGCATGAAAAGGGCCGCATCGCGAAAAACGCGCGGGCGGCCTGCCGCCAAGTGGAGGTTCTGAGGCTCCGGGGGAAGGGTCGCTCAGCTCAACCGAGGTGTCAATTTATATGCAAAGTAGGCATCATCTTGACGAAGCGGAAAATTAGTTGAACATTTGCAATGTACCCGGCGCGGGGGCGCGCGGTGTCAGGGGGTGAAGACGCGCATCGCTTCCGGCCGTCTGGCGGCCGAAAGCGGCGCGGTCTTCAAAGTCGATGGGGGCGGCTGACTGGCGACCGTCGAGCGGCGGCACGGCGGGCCGCGCGCCATGGCGCAGCCGGCGCGATGGCGGACAGGACGGCGGGCCCAGGGACAGGATGGGCGGTGGAAGCCGTTGGTTTTCTGGATAGATCTGGAATCCGAAGGGGGGCTGGCTGTCGGGCGGCGCCCGATCATGCGGATCCCCGCTGCGGCGATGCCGGCTGCAGGGCGTGCAGGCGGTCGGTGGCGCGCTGCATCAGCGCCAGCAGCTCGGCCGCGTCGTCGTCGGGCAGATCGGCGAGGGAGTCGCGGTGGCAGAGCGTCCGCACCAGGCGGTCGACGCTGCACCATGTCACCGCAGCAGCGGCCTCGAAGGCTGGCCAAGCGGCCAGGACGGCGCGCTGCGCGTCGGTGAGGGCCGGGTCAGCGGGAGGCATGGCTGGCCCCAGACAGGGAAAGCGGCCGGAGTCTGCTGACGACTCCGGCCGCGGCCGCTCCGCCGGTACGGACAAGGAACCCGGCGGATCGGTGGCTGTGGCGACGGGCAGCACGGCCGGCAGGACTCGGGACGCTCCCGATTGACCGGGCCGGGCAGCCGGCGCCTGATTCGGCGATGGGAAACTGTCGCGCCCAAGCCGGAGCTTCGGGGTTGCGCAGTCGCTCAGTGCGAGCGATGCTTCCCGCCGAAACAACTGAGGGTATGGCGTCTTGCCGGGTCTCCCTTGCTGCTTGACCACATCGCGGAGCTGGAGGGTTCCGCGAACCGCGACGTGCTGATCAGCGCGGTGCATGAGCGGTTTCACGCCACAGATCTGCCGCTGACGGCAATGGTGCGGCTTTCCTGCAAACCTACACGGCGCCGGCGGCGGTGCTGGAGTTCCTGGGGAAGGCGCGGCGGCCATATGGGTGCGGCTTCGTCGCCAACCCGCTGAAGAACTGACCTGACCGGCGCGGGAGTAGAGACCGCTGCCGTGGGCGGCATCGCCCAGTGGCATCTGGAGGAAGCCGGCCGGGCCGAACTGGAGGCGGGAAACAGCGGCCTCCCTTTCCGCCGTATGCGCCTGCTGTCCGCCGCGCGCTACCACCGCGACTGCGCCGAACTGGCGCGGGAGGAACTGCCGTGATCCCCACTCTTGAGGCGACCGACCGGCAGGTTTGCCATGCCGCGTGGTTCGATACACCGGCCGACGTCCGGCGCATCCAGTTCCGGCAAGGCGAGCGGCTGGTCATCCTCGCCATGGGCGAGGTGCCGGTCGTTTGCAACATCCTCACCCCTGGTATCTACACCATGGACATCCCCGCCCATTACCCACGCGCCACATTCCCGGTGCTGCTGGTCGCCGTCCTCTCCCCCATCGCCTACCTGCTGGCGCATGGCGGGCCGACGCGGGCGTTGCCGGCCGTGCCCTTGGCCGATCCGCACACGGGAGGTCCGGCATGACCGTCCGCGCTGCCCTGGATCCGGCCTCAATGGCGACGATCATCGGAGTCGAGCGGTCGATCACCGTCGCGGAGGCCGCCCGGACAATGGGCGCCGACGAGTCGACCGTGCGCAAGCTGGTGCGGCAGAAGGAATTGCAGGGCTATCGACTCGGGAAGCGTGGGGTGCGCGTCTACGTCTCCAGCATCCGGGATTACCAGGAACGTCAAAGGCTTCAGGGGCCGGGCGTCGCGACGAAAGCCGCGCCGGCGCAGAGACGTGCGCCGACACCTGCGCACCGTGAGGCTGTTGCCCAACTGGCGGCACTCGGCATCATGGTCTCCCCGGCCAAACCCTAGATCGCGGACCCATGACCGTTTTCCATGACAAGGCGCGCAATCGCTGGCGCTACGACTTCCGACTCGATGGCACCCGGTACAGCGGTTATTGCGTTGATCCGGACAGCGGACAGCCGGCCGTAAACAAGACAGAGGCGCGACGTTGCGAGGCACTGATGCATGCGGCGGCGCTCAAGTCCAAGCCTGCGCCGGCCGCGCCCACGGTCTTCACCGTCGCCCAGATGTTTGTCGCCTACGCCACGCGCAAACAGACGATGAAGGACTGGCCGAACAAGCGGGTCTATGTGGCTGACCTCATCCACTTCTTCGGCCCGGAGACCGCGGTGGCTGAGCTGACCGAACAACGGATCTGGGAATATATCGCCTGGGCGCGATCGCAGCCGGTTATGGTTTACAAGG
The DNA here is from genome assembly GCA_966212305.1 of uncultured Azospirillum sp. Lineage (GTDB taxonomy): Bacteria > Pseudomonadota > Alphaproteobacteria > Azospirillales > Azospirillaceae > Azospirillum. Next base: position 66,154 of record CBIHQY010000019.1, read on the forward strand.
GCGGACCGAAGGCGCGGACACCGGAAGAGCGGCTGAAGCACTACCATCCGACCGACCGCAAGCGGGCCGACTCGACCATCAACCGCTATCTGGTGACACTGGGGGAAGCGCTGCGGATTGCCCATGCGCTGCGCGATGGCGCCGGCCGTTTGCTGCTGGCCGAGTTGCCGAAAGTGCCCAAGCTGACAGAGGCGCAGCACCTGCCCCGCCCGGTTTCAGACAGCGACCTGGAGGCGATCATGGCGGCCGCGCCGGCGCATCTGCGCGACGGCATGTTGCTGGCCCGGCTGATGGGGTTCCGCAAGGCGGAGGTGTTCGGACTGACCATCGCCCAGGTCGATTTCCAGCAGCGTGGCGTGTGGCTTGAAGCTGCCTCGACCAAGGCCAACCGCGCCGAGTTCATTCCGGCCAATCCGGAGGCGATGGAGCTGCTGACGCGCCTGGTGCAGCAGGCGCGGGGATGGAGGGTCACCCATCTGCTGACGTACCAGCATGGGGCGAAGGGCGAGCGCAAGCCGGTGAAGAACCCGAAGCGGGCTTGGCGGACCGCGTTGGAGAAGTTCGGGTTGAAGCATCGGTTCCACGACACCAAAGCCAGCTTCGTAACCGCGGTCGCCCATGTCGCGCCGGCGGCGGTCACCCAGCAGCTCGCCCGGCACAAGAGCTATGAGACGACGCGGCGTTATCTGCGCGTCGCCGATGCCGCCGCCCGCGAGGCGGTAGAGGGCGCGACCATGGCGTCGCTGCGTGTGGGAACCGGTCCGACTTCCACACAAGAGTTCCACACGGAGTCGACAGAAGACGCACCGGCAGCCGATGACGCGGGCAAAGAAAAAGCCTTGGAACCGTTAGGTTCCAAGGCTTTTCCAGTCCTTCCGGAACTGGTCGGAGCGACAGGATTCGAACCTGCGACCCCCAGACCCCCAGTCTGATGCGCTACCAGGCTGCGCTACGCTCCGTCAACATCACCGCAGTGCTTGCGGCTTGGCTCCGGAAGGGAACGGGACTATAGCCGCGGGCTTTTGCCGATGCAACATCTCCCGTGATGATTTTTCAGCTTTTTTTGCTCCCCATTTCGGACAGGCGCGACAGCACCGATCGCAGCGATTTCAGCTCGTCCAGCACCATGGTGATCTCGTGACGGACGGCGTCGGACAGGGGCGGATGATCGGCACCGCCCTCGCCGCCGTCATCGGACTCGTCGCCGGCGAAAGCCTCGACATCCGCCGCGTCGCCGCCATCATCCGTGTCTTCGGGCAGCGGCGGCGTCGGGTCGGACATCCGCCCTTCCTTCAACAGGCGCTGAACGCCCTTGATGGTATAGCGGTCCTCATACAGCAGCGCCTGGATGCGCCGCAGAAGCTCGACATCCTCCGGCCGGTAATAGCGTCGGCCACCGCCGCGCTTCAGCGGGCGAATCTGCGGAAACTTCGTCTCCCAGAACCGCAGCACATGCTGAGGCACGTTGAGGTCGGTCGACACCTCGCTGATGGTGCGATAGGCCGTGGCGGATTTCATGACCGGATCAGGCCGCCATCCGACGATGGCCGGCGGCAGTCCGCGGGACGGCACGGCACGGCGATGGATGGGACATCCGAATCATCGGAAACGGCCGGCGTCAGGACAGCGCCCGCGCCGGCGTCGGCGCCCCACCCTCCTGAACCTCGTTGATGCGGTTCTTCAGCACATGGCTGGCGCGGAAGACCAGGACGCGGCGTGGCAGGATCGGCACCTCTTCCCCGGTCTTGGGGTTGCGGCCGACTCGCTCGCCCTTCTGCCGGACCTGAAAGCTGCCGAAGGACGAGATCTTCACCATCTCCCCCCGGGCGAGCGCATCGGAAATCTCGTCCAGGACGGTTTCGACCAGATCGGCCGATTCATTGCGCGAAAGACCGACTTCCTGATAGACGGCTTCGCTCAATTGCGCACGCGTGACGGTGCTTTGCGACATTGTTCGACCTCCCCCCGCAACCATTGCGAAGACGGTAATCCGGGGGAAGAAGGTCCGTCAATTCAAAAGCTTGGCAGGCGCAAACGGCCCGGCCGAAGTCCGGCCGGGGTTGCAACGCAGCATGCTGACGGGGAGATAGGGGAAGGAGCGCCGGCGGCTTACCAGCGGACCAGCGCCGACCCCCAGGTCAGGCCGCCGCCGATGGCTTCCATCAGGATCAGGTCGCCGCGCTTGATGCGGCCGTCGGCCACCGCCTCGCCCAGCGCCAGCGGGATCGACGCGGCCGAGGTGTTGCCGTGGCGGTCCACCGTCAGCACCACCTTTTCCGGCGATAGCTTCATCTTGCGGGCCAGCCCGTCGATGATGCGGCGGTTGGCCTGGTGCGGCACCATCCAGTCGATGTCGGTCGACTCCAGGCCGTTGGCGACCAGTGCCTCCTCCACCACCGCCGACAGCTTGGACACGGCATGGCGGAAGATTTCCTGACCGTGCATGCGGACATGGCCGATGGTGCCGGTCGACGACGCGCCACCGTCGACATAAAGCAGGTCGTACTGGCTGCCGTCGGAATGCAGGTGGGTGGACAGCACGCCGCGGTCGGACGAATCGCCCTTGCCCTCATAGGCGTCCAGGACGATGGCGCCGGCGCCGTCGCCGAACAGAACGCAGGTGGTGCGATCGCTCCAGTCGAGAAGGCGCGAGAAGGTCTCCGCCCCGATCACCAGGGCGCGGCGCGCCTGACCGTTGCGCAGGAAATTGTCGGCCACCGACATGGCATAGACGAATCCGGCGCACACCGCCTGGATGTCCATGGCGAAACCCTTGGTCCCCAGCGCCGCCTGCACCTTGGTCGCCGTTGCCGGGAAGGTGTTGTCGGGCGTGGTGGTGGCCAGGATGATGCAGTCGATGCTGCCGGCCGGCACGCCGGCATGCTCCAGCGCGCGCGTCGCCGCGGCGATGGCGAGGTCGGAGGTCTTCTCCCCCTCCGCGGCGATATGGCGGGACTTGATGCCGGTGCGCTGGACGATCCACTCGTCCGTCGTGTCGACCCGCTGTTCCAGATCTTGGTTGGTGACGACGTTGGACGGCAGGAAGATACCGCAACCCAGAACTCGGGAACGCATGACCATTGTTCAGCCCGCCGCCGCCTTCGTGTCGGGAAGAGGGTTCGCGTCGGCCATGCGCCCCATCTCTTCCTTGATGCGTTCGTTGAAGCCGTGCGTCGCCAGATTGACGGCGACCGCGACGGCATTGGCGAAGCCGACCGGGTCGGTGCCGCCATGGCTCTTCACGCAGACGCCGCGCAGGCCCAGGAACATCGCGCCGTTGTAGCGGCGCGGGTCGATCCGCTCGCGGAAGCGCTTGAAGGCGCCCCGTGCCAGCAGATAGCCGATCCGAGCCAGCAACGACGTCGCAAAGGTCCGGCGCAGGAACTCGGAGAACAGCTTGGCCGTGCCCTCCGCCGTCTTCAGCGCGACATTGCCGGTGAAGCCGTCGGTGACGATGACGTCGACTGTTCCCAGCCCGATGTCCGTGCCTTCGACGAAGCCATGGAAACGGCCGGGCAGCGGCATGTCGCGCAGGCTGGCCGCCGCGGCACGCACCACCTCGTTGCCCTTCATGTCCTCCGACCCGATGTTCAGCACACCGATCGACGGCTCCGGAAGGCCCAGGATGGCACGCGCGAAGACGGCTCCCATCACGGCGAACTGGACGAGATTTTCCGGCTGGCATTCGGCGTTGGCGCCGAGGTCCAGCATCACGCTCTCGCCCCGTTGCGTCGGGAAGAAGGAGGCCATCGCCGGCCGGTCGATGCCCGGCAGCGTCTTCAGCACGAACTTCGCCATCGCCATCAGGGCGCCGGTATTGCCGGCCGACACCACGCAGGCAGCCTCGCCCGCCGCGACGGCGTCGATGGCAAGCCGCATGCTGGACTGGCGACCGGCGCGCAACGCCACTGCCGGCTTGGCATCACCGGCCACGAAGTCGGCGGTGTGGCGGATTTCCGCCACCGCCTTCAACGCAGGCCGCTGATTCAACAGCGGCTCGAGCCGCTGCTGGTCGCCATACAGCAGAAAGCGTACGTCGGGATGGCGCTCCCGCGCGATATCCGCCCCGGCAATGACCATGTCGGGGCCGAGATCGCCACCCATGGCATCCAGGGCGATGGTCAGGCGCTGGCTCACCGCGAACAGGCTCCCCGGCTTGGACCCCGGCAGGGGCGACCAGCGCCCCCGGTCATCGGGACCTCAGACAACGCGATCCGGATCAAGCGGCCGCGGTGCCGCTCTGAACCACTTCACGCTGGTCGTAATGGCCGCAAGACCCGCAGACGTGGTGCGGACGCTTCAGCTCGCCGCAGTTCGGGCACTCGTTGTACGCCGAGGTCGGCAGAGCGTGGTGCGAACGCCGCATGTTGCGCCGCGACTTGGAGGTCTTCTTCTTCGGAACAGCCATGACCGTAAACTCTCTTCATTGGAAAGGGCGGCCCGAACAGGGGCCGCCCAGCGCGAGCGGCATTCAATAAGGCAAATGCCCCCAAAGGGCAAGCCCGAACAACCCCCTTTTCGCACCCCCGCGCCGCTCATTGGTGGGGGTGGAAACGCCGGCCCTTATACAAGCCGCGGCGGGGAAAGCAACAGTGCGATCAGTTCCGCGGCTTCAACTGCTGCAGAACGGCGAAGGGATTGGGCTTCTCGGGCTCTTCCGCCACTTGTTCCTCCACCGGCTCCTCGTCGTAGCCTTCGAATTCCACCCCCTCGGCATGGGGATAGGGGTCGAGTCCCAGCGACAGGTGCTGTGCCGTCAACTCGCCGATGTCGATTCGGTTGTTGTCCATCGGCTCCGGAATGTCCTCGTCCGACAGGGACGGGTCGAAATCGACCTCCAGCCCCTGGTCCTCGATCATCGACGGCGGGGCGAACAGCGCATCGAAGCTTTCGCTGACATGGGCCGGCACCGGCTCCAGCGTGACGACGCAGGTCTGCACCACGTCGGCCTCCAGCCGGCCGGAGACGCGGATCATCTGGCCGCCGCGCACCGCGCGCAGCTTCACCGTGGCGGTCAGGCTGCCGATCGCCTCCAGCTCCAGCCGTTCGGCCAGCGCCTTGCGCTCCGTCTCCGTCGCTTCGATGGTTTCGGTCACGTCGGCGCGGCGCACCGCGTCGGCAGGGACGACGCGCGAGAATTCCGGGGCAGGCAGGGCACCGTTGGCAGGACTCATGGCGAAAGACTCTCTGATCGAAAACCGAAACGGCCGGCGCGACGGGCGACCGGCTTCTCCTTGAGTCACATGCAGCCGCGGGGCCGGAAAGGCAAGCCCTCACGCATCGCCCTCAGGCAACGCCCTGGCCATCGTCCGCCCGGCTGCGAGCGATTCACCGCTCACCTTATATAGTGCAACGCTCACGCCGGCACCGGCGCGAAGCGGACTTCCCCCCGCATCACCGACTCCAGCGGCTGGGCGTCGAGCGTCGCGGCGCAGGCGCGGACATAGGCGGCCATGGTCGTCAGCGCCCCGTCCGGCACCGGGTCCACCGTGCCGTAGAGGTTGTTGTCCAGCGCCACCTCCAGCCTGCCGTGGCCGGAGTCGGCCAGCGCCTCGTCATAGGCGCGGATTCGCCCGGCCATGCCGCGCGCCATCGTCTTGACCCGCCGGGCGATACCGCTGTCGCCGACCCCCATTTCCAGCAGCGACTTCTCGAAATCGTCGACCATCGTCTCATAGAGGCGCTGCGACAGTTTGCCCGCCTCCGCGCCCTGCCCCTTCAGCCGGCGCATCACCAGAAGCAGATGCAGCGCCACCATTTCGAACCGTCCGTCGAGCGTGTCGGGCACGGCGAGCGCACTGTAGAAGGCCTGCTCACGGGCCCGGCCGACGATGGCGGTGAACAGTCCGCCCACCGCAGCGGCGTTGCGGGCACGCGCACCGCCGCCGATACCGGACATCAAAGGGGCCAGCAGACGGCCGATAAAGCTTCCTGACACGAACGGCAGCCCTTCCCCGACTCGGAGTCTCGTTGACAGGGCGAAGCAGCCGGTGCGATTGTCCCGCCCGGAGACTGTCCACAGCCGTGGACGGCCTCTCTGCCCCGCCGGCTCCATCATAGCCCGAGCACCATGACCAGATCGAACTTTTCCGCCCCCCGCCCCGCCATTCGCACCGCCCTCCTGGGCAGCGTCCTGCTCGCCGGCCTCGCCGCGACAGGCTGCTCGCCCATCGTCGCCACCCGCGGCAACCTGACGGACCCGCAGCTGGTGGCGGAGCTGCAACCGGGCCAGAGCCGGCGCGACGACGTCGCAGCGGTGCTGGGCACGCCGACCTCGGTCGGCACCTTCGATCCGAACGTCTGGTACTATATCGGGCAGAAGACCGAGAAGACCGCCTTCTTCGAGCCGGAAGTGACCGAGCGCCGCGTCGTCGTCGCCCATTTCGACGACAACGGCGTCCTGCGCGAGATCAAGACGCTCGACAAGTCGGCAGGCCAGGACGTCGATCTGGTGGAGCGCACCACCCCCACCGCCGGCCGCGAGATGGGCTTCCTGGAACAGATGATGGGCAACGTCGGCCGCTTCTCCGCCAAGGACACCAAGGGCAAGGGCCCCGGCAGCTGATCGCTTGGCCGATAGCCAGGCTCTCCGTGCCCGTACATCCCGATACAGACACCGACCTGCGCCACATGCGCGCCGCCCTGTCGCTCGCCGCGCGCGGGCTGGGGCGGACTTGGCCCAATCCGGCGGTCGGCTGCGTTCTGGTCCGCGACGGCGCCGTGATCGGCCGAGGCTGGACCCAGCCCGGCGGCCGGCCGCACGCCGAGACCGAGGCGCTGACCCGCGCCCGCAGCCTCTCCGGCGGATTAGAGGGCGGCGGAGCGGAAGGCGCCACCGCCTACGTCACGCTGGAACCCTGCAATCACTATGGCAAGACGCCGCCCTGCGCCCTGGCGCTGGTGGAGGCGAAGGTGGCGCGCGTCGTCGTCGCCTGCCAGGACCCCGACCCGCGGGTTGCCGGCGGCGGTCTGGCCCGGCTGCGCGATGCCGGCATCGAGGTCACCACCGGTGTCTGCGAGGCCGAGGCGCTGGCCCTGAACGAGGGCTTCTTCAACCGCATCACGCTGGGCCGCCCGCTGGTCACGCTGAAGGTCGCCAGCACGCTGGACGGCCGCATCGCCACCGCCACCGGCGAGTCGCAATGGATCACCGGCCCGACTGCCCGCGCCTGGGGCCACCGGCTGCGCGCTGGCCACGACGCCATCCTGGTCGGCATCGGCACCGCGCTGGCCGACGATCCGGAGCTGACCTGCCGTTTGCCCGGCCTGGAAGACCGCAGCCCGGTGCGCGTGGTGATTGACAGCCGTCTGCGCCTGCCCCCGACGGCGAAGCTCGCCACCGGTGCCGGCCGCATCCCGACCTGGGTCGTCACCGGCCCCACTCCCGACCCCTCCCGTGCCGGGGCGCTGACCGCTCTCGGCGTCGAGGTGATCCCGGTCGCCGCCGGTATCGATGGCCGTGTCGATCCAGCCGCCGCGATGGCCGCCCTCGCCTCCCGCGGCATCACCCGCGTGCTGGCGGAGGGTGGCGCGTCCATAGCCGGCGCCCTGCTCGGTGTCGGTCTGGTCGACAGGCTGGAGTGGTTCCGCGCCGCGTCGCTGATCGGCGGCGACGGGTTGCCGGCGGTCGCCGGCTTCGGAGTCGAGGCGCTGGCCGCCATGGCGCGCTTCGAACGCAGCGCGGTCCGCAGCGCCGGCGCCGATCTGGCCGAAAGCTACCGCCGGATCCCCGCCAAGGCATCGGTCTAGCCCACGCAACAGACCGTTGCGCCGTTCGCGGTGTCGCGCGCGCTTCCCCTGGCCGCGAAACCTGCTAAATTCCCCGCATGTTCACCGGAATCATCACCGATGTCGGGCGCGTCCAGGCCGTGGAACGGCAGGGCGACACCCGGTTCACCATCGAGACCGCCTTCGACACGGAGACGATCGCGATCGGGGCGTCCATCGCCCACAACGGCGTCTGTCTGACGGTCATCGAAAAGGGACCGGGGACCTACGTCATCCAGGCGTCGGGGGAAACCCTGTCGAAGACGACGCTCGGCGGGTGGGAACCCGGCACGCGCGTCAACCTGGAACGCGCGCTGAAGGTCGGCGACGAGCTGGGCGGGCACATCGTGTCCGGCCATGTCGACGGCGTCGGCCGGCTGCTGTCGATCCGCCCCGAAGGCGAATCGCTGCGCCTGACCTTCGAGGCGCCGGCCAACCTCGCCAAATACATCGCGCCCAAGGGCTCGGTCGCCATCGACGGCGTGTCGCTGACCGTCAACGAGGTCGAGGGCAGCCGCTTCGGCGTCAACATCATCCCCCACACCCAGACCGCCACCACTTTCGGCGGGCTGAAGGAGGGCGATCCGGTCAATCTCGAAATCGATATGCTGGCGCGCTATGTCGCCCGGCTCGCGGGGCAGGAATGACGTCCGAGTTTCACAAGTACCTGTCGACGGCCGAAGAGATCATCGAAGAGGCGCGTCAGGGCAGAATGTTCATCCTGGTCGACGACGAGGACCGGGAGAACGAGGGCGATCTGGTGATCCCCGCCTCCTGCGCCACGCCGGAAGCGGTGAACTTCATGGCCAAGCACGGGCGCGGCCTGATCTGCCTCACCATGGACCGGCCGAACATCGAGCGGCTGCGCCTGCCGCTGATGGCGCAGCAGAACGCCTCGCGCCACCAGACCGCCTTCACCGTCTCGATCGAGGCGCGCGAGGGGGTGACCACCGGCATCTCGGCCGCCGACCGCGCCCGCACCATCGCCGTCGCCATCGACCCGGCGTCCGGCCCGCAGGACCTCGCCACCCCCGGCCACATCTTCCCGCTGCTGGCGCGTGACGGCGGCGTGCTGGTCCGCGCCGGCCATACGGAGGCGTCGGTCGACATCGCCCGGCTGTCCGGACACTCCAACTCGGCCGTGATCTGCGAGATCATGAACGACGACGGCAGCATGGCCCGCCTGCCGGATCTGGTCCAGTTCGCCCAGTTCCACGGGCTGAAGGTGGGCACCATCGCCGACCTGATCGCCTACCGCCGCCGCACCGAGACCATCGTCGAGCAGGTGCTGGCCGGCACGCTGGACAGCCGTTACGGCGGCCGGTTCCAGTCCTATGTCTACGTCAACAAGATCCAGTATGCGGAGCACATCGCGCTGGTTCGCGGCGACATCTCCGGCGACGAGCCGGTGCTGGTCCGCATGCATGCCCAATCGGTGCTGGACGACGTGCTGGGCGACCGCAACTCCGGCCGCGACAACGAACTCCACGCCTCGATGGAGCTGATCGCCAGGGAAGGCCGCGGCGTCGTCGTGCTTCTGCGCGAGCCGAACCCGAACGGCCTGTCGGTCACGCTGAAGGCCCGGCTGGAAGGTCAGGCCAGCAGCGTGCCGGAACTGCGCGATTACGGCATCGGCGCGCAGATCCTGCTGGATCTGGGCGTGCGCAAGATGGAGCTGATCTCCAACCGCAAGAAGCCGATCATCGGGTTGGAAGGCTACGGCCTGACCGTGGTCGGCCACCGCGCGGTCGGTCCGACCACCGATGGTACGGGCGCCGCCGCCCCGGGCGACGACTGAGGAAGGGACTGGTCTCCGCCGGATGACCGACACGCCCCACATCATGGTCGTGGACGCCCGCGTCCACGAGGACATCGCCGATGAACTGGCGCGTGGCGCCGTCGCGGAACTGGACCGCGCCGGCGCCACGCACATCCGCTATGGCGTGCCCGGCTGTCTGGAGCTTCCGGCGGCGATCATGTACGCCATCCGCTCCATGGATTTCTTCACCGCCCGCAAGCGCTTCGACGGCTATGTCGCGCTGGGCTGCGTGATCCGGGGCGAGACGACGCGGTACGAAACGATCTGTGCCGAAAGCGCCCGCGGCTTGCAGGATCTGGCGCTGCGTTACAGTCTGGCGGTCGGAAACGGCATCATGACGGTGGAAAACCGCGAGCAGGCCTGGGCGCGGGCCAATGTCGGATCGGTCAATATGGGCGGGCGTGCCGCGCGGGCCTGTCTTGACATGATTGACCTGAAGCGCAAATTCCGCCTCTATCCGCGCTGACCCCGACATCTCCTCTCTTTTAGTGACTGCAGATCATGAGCAACGACGACGCGGGCAGCCCCGTGAAACCCGATCACGCCCCCAAGGGCGGCGACTCCAAGGGCAAATCGAAGTCCCGCAAGAACAAGACCGGCGGCGGCTCCGCCAAGGCACGCCGCAAGGCCGCCCGCCTGGCCGCGGCCCAGGCGCTGTACCAGATCGATCTGGCCCAGGCCCCGGTCGAGAATGTCGTCGGCGAGTTCGTCGCCCACCGGCTGGGCGAGGAGATCGACGGCGACAAGTTCGTCGCCGGCGATCCGCAGCTGTTCGCCGACATCGTCCGCGGCGTCGCCCACCGCCGGGCCGAGGTGGACGGGGTGCTGGGCGCCGCGCTCGACCCGCGTTTCCCGCTCGACCGGCTGGAACTGCTGCTGCGCGCCATCCTGCGCGCCGGCGCCTATGAGATCGCGGTCCATATGGACACCCACCCGCGCATCCTCATCAGCGAGTATGTCGACGTCGCCCGCGCCTTCTTCTCCGGCCGCGAGCCGGCGATGGTGAACGGCGTTCTCGACCACGTCGCCCGCGCGCTGCGCGCCGACGACCTCGCCAAGCCCGACCCCGGCCGTAGTGCGGGCGAGGAGTGATACTGTAAGAAGTCCCCTCTCCCCCCGGGGAGAGGGTTAGGGGGGTGCACCGCGTGACTTTCACAAGAATCCACCCTGTGCATCCCCCCCTCGGCGAGTTCGGCCGCATCGACCGCTTCTTCAAGCCTCTGGCCGCCGGGTTCCCCGGCGCCCGCGGGCTGCGCGACGATGCCGCCGTGTTCGGGGTGCCGGAGGGGCGGGAACTGGTCGTCACCACCGATGCCATGGTGGCCGGGGTGCATTTCTTCCCCGACGACGCGCCGGCCGACATCGCCGCCAAGCTGATGCGCAGCAACCTGTCCGACCTTGCCGCCATGGGGGCGGAGCCGCTGGCCTACACGCTGGTGACCGCCCTGCCCCGCAGCCTGGATGAATCCTGGCTGGAGGCGTTCGCCGCCGGCCTGGGCGAGGACCAGCGCCGGTTCGGCATCGCGCTGGCCGGCGGCGATTCGGTGTCCACCAGCGGTCCGATCACCCTGTCGATCACCGCCTTCGGGCTGGTCCCCGCCGGACGCGCCCTGCCGCGCTGGGGCGGGCAGCCGGGTGACCGCGTCTTCGTCACCGGCAGCATCGGCGATGCCGCGCTGGGGCTGGAGATCGCTTACGGCCGCCTCGACGTCCCGGACGAAGAGACCTGCGCCAATCTGCTGCGCCGGATGCGCCGGCCGGACCCGCGCATGAGCGTCGGGCCGCGGCTGATCGGGCTGGCGAGCGGTGCGATGGACGTTTCGGACGGTCTGGTCGCCGACCTCGGCCATCTCTGCGAGGAATCCGGCTGCGCCGCTCTGCTGCGGGCCGACGCGGTGCCGCTGTCGGATTCGGCGCGCGGCGCCATCGACGGCGACCCGGTCCGGCTGGCGCTCGCCATCACCGGCGGCGACGATTACGAGCTTCTGTTCACCGCCCCGCCTTCGGCTCGCGACGCGCTGGCGGCCCTGTCGACTGAATGCGGCGTCGCGATCACCGAAATCGGCGAACTCCGCCCCGGCACGCCCGGCGAGGTCAGCGTGCTGGATGCCGCCGATGCGCCCCTGCCGCTGCCCCGGCGCGGCTGGGACCATTTTTGAGCCCCCTCTGCCCGATCCCTCGCATTTAAGACAATCGAAAGCATACCCGGCGCAGGGTTCGGCGAATTTGCGTCTGCGTGAGGTGTGTTGCCGTGGTCAAGGCCCTGATCGTCCTCGTGCTCGGCATCGTGCTGCTGGGCGGCGCCAGCTTCGGCGGCTGGTTCGTCTATCAGAAATACTTCACTCCGCATCCGGAGGAGCCGAAGAAGGTGGAGCCGCCGCCCAAGCCCCCCACCGCCTTCGTCCGCTTGGCCCCGCTGGTGGTGCCGATGATCGGCACGTCCCGAGTCGAGCAGTTCGTCACCGTCGTGGTGGCGGTCGAGGTGATTCTGGAACAGCAGCCCATGGTCCAGGCCAACCAGCCGCGCCTGACCGATGCCTTCCTGACCGCGCTCTACGGCGGCGTTGCCGACAAGTCGATCCTGAACGGCGCTTTGGTCAATATTCCTGCCGTAAAGGCGAAATTGAAGGAGGCCGCCATCAAAGTGGTCGGCAAGGACGCGGTCTATGACGTGCTGGTTCAGGCGGTTACGCAACGCAATCTCTGACCGCACCGCACAACACCCGCGATTTGCACCCATTTTGCGGTGCAGAAGCCCTGTACTACCCATAAAGGTCAGGATCACCCTCGGCCATTTCGCCGCGTCGCGTCGACCCGTGCGGCGGTTGCAAAGCGGCGGGACCGGGCGCATGCTTTTCGTGAAAATACTTGCGCCCGACTTCTCCCCCACTTATCCGCGTGGTGGGACCAGCCTTTCCGGGGCGCGTCCTTAAAAGCAATCGGGGGATGCGATGGCTTTAGCGTTCATCGTCATCATCGCCGCCGGCCTGCTCGCGCTGGCCTACGGTTTTCGTACCGGAAAAGAAGTCATGGCCGCGTCGCCGGGGTCCGAGCGGATGCAGGCCATCGCCGCCGCGGTGCAGGAAGGGGCGCGCGCCTATCTGAACCGCCAATACACCACCATCGCCATCGCCGGCGTCGTCCTGCTGCTGATCCTGTGGGTGACGCTGGGCTTTCCGGTGGCCTTGGGGTTCCTGATCGGCGCCGTCCTGTCGGGTAGCGCCGGCTATATCGGCATGAACGTGTCGGTCCGCGCCAATGTCCGCACGGCGGAGGCGGCGACTCGCGGGCTGGCGCCGGCGCTCGACATCGCCTTCAAATCGGGGGCGATCACCGGCATGCTGGTGGTCGGGCTGGGGATTCTGGGGGTCGGCGGCTATTTCGGCATCCTGACGCTGGTCTACCACGTCAACGACCCGGTCGAGGTCCGCACCGTGCTGGAGGCGCTGGTGGCGCTCAGCTTCGGCGCGTCGCTCATCTCCATCTTCGCCCGTCTGGGCGGCGGCATCTTCACCAAGGGCGCCGATGTCGGCGCCGATCTGGTCGGCAAGGTGGAGGCCGGCATCCCGGAGGACGACCCGCGCAACCCGGCGGTCATCGCGGACAATGTCGGCGACAATGTCGGCGACTGTGCCGGTATGGCCGCCGACCTGTTCGAAACCTACGCCGTCACCATCGTCGCCACCATGCTGTTGGCGGCGATTTTCTTTACCGGCGGCGTGTTGCGGCTGATGCTGGTCTATCCGCTGCTGATCGGCGCGGTCTGCATCCTGGCCTCGGTCGCCGGCACCTTCGCGGTCAAGCTCGGCGCCGACAACGCCATCATGAAGGCGCTCTACAAGGGGCTGGCCGTCGCGGCGGGCCTGTCGCTGGTGCTGATCCTGATCGTCACCGCGATCCTGTTCGGCTTCACCCGCGCCATTCCGATGACCGACGGCATGTCGATCACCGGCGTCAACCTGTTCGTCTCCGCCCTGGTCGGGCTGGGCGTCACTGGCCTGCTGGTCTGGATCACCGAGTTCTACACTTCCACGGCCTACCGCCCCGTGCGAAGCGTCGCCAAGGCGTCGGAGACCGGGCACGGCACCAACGTCATCCAGGGCCTTGCCGTATCGATGGAATCGACCGCCCTGCCGGTGATCGTCATCTGCGCCGGCATCCTGATCGCCCATGGGCAGGCCGGCGTCTTCGGCATCGGCATCGCCGCGACGACGATGCTGGCACTGGCCGGCATGGTGGTGGCGCTCGACGCCTACGGGCCGGTCACCGACAATGCCGGCGGCATCGCCGAGATGTCGGACATGCCCGCCAACATCCGCGTCACCACCGACGCGCTGGACGCCGTCGGCAACACCACCAAGGCGGTGACCAAGGGCTATGCCATCGGTTCCGCCGGGCTGGCCGCCCTGGTCCTCTTCGCCGCCTATGTCCAGGACCTTGGCCATTACTTCCCGAACATTCCGGTCGAGTTCCGGCTGAACGACCCCTATGTCGTCGTCGGGCTGCTGGTGGGTGGGCTGCTGCCCTACCTGTTCGGCGCCATGGGCATGACCGCCGTCGGCCGCGCCGCCGGATCGGTGGTGGTGGAGGTGCGGCGCCAGTTCCGCGAAATCCCCGGCATCATGGAGGGCACCGCCAAGCCCGATTACGGCCGTGCGGTGGACATGCTGACCAAGGCGGCGATCAAGGAGATGGTGATCCCCTCATTGCTGCCGGTGCTGGCCCCGGTGGTTCTGTATTTCGTCATCTCGGCCATCGGCGGTCAGGCCGCCGGCTTCGCGGCGCTGGGCGCCATGCTGCTGGGCACCATCGTCACCGGCATCTTCGTCGCCATTTCGATGACGTCGGGTGGCGGCGCCTGGGACAACGCGAAGAAATACATCGAGGAGGGCAACCACGGCGGCAAAGGCTCCGACGCCCACAAGGCGGCGGTGACCGGCGATACCGTCGGCGACCCCTACAAGGACACCGCCGGCCCGGCGGTGAACCCGATGATCAAGATCACCAACATCGTGGCGATCCTGCTGCTGGCCATCCTGGCACAGTTCAGCTGAAGGGTTGGTGCGGGGCAGGACGACCACCTGCCCCGCACCGGACCACTCACATCCCCGGCGACGCTTCCGGAGCCAATTGCTCGACGAACTCGTTGAAGTCGGACGCTTCGCGGAAGTCCTTGTAGACCGAGGCGTAGCGGATATACGCCACCTGATCCATCGTCTGCAGCGCCTCCATGATCTTCTCGCCGATCTGCTTCGACGGGATCTCGCTCTCGCCGGAGGATTCCAGCTGGCGGACCATGCTGTTCACCACGCGGTCGATGCGGTCGGCGTCGATCGGGCGCTTGCGCAGCGCGATCCGCATCGACCGCAACAGCTTTTCGCGGTCGAAGGCTTCGCGCTGGCCGTTGCTCTTCACCACCGTCAGCTCGCGCAGCTGGACGCGTTCGAAGGTGGTGAAGCGGGCGCTGCAACTGGGACAGAAGCGCCGCCGGCGGATTGCCGAGTTGTCTTCGGTCGGGCGCGAGTCCTTGACCTGGGTATCCTCGTTTCCGCAGAACGGGCAGCGCATCTGTCGATCACCTTATCGGATCAGAGGGTCGGGTAGATCGGGAACTGACGGCACAGGCCGCGCACCCGCTCGCGCATCGCGGCCTCGACCGCCGCGTTGTCACCGGAGTTGCTGGCGGCCAGCCCGTCCAGCGTCTCGACGATCATCTCGCCGACCTGCTTGAATTCGGCGACGCCGAAGCCGCGGGTGGTCGCCGCCGGGCTGCCCAGACGGACGCCGGAGGTGATCATCGGCTTCTGCGGGTCGAACGGCACGCCGTTCTTGTTGCAGGTCATGCCGGCATGCTCCAGGCTGGCTTCCGCCGCCTTGCCGGTCAGGTTCTTCGGACGCAGGTCGACCAGCACGATGTGGCTGTCGGTGCCGCCCGACACGATGTCCAGCCCGCCGCCGATCAGCGTCTTGGCCAGCATCTGGGCATTGTCGACCACCGCCTGGGCGTAGGTCTTGAACTCCGGACGCAGCGCCTCGGCGAAGGCGACGGCCTTGGCGGCGATGACATGCATCAGCGGGCCGCCCTGCAGGCCGGGGAACACCGCCGAGTTGATCTTCTTGGCGATCTCTTCGCTGTTGGTCATCACCATGCCGCCGCGCGGGCCGCGCAGGGTCTTGTGGGTGGTGGTGGTGGCCACGTCGGCATAGGGGAACGGGTTCGGATAGACGCCGCCGGCGATCAGGCCGGCATAGTGGGCGATGTCCACCATCAGGTAGGCGCCGACCTCGTCCGCGATGGCGCGGAAGCGCTGGTAATCGAGAACGCGCGGATAGGCGGAGCCGCCGGCGATGATCAGCTTCGGCTTGTGCTCGCGGGCCAGCGCCTCGACCTGATCGAAGTCGATCAGGTGGTCGTCCTTGCGAACGCCATACTGCACGGCCTTGAACCACTTGCCCGACATGTTGGGGGCGGCGCCATGGGTCAGATGGCCGCCGGCGGCCAGCGACATGCCGAGAACGCAGTCGCCCGGTTGCAGCAGGGCCAGCATCACCGCCTGGTTGGCCTGGGAGCCGGAGTTCGGCTGCACGTTGGCGAAATCGCAGCCGAACAGCTTGCAGGCGCGCTCGATCGCCAAATTCTCGGCGATGTCGACGAACTCGCAGCCGCCATAGTAACGCTTGCCGGGATAGCCCTCGGCATACTTGTTGGTCAGGACCGAACCCTGCGCCTCCAGCACCGCCTGCGAGACGATGTTCTCGGACGCGATCAGTTCGATCTGCTCCTGCTGGCGGACCAGCTCGTCGCGCACCGCGCGGGCCAGTTCGGGATCGGTCTCGGCGAGCGAGGCGGCGAAGAAGCGGCCGATCTCGGCGGTGTTGCTGCTGGTCATGGCGGAAGGTTCCTCGATCGAAGGGCGCGAAGCCGGCCGGACGCCCGGTCAGGCGGCTTCCGTTGGGTCTTTCCGGGCCCTGTCGCGTCCCGGTTGCGGGCCTTGGCGGCCAAATAAGGGGCCAGGAAAAGGCGGCGCGACAGACGCGCTCAGCCCATCTTGGCGATGCGGCGGCTGTGACGCTCCCCACCCTCGAAACCGGTCTTCAGGAAGACGTCGACGCAATCCTTCGCGATCTCCGGTCCGATGACGCGGGCGCCGAGCGCGATCACGTTGGCGTCGTTGTGTTCGCGCGACAGGCGCGCGGTGGTCACGTCATGGACCAGGGCGGCCCGGATGCCGGGATGGCGGTTGGCGGCGATGCTGATGCCGATGCCGCTGCCGCAGATCAGCACGCCGCGCTGCGCCCGGCCGTCGGTGACGGCGGCGGCCAGCGCCGCGGCGAAATCCGGGTAATCGACCGAGGCCGGCCCGTCGGTACCGAGGTCGAGGACGGTGTAGCCGGCGTCCTCGAGCTGCCGGGCGATCTGGGCCTTCAGCTCATAGCCGGCGTGATCGGAAGCGAGTGCCACGGTGCGGACGGTCATGACGGCAAAAACTCCGGTGCGTGCGGTAGCGGATGCACAAACGACGACTGCGCCGGCAATGCGGCGAAATACGCCGGCACCCTACCAGATGTCGGTGCAGACCGCCACTGCCACACCATGACGTGGATGCATAGCTAGGCTCGGGGATGAAACCGGGGCCGCCCCGGTTTCGGCCGGCGACGCGGTGAGGCAAGGCCGTCCTTCGCGGCTCCCCGCACGCGCGGAACCGTCGCGCCCCGTTTCCGCGAAGGTTTGGAGACGGTTTTCACCTCTGCGTTGCCGAGACGCCAAAACAAGGGAGATAGCCGATTCGTTATAGGAGCGGGAAAACGCCCAATTGCCGCGGCGGACTCGGCGGAAAATAGCAAGCCCGCGCTTACTAGACCGCCGCTAAAGCTGCGGCACAGCCACAACCGCGCAACGATATTCAGCGTTGGCTGATTTGCACCTCGCTCCTTTGTTCTGGCAGCCAAGAGCAACTAATTTGCAGGTTTCCGAAATTATATTGACACCCAAATCACGGTATGCAACTTGGTTCGTACGGACAAATGAAAAACCAGGACACAGTGCAATGAGCGACCAGCTTCGCGCCGATGTACCGGACAATGCGCTGCTGCGGATGACCGCCGACATCGTATCGGCGTATGTCAGCAAGAACGTGTTGCCTGCTCAGCAAATCCCCGATGTGATCAATACGGTCTACTCGTCGCTGACTGGCCTGAATGGTCAGCCTCGCGAGGTCGCGGCGGAACCGCTGAAGCCTGCCGTTCCGATTCGCAAGTCGGTGACGCCCGAATACATCGTCTGCCTTGAAGACGGGAAGAAGCTGAAGATGCTGAAGCGGCATCTTCGCTCGACCTACAACATGTCGCCGGACGAATATCGGTCCCGTTGGGGACTTCCGCCCGACTACCCGATGGTCGCGCCGAATTACGCGGCGCAGCGTTCGGAATTCGCCAAGCGCATCGGCCTCGGCCGCAGCTCCGGCCGCCAGACCCGCCGCAAGGCCGGCTGATCGTGTAAAGTCCGTATGCGACGCGGGCCGATCCCATGGGATGCGGCCCGTGCGCATGTCAGAACGATGGCGATGCGGCCGGAAAGACGGCGAAGCCATCGGAACGGTTCAAGACGCGAGACGGCCGCGCCCCCGCAATGTTCGGTGGACCGACCACCGACGACATTGCAACCGCAACACCGCATCCCGGCCCCGCCAGTTGGCCAACCTCAGTTGGCGCAGCCCTTCCGGCCCGACAGGCGGCAATTGAACCGGTCGACATTGCGGCTCAGTTCCCGCCCGGTCGCCACATTCTCTTCGTTCAGGCAGGTCAGGTAGGCCATCGACTTGTCGACATACTCCTTCACCTCGCCCTGACAGGTCGACATCTTGTCGGCGCTGAGGAAGGTGGACTGGTCGTCCATGCACAGCGGCACACCCGGCTTCAGGCAGCCCGCCGCAGGGGTGGTGGGCTGGGGCGCCGTCGATGCCGCTCCGCCGGCCTGCGCACCCGGTGACGGTGCGGCGGGCGCGGCAGACCGGCCGCTATGATCCTGAGTCCCGTGGCCCGGCTTCTGCGAAGTCGCGGCGGTTGCCGTCCGCGCCGTGGTCAGCACCGGCAGGGCCGCCGCCAGAGCGGTTGCCGTCAGAAGCGCCGACATCACCGACACGCGCAGGAAAGCCGTCACACGAACCGCACTCACACCGACCATGGCCTCGATCCCCTGGTGTTTCGTTCCTCTGTCCGAAAGCCGGCCGGACAACGGCCGGACCCTTCCTTCGCTTACCCGCCCTGACGGCGCGGGAGAAGGGCTTTTTCTATGCGCCATTCGTTCAGAGATGCGCGGTTCTACAAGCGTTACACCCCCTGCGCCAGTGCCAACGGGCAGGCATAGGTCTACTGTCTGGGTCGAGCGGTTCGCTCTACGATCGGCCATCCGGACTGGGGCCATGTCCCATGCGGGTTGCCGGCGGAGGCATGCCGGCGCTCACCATCAGCAAAAGCCAGACTTCGATCCGCGCCGCCCGGCCCCGTCGGGCGGCGCGTTTTCTTTGGCGGGTGCCGGCAGCCGGTCAGTAGAGGCCGCCACGCCCCTTTGGCGCCGGCTTCGCCGGTCCCCCGGAAGAAGCGCCCCCGGAACCACCATTTTGCGCGCTCTTGTTCTGGACGAAGCGCAGCTTGTTGATCGCCGTCCGTTTCAGCAACTCCTGGCTACCGGTCGCCGGGCCGGCCACCGTCACCTCGACGCCCGTCTTCGCGTCGATGGCGGTGACCCTCAGATAGCTGCCGACCCGCTGGAATTCGAACAGCACCTCGCCGTCGCCGCGCTCTGCCGTCATGATCCGTCCCCTCCCCTGTCCGAAGGCCAATCCCCGTTCGAGACCGCAACGCCCGGTGGCCGCCGCTGTTGTTCCCGCTGCCATTCGGCGCGCAGGAGCCCCGCTCCGCCAATACCCACAGCGAGGAAGGACCATCATAATGGCCGCCAAGACGATGCAGGATCTGCTGATCGAGGATCTTCGCGACATCTACCACGCCGAGAAGCAGATCGCGAAGGCCCTGCCCAAGATGGCCAGGGCCGCCAGCTCCGACCAGCTGCGCAAGGCCTTCGAGACCCATCTGGAACAGACCAACGGCCAGATCGAACGGCTGCAGCAGGTGTTCGAGGAAATGGACACCCGCCCCCGCGGCAAGCATTGCGACGCGATGGAGGGGCTGATCAGCGAGGCGCAGGAAATCCTCGAAATGGGTCTGGCGCCCGAGGTTCAGGACGCCGCCCTGATCGCCGCCGCCCAGAAGGTGGAGCATTACGAGATCGCCAGCTACGGCACGCTCCACGCCTATGCCACCGCCTGCGGCCTCGACAAGGTAGCGCAGCTGCTGGACGAGACGCTTCAGGAGGAAAAGGACACCGACTCGCTGCTGAACAAGCTGGCCATCGGCGACGTCAACAAGAAAGCGATCGCGGCCAGCGGCAAGAAGGCCGCCTGATCCCGGCCAAACCGTGACCAATCGCCCCCGGGTCCGTGAAAGACCCGGGCGGCGGTTGCAACCGCCGCGTCGGACCGGTAGAATCCAGCCTTACGGTCCTTCGCGGTGTTTGTCATGCGCGGCTTTCTGCCTGCCCTCTGCCTTGCCCTGTTCCTGACCTTGCCGTCGGCGTTGCCGGCCGCCGCGAACGAAGGGGCGGCCGGCGCCCTGCCCCCGTCTGTGCGGATCAAGCCGCTGATGGTCCCGGTGGTGAATGCCGGCCGGATCGAGAAATACACCCAGGTCGAAGTGAACCTGGAAATCGGGGACGCGCTGAAACTGGGCGAGGTGCAATTGAGCATTCCCCGCCTGCACGACGCCATCCTGACCGCCATCTACAAGGGCGTGGACGAGGGGTGGATCGTCCGCGGCAACATCGCGAATGTTCCCGCCCTGCGCCGCCGGATCGACGAATCGGTTATCGCCATGTTCGGCAAGGACGTCGTCAGCCGCATCCTGATCACGCCCATCGCGCGTCAATCGTCGCTGCAATAACGCAAATCCAAAACGCATATCCATCTGCCGGTTCCGGGAGGATCGACTCGCCATGCCCGTCGTCTATGTTGCGCGCAGCGCCGCCCTGACCAAATGGGCGTCCGACGTCGGACAGGGAAAGCACATCTACAAGCTGGGCGTCGCGGCGGACGAGGCAGCGGTGAAGGCCGCCGTCGCCGCCGGCTGGGGTGGCGAATCCGACTGGAAACTGGTTCAGTCCAAGCAGGTCGACGATCTGGACGAGGACAGCGCGCTGGCCCGGCTCGGCCGTCGCGAGAAGGTGATCGACCCCACCTATTACCCGCGCCTGAAGGGCGCGGCCGGCGTCTACCGCATAACCCTGACCAACGTGCAGAACAGCCTGCTGGTCGCCAAGGCGATGACCGCCGACGAGCCGCTGACCGAAGTCAAGGTCAAGCCCAAGGACATCGCCGACTACATGATCCGCAACGCGACCGCCTGAGCACCCCGCCGAAATGCCCGCTTCGCCGATCCGCCGCGTCGCCTTCGATGCCCTGTCGCTGACCGAACTGCACGATCTGCTGGCCCTGCGCAGCAGCGTGTTCGTGGTCGAGCAGTCCTGCCCCTATCCCGACATCGACGGCCGCGACCCCGGGGCGCTTCACCTGATCGCGACGGACGGCACCGGCGCCATCGTCGGCTGCGCCCGCTGCCTTGGCCCAGACTGTCTCGAACCCGATGGCGAGGGCCCCGACGGCGGGAGTCCGGACGCAGTGGTCTCCTTCGGCCGGCTGGCGGTGGACCGGTCGCAACGCTCCACCGGGTTGGGGCGGGCATTGGTCGCGGAGTCACTGGCGGTGCTGGCGGAATGCTGGCCCGGCCGCGACGTGCAGATCGGCGCACAGCTTTATCTGGAGCGCTTTTACGGCAGCTTCGGTTTCGTCCGGGTCACCGAACCCTATGACGACTTCGGCATTCCCCACATCGACATGCGGCTTCGTCGCTGATCGCAAAAGCGGCCCACCAATCCCCGAGAGGTTACTGCGTCACCATGCCACATGCGCGTAAAGGCGTTTCAGTCAGATTGGTGGATCACTCCCGGTAGAACAACAGCACGTTGTTAACGCTTTCTTTGCGAGGTAGGTATAGGCCTTATGTGACAGACAGAAGATTTCGTCATACGTAAAATTTTCGATGATCGGAATCGGAATTCCTGCCGTATCAGGTGCTGCATTCGAACGGGTTAGTCACTCACCCAATCGTATGCAAATCCGCGAGGCAAGGCGACTGTCCGCGCGAATCACAAGCCCGTCCGGTCACATGAGGCGCAAGAAATGTCCTGGTTCACCAATCTCCGAATCGGTGGAAAGCTGCTGACGGCCTTCGCCGCGCTGATCGTCATCATCGGCGCGATCAGCTTTGCCAATTATGCCACGCTGTCGTCCATCCAATCCTCCATCGGCTGGACGATCCACACCTACCGCGTGATCCAGACCACCGACGCGGCAATGGCGGCGATGGTCGACCAGGAGACCGGACTGCGCGGCTATCTGGTCAGCGGCGACCAGGCTTTCCTGGAACCTTATCGCAAGGGTGAACAGGCGTTCGACCGCGCCCTGGCGGAGGTTAAGTCGCTGACCGCCGACAATCCGCAGCAACAAGCCCGGTTGGAGGAACTGCGCAAGCACGCCACCACCTGGCGCCAGACCGTGGCGGAAAAGGAAATCGCCCTGATGTCCAAGGCCGAATCGCGCGAGGAAGCCCGCGCGATGGAGGCGAAGGCGCTGGGCAAGGACTCGATGGACAATGTCCGCGCACTGGTCCGCCAGATCGATGACGCGGAGAGCGCGCTGCTGACCCTGCGCAAGGACGAACAGAAGGCCGCCTTCTCCACCGGCTATCTCACCGCCATCATCGGCGCGCTGATATCCGTTCTGGTCGCCGTGATCGCCGGGATGGTGCTGCGCGGGGCCATCGCCTCGCCCATCGTCGCCATGACCGGCGCCATGGGCCGTCTGGCCGGCGGCGAACGGGCGGTCGAAGTGCCCGGCGTCGGCCGCAAGGACGAGGTCGGCGCCATGGCCGAAGCGGTCGACGTCTTCAAGCGCAATGCCATCGAGGCCGACCGCCTCGCCGCCGCCCAGCGCGCCGAAGAGGAAGCCAAGGCCCGCCGTGCCGCCCGGCTCGATGAGCTGATGCGCGCCTTCGAAGGCAATGTGACCGCGGTGGTGCAGAGCCTGTCGGGGGCGGCGACCCAGATGCAGCAGTCGGCCGGCTCGCTGACCAGCACCGCCGACGAGACCAACCGCCAGAGCACCACGGTGGCCTCGGCCGCCGAACAGGCCTCCGCCAACGTTCAGACCGTCGCCGCGGCGGCGGAGGAACTCTCCTCCTCCATCGACGAGATCGGCCGTCAAGTCTCGCAGTCGACCCGCGTCGCCGAACAGGCGGTCAGCGGCGCCAACCGGGCCAACGGCGTCGTCTCCGGCCTTGCCGACGGCGCGCAGAAGATCGGCGAGGTGGTTGACCTCATCAACAACATCGCGGCGCAGACCAACCTGCTGGCGCTCAACGCGACGATCGAGGCGGCCCGCGCCGGTGAGGCGGGCAAGGGCTTCGCGGTGGTGGCGAGCGAGGTGAAGAGCCTGGCCAACCAGACGGCGAAGGCCACGGAGGACATCACCGGGCAGATCAGCACCATCCAGGGCGCGACCCGCGAGGCGGTGTCGGCAATCGAGGAGATCGGCCGCATCATCACGGAGATCAGCCAGATCTCGGCGACCATCGCCTCGGCGGTGGAACAGCAGAGTGCGGCAACCCAGGAGATCAGCCGCAACGTCCAGGAAGCGGCCCAGGGCACGCAGCAGGTGACCAGCAACATCGTCGGCGTCACCCGCGCCGCCGGCGACACCGGCCGCGCCGCCGGCGAGGTCCGCAACGTCGCCGACCACCTCAGCATCGAATCCACCCGTCTGCGCCAGGAGGTGGAGAGCTTCCTGAGCGGGGTGAAGGCGGCGTAAGGCGTCGAGGGAGAGACGCTTTGTCTCTCCCCCCTCAATATCTCAGTGCGACAGCAGCAGCGGCACCGGGCAGGTGCGCAGGACGTGGCGCGTCCCGCTGCCGCGATGCAGGAACGGGAAGCCGTAATGGCCGTGGGCGCCCATCACCAGCAGGTCGGCGCCGGTGTCCATGGCGCGGGCCAGCAGGGCGTCCATGGCGCCGATGTCATTGACCGTGAAGTGGGTCTGCTCCGCCTTCACGCCATGGAAGGCGAGATGGTCGAGCAGCCCGACCCGCGGCGCTTCCGGCGCCGCGTTCGAGGCCTGGGTCAGCACGGTGATGACCGTCACCTCGGCGGCCTTCTCCAGCATCGGCATGGCGTCGGACAGGGCGCGGGCGGCCTCGCGCTCGGCATTCCAGGCGACGGCGACGCGCTTGCCGATCACCGGGAAGCGGCCGGCATAGGGGACGACCAGCACCGGGCGGCCGGAGTTCAGCACCACCTGCTCGTTCAGTTCCTCCGGCGCGGCCTGCGATCCGGCCTCGCGGTCATACTGGCCCAGCACCGTCAGGTCGGCGAAGCGCGACCAGATGATGACCTCGCGGATGACGTGGTTGTATTCGCCGTGGGTCAGGCCGTGCCAATGGCCCTGCAGGCCGGACGCCGCGAGCTTTTCATTGAACAGCGCCTCGCTGCGCGCCGCCGCGTCGACCAGATGGTCGCTGGACCGGCGGGCGATCACGCTGCTGGCGTTGCGGTCGCCCTGCGCGAACAGGCCGCGCAGGAAGGCGCCGTGGCTCTGGGCCAGCGCGATGGCGGCGTCGAGTCGCGCCTCGACATGCGGGCTGCTGTCGAGATGGACGAGGATATGCTTGTAGGTCATGCGGGTCCTCCCGGTATGAAATGCGAAGTCTTCCGACGTCTGCCGTTTTCCGTGGGGCCGAAGACCGGCCCAACGGATTGTTTCATATGCATCATGTTTAACCGGGCGGCGTTCGTCCAGCAGCGTTCGTCCAGCCTGCGGTGAAAGGTCGCAATCGTGAACGCATCGCCCGGAGCCGGTCAGGCGTCGCGGAACCGTCCATAGGTGTAGTGCGCCGCGCAGGCGCCTTCGGCCGAGACCATGCAGGACCCCATCGGGTTTTCCGGGGTGCAGACGGTGTCGAACAGCTTGCAGTCGATCGGCCGCTTCACCCCGCGCAGGATGGCGCCGCAATCGCAGCCCTTGTGGTCTGGCACGTTGGCCCCGGCGATGGGAAAGCGTCGTTCGGCGTCGAAGGCGGCATAGGCCTCGCGCAGCTTCAGCCCGCTGTGCGGGATGCTGCCGAGGCCGCGCCATTCGAAGGACGGCCGGGTCTCGAAGATCTCCAGCACAAGCGCCTGGGCCTTGCGGTTGCCGTCGGCGGTGACGGCGCGGGTGAACTGGTTTTCCACCTCCGCCCGTCCGTCATTGATCTGGCGGACCAGCATCAGGATGGATTGCAGCACGTCCAGCGGCTCGAATCCGGAGATCACCACCGGCTTGCCGTGCTCCGCCGCAGCCGGGGCGTAGGCCTCCGATCCGATGATGACGGAGACATGCGCCGGCCCGACGAACCCGTCGAGCGACAGCCCCTCGTCGGCTCCCGCCAGGATTCCCTGGATGGCCGAGGGGGTGAGCACATGGTTGCAGAAGACGGAGAAGTTGGTCAGCCCCTGCGCCGCCGCCGCCCGCACCGCCAGCGCGGTGGGCGGAGTCGTCGTCTCGAAGCCGATGGCGAGGAACACCACCTGCCGGTCCGGATTCTCCGCGGCGATGCGCACCGCCGCGTCGGCCGACACCACCATGCGCACGTCGGCGCCCTGCGCCTTGGCCTTCAGCAGGCTGAGCCGCCCCGAGCCCGGCACCCGCATGACGTCGCCATAGGTGCACAGCGTCACCTCCGGCCGGCGAGCCAGCGCGATGGCGTCGTCGATCCGCCCCACCGGTAGAACGCAGACCGGGCAGCCCGGCCCATGGATCATGCGCACATTGCCGGGCAGCAGGTCGGGAATGCCGTAGCGGGAGATGGCGTGGGTGTGGCCGCCGCAGAACTCCATCAGGTGATAGGAGCGGTCGGCCCGCACCTCCCGCGCAATGGCGGCGGCGACGTTGCGGGCAAGCACCGGATCGCGGAACTCATCGACATACTTCATGGTCGCTCCCTCTGCCCCGCCATTTCACCCGCAAGGCTGATCCCATGCGTTGATACGGATCAAGAGGGAAGTCCGGCAACCCGTGCGCTTGCGCGCTTTCTCACATATTCCCGATCACACCTTATAAGCCAGCCGCAGCCCGCCCCAATGGCGGCCACGGACCATGACGGGGGCGGAGACGTCCTTCATCAGGGTGTATTTCCCGCCGCCCATGTCGCGCCGGTAGGTCTGCAGCAGGAAGGGCTTGGTGTTGCGCCCGGCGGCCAGGCCGACGCGGTCGTTGAAGATGCGGCGGTTGCGGCAGTTGGCGGCGTTCCACACCGGGTCACGGCCCTGGGGCTGGCTGAACTGCCGGTTGTGGGTCGGCAGATAGCCGTTCTCGTCGATCGCCACGCAGAAGACGATGCGGCTGTTGGCCGCCAGCACCGGCTCCTGGATTCCGGGCAGCACGCGGTCGCACAGCTGGGTGTAGCGGGTCAGCACCTGCTGCGGGTCCGATCCGGCGACCGGCTGGTAATTGCGGTCGAACAGGTCGGATTCACTGATTTCGCCGCGGGCCAACGCGTCCTCGAAGGCGGCGGACACCTTGGCGGCGGCATCCTTGACCGAGGCGATGAAGGGGGTGTCGACCGTCTCGATGTTCAGCTCGGCGGTGATGCCGATCAGCCGCTCGCTCATGCCGACCAGATTGTTCACCCGGTCGCGCGCCTGCGCCAGATTGTCGCTGGACAGCTTCACGCCGGCCGCCAGATCGGTGATCTCGCGCTCCAACTCGCCGCAGTTGCCGCCGATCTCGGCGGAGGCGGCATCGATCTTGTCGGTCTCGCCGTTCAGTTCGCGCATGGCGCGGCCGACCGTCTCGATCACCGTGCCGATGGCGGTGGTGCCCTCGCTGACCGCGCGGGCCTTGACGGCGCTGGCGGCGCTCTCCGTCATCAGGCGCTGGGCCTGCTCGTTCAGCACCTTCAGCGTCGCGTCGATCTCCGTCGTCGCCTCGCTGGTCTTGGTGGACAGCGACTTCACCTCGTTCGCCACCACGGCGAAGCCGCGCCCGGCCTCGCCGGCGCGGGCCGCCTCGATGGTGGCGTTCAGCGCCAGCAGGTTCGTCTGCTTGGCGATGGTGAAGATCTCCTTGGCGACCTTGCCGACGCGGTCCAGCGCCTCGCGCAGCCCGGCGATCTGCCCCTCGATCCCGGTCACCGAAGACACCAGCGCATGGATGTCGGACAGCGACTGCTGCACCCGGTCGTGGGAGCTGTCGACCTCCTGCCGCGCCTGTTCGGTGACCGAGCGCGCGACGGCCGAGGCCTCCGAGATGCGCTGCGTGCTGCGCGACATCTTGGCGCCGGTGTCGCGCAGCTGCGTGAACACCTCCGACTGGTGGGTGACGCGGGCGTTCACATCCTCGATATGGCCGGCGATATCCGCGATCTCGATACCGAGATTGCCTGCTTCCTGCGCGATGTCCGCGATCAGATGCGGACGAAGCTCAACGCCACCATCCATCCTATCCACCATTCTTGCTGTTCTATAACCGAGCGCTTTCTCCCGGGTACTATTATTGCGCTTTTGATACAGGTTCGCAACGTAGGGGGTGCCGGAGTGGTGCCGGCCACCCCTGTCCTTTGGTAGGATACCTTAAGGGGAGCATACGCCCGGCGATTGTGCGCCACCCTGGCCCGACGCGAAACGCGGGTTATCCCGCAAAGCGGACCCGTATCACAGGCTTTGTCGCCCACACTTAATCAATCGACAAAAATCGGCGTCCAGGCCACCGCCGTCAGCCGGCGATCCGGTGATCCAGCCGCTCGTCGGCCAGCCCGGCCGGCTCCTGGTGGACCATCACCTCGGCGTTGACGAAGGCCTCGCGCAACCGCCGTTCCACCCGGTCGGCGATCTCGTGCGCGGCGGTCAGGCTGATGCCGCCGTCCAACTCCAGATGAAGTTCGATGAAACAGCCGGTGCCGGCATTGCGCGTGCGCAGATCGTGCAGGCCGCGCACACCCGGCTCGGCCCGCGCCAGTTCGGCGATGCGCTCGCGCTCCCCCTCGGCCAGTTCGCGGTCCATCAGCACGTCCAGCGCGTCGCGCGCCACGCCGCGGGCGCCGTTCAGCAGGAACAGGGCGATGCCGATGCCGAACAGCGGATCGACCACGGTCAGCCCGGTCGCCTCGGTCAGCAGGATGGCGACGATGACCGCGCTGTTCATCAGCAGATCGCCGGAATAATGCAGCCGGTCCGCCCCGATGGCGACGGAGTTGGTCGCCGCCTGCACCCGGCGCTGAAAGGTGATGAGCCCGGCGGTCAGCACAATCGACAGCAGCATCACGACGATGCCCATCGTCCCCTCGGTGATCGGCTCCGGCCGGAGAATTCGCCGCACCGCCTCGACGCTCAGCAACAGGGCCGATCCGCCGATGAAGGCGGCCTGGGCGAGTGCGGCCAGCGCCTCCGCCTTGCCGTGCCCGAAGCGGTGGTTGGCGTCGGCCGGGCGCAGGGCATGGCGCACCCCCAGCAGAGTCACCACCGACGCCATCAGGTCGGTGCAGGAGTCGATCAGCGACGACAGGATGCTGACCGACTCGGTCAGCAGATAGGCGGCCAGCTTCGCCGCGATCAGGGTGGAGGCCACCGACACGCTGGCATAGGTGGCATAGCGGCGCAGGCGATCCGCCGATGCCGAGTTTTGCGCACTGTCGCTCAATGCTTCCCCCATCTGCTTGGCCCCATCCGCTTGGCCCCGATCCCGCGATGCCCGGCCGCCATGGCCGGCGCGCGACCGTAGCGGCGCATCCTTACGGATCGCTTACCGTCGGCTTGTGCCTGACGTGCCCCGGTTTAGGGATAAAGATGCTCGGTGACCCAACCCGTCTGCGTGCCGTCCGTCCCCTCGGCGCGCTGGAAAACCAGCCGGTCGTGCAGGCGGAACGGGCGGTCGCGCCAGAATTCGATCCGCGAGGGCAGCACGCGGAACCCGGTCCAGTGCGGCGGCCGCGGCACGGTGCCGATGGCGTATTTGGCGGCGAACTGCGCCACGCGCTTCTCCAGTTCCCACCGCCCCTCCAGCGGGCGCGACTGCAGCGAGGCCCAGGCCCCGATGCGGCTTTCGCGCGGGCGGCTGTCGAAATAGGCGTCGGCCTCGGCATCGGTCACGACCTCCACCGGCCCCTCCACCCGCACCTGACGGCGCAGGCTCTTCCAATGGAAGCACAGGGCGGCGTTCCGATTCGCCAGCATCTGGGTGCCTTTCCGGCTTTCGGTGTTGGTGTAGAAGACGAAACCGCGCGGATCGATCCCCTTCAGCAGAACCATCCGCACCGACGGGATGCCGTTGGCGTCGGCGGTGGCGAGCGCCATGGCGTTGGGATCGTTGGGTTCGCTCTGCTCCGCCTCCTTCATCCATTCGGCGAAGAGATCGTAAGGGTCGCGGTCGGTGCTGTCCGTCATGCCTGTGGTCCTGTATCGATGGGTCCCGCGCCGCCGGCCGGCCGGGCTTCCGTGCAAAAGCGTAAGGGTCACAGCCTCATCACAATTCACAGCAAGCATAGGGTCGCTTATATCACTGTCCACCGCGAAGCCACCGATAAGGTGCCGCGGCAACCAACCTTTTCGAGGCGCAAGGATGTTCGTGAAGAAAGTCGTTCCGGCCATGATCGTCGCCGGCCTGCTGGCCGGCTGCCAGCTGGGTGGCCAGAAGGAAACGATCGGCACGGCGGGCGGCGCGGTCGCCGGCGGCCTGATCGGCTCGCAGATCGGCGGCGGAACCGGCAAGCTGGTGGCGACCGGCGTCGGCACGCTGCTCGGCGCCTTCATCGGCAGGGAGGTCGGCAGCTCGCTCGACAGGGCCGACGCCGGCTATGCCGAGACCGCGGCCCGCCAGGCCTACGCCGCCCCGGTCGGCGACCGCATCAACTGGAACAACCCGCAGTCGGGGAATTCCGGCACCATCGTCACCACCCGCGACGGCTACAGCAGCGCCGGCACCTATTGCCGCGAGTTCCAGCAGACCATCGTCGTGAAGGGCCGGACGGAGCAGGCGTACGGAACCGCTTGCAAACAGGCCGACGGTACGTGGAAGATCATCGGCAACTCGTAACGTCGCCGACCAGCACCCCGCACTTGCAACCTTTAGGCCCCCCTGGGGCGGGAACCCTCTGCCCGTGGCTACGCGCGATCCCTACAGCGTTCTCGGCGTCAGCCGGTCCGCCAGTGCCGACGACATCAAGAAGGCATACCGCAAGCTCGCCAAGCAGCATCACCCGGACCTGAAACCGGGCGACGCCGCCAACGAGGAGCGGTTCAAGGAAATCTCGGCCGCCTACACGCTGCTGTCGGATGCCGAGAAGCGCGCCCGCTACGACCGTGGCGAGATCGACCCCTCGGGACAGGAACGGCACGCGGGCTTCGGCTCGCGCGGCCGAACCGGCAGCCGCGGCCGGGCCTACACCAGCAGCAGCAGCACCGCCGACGACACCTTCTTCGGCGGCGGTGACGACTGGTTCTCCGACCTGTTCGGCGGCGGCCGGCGCCGCCCCGGCGGGCCGGGAGCCGGAGCGGGTGCGGGTACCGGCGGCTCCGCCGGGCCGCGGGTGCGGGGCAGCGACATCTCCTATTCGGTCACCGTCCCCTTCGTCGAGGCGGCGAACGGGTCGAAGCGCCGCATCAACCTGTCAAACGGCAAGAGCATCGACGTAGCCATCCCGCCGGGGACGGAGAACGAGTCGAAGCTGCGCCTGAAGGGCCAGGGCCTGCCCGGCATGGGCGGCATGCCCAACGGCGACGCCATCGTCGAGGTGCATGTCGAATCGCACCCCTACTTCACCCGGCAGGACAGCGACATCCATGTCGAGGTGCCGATCACCCTGAACGAGGCGGTACTGGGCGCCACCGTCAATGTCCCGACGATCAGCGGCAAGGTGGCGGTGAAGGTTCCGCCCGGCGCCAACACCGGCTCCGTCCTGCGTCTGCGCGGCAGGGGCGTGGTGAATCAGGCCACCAAGCAGCCGGGCGACCAGTATGTGAAGCTGAAGGTCGTCCTGCCCGATCCGCCCGACGCCGAACTGGTCAAGTTCGTCGAGCAGTGGGCCAAGACCCGCAGCTACGACGTTCGCAAGAAGGCCGGGCTGGAGTAGGGCGTCACTTCTTCACTGCCCGCAGCGGCACCGGCCCGGCGCCGCCTTGCCCGGCGCCCTGCCCCATCGGCTGGCCTTCCGGCGGCAGATCGTCGTTCAGCAGGTTCTTCAGCGGCACGTTCAGCAGGTCGCTCTGCCGCGCCTCGGCAGCGTCCAGCAGGCGGGCGGTGCGTTCCTGCCAGGGCAGGTCCAGCCCGCCCAGCCCGTGGACGGAGCCGCGCATGCCGATCCCCAGCGCCTTCATCAGCTCCAGCAGAGTCGCCTCGCCCATGTCGCGGGTGACCACCCAGGCGTCGCGCGTGGTGTGGGCCACCCAATGGGCGTCGCGCAGCTGTTCCAAGATGCCGTCGATCAGCAGCGTGCCCACCGGCACCCGACCGACCAGCGTGCGCCGGCGCATGCCGACGCCGAGCCGGCTCGCCTCCATCAGCTCATGCAGGACGGCCAGCGCCAGCGCCAGCCGCTGCGCCGGCAGCAGACCCTCCATGCCGCCGCGGGTGACCTTGCCCGCCCGCCATTCCGGCAGCGATGCGGCGACCACCGCGCCGAACAGCACCGTCGACCAGGCGATGTAGAGCCAGAACAGGAAGATCGGCACCACCGACAGGGCGCCGTAGATGGTCTGGTAGGCCGGATATTCGCGCATGTACCAGCCGAAGATCGCCTTCGATCCTTCCAGCAGGATCGAGCCGATGGCGCCGCCGCACAGCGCGTCCAGCCAGAACACGTCGCGATTCGGGATCACCAAATACAGCAACGTGCAGCCCAGCAGCTGCAGCCCAAACGGCAGCAGCATGCCGATTCCCGCCAGCGGATGGACCACGCCCTGCAGATGCGCAACCTCCAGCGCGGTCCACAGCGAACTGGACAGGGACAGGCTGGCGCCAGCGAACAGCGGGGTCAGCGACACCACCGCCCAGAAGGACAGGATGCGGGTGACGTAGGATCGCGGCTCGCGCACGCGCCAGACGGTGGCGAAGGACCCCTCTATAGTCCAGATCAGCAGCACCGCCGACACCGCAAGCCCGATCACGCCGAAGATCGGCATCTGCCCGGCGTTCGCCATGAAGCGGCCGAGATATTCCAGGATCGCGTCGCCGATCTCCGGCACCAGATTCTTGACCAGCGCGGTCTGGATGCGCGACTGCAAGGCGCTGAAGGCCGGAAAGGCGGAGAAGATGGCGAAACCGATGGTCATCATCGGCACGATGGCCAGCAGCGAGGTGTAGGTCAGCGCCGCCGCGGTCTGGAAGCAGTTGTCGTTGTAGAAGCGCAGCATCGAATGGCCGAAGAAGCCGCCAAGCTCCCTCAGACCGCTCAGGATGCGGCTTCGCTCCTCCTCCTCGCGGCCTTCTGTGTCCTTAGGGTGAGCCATGCGACGCCTCCTGCGGCGAGACCACCCGCGTCGGTTTGACCGGTGGGCGCTTTCGTGTAGGATGCGCCCCACTTTTCGCGGCTCGTCCCGCAGCACATCCGTCGTTCACGAGGTTCCGATGTCCAATCCGATGCCGCTCATGGCCGGCAAGCGTGGCCTGATCATGGGCGTGGCCAACGATCGTTCGATCGCCTGGGGGATCGCCTCCACCCTGGCCCAGCACGGGGCGGAGCTTGCCTTCACCTATCAGGGCGATGCGCTGCTGAAGCGGGTGAAGCCGCTGGCCGAGCAGGTCGGCGCCAAGCTCGTCCTGCCCTGCGACGTGACGGACGAGGGCAGCATCGACGCGACCTTCGCCGCCATCGAGAAGGAATGGGGCGGGTTGGACTTCGTGGTTCATGCCATCGCCTTTTCCGACAAGAACGAGCTGGACGGGCTGTACCTGGACACGACGCGGGCCAACTTCCTGCGCACCATGGACATCTCCTGCTACTCCTTCACCGCGGTGGCGCAGCGCGCCGTGCCGCTGATGAAGGACGGCGGCAGCCTGCTCACTCTATCCTATTACGGCGCCGAGCGCGTCATGCCCCATTACAACGTGATGGGTGTCGCCAAGGCGGCGCTGGAGGCCAGCGTGCGTTACCTGGCCGTCGATCTGGGTGGCCGCAACATCCGTGTCAACGCCATCTCCGCCGGTCCGATCAAGACTTTGGCCGCCAGCGGCATCGGCGACTTCCGCTATATCCTGAAGTGGAACGAGCTGAACGCCCCGCTGAAGCGCAACGTCACCATCCAGGAGGTCGGCGGCGCCGGCCTGTTCCTGATGTCGGATCTGGGCAGCGGCGTCACCGGCGAAGTGATGCATGTCGACAGCGGCTATCACACCGTCGGCATGGTCGCGGTGGACGAGGCGGCCGAGGTCGCCAGCCTGCTGGGCTCGCTGGGCGGAACGCCGAAGGCCGGCTGAAATCCGGGTGGTTGAGCCGGAGAACGGCGCCCGCAATCGCATGACGAAGAGAGGGATCGGTCCACCGATCCCTCTTTGCGTTTGCAAAAACGGCGTTTATGATTTGCGCAATATTCGCGGATTTGGGTAATATTCATGCGCGCTCGCAAGAAAATGGACTCGGTTTCTCCGATCCTTGAGCAGATCCTCTATGGCGGCTCCAGCGTGTCGATGAATCTCATCGCCATCACGCGCGAGATTCCGGAAGAGCAGCGCATGTTCAAGGCCCAGGGCCTGAACAACTGCATCCTGTTCAAATACCCGAACTTCGACGACCGCGAAGACGACGGCGGCGATCCCATCGCCGAGGACGAGGAACTGGAAGGCGGCGAGCGCCCGGTCGAAACCGGCATCTATGTGCCGCACAACGCCCGTGCGCCGGAGGCCGGCGGCATCGCCATCTACCTGCGCGGCCGCAACAGCGCGACCTTGCTGGAAGAGCAGTTCGGCCTGAAACACGGACCGCAGGAGAACGGCATCATCGGCGACATGAAGTTGCTGTCGATGATCGACGACGTGCCGTCGCTCGACGCCTTCCTGCTGAAGACCTGCTTCGAGGCGGAAAAGGTCAACGTCGATCCGCGCCACTGGCTGATCTCAAACGAGGAGGACCACCAGCTCCGCCGCCTGATCCGCGCCCGCATCGAGCCGATCGTCCGCAAGGCGCTGTCCGGCAGCCAGGGCAGCGCCCAGAGCATCGAGCGCTTCCTGGAAGCGATCTGGAATCCCAACCTGGAAGAGGCCGGCCTGTTCGTCTCCGCCTTCGGCATCGAACGGTCGGAGGCCGACACCATCTTCAGCGCGTGGAAGGGCACGACCTTCTATGAATACCAGTTGCGCCGCATCGCGCCCCGCGCCCGCATCATCCTGACTTGGCTGAAGTCGCGGGAATGCATTCCGGTCGACATCCGCATGCACAAGCCCTACGAGACCCAGCTGCTGATGCACATCGAGAAGGTGGGCAAGCTGCTGGAAACGACGCTGCTCGACATCCGCACCATCCTGTCGGACTACGAGACTGCCTTCAGCAGCTTCATGGCCGGCCAGCCGGAGCCGTTCCGCGACTACCTGCGCAGCATCCGCTCGCGCTACTGGCTGCTCGGCTACTGCGTCTCAGCGCTCACCAGCGTCGCCCATCTGGACGCCCGCTGCATGAAGAACACGCCGTCGCGCAAGCTGTACTTCGAAGGCATGCAGAAGCTGCTGCGCCAATTCGACGTCGCGCTGGACCGCCGCCGCGAACAGAAGGGCGCGCTCTGAGGGTAACGAGGGCAGAGCACCCTCCACCCCAGGAACTCTCCCAACAAAAAAGGCGGCGCCTCGCAGCGCCGCCTTCTTCATGTCGGACCCCTGAGACCTCAGGTGCCCTGCGGTTCCGGACCGATGCCGCCGCTTTCCTGCCCGGTGCTGGGCGGGACGGAGGACCGGCGGCCGGTGCCGGTGGTCGGACGCGGCGGGACGGGCATCGTCTCGCGGTCGTCGTCGCGCAGGATCGGTTCGCCGCGCAGCAGACGGTTGATCTCGTCGCCGCTCAGCGTCTCGTACTCCAGCAGGCCCTTGGCCAGGGTGTGCAGCTGGTCGATGTTCTCGGTCAGGATGGTCCGGGCGCGGTCGTAGCTCTCGTCCACGATGCGGCGGATCTCCTCGTCGACCAGCTGGGCCGTACGGTCGGACATGTTCTTGTGCTGGGTCACCGAATGGCCCAGGAACACCTCCTGCGTCGGCTCGCCGTACAGCAGCGGGCCGAGCTTCTCGCTCATGCCCCACTCCGTCACCATCCGGCGCGACATCTCGGTCGCCATCTTGATGTCGCCCGAGGCGCCGGTGGTCACCCGCTCCTTGCCGAAGATCAGCTCTTCCGCGATGCGGCCACCCATGGCGACGGTCAGGTCGGCCAGCAGCTTGGCCTGCGACAGGCTGATGCGGTCGCCTTCCGGCAGGCGCATCACCATGCCCAGCGCACGGCCGCGCGGAATGATGGTGGCCTTGTGGACCGGATCGCTGTCGACGCAGTGGATCGCGCAGATGGCGTGGCCGGCCTCGTGGTAGGCGGTCAGCTTCTTCTCGTCCTCGGTCATCACCATGGAGCGGCGTTCCGCACCCATCATGACCTTGTCCTTGGCGTTCTCGAACTCGCTCATGCCGACGACGCGCTTGCCGATACGGGCCGCCAGCAGCGCCGCCTCGTTGACCAGGTTCGCCAGATCGGCGCCAGAGAAGCCGGGAGTGCCGCGGGCGATGACCTTGGCGTCGACGTCCGGCGACAGCGGGACCTTCCGCATGTGGACCTTGAGGATCTTCTCGCGGCCCAGCACGTCGGGGTTCGGCACCACGACCTGACGGTCGAAGCGGCCCGGACGCAGCAGAGCGGGATCGAGAACGTCCGGACGGTTGGTCGCGGCGATCAGGATCACGCCCTCGTTCGCCTCGAAGCCGTCCATCTCGACCAGCAGCTGGTTGAGGGTCTGCTCACGCTCGTCGTTGCCGCCGCCCAGGCCGGCGCCGCGATGACGGCCGACCGCGTCGATTTCGTCGATGAAGATGATGCAGGGAGCGTTCTTCTTGCCCTGTTCGAACATGTCGCGGACGCGGGACGCACCCACACCGACGAACATTTCGACGAAGTCCGAACCGGAAATGGTGAAGAACGGGACATTGGCTTCGCCGGCCACCGCACGGGCGGTCAGCGTCTTACCGGTACCCGGCGGGCCGACCAGAAGACAGCCCTTCGGGATCTTGCCGCCCAGCCGCTGGAACTTCTGCGGGTCCTTCAGGAACTCGACGATTTCCGTCAGCTCCTGCTTGGCCTCGTCGATGCCGGCGACATCGTCGAAGGTCACACGCCCGACCTTTTCGGTCAGCAGGCGAGCCCGCGACTTGCCGAAGCCCATGGCCTTGCCGCCGCCGGACTGCATCTGGCGCATGAAGAAGATCCAGACGCCGATCAGCAGAAGCATCGGGAACCAGGACAGCAGCACCGAGAACAGCGACGGCACGTTGCTGTCGTCAGGGACCGCGTTGATCCGGACATTCTTGTTGGTCAGGCGCTCCACCAGACCCGCTTCGGGCGGGACATAGGTGCTGAAGGAGCGGCCGTCCGAGAAATGGCCCGAAACCTGGTTGCCCTTGATCGTCACGTCTGCAACCTGGCCCCGGTCCACTTCGGCGAGAAGCTCGCTGAACGGAACGGTCGTTTGCGGGCTGCGGGTGGAAGAACTCTGGAACAGATTGAACAGGGCCACGAGCAGCAGCCCTATGATGATCCAGAGCGCGAGGTTCTTGCCGAAATTGTTCACGTCACACGCCTTTCTGCGAACCCATCGCCATGCGGTGCGCCGACAAGGCCGCACCCCGGACTCCTACGGGCACGTTCCCTGATTAAATAATGCCGCGCCGGTCCGAAACAACCGTAAAAGCTGGTCTTCCCAACGGCAAAAGCGGACGGAAGATCGCGCGGTCCATCCGGTCCTGTCCATCCGCGTCGAACCCGTATCGCCCACCGACCATTGGTACGCCAAGCAATTTCGTTCCCGACCAAAGGCTTGGCAGCGTTTCCCGCACCGGAACCGGCAGATCGGGCGCCCTCTCCGGCGCCATCCGCGCCACCCATTCGCGCCAGCCCGCCGCCCCCAGCGCCGCGACCGTGACGGGCCTGCCATGTCGCGGAGACACCCGCAGGTCGAAGCGGCCGTCCCACGGCACCCGCCCGCCCGGCGGCACGCTCAGCCGCTCCATTGCCGCAACCGGCTCGCGCGCAACCATGACGGTGCCCCGCCGCAGCCGCACCACGCAGCCGCCCAAGGTCGTGCCCTGCCCGTCCGCCAGCGCTTCCAACAGCCGCTCCAGCGCCTCGTCGCGCAGGGGATGGGCCGGCCCGCCGACCGCGGCCAGCGCCTGGGCCAGCGCCCGCAGCGCAACCTCCACCGGCGCGGC
Organism: uncultured Azospirillum sp.; assembly: GCA_966212305.1. Classification (GTDB taxonomy): domain Bacteria; phylum Pseudomonadota; class Alphaproteobacteria; order Azospirillales; family Azospirillaceae; genus Azospirillum. The sequence continues at coordinate 103,321 of CBIHQY010000019.1, forward strand.
CAGCAGCGGCGCGGCTGCCAGCGTGATCCAGCCTTCCGGATGGATGGTCGCCGCCTCGGCCAATAGACCGGCGGTCGCCTGTTCCAGGGCAGCGCGGGCGCGTCCGGCGCGGCGGGCGACCTCGCACAGCCGGCTGGCGTCCAGCCCCTCCCCGCCCAGCAGATCGACGGCGGCGCGCAGCCGGGCGCGGGCGAAGCGCGGATTGCGGTTGGACGGGTCCTCGATCCAGTCGACACCCTCGGCGCGGCAGGTCGCCAGCAGCCGGTCGTGGGAAAAGCCCAGCAGCGGCCGGATCACCCGCACCGCCCCATCGGCGCGCACCGCCGCCATTGCGGCCAGCCCATCGATGCCGGAACCGCGGGCCAGCCGCAGCAGCACCGTCTCCGCCTGATCGTCGCGATGGTGGGCCAGCGCCAGATGCAGGATGCCGGCCTCGCCGCAGGCTTTGGCCAACAGCCGATGCCGCGCCGCCCTGGCCGCCGCCTGCAATCCGGCCGATGGCTTCTCCCCCTGCCAGCGCAGGATGCGGTGAGGAATTCCGAGTCGGCCCGCCGTCTGCCCGACCGCTGCCGCCTCGGCGGCCGATTCGGGCCGCAAGCCATGGTCGACGGTCAGCGCCAGCAGGCTTCCGCCCCGCTCTGCGACCCAATGCCGCAGCAGCAGAACCAGCGCCATGCTGTCGCCGCCGCCGGAAAGCCCGACGGCGACGGCCGGCGCCGGTTCGAAGCCGCCCAGCGCCGCCATTGCACGGGCGAACTCCTCGGCCGAAACCGGATCGGAGTCGCCGGTCCCGCCCATCAGGCCGGGCAATTGATGCGCTTGCGCTCCGTGTCGGCGCGGCGCTTCACGCTGGCCGAGGCTTCGGGGAACTTGGTCAGCAGCTGGTTGAAGGCGGTGCAGGCGTCCGACTTCTTGTTCATCTGCTGCAGGGTCATGCCCAGTTTCAGCAGGCTGTCCGCCGCCTTCGGGTTGGTGCGGTACTTGGACAGCACCTCGGCGAAGGCCTGGGCCGCCTCAGGGAAGCGGTTGCGGACGTAATAGCTCTCGCCCAGCCAATACTGGGCGTTGCCGGCATAGGCGTGGGACTTGTTCTTGGCGATGAACTCCTGCAGCGCCTTCTCCGCCCGGTCATAGTCGGAGTTGCGCAGCAGCTCGAACGCCTGCTCATACTGCTTTTCCGGCGACAGTCCGGCGGTCGAGGGCGGATTGGCCGCGGCGCTCTGCGCCGGCTTTTCGGCCGGCTTCTTGTCGTCGGCGGCCTTCGACGGCTTGGACGGCGCGGAATCGGCCATGGCGCCGCCCATAGCACCTCCCATGGCGCCTCCGGTGGCCCCGCCGCCCTTCTCCAGCTCCTTCAGGCGGAAATCGACGTCGGCGTTCACCTTTTCCAGCCGCTCGCGCAGTTGGGTGACCTGATAGGTCGATTCCTCGTATTTGCCGGTCAGGTCCTGGATGGCGCGCTCCAGGTTCTGCAGCCGGATCTCGAAATCGGCGGCGACGGAGGGCGACAGCTGCGCCACCTCCACCGGACCGCCCAGCGCCGCAACCTGGGTTTCCAGCGATTGCAGCCGCTCGATCTGCCCCTTCGACTGGGCCAGGGCGGGGCTTGCCGCGAGCATGCCACCCAGCAGCAGGGCGGCGACGGGACGGATGTTGGTCAT
>CBIHQY010000020.1:0-104576 GCA_966212305.1 uncultured Azospirillum sp.
GAAATCGCCGCCGAAGCCCGCGACCAGCTGATGCGCTATCCGACCGTCACCTGGATGACCGGTCGGGCCGAAGAGGCGTCCAGGACGAGCGGGGAATTTCGGGTCACCGGCTCGGACGGCATCGGTTACAGAGGGCGCCGGCTGCTGATCGCCGTCGGTGTGGTCGACGAGTTGCCGGCGATCCCCGGTCTGGCGGAACGTTGGGGACGCTCCGTCTTTCATTGCCCCTACTGCCATGGCTATGAGCTGATGCAAGGCCGTATCGGTGTCGTCGCCGTGTCCGGGCAATCCATGCACCACGCGCTGATGTTGCCGGATTGGGGACCGACGACACTGCTCCTGAACGGGACGTTCGAGCCCGACGCCGACCAGTCGGCCCATCTGGCGCGGCGTGGGGTGACCGTCGAGACCGCACTCATCAGCGGGATCGACGGCGATCCGCCGGAGGTCTCGCTCGCCGACGGACGCAGATTGCCTTTTGCCGGACTGTTCGTGCTGCCGCAAAGCCGCGTTGCAAGCCCGCTGGCCGCACAGCTCGGGTGCGCGACCGAAGACGGGCCGCTCGGCACTCACATCCGCGTCGATGCGATGCAGGAAACCAGCATTCCCGGCGTCTTCGCCTGCGGCGATGCCGCACGGGCCGCGGGATCGGTGGCGCTGGCCGTCGGCGCCGGCACGATCGCCGGAACGGCGCTGCACCGGTCGCTGCTGTTCTGCGAGGACGACGCCTTGTTCGCCCGCACCTAACCGATCAGCAGGCCCACCGCGATCGCCCACATCACCAGGGCGATGACGCCGTCCATCACCCGCCAAGCGCTGGGCCGGGCGAACAGCGGGCGCAGCAGCCGGGCGCCATAACCGAGCGCGAAGAAGAACAGAAAGGAGGCCGTCATCGCCCCCAGCGCGAAGGCGCCCCTTGCCTCGGCGAAGCGGGCGGAGACGGAGCCGACCAGCACCACCGTGTCCAGATAGACATGCGGATTCAGCCAGGTCAGCGCCAGGCAGGTCAGCAGCGCCGGCAGCAGGCCGCCCGGCTCGCGATCGGCCGGGTTCAGCCCGCCGCTGCCGCCGCCCCATGCCGACCGGGCGCTGCGCAGGCCATAGACCAGCAGGAAGGCGGCGCCGGCATAGCGCATCAGCGGCTCCAGCCAAGGCCAGCGCGCCGCGACGGTGGCGAATCCGCTCACCCCCGCCAGGATCAGGACGGCGTCCGACAGGGCGCAGGTGGCGCAGATCGCCAGCACATGCTCATTGCGCAGGCCCTGACGCAGCACGAAGGCGTTCTGCGCCCCGATGGCGACGATCAGGCTGAAGCCGAGGGACAGACCCGGCAGGAAGGCCGGCAGCAGTGCGGCAGGGGAAGGATCAGTCATCGCGGTGGTTCCGGAGTCGGTGGATGTCATTCCGCTACCACCGGAGCGTCCTTTGCCGTACTTAATCATTTTTGCCCTGATTAAGCGGAGCTAATCCATGCTGGACTATCCGCTGCTGATGGCTCTGGCCGCCGTGATCCGCACCGGCAGCTTCGAACGCGCTGCCCGGCAGTTGCATGTCACCCCGTCGGCGGTGTCGCAGCGGGTGAAGCTGCTGGAGGAGCGGCTGGGCACCGTCCTTATCGTGCGCGGCCAGCCCTGCACCGGCACCGCCACCGGCCAGCGCCTGTGCCAGCATGTGGAGCAGGTGGCTCTGCTGGAAAGCGAACTGCGCGGCACCCTGCCCGGCCTGAGCCCGGCGGACGGTCCGGTCACCTTGCGAATCGCGGTGAATGCCGACAGCCTCGCCACATGGTTCGTCGCGGCGATGGCCGAGTTGCCCGGCTGCCTCTTCGATCTGGTGCTGGACGACCAGGACCACAGCGCCGAATGGCTGCGCAAGGGCGAGGTGCTGGCCGCCGTCACCGCCAGTGCGACGCCGGTCCCGGGATGCAACAGCCATCCGCTGGGTGCGCTCCGCTACCGCGCCACCGCCAGCCCGGATTACCTGCGGCGCCATTTCGCCGACGGGGTGACCGCTGACGCCTTGGCGAACGCGCCCTGCCTGACCTTCAACCGCAAGGATCAATTGCAGGCGCAGTGGCTGCGCATGATGCTGAACGACTGCGATCCGGCACAGGCGCCCACTCCGCCGACCCATTGGCTGCCCTCCACCCATGCCTTCGTCGACGGGGCGCTGGCCGGGCTGGGTTGGGGGATGAATCCCGACCCGCTGGTGGCCGACCATCTGGCAACCGGCCGTCTGGTGGAGCTGGTTCCCGGCCGGCCGCTGGACGTGCCGCTCTATTGGCAGCAGAGCCGGATCGCCGGAACCGCGCTGGCCGCGCTGTCACGCGCAGTCCTGCACGCCGGACGGCGGGCGCTGCATCCCATCGGCGGAGAGGCGGGAAGCCCGCCCGCCCGATGAAGGCTTTGCCCGCGCCGAGTGCGCGCTTATATGGATCCGACAAATCTCTGGCAAATCTCTGGAGCGACCCGATGACCAGCAGCGCCGCCACGGCCGCAAACGACACCCCCGATCTGGGCGCGCTTCCCACCTGGGACCTGAGCGACCTCTACCCAGGCACCGAGTCGCCGGAGCTGAAGGCCGACCTCGACCGGACGGAGCGGGAGTGCAAGGCCTTCCGCGAGCGCTATGCCGGCAAGCTGGCGGCGCTGAACGGCGACGATCTGGCCGCGGCGATCCACACCTATGAGGACATCGACGAGACGCTGTCGCGCGTCATGTCCTATGCCGGGCTGGTCTACAACGGCAACATGATCGATCCGGCCATCGCCAAGTTCTACCAGTCGGCGCAGGAGCGGGTGAACGACATCTCCGCCCACCTGATCTTCTTCACGCTGGAGATCAACCGGCTGGACGACACGGATCTGGCGGCCAAGCAGAAGGCGTCGGCGGCGCTGCGCCATTACGAGCCGTGGCTGCGCGACGTCCGCCTTTACCGCGACCACCAGCTGTCCGACGAGATCGAGCGGCTGCTGCACGAAAAGCATGTGGTCGGCCGCGCCGCCTGGAACCGCCTGTTCGACGAGACCATCGCCAGCCTGCGCTTCCCCATGGGGGGCAAGGATCTGACCTGTGCGGAGGCGCTGAACCGCCTGTCCGACCGCAATCCCGCCATCCGCCGCGAGGCCGGCGAAGCGGTGGGCAAGGTGCTGGGCGAGAATGCGCGGCTGTTCTCGCTGATCACCAACACGCTGGCCAAGGACAAGGAGATCGAGGACGACTGGCGCAACTATCCGACGCCGACCTCCGCCCGCAACCTGTCCAACCGGGTCGAGGATGAAGTCGTCGACGCGCTGGTCTCCGCCGTCAAGGGCGCCTATCCGGAGCTGTCGCACCGTTACTACGCGATGAAGGCGAAATGGTTCGGCCAGGACCATCTGGATTACTGGGACCGCAACGCCCCCCTGCCGGAGGATGCCGACCGCAGCATCCCGTGGGATGAGGCGCGCGACATCGTGCTGGGCGCCTATGGCCGTTTCTCCCCCGATCTCGCCAGCTTAGGAAAACGCTTCTTCGACAATCCCTGGATCGACGCGCCGGTCCGGCCCGGCAAGGCGCCGGGCGCCTTCGCCCACCCGACCGTGCCCAGCGTCCACCCCTATCTGCTGGTCAACTACCAGGGCAAGACGCGCGATGTGATGACGCTGGCCCATGAGCTGGGGCACGGCGTCCACCAGATCCTGGCCGGCGAGCAGGGACACTTCCTGTCCGACACGCCGCTGACGCTGGCGGAGACCGCGTCGGTGTTCGGCGAGATGCTGACCTTCCGCGCCCTGCTGGCGGCGGAGTCCGACCCGAAGCGCCGCCGCATCATGCTGGCCGGCAAGGTCGAGGACATGCTGAACACGGTGGTGCGCCAGATCGCCTTCTTCGATTTCGAACGCCGCGTCCACACCGAACGGCGCGAGGGCGAACTGACGCCGGAACGGATCGGCGAGGTCTGGATGGCGGTGCAGATCGAAAGCCTGGGCCCGGCGCTGCGCTTCGACGAGGGATACCGGCATTACTGGTCCTACATCCCCCACTTCATCCACTCGCCCTTCTACGTCTACGCCTATGCCTTCGGCGACTGCCTGGTGAACTCGCTTTATGCGGTCTATCAGGACGCCGAGCAGGGCTTCGCCGAGAAGTATCTGGCGATGCTGTCGGCCGGCGGCACGCTGCGTCACAAGGAGTTGCTGGCCCCCTTCGGCCTCGATGCCTCCGACCCCGCCTTCTGGCAGAAGGGGCTCGGCGTCATCCGCGGCTTCATCGACGAGTTGGAGGCCGGCGAGGCGAAAATCTGACGATCCGGGTGTCTTGACCACCGTCAAGAAGCCCTGACAGGCGTGCGGGTATGGTGGCCTTCGGAGCGTCGTCTCCGAAGGCCATCTTTTTTGGAAGCGAACATCATGCTTGCGACCACCACGCCCGCCGCCGCCCAAGTTGCCGCCCCGGCTGCCCCCTCAGCCGACGTCCCCGTCCTCGGCTACGAGGTCATGGACCGCGACCATGTCGATTCCGTCGCCCTGCTTCAGGCGGCCTGCGACGCGCCGGCCGGCCAGCTTCAGGCCCCCTTCGCCGCTTTCGCCAAGCATCTGCGCGAGCATTTCGCCCGCGAGAACGCGCTGATGACCCAGCACGGCTTCTTCGCCCTGCATTGCCACAAGGACGAGCACGCCCGCGTCCTGAAGGTGGTCGCGACCATGGAAGCCGAACTGGAAGAGGGTAACGAGGCCCGCGCGCGCCTGTATGTGACCGAGCATTTCCCCGACTGGTTCCACACCCATCTGGCGACGATGGACCGGGTCACCGCGGATTATCTGGCGCAGGCGGAGGGTTGAGGAGAGGGCAGCACGCCCGACACCTCACCTATTCCAAATCGAACCCCGGAAATGGAAAGGGGCCGGAACCTGCTCGGTTCCAGCCCCTTATGGATGGTGGGCGCACAAGGACTCGAACCTTGGACCCGCTGATTAAGAGTCAGCTGCTCTACCAACTGAGCTATGCGCCCATCCGTAGGAACTGTTCAAGAGATGGTGGGCGCACAAGGACTCGAACCTTGGACCCGCTGATTAAGAGTCAGCTGCTCTACCAACTGAGCTATGCGCCCATCTCTTGATGCGGTGAACTTGGCTGAAACAGCCGACTGTTCATCGCGCCGGCCAAGCCGTTGTCCCGGCCGGTGTGGCGCGGTTTATAGCGAAGGGCTTTTGGCCTGTCGATAGCAAAAACGCACCCCATGTGAATTTTTTGGCGCGTGCTTTTCGGTGGCCGGACTCCTGCCCCGGCGGCTACACCGGCGCTGTCGAAACGGGACATCGGAACGGGAGATCGGGGATGGGCGGCTGGACCGAAGGCTATGTCGGCGGCATCGACTATATCCGCGCCGTCTATCGCGACTGGTCGCCGGCCCCGCTCTGCTTCGCCCTGACGCTGCGCGGTTGGCGCCCGCCCGAGGCGCTGCGCAGTGGCGGCTTCACCATGGCGGAGCCCGGCTGCGGCCATGGGCTGACCAGCGCGCTGCTGGCCGGCGCCCATCCGGCGGCACGGTTCGAGGCGATGGACTTCAACCCCTCCCACATCGCCGGTGTCCGCCGGCTGGCTGCCGACGCCGGTCTGACCAACGCCGAGTTCCTGGAGGAGAGCTTCGCCGAGTACGCCCGTCGCGATGGGCCGATGCTGGACGCTGTCGCCCTGCACGGCGTCTGGTCCTGGGTGAGCGCGGAGAACCGGGCGATCCTGCTGGACACGCTGCGCCGCCGGCTGGCGCCCGGCGGTGTCGTCTTCGTCAGCTACAACGCCCTGCCCGGCACGCTCGCCCACATGCCGCTGCGCCGCCTGCTGGTGGAGCGCTGCGCCGAAGGGGACGGCCCCCTGCCCGACCGCATCGCCCGCGCGGTGGAATTCGCCGCGCGGATGGCGGCGCAGGGCGGCGGCTGGTTCGCCAACACCGAGGGTGTGGTGGAGCGGATCGAGCAGCTTCGCCACAAATCGCCGAACTACATCGCCCATGAATATCTGAACGGCGACTGGACCGCCTTCTACCATGCCGACGTGGCGCGCGAGCTGGCCGGTGCGAAGCTGGAATTCGCCGGTGCCGCCGTGCCGATGGAGCAACTGCACGACCTCACCCTCTCCCCCGCCCAGCAGGCGCTGGCAGCAGAGGCGCGCGACCCCGCCCAGGCGGAAACCCTGCGCGACGTGATGACCAACCGCAGTTTCCGCCGCGACCTGTTCGTGAAGGGCGGGGAACGGCTGGGTCCGGCCGAGCGGCGCACGCTTCTGGGCGAGACCCGTTTCACGCTTCTGGTGGCCGCCGACGACCTGCCGGAGGTGGCGTCCACCCCCGCCGGCCGACTGCCATTTCCGCGGGCTCTCTACCAGCCGCTGGCCGACGCCCTTGCCGAAGGGCCGCAGAGCCTGGACGCGCTGCTGGCCCGGCCGGCCCTGGCGGCGCAGGGGGAAGAGGCGGTGCTACGCGCGCTGGTGCTGCTGACCAGCCTGTCGCTGGCGGCACCGGTCATGCCGGACGACGGACTTGCCGAGCGGAGAGCATCAAGCGACCGCTTCAATGCCGCCGTGCTGGAACGCCATCGCTTTGGCGACACGACGGGGCAGCTCGCCTCGCCCCTTCTGGGCGCCGGCGTGCCGGTGTCACGGATCGAGGCACTGTTCCTGCTGGCCGCACGGCAGGATGAGGAGCCGGCTGCCTTCGCCTGGAGACACCTGTCTGCCGACGGCATCGTGCTGGGCCGCGATGGTGAGCGTTGCGAGGGAGACGACGCCAACCGCGCGGAGCTGGCGCGCCGTCATGCGGCCTTCGTGCAGCGGCGATTGCCGTTGCTGCAGGGACTCGGGGTGGCTTGAGGGCTGGAGTGCCGGCCTCAGCGCTCCGCCGCCGTCTTCGGCAGCTTTTCGGCGATGCCGTAGAGCGCCTCGCGCCGGCGGATTTCGGCGAAGACGTCGTCGGGGTGGATGTTCAGCGTCGCCCACAGGACCGACAGGTTGTACAGCAGGTCGGCGCTTTCGTTGATGACGCCCTGGCGATCCTCGTTCATGGCGTCCAGCGCCACCTCGACCGCCTCCTCGCCCACCTTCTTGGCGATCTTCTTCGGGCCGGCGGCGATCAGCCGCGCGGTCTTGGAGTGCGCCGGATCCATCTGCTGGCGGTCGAGGATGGCGTCATAAAGGCGGATCAGGTCGTCGGTCATCAGGTCGGATTTGTCTCGTGTGCGGGCGACGGAAGCATCGTTTCGATAACGTGATCGCTCCGCGACGGAATTACCATCCCCCATAGGCGCGGTGACGCGCCGCACAATGGCCTTATGCCTTGCGGCGCGGCGCCGTTTCAGCTCACCGGGTCATAGGAGTGGTCGGCCTTCGGACGCTGGTCCAGCAGGGCTTCGCCGGTGCTGACGAAATAGACGACCTCGGCGATGTTGGTGGCGTGGTCGCCGATCCGCTCCAGATTCTTGGCGATCATCATCAGGTGCATGTGCGCCGTGAACTGGTCGGGCGCCGCCAGGGCGGACCGTTCCACCTCCGCAACGAGGCTCGTGTAAAGCGCATCCACCTCGTCGTCGGTGCGCCAGATGCGCAGGGCCGCCTCGCCGTCATTGTCGACATAGGCATCGATCACGGCGCTGAGGCGCTCGCGCACCAGCCGGCCGAGCTGCGGCAGCCCCGCCATCGATCCGGCATCCGGCAGGCTGAAGATGGCGACGGCCCGCTTGGCGGTATTGGCGGCATGGTCGCCGATCCGTTCCAGATTGCCGGCGATCTTCAGCGCCGCGATCACCTCGCGCAGATCGTCGGCAACCGGCTGGCGCAGGACCAGCAGGCGCATGCAGTGGGCTTCGATGTCATGTTCGAAGGAGTCGAGTCGCGCATCCGACAGCACGATTTCCCGCGCAAGCTCGGGATTGCGCTGGGCCAGGCAGGTCAGCGCCTGGTCGATCTGCGTCTCCGCAGCGCCGGCCATCTGAACGATGGCGGATTTCAGCCGCTTCAGCGCGTCCTCGAACGCGGACACGATGTGCGGAGCGGAGGTCTTCATGGTCGCCAAACCCTTCCCGGCGGTCTTGTGCAAAGCCCTCACCATAGCGCCCGGACGTTACGGTAAGATGACAATCCCTATGACCAAAGGCGGTTCGCGCTCCCCCTCGCACACTCCGGAAACTGCCGGATTGATTTTGCGGCGCAGCATTGCGACACAGGTGGAATCCACGCTTCCGCCTCACTCAACGACCTGCCGAACCCGCCATGATCGAACGCCGCTTTGAACAGATCATTTTTGCCAGCCGCTGGCTGCTCGCCCCCTTCTATCTCGGGCTGGTCATCTCGCTGGGCGCCTTGCTGGTGAAGTTCACGCAGGAGATCCTGCATCTCATCCCGCATGTGCTGGAGATGAGCGAGAAAGACGTGCTTCTGGCCGTGCTGACGCTGATCGACATGTCCTTCGCCGGCAATCTTCTGCTGATGGTGATATTCGCCGGTTACGAGAACTTCGTCTCGAAGATCGACGTGGCCAATCACGAGGATCGGCCGGACTGGATGGGCAAGGTCGATTTCGGTGGATTGAAGCTGAAACTGATCGCCTCCATCGTCGCCATCTCGGGCATTCACCTGCTGAAGGCCTTTATGAACCTGTCGCAGACCTCCCACGAAGAGTTGATGTGGCTGGTCATCATTCACATGACCTTCGTGATCTCCGGCGTTCTGCTTGCCTGCATGGACAGGTTGGAAGGGCACCACGTCCCTGCCGCGATGCCCGGAGCCAAATCCGCACCGGATCAACACTGAACCGGAATGACGGGCCGGCAAATGCCCATTGCGGCGCATCATCGACAGGGATAGACACTCTACGGTCACACCGGCTTGCCGGGCTGTCGGCGGATCGGAACGGGCTTGACCGCGGGGCTTCTGCCCGTTGACGGAATATTAACCCTAACCCGCCAATGTCCCATCACCAGACACCGCGCCGCGGCGGTCACCGGTTCTCCGGAGACCCTGTCCACGGAAGGTGTCAGGGCTGCCGGGCGCACTCTCCGCTTGAGCGTGCGGACGCATTCGACTATGGAACCGTTGGCGGGCATGCTATGCCAGTCCGCCGGCTCGGCCGTCTCAACCGCTTTGATAGAGTTCGTCAGCTCCATGCTCTCCAAACTGCTCGGCGTTCTGTCCGCCGACATGGCGATCGATCTGGGGACGGCCAACACCCTGGTCTATGTCAAGGGCCGCGGCATCGTCCTGAACGAACCGTCCGTCGTCGCCATCGCCAACGTGCGCGGCAAAAAGCAGGTTCTCGCCGTCGGTGACGAGGCGAAGATGATGCTTGGCCGCACGCCCGGAAACATCCAGGCCATCCGGCCGCTTCGCGACGGCGTCATCGCCGATTTCGAAGTCGCGGAGGAAATGATCAAGCATTTCATCCGCAAGGTTCACAACCGCCGCAGCTTCGCCAGCCCGCAGGTCATCATCTGCGTGCCGTCGGGCTCGACCGCGGTGGAACGCCGGGCGATCCAGGAATCGGCGGAGGCCGCAGGCGCCCGCCGCGTCTTCCTGATCGAGGAGCCGATGGCCGCCGCGATCGGCGCCGGGCTGCCGGTGACGGAACCGACCGGATCGATGGTCGTCGACATCGGCGGCGGCACCACCGAGGTGGCCGTGCTGTCGCTGGGCGGCATCGTCTACTCGCGCTCGGTCCGCGTCGGCGGCGACAAGATGGACGAGGCCATCATCGGCTACATCCGTCGCAGCCACAATCTGCTGGTCGGCGAAGGCTCCGCCGAGCGGATCAAGAAGGAAATCGGCTCCGCCTGTCCGCCCGAGGACGGTGAAGGCCGCATCCTGGAGATCAAGGGCCGCGACCTGATGAACGGCGTGCCGAAGGAGCTGATCATCTCCGAACGCCAGATCGCCGAGTCGCTCGCCGAACCCGTTTCGGCCATCGTCGAGGCGGTGAAGGTGGCGCTGGAGCACACCGCTCCGGAACTGGCCGCCGACATCGTCGACAAGGGCATCGTCCTGACCGGCGGCGGCGCGCTGCTGGGCAACCTGGACTTCGTCCTGCGCCACGCCACCGGCCTGCCGGTGTCGATCGCCGACGATCCGCTCTCCTGCGTGGCCCTCGGCACCGGCCGCGCGCTGGAGGAGATGAAGACGCTGCGAAACGTCTTGGTCAGCGCCTACTGATTGGTGTATCCCTGGCTGGAAGGCCTCCGGTCCCACGCTCTCTGAGAGCGGTCGAGGACCGGAGACGGACCGCGTATCTGGACGGGAATTTCCTGTGAAGTCACGCTCATCCGGCTCCGTCATCCGCCTTGCCGCCCCTTTGCGGGCTCTCGCGCAGCGCTTCTCCTTCCTTCTGCTGGTTCTTGCCTCCGTCGCACTGATGATGGTGGGCAAGATCGAGTCCGTTTCGGTGGACAGCGCCCGCGCACGCGTGACCGATGCCTTCGCCCCCATCCTGGACGCTATTTCCCGCCCCGCCGCGACGGCGGCGCGCGTGGTCGAGTCCGCGGTGGAGCTTGAGAACGCCTTCGACGAAAATCAGCGGCTGAAGGCCGAGAACGCCCGGCTGCTGCAATGGAGGCAGGCGGCATTGCGGCTGGAGGCGGAGAACAACAGCCTGCGCAGCCTGCTGCGCGTCCGCCCGGAGCCGGCCGTCAACTACATCGCCGCCCGCGTCATCGCCACGCCCGGCAGTTCCTTCGTCCGCACGCTGGTGGTCACCGCCGGCCGGCGCGACGGGGTGCGCAAGGGACAGGCGGCGCTGGCCGGCGCCGGTCTGGTCGGCCGGGTGATCGAGGTCGGCGAATGGTCGTCCCGCGTCCTGCTGCTGACCGACATCAATGCCCGCATCCCGGTGATCCTGTCGAACACGCGCCAGCGCTCGATCCTGGCCGGCGACAATTCCGATCAGGCCAAACTTCTGTACCTGCCGCCCGACTCGCCGATCCAGGTGGGAGAGCGGGTGGTGACCTCGGGTGACGGCGGCCTGTTCCCGCCCGGCTTGCCGGTCGGTGTGGTGACCGCGGTCAGCGAACGGGGCATTCGCGTCCTGCCCAGCGCAGACCTGTCGCGCGTCGAATATCTGCGTCTGGTGGATTTCGGCCTGCCGAGCACCGATCTGGACCCGTCGCCGGACTCGAAGTGAGCTGGACGTGCAAGTGAGCCGGACGGACAGTCCGCCGACCGGGGGATTGCCGATATGACGGCGACTTTCTGGCAGAAGGTGGACAAGACCGGGCGCAATCTGGCGCCCTTCGCCGTCACGGTGATGATGGTGCTGGTCGGCATGATTCCGGTGCCGGTTCCCGGCTATGCCCCGGTGGCGCCGAACCTGACGCTGGTTTCGGTCTATTACTGGACGATCCACAGGCCTGACCTGATGCGTCCGGGGGTGGCCTTTCTGATCGGGTTGCTGCAGGATTTCCTGGTCGGCGGACCGCTGGGCGTGAACGCGCTGCTGCTGGTCGTCGCCCAATGGGCGGTGCTGAACCAGCGCCGGGTGTTCCTGGCCAGCACCTTCGCCCTGCTGTGGTTCGGCTTCACGCTGGTGATGGCGGGTGCCGTGCTGCTGCAATGGATGGCCTTCTCGGTGCTGGACGCCGCCGCGATTTCGATCATGCCGGCGCTGTTCCAGGGCCTGCTGACGGTGGCTGTGTTTCCTGCGGTGGGTTGGCTGCTGATCCGCGTCCACCGCGCGTTCCTGAACGGGTAAAGGGCCCCGACGGACCTCATGAGTTCAATCGATCGCGACACCGACCGCTCCCGCCTGCTGGCGCGCCGCGCCCTGGTGCTGGGCGGCATCAAGCTGGCCGGCCTGTCCGCGCTGGTCGGTCGCCTGTACTACCTGCAGGTCGTCGAGTCGGCGCGCTACACCATGCTGGCGGAGGAGAACCGCATCAGCCTGCGGCTGATCGCGCCCTCGCGCGGCAACATCGTCGACCGCTTCGGCGTGCCGCTGGCGGTCAACGAGCAGAACTACCGGGTCGTCGTGGTGTCGGAGCGCACCCACAACATCCAGGAGACGCTCGACAAGATCTCCCGCATCGTGCCGCTGACCGACGGCGACCGCCGCCGCGTGCTGCGCGAACTGCATCGCAAGCGCCGCTTCGTTCCCGTCACCGTGCGCGAGAACCTGACCTGGGAGCAGGTGGCGACGCTGGAGACCAACACCCCCGATCTGCCCGGCGTGTCGATCGAGGTCGGCGAACTGCGGCATTACCCACAGGCGGACGCGACCGCCCATATCCTGGGCTACGTCGGCGCCGTATCGGAAGCGGAACTGAGCGGCAACAGCGATCCCGTGCTGTCCCTGCCCGGTTTCCGCATCGGCAAGGCCGGCATCGAGAAGTTTCACGAGAAGGTGCTGCGCGGCACCGCCGGCACCAGCCAGCTGGAGGTCAACGCGGTCGGCCGCGTGATCCGCGAAATCTCACGAGACGAGGGGCAGTCGGGCCGGGAAATCCAGCTGACCATCGACATGGCCCTGCAGCGCTTCGTGCAGGAACGGCTTTCGCAGGAGGTCAGCGCCTCGGCGGTGGTGATGGACGTGCACACCGGCGGCATCTACGCCCTGTGCTCGCACCCCAGCTACGATCCCAACCAGTTCACCATGGGCATCAGCGCCGAGCTGTGGGAGGAGTTGCTGTCCAACCCGGCGACGCCGCTGAACAACAAGGCGGTGGTCGGCCAATACCCGCCGGGCTCCACCTTCAAGATGATGGCGGCGCTGGCGGCGCTGGAATCGGGGGTGGTCAGCAACCGCCATACGGTGTTCTGCCCCGGCTACCTCGAACTGGGCGACCACCGTTTCCACTGCTGGAAGCGCGGCGGGCACGGCACCGTCGATTTCGTCGGCGCGCTGCGCCATTCCTGCGACGTGTTCTTCTACGACGTATCGCGCCGGATCGGCATCGACCGCATCGCCGAGATGTCCAACCGCTTCGGCCTGGGCCACCGCACCGGCATCGACCTGCCGCACGAGCGCGCCGGTCTGATCCCCTCCATCGCCTGGAAGAAGGCCACGCTGGGCAAGGGCTGGGACATGGGTGAGACGCTGGTCGCCTCCATCGGCCAGGGCTATGTGCTGACGACGCCGCTGCAACTGGCGGTGATGGTCTGCCGGCTGGCCAATGGCGGCTACGCGGTCAAGCCGCACCTGACCAAGCAGATCAAGACCGTCAGCGGCGAACAGACCGCCTGGCCCAGCATCGGCGTCAAGAAGGAGAGTCTCGACACCGTGCTGCGCGGCATGACCGAGGTGGTGAACGCCCCCAACGGCACCGCCTACCGGTCGCGCATCACTGAAGTCGGGTACGAGATGGCCGGCAAGACCGGGTCCGCCCAGGTCCGCCGCATCACCATGGCCGAGCGCAACAGCGGCGTGAAGAAAAACGAGGACCTGCCCTGGCGCGAGCGCGACCACGCCCTGTTCGTCGCCTTCGCGCCGATCCAGGCGCCGCGCTATGCCTGCGCCGTCTTTGTCGAGCATGGCGGCGGTGGCTCCACCGCAGCGGCACCGATCGCCCGCGACATCCTGCTGGAAACCCAGAAGCGCGACCCCGGCCGCGCCGCCGTCGCCGAAACCCCGCCGCCGAGCGGAATGCCGGAGCCGCGGGGCTAACTGGGATCACCCTCGCCGACGGGCAGGGATGCTCATTGCCGCTACGCCAACCACCACCGCGGCACAGCCGGCCAGCATGTTCGGCTCCAGCGCCTCGCCCAACAGAAGTGCGCCGATCCCGACCCCGATGGGCACCCGCAGATAGGCCTGCGCGGTGGTCGGCACCGATCCCAGGGTTTGAACCAGGCGGAAATAGAGAACGAAGGCCAGCGCGGTCGAGAAGACCGACAGGGCGACGAGCGCGAGCAGCGAGTCCCAGGACGGCGTTAGGGTCCACGGCCGGTCGACCGCCAGACTGACCGGCAACAGGACAGCCGCTCCGCACAGCAGCGCTCCCGCGGCCGGCATGACCGGGTCCAGCCCCTTGAACACGCGGCCGAAGATGGCGGCTCCGGCATAGCAGAGTGTCGCGAGGACAATCGCGCCTTGCGCCAGCAGATCGCTGCCGATGCCATCCACCGCCCCCATCCCGATGATGAGAACCGTCCCGCCGAGACCGGAGAGCACGCCGACCGCCTTCCGGATGCTCAGAGGCTCGTGCCGGGTGAACAGAAGGGTGAGGAGAAACGCGAAAATCGGCGTGGTCGCGTTGAGGATGACGGCGGTTCCGGCATCGACCGTCTGTTCGGCCCAAGCGATCAGGGTGAAGGGAAGGACGCTGTTCAAACAGGCCTGAATCAGGAAACGGCGCCACAGCGCCGGATCGCGTGGCAGCGAAAGGCGGCGCCAGCGGATGACCGCCAGCAGGATCGCTCCCGCGATCAGCGTCCTGCCGGCGATGAAGGTCAACGGCGGGATCGTCTCCACGCCGATTCGGATGAAACTGTAGGAGGCGCCCCACAAGGTGGCGAGGGCCAGCAGCAAGGCAAGCTCGACACGCAGGTTCGGCTGCCAAGCCGGGGTATCGGAGGCGGGCATGTCCGGGGTTGGCCTGCCGGGGGCGGGAAGGATGGTCATGATGGCTCCGTCGGTCTGAAAGCCGGCCCACCATGCCAGCCCGGCACTTGGAAGACCGCCGCGAACGCTTCGGCCGTGGACGAAACGTCGGCGGCTGACGGGTCTGGCGAAGCGGCCTAAACTGATGGACATGACCAGCCCGCCCTTCCCCAACGTCTCCGCCAACTGCATCGCCACCATCGCCGCGCTGATCGGCGATCCAGCGCGTGCGAACATCCTCTCCGCCCTGATGGGCGGGCAGGCACTGACCGCCGGGGAATTGTCCTGGCATGCCGGCGTCGGAGCGCCGACGACCAGCAGCCACCTCGCCAAATTGAGCGAGGCTGGATTGCTGGCAGTGGAGCGCCAGGGCCGGCACCGCTATTACCGGCTGGCCTCCCCCGAAATCGCCCAGGCAATGGAAAGCCTGATGGCAGTGGCTGCCGCTGGCCCGCGGCGCCACCGTCCGTCCGGCCCGAAGGACGAGGCGTTGCGGACAGCCCGCACCTGCTACGATCATCTCGCCGGACGGCTCGGCACAAAATTGGCCGACACGCTGAATGAGCGCGGCTTCGTGATCCTCCACGACGGCAGCGCCCTGGTGACGGACGATGGCCGCGATTTCCTGGACGGCCTGGGTCTCGCAATTCCCGAAGTGGGCGGGCACCGCCTGCCGCTGTGCCGGGTCTGCCTGGACTGGAGCGAGCGCCGCCATCATCTGGCCGGACGGCTGGGCGCGGCGCTTCTGATCTGTTCGCTCGAACGCGGCTGGATCGTCCGCATCCCCGACAGCCGCGCGGTGGCGATCACCGATGCTGGAACTCACGCCTTCACGACTTTTTTCGGCATCGCGCCGAAGCATCTGACCGCCAAATGAAAAGCGCGCCCCCGAAGGGACGCGCTTCTCAACAAACCGGTGCGGCTTTCGCCGGATCAGTTCTTCGACTTGTCGACCAGACGGCGCTCGGCGATCCACGGCATCATGGCGCGCAGCTTCTCGCCGACCTTCTCGATCTCGTGCTCGGCGTTGCGGCGGCGGATCGCCTTGAAGGACGGCTGGCCGGCCTTGCATTCCAGCATCCAGTCGCGGACGAAACGGCCTTCCTGGATGTCGGTCAGCACGCGCTTCATCTCGGCCTTGGTCTCGGGCGTGATGATGCGCGGGCCGGTGCGGTAGTCGCCGTATTCGGCCGTGTTGGAGATTGAGTAGCGCATGTTGGCCATGCCGCCCTCGTACATCAGGTCGACGATCAGCTTCACTTCGTGCAGGCACTCGAAGTAGGCCATCTCGGGGGCATAGCCCGCTTCGACCAGCGTCTCGTAGCCGGCGCGGATCAGCTCGGTCAGGCCGCCGCAGAGCACGGCCTGCTCACCGAACAGGTCGGTCTCGCACTCTTCCTTGAAGGTGGTCTCGATGATGCCGGCGCGGCCGCCGCCATTGGCCGAGGCGTAGGACAGGGCGATATCCAGCGCGTTGCCCGAGGCGTTCTGATGCACGGCGACCAGCGACGGCACGCCGCCGCCACGCTGGTATTCGCTGCGCACGGTGTGGCCGGGGCCCTTCGGCGCGATCATGAACACGTCGAGGTCGGCGCGCGGCTCGATCAGGTTGAAGTGGACGTTCAGGCCGTGCGCGAAGGCCAGGGCGGAGCCCTGCTTCATGTTCGGGGCCAGATCGTCACGGTACAGGTCGGCCTGCAGCTCGTCCGGGGTCAGAACCATCACGACGTCGGCCCAGGCGGCGGCTTCGGCCGGGGTCATCACGGTGAAGCCGGCGGTCTCGGCCTTCTTGATGGTGGCCGAACCCGGGCGGAGCGCGATCCGCACGTCCTTCACGCCGCTGTCGCGCAGGTTGTGGGCGTGGGCATGGCCCTGGCTGCCGTAGCCGACGATGACGACCTTCTTGCCCTTGATCAGGTTGACGTCGGCATCACGATCGTAATAGACGCGCATTGAGATGGTTCCTTGAATTCGCAACGAACGAAGACAGAGTGCGTTTCCTGCGGCGGATTACTCCATTGAGCAAAGCCGTCCGTCAAGGGAAACAATCGCTCGATGGAGCGGCAACGCGCAAAGCTTCCTTGCGTTTTTGCCGCCCCAATCTTTCGCAGAATGCTATTCCGCGGGTAACGGCGCCTCAGAACGCCGCCGGTCCCTTCGACATGGCGACCACGCCGGTGCGGCTGGCCTCCACGAGGCCAAGCTGGCCCATCAGGCCGACGAAGTCGTCGACCTGCTCGGTGGTGCCGGTCAGTTCGAAAATGAAGCTGGTCAGGGTGGCGTCGACCACCTTGGCCTGGAAGATGTCGGCGAGGCGAAGCGCCTCGATCCGGCGGTCGCCGGTGCCGGCCACCTTGACCAGCGCCAGTTCGCGTTCCACCGACGGCCCCTCGTCGGTCAGGTCGTGGACGCGGTGGACCGGAACCAGCCGGCCGAGCTGCGCCTTGATCTGCTCGATGATCATCCGGGTGCCGGAGGTGACCAGCGTGATGCGCGACAGATGGTCGGCGTTGTTCACCTCCGCCACCGTCAGGCTTTCGATGTTGTAGCCGCGGCCGGAGAACAGCCCGATGACGCGGGCGAGGACGCCCGGCTCGTTGTCCACCAGCACGGCGATGGTGTGCTTTTCGATCGCGTTTTCCATGAGACCCATTCCCCCCGTTCGTTCGTCGTCAGCCGATCAGACCAGCACCATGCCGTCTTCCGGCGTGGCGTCGGACGGGCTGTCGTCCGGACCGAACAGGATCTCGTTGTGGGCCTTGCCGCCCGGGATCATCGGGAAGCAGTTTTCCTTCTGATCGACGGCGATGTCGACGATGCAGGGACGGTCGGTGACGGCCAGCATCTTCTCGATCACCTGATCGACCTCGGCCACCGTGGTGGCGCGCAGGCCAACGCAGCCCCAGGCTTCCGCCAGCTTCACGAAGTCCGGCAGGGCTTCCGAGTAGCTCTGGGAATAGCGCGAGCCATGCAGCAGTTCCTGCCACTGGCGCACCATGCCCATGTACTGGTTGTTCAGGATGAAGATCTTGACCGGCGCGCGGTACTGCACGGCGGTGCCGATCTCCTGCATGTTCATCAGGAAGCTGGCCTCGCCCGACACGTCCACCACGATGGCGTCGGGGTGGGCCAATTGGGCGCCGATGGCGGCCGGCAGGCCGTAGCCCATGGTGCCCAGACCGCCCGAGGTCATCCAGCGGTTCGGCTGGTCGAAGGGCAGGAACTGGGCGGCCCACATCTGGTGCTGGCCGACTTCCGTCGTGATGTAGTGATCCTTGCCGCGCAGGGCCTCGCGCAGGCGCTCCAGCGCGTATTGCGGCTTGATGACCGATTCGGTGCGGTTGTAGTTCAGGCAGTTCCGGGCGCGCCAGCCCTCGATCTTGCCCCACCACTCCTTCAGCGCGGCCTTGTCCGCCGACTTGGCGCGCGCCTTCCAGATGCGCAGCATGTCTTCCAGAACGGCGCCGCAGTCGCCGACGATCGGGATGTCGACCGCCACGTTCTTGTTGATAGAGCTGGGGTCGATGTCGACGTGGATCTTCTTGGACCCCGGCGAGAAGGCCGACAGCTTGCCGGTGACGCGGTCGTCGAAACGGGCGCCGATGTTGATCATGACATCGCATTCGTACATGGCGAGGTTCGCCTCGTACGTGCCGTGCATGCCGAGCATGCCCAGCCACTGGTTGTCGGACGCCGGGAAGGCGCCCAGACCCATCAGGGTGGAGGTGATCGGGAAACCGGTGGTCTTGACGAACTGGGTCAGCAGCTTGGCGGCGAAGGGGCCGGCATTGATGACGCCGCCGCCGGTGTAGAAGACCGGCCGCTTGGCGTTGGCGATCAGTTCAACCGCCTCTTCGATGCGGGCCATCTCCGCCTTCACCTGCGGACGGTAGGTCTTGTGCTTGACCTCCGCCGGCGGGACGTAGGTGCCGTCGGCGAACTGCACGTCCTTCGGGATGTCGACCAGCACCGGGCCGGGACGGCCGCTGCGCGCGACATAGAAGGCCTCGTGCAGGGTGCGGGCCAGATTGTCGACGTCCTTCACCAGGTAATTGTGCTTGGTGCAGGGACGGGTGATGCCGGTGGTGTCGGCTTCCTGGAAGGCGTCGTTGCCGATCAGGTGGGTCGGCACCTGGCCCGACAGGCAGACGAGCGGAATGCTGTCGCACAGCGCATCCAGCAGGCCGGTCACCGCATTGGTGGCGCCGGGGCCGGAGGTCACCAGCACGCAGCCGACCTTGCCGGTCGAGCGTGCGTAGCCCTCCGCCGCGTGAACCGCGGCCTGCTCGTGGCGTACGAGGACATGTTTCAGGTCGTTCTGCTGGAACAGTGCGTCGTAGATGGGAAGTACGGCGCCGCCGGGATAGCCGAAGATGATGTCAACGCCCTGATCCTTCAGGGCTTTGATGACGATCTGGGCGCCGGTCAGCTTCTGTTCGGACATCGCTCACGACCTTCTCATGTGGGCGCCTCCTCTAGGGCGCCCGGTTCCTTGGGAACACCAACCCTGCCGAGGGGGATGCCGCTCATATCAACGGCTTAGCCCCGATGGCCTGTGCTGGGACGGGCAAATTAGTCAAATCATCCGTCATAGGTCAACCCAATTCGCGAATGTTTGCAAAGTTTTTTTGCCGCAGCTTTTCCAATTGTTGCGCGCCCATTGGAGGTGGCCACCGCGATCCCCCCTGCCCGGCCCCAGCTTGCCCGAAAAGGAAACGGCGACCGCACCGAAGCGCGGCCGCCGTTCCGAAGGGGCGATTGACCGAATGCGCAGCCCGTCAGGCGGCGGTCTTCAGCAGCTCGCACAGCCGGCGGATGCCCTCGCGAATCTGGGCCGGCTTGGTGACGGAGAAGGCCAGACGCAGCGTGTTCTTGCCCGACCGGTCGGCATGGAAGGCCGAGCCGGGGACGAAGGCGACGTTGGCCTCCTTGATGGCGCGGGCCAGCAGTTCGGTGCCGTCGACGCCTTCCGGCGCTTCGATCCAGACGAACAGGCCGCCTTCCGGCTTGGTCCAGGTGACGCCCGGCGGGGCGAATTCGTCCAGTGCCGCCAGCATGGCGTCGCGGCGCTCCTTGTACTGGGTGCGCAGCAGCTTGATGTGGCTGTCGAAGATCTGCGAGACGACGTCGTGCATGACGATCTGGTTGATCGTGCTGGCATGCAGGTCGGCCGCCTGCTTCATCAGCACCAGCCGGTTCACGACCTCCGGCGCCGCATTGACCCAGCCGACGCGCATCGCCGGGACCATCGTCTTGGAGAAGGTGCCGCCGAAGATCACGTTGGTCAGCTTGCCGCCGTTGCGCTCGCAATCCAGCGCCGCCATCAGCGGCAGATGCTCGCCGTCATAGCGCAGCTCGCAATAGGCGGTGTCCTCGATCACCGGCACGCCGGCGGCGTCGCAGGCGTCCAGGATGGCGTGGCGGCGGGCCAGCGTCACCGTGGTGCCGTTCGGGTTCTGGAAATCGGGGACGAGGTAGAAGAACTTCGGCTTCTGCGCCAGCGCCTCGGTCAGCGCCGTCATCTCCGGCCCTTCCTCGTCCATCGGGATCGAGAGATAGGTCGGCTCATAGGGCGAGAAGGCCTGCAACGCGCCGAGATAGGTCGGACGGGTCACCACGATCTTGTCGCCGGGGCCGATCAGCAGCTTGCCGACGAACTCCAGCACCTGCTGCGAGCCGTTGGTGATGAGAACGCCATCCAGCCCGACATTGACGCCCTTGCGGCCCATGTAGTCGCAGATCCATTCCCGCAGCGGCGTGTAGCCCTCGGTGATGGAGTATTGCAGGGCGGCGCCGGCACCGGCGTTGGACTGGAAGATCTTCTCGTAGGACCGCGCGATGGCGGAGCTGGGGAACAGGTCCGGGTCGGGAATGCCGCCGGCGAAGGAGATGATCTCCGGACGGTCGATCAGCTTGAGCAGTTCCCGGATTTCGGACGCCGTCATGCCGCCCACGCGGCCCGCGAACACATGACCCCAATCAACCGACACGGTGCTTCTCCTTCGGATCAGTAATTTAGTATCGTTCTCAGGCGGTCGAGCATTGCATTTCGTACCGCAGGCGAACAAGGCAGATCGATGGTATGGCAGCTATGCTGTCCTGTATCACTTACCAGCATATCAGAGAATTTGCCAACAATCTGATGCCGAAACCAAGTGACCTGCCGTTTGGCATAGCGGCGGGTCGATTGCTGGGCCAGCGCGACGGCTTCGTCGAGCGGGATCTCGCCATGCAGGACGCGGCGCAACTCCGGCACGCCCAGGGCTTTCAGCACCGGCAGGTCGGGGGCGATGGCCTGCTTGCGGGCCAGCGCGTCCAACCGCCGCACCTCCTCCAGCGCCCCCTGCTCCATCATCAGATGGAAGCGCTTGTCGCACTGGGCATAGAGGTCGGCGCGCGGCGGGTCGAGCACAAGGATGGTGAAGCGCAAATCCTCCGGCGCGCCCTGGGCGGTTTGGCTTTGCCAGTGGGACAGCGGAAGGCCGGTGGCCTCCAGCACC
The DNA here is from genome assembly GCA_966212305.1 of uncultured Azospirillum sp. Taxonomy (GTDB): domain Bacteria; phylum Pseudomonadota; class Alphaproteobacteria; order Azospirillales; family Azospirillaceae; genus Azospirillum. The sequence continues at coordinate 21,052 of CBIHQY010000020.1, forward strand.
TCCCAGGCGCGGGTCAGGCGGGTGGTGTCGCCGGGATTCAGCTTGGCCGACGCCGGGTCGCGGGCGACCAGTTCGGCACGGAAGGCCTCGCCGCCGATGGTTGCCAGCCGGGCATGGGCGGCGACGCGCACGTCATCGGGGATGGACGGCACCTCGCTCAAACCCTGCATCAGGGCGCGCAGGTAGAGACCGGTGCCGCCGACCACCACCGGCAACCGGCCGTCGGCCTTGGCGGCGGCGATCTCGGCGAGAGCCATGTCGCGCCAGCGCGCCGCCGACCCGCGTTCCGCCGCCGGCAGCACGCCATAAAGGCGATGGGGCGCCCGCGCCAGATCCTCCGCCGGCGGCCGGGCGGTCAGCACGTCCAGGTCGGCGTAGAGCTGCATGCTGTCGGCGTTGATGACGGTGCCGCCGAACGCCTCGGCAATCGCCAGCGCCAGCCCCGACTTGCCCGATGCGGTCGGGCCGCCGATGACGATGACATCGGTGAGCGTGTTCATCGCCCTTCCATGGGGCCGCGGCGCTTCCTTTGCAACACCCATCAACATGCCGACGCCGAAGCTTCGTTGGACCGGACCCCGCGCCTGTGGTAGGCAGCGCGCAAAGGCCCTCTTTTGCTCGGGAAACCCGCCGATGAACGCCGTCGCCACGCTGATCGCCCCCCGCACCGCCACGCTCGACGAGGCTGCCGTCCAGACCGCCAAGGCGGCGCTGGTGGGCCTGGGCGCCGATGCCGGCGCACCGGACTGGCTGGCTCCCGGCACCGCCTGCGACCTGCCCTTCGGCAACCTCGCGCCGGAGCAGGCGGAGGCGGCGATCCGCCATGCCCTGGGTGGTGTAGCGCTGGACATCGTCGCCCAGCCGGCGGGGACCCGGCGCAAGCGGCTGCTGGTCGCCGACATGGAATCGACGATCATCGAGCAGGAGATGCTGGACGAGCTGGGCGACTATGTCGGGCTGAAGGACCACATCGCCGACATCACCGCCCGCGCCATGAATGGCGAAATCGACTTCAAGGATGCGGTACGCGAGCGGGTCGCCCTGCTGAAGGGCCTGAAGGAGACGGTGATCGACGAGGTGTGGCAGCGCGCCACCCTGATGCCGGGCGCGGCCCAACTGGTCGGCACCATGCGCGCCAACGGCGCCGCCTGCGTCCTGGTGTCGGGCGGCTTCCGCTGCTTCACCGGCCGGGTGCGCAGCTGGATCGGCTTCGACGATGATCGGGGCAACGATCTGGAGGTGGTCGACGGCGTGATGACCGGCAAGGTGATCGAGCCGATCCTGGACAAGGACAGCAAGCTGCAGGCGCTGATGGCCTATGCCGGCGAGCACCGCGTGCCGATGGCGGAGACCATGGCCGTCGGCGACGGCGCCAACGATCTGCCGATGCTGTTGGCCGCCGGTCTCGGCGTCGCCTTCCACGCCAAGGCGGTGGTCGCCGCCGAAGCCCGCGCCCGCGTCGACCATGGCGACCTGACCGCCCTGCTCTACGCCCAGGGCTATCGGGCGGCGGAGTTCGTGGGGTAAGGCTTCGCCCGCCGCCTCTCAAACGCTTCACGCCCACACGCCGCGAACATACGGCGTCAACTGCGTATCCGTCAGGATGATGTGGCGGACCAGCCAGTCGGCGGTGAATTTATAGAGCCTCTCTGCGTTCTCGTGGGTGGGTTCGTTGGAGAACTGATTCGACAGCTCGCTGACCTTCTGGACCGCGGCGCGGTGCATGGCGACATGCTCGTCGAATTTCGGGTAATGCACGATCTGCATGATCCGCTCTTCGCGGGCGAAATGCTCCTTGGTGTATTCCAGAAGTTTGATCAGGATCTTGGCAACGCGAACCGGCTGGAACCGCGGGGCGGCCAGCGCAGCGTCGAGTTCGTTCAGATACTCGATCAGGTGTTTGTGATCGTCGTCGATGGCCGGCTGCCCGACGCTCAACTGCCGTCGCCATGTGATGGCGCCCATGACCTTGCGGCCTCCCCCCTTAACCGGCACCTCGTTGGGGAGGATTATGGATGGTGTTACCAGCCCACCCAAACAGCCGCCGGCGTCACACGGCAATTTGACGCACCCGCGGGAAGCGAGCCGGAACGGAACGGGGCGGATGCGTCGCCGCACCCGCCCCGTTCTTCAATCATAAGCTGACAACTCTCAACCGACGATCGAGTACCCGCAATCGACATAGGTGGTGTCGCCGGTGATGCCCTTGGCGCCATCGGTGGCGAGGAAGGCGGTGGTGTAGCCGACCTCCTCGATGGTCACCAGACGGCCTTCGGGCGCGCGCTCGGCGGCCTTGTTCATCAGCTCGTCGAAATGGGCGATGCCGGAGGCGGCGCGGGTCTTGATCGGGCCGGGCGAGATGGCGTGGACGCGGATGCCCTTCGGGCCCAGCTCGGCGGCCAGATAGCGCACGCTGGCCTCCAGCGCCGCCTTGACCGGCCCCATGACGCCGTAATTGTCGATGACGCGGTTGGCGCCGAAATAGGACATGGTGAACAGCGACCCGCCATCCTTCATCAACGGCTCGGCATACTTGGCCATGCGGATGAAGGAGTGGCAGGAGACGTCCATCGCCTGCTGGAAGCCATCGCGCGAGCAATCGACGACGCGGCCGTGCAGATCCTCCTTCGGCGCGAAGGCGATGCTGTGCAGTGCGAAGTCGAGCTTGCCCCACTTCTCGCCGATCTTGTCGAACATGGCCTTCAGCTCGCCTTCGCCGGTGACGTCCACCGGTTCGAAGATCTCGGCCTCCAACTGCTGGGCCAGCGGCTCGACGAACTTCTTGGCCTTGTCGTTCAGATAGCTGACCGCGAGGTCGGCGCCCATGGCGCGGAAGGCGCGGGCGCAGCCCCAGGCGATCGACTGGTCGTTGGCAATGCCAAGGACGAGCCCCTTCTTGCCTTCGAGCGTGGCGGCGGCGGGAATGATCGTGGTCATGCGGACTGTCCTGCGGTCGATGGGACGGGAGGAGCGGCCGCAACCCCGGCCGCCTTTCGCCGGGTGAGATCACGCGGCGTTCCTTGTGCAGTGCACCATAAACCAATCGCTGGAGGTCCGCAACGTGCAATGGGCGCGATCCGCACATGCGCCTCAATCATTGCGCAGCATTGTTCTGGGGGCGGTTAGTAAAAGCAGAATTGCTACTGTTTCAGTCTTTCATTGATCCACATCAAAACGGCCTGCCGGCATGGGACCGGCAGACCGTTTCTTGATGACATTTCTGTTATGGCACCACGCCGCTTGTGCGATCCGCCTCTTTAGCGGGCAACACCCGGCGTGAAAGACGGCGGATCGCTGGCCGGGAAGGATTCCTTTGAGGCCTCGTCAACGATCTCCTCCTCGCAAGCCTCCTTATAGATGTCGCCGGGATGACGGGAGTAGCGATTGACGCCCTCATTCACATCCTGCGACGGAATGGCCGCCCGGTCGTTGTGAGTCCAATCGGACAGCATCGCCTTGCCGGGGCAATAGCCGGTCAGCCCGCGCGCCACGAGAGCGCCGCCGGCCAGCGCCATGGCGGCGCCAGTCCAGTTGGGACGGCGCAGGCCCAGGGCCGCCAGCAATACGCCGCCGGCCAACGAGGCCAGCCGCTCGGTATGCCCGACATTGATGCCATAGCCGCCGCCGGAAGCCCAATCGGATCCCTGGATACGGTCGTTGAGGCCGCGCAGGTTGCGCTGGGCCGTTTCGGTGATGGAAGAGAGTTCCATGTCGGTCCTCCTGAATGCGGGTCCCGGTCTGGGATCGTCCGCCATCGGATCGTTATCGCGTCACTGTTGGGAAACCGGCGGCTGGGGGGTGCCGTTCCCGGAGAGCGTCCCGGAAGCAGACCCCGGCGCCGATTGCGAGGCGCCGCCCTGACTGCTTCCCTCCTGACCGCTGGAACCCGCGGCGCCGCGGGCCTGCTGCAGTTCGCGGTTCAGCCGCGCCACCTCCTGCGACAGGCGCTGCACCTCCTGGCGCAGCGGCCCGGCCGAGGCATCGCCGCCGCCCGCCGAACCGGCGATGGCGGCCAGCGTCGCCGAATCGCGCATCCAGTAGGGTGGCACGCCGTAATAGGTGTGGACCGCCATCGCCCATTGGCGGTCGTTCATGTTCGGACGGTTCTTCTCGTCGAAGCGCGGGGCGTTGGTCAGCTTGTCCTTCGGCACATTCAGGACATAGCCGTCGCCGGACGGGGAGAACAGCGCCCAAGGCACCGGGAAATGGCTTTCGCCGATGCCGAGGAAGCCGCCCAGCTCGACCACCGCATAGGCGACCCGGCCACTGGCGGGATCGATGATCAGTTCGGACACGCTGCCGAGATCCTTGCCGTCCGGACTGCGCAGCTTGGCGTCCTCAAGCTCGTCGGCGGCGACCGCACGCGGATGGGCGATGGAATCCTGCAGGGCCGCCGCCTCGCCCAGGATTGCTTGGCAGGCGGGGGCGTTGCCCTTCTGCGCGGCGGCCTGTGCCGCCTGCTGCAGGGCGCGGAGCTGTGCGGTTTCCTGCTGGGTCACCGGAGCGGGGGTGCCTGGGCCGGCAGCTTCGAGTGCCGCCGCCTGCTGTCCCAGCCGGTCGAGCCCCGCCGTGCAGTCGTCGGCCGCCAGCGCGGGCGCGGCGATGGTCAAGGGGCCCAGCGCAGCCAGCAGCAGGGCCGTGCCCAAGGTCCTACTGGGGGTCGGGCGCATCATCGGGGCATCCTCCGGCTTGAATCGTCTCATGCCGTATGAACAGCATGGTCAAGCCGGAGGTTCCCGAACGCGAATCTTCTTCCAGTTGTGGAGGAGGATCAGCCCGGCAGCGGCAGGCCGCCGCGCTGGACGATGAAGGACTGGATGGCGTCCAGCCCCTCGCCCGCCTTGACGTTGGTGAAGACGAAGGGGCGGTCGCCACGCATCTTGCGGGCGTCGCGGTCCATCACCTCCAGGCTGGCACCGACCATCGGGGCGAGGTCGGTCTTGTTGATGACCAGCAGGTCCGACCGGGTGATGCCCGGCCCGCCCTTGCGCGGGATCTTGTCGCCGGCCGACACGTCGATGACGTAGATGGTGATGTCGGCCAGCTCCGGCGAGAAGGTCGCCGCCAGGTTGTCGCCACCAGATTCGATGAAGATCAGATCCAGGTCGGGGAACTTCGCGTTCATCTGGTCGACGGCGGCAAGGTTGATCGAGGCGTCCTCGCGGATCGCGGTGTGCGGGCAGCCGCCGGTCTCCACCCCCATGATCCGTTCCGGCTTCAACGCGCCGGAGCGCGTGAGGAATTCCGCATCCTCCTTGGTGTAGATGTCGTTGGTGATCGCCGCCACCTCCCAATCGTCGCGCATGCGCTTGCACAGCGCGTCGGTCAGCGCGGTCTTGCCGGAGCCGACCGGACCGCCGATGCCGACGCGAAGCGGACCGGCGTGGCTCTTTTCGATAGCGGGGAGAGCGCTCATGAGCGGAACAGCCTCGTATATTGGGTTTCGTGGATCATCGAGGTCCAGTCGACGGCCATCGCCCGGCCGCCGAGATCGTCCAGCGGGGCGGCCAGCGCCGCCTCCGCCGCGCCATGCGTGATGGGGTCGAGGGCGGCCAGCGCCCGCTGCCCGTCGGTCTGTCCCAGCGGCACCAGCCGGACGCCGGCCGACACCAGATTGGCGGCGAAGGCGTGCAGATAGGCGGTCAGCGCCGGCCCCTCCGCCACGCCGATCAGCGCCGACACCAGCGCCACCGCGACCGCATAGGCGACCGGGCGGCCGGTGGATGCTATGACCGCATCCCAGCGCGGCAGGTCGTCGAGCGGCCAAGCGGCGCGGATCGCCAGCAGAAAAGCCTGCCCCTGCGCCCGTGATTCCAGCGCCGTCTCGGCGGTGGCGCGCAGGATGTCGGCCCGCTCCACCGCCCAGGCGAAGCCGGCCTCGTCACCGGCCAGCACGGCGCGATGAGCGGCAGCGAAGAGCATGCCATCGGTTCGCCCGGCGCCGTGGCGCAGGATGCCGTCGAGCCAGACGATCATCGTCGCCCGATCCCGCACCAGCCCCTGCTCCACCGCCGCCTCGATGCCATGGCTGTAGGAGAAGCCGCCGACCGGAAAGCTCGGCGACAGCCACGCCAGCAGGCGCGTCAGGGCGTGGGTGGAGACGCTATCGTTCACCCCAATCGTACCGGTTTCAGTGCGAATGCCCATGCCCGCCGCCATGCGAATGCCCGCCATAGGCGCCGCCTTCCGGCATGAAGGGCGCGCTCACGTCACGCACCTCGGCCCCCAGTCCGCGCAGCATGTCCTCGATCACATGGTCGCGGCGCAGGCGGATGGTGTCGCCGACGATCTGCACCGGCAGGTGACGGTTGCCGAGATGCCAGGCGACCCGCGCGAAGGCCTCCACCGGGCCGGGCACCCGGACCTCCATCAACTCCTCCGCGGCGGCGACCACACGCAGGAAGCTGCCGTCGATCAACTCCAGCCCATCGCCGTCGTCCAGCGCCACCGCCCGCGGCAGGTCGAGCAGGAAGGCGCCGCCGGCATCGTCGGTCATCGCCATGCGGCGGCGGAAGCGGTCATCGAAGGCGAGCGTCACGGTGCCGGCCGCCTGCTCGGCGGGCCAGTGGCCGCGGGCATGGACTCGGGTGGCGCGGCGGGCAGGGTCGGTCATCAGCGAAGCCGTTCGAAGGGGGTCGGGTGGCCGAAGAAACGGCCGGCCAGTTCACTGACCAGCGCCGCGTCCCCGGTGGTGAAGAAGCGCAGTCCCCGCTCGGCCGGATCCGGCCGGTATTCGGGGTGGCGGTCGAGATACTGCTCCAGCGAGCGGGCGGTCAGCGTCGGCTGGCACAGCACCTCCACCCCCGGCGGCAGCGCGCGGGTAAACAGGTGGCGGACCAGCGGATAATGGGTGCAGCCCAGCACCACCGTATCCAGCGGCTGGCTGCCCATCTTGTCCAGCAGGACCCGGACATAGCCGTCAACCGCCGGTTCGATCTCGTCATCCGACGCGCCGCGCTCGATCAGCGGCACGAGGTCGGGACAGGCCTGCTGCACGACGCGGACCGATGGAGCACGCTTGCCGATCTCCCGCGGGAAGGAGCCGGAATTGACCGTTGCCGCGGTGGCGAAGATGCCGACGCTGCGCGGCTCGGCGAGGTGGTCGGGCGGCACGGTGTCGATCATCCACGGCACGCGGGTGATCGCCTCCACCATCGGCACCAGCACGCCCAGCACATTGCGGCCGGGATGGGCCGACGGCAGCCATTCCTGCTGCAGCCGGCGCAGCGCCACCGCGGCGGCTGTGTTGCAGGCGATGACGACCAGCCGGCAGCCCTGGGCGAACAGACGGTCCATCCCGGCGATGGTCAGCCGGTAGATGTCGTCCTCGCTGCGCGGGCCGTAGGGAGCGGCGGCATGGTCGCCGAGATAGACGAAGGGCCGGTCGGGAGCCGCGTCCACCAGGGCGCGCAGCACCGTCAATCCGCCATGTCCTGAGTCGAATACACCGATCAACTGTTTGAGCCTTCGCAACCATTACCCTCTCCCGGCACGGGAGAGGGAGCCTACCATCAGAACAGGAAATACCGCTGCGCCATCGGCAGGACGTCCGCCGGTTCGCAGGTCAGCAATTGCCCATCCGCCCGCACCTCGTAGGTCTCCGGATCGACCTCGATATGCGGGGTGGCGTCGTTGTGGATCATGTCCTTCTTGCCGACGGTGCGGGTGCCCTGGACGGCGATCAGTTCGCGCTGCAGACCCAGCTGACGGCCGACCTCCAGTTCCATCGCCTTGGCGCTGACGAAGGTCACGCTGCTGGCCTGCATCGCCCGGCCGAAGGCGCCGAACATCGGGCGGTAATGCACCGGCTGCGGCGTCGGGATTGAGGCGTTGGGATCGCCCATCAGAGCCGCGGCGATGGTGCCGCACTTGATGACCATGTCCGGCTTCACCCCGAAGAAGGCCGGCGACCACACCACCAGATCGGCCAGCTTGCCGACCTCGACCGAACCGACGACATGGCCGATGCCGTGCGACAGCGCCGGGTTGATGGTGTATTTGGCGATGTAGCGCTTGACCCGGAAATTGTCGTTGTCGCCGGTCTCTTGCGGCAGCCGGCCGCGCTGGAGCTTCATCTTGTGGGCGGTCTGCCAGGTGCGGATCAACACCTCGCCCAGCCGGCCCATCGCCTGGCTGTCCGACGAGATCATGGAGAAGACGCCCAGATCGTGCAGGATGTCTTCCGCCGCGATGGTCTCGCGCCGGATGCGGCTTTCGGCGAAGGCGACATCCTCCGGAATGCGCGGGCTGAGGTGGTGGCACACCATCAGCATGTCCAGATGCTCATCCACCGTGTTGATGGTGAAGGGCCGCGTCGGATTCGTCGAGCTGGGCAGCACGTTGCCGAGGCTGGCCACCCGGATGATGTCCGGCGCATGGCCGCCGCCCGCCCCTTCCGTGTGGAAGGTATGGATGGTGCGGCCCTTGAACGCCGCGATGGTGTCCTCGACGAAGCCCGATTCGTTCAGGGTGTCGGTGTGGATCGCCACCTGCACGTCGAGCTGGTCGGCGACCGTCAGGCAGGTGTCGATGGCGTCCGGCGTGGTGCCCCAATCCTCGTGCAGCTTCAGGCCGCAAGCGCCGGCGGCGATCTGCTCCAGCAGCGCGTCGGGACGGCTGGTGTTGCCCTTGCCGAAGAAGCCCAGATTGATCGGCAGCCCTTCGGCGGCCTGGAGCATCCGCTCCATGTGCCACGGTCCCGGCGTGCAGGTGGTGGCGGAGGTGCCGGCGGCCGGGCCGGTGCCGCCGCCCAGCATGGTGGTGACGCCGCTGTTCAGCGCCTCGTCGACCTGCTGCGGGCAGATGAAATGGATGTGGGCATCGATGCCGCCGGCGGTGACGATCTTGCCCTCGCCCGCGATCACCTCGGTGCCCGGACCGATGATGACGTCGACACCGGGCTGGATGTCTGGATTGCCGGCCTTGCCGATGGCGGCGATGCGCCCGCCGGTGATGCCGATGTCGGCCTTGACGATGCCCCAATGGTCGATGATGAGGGCATTGGTGATGACGGTGTCGACCGCCCCCTGGTGGCGCGAGCGCTGGGACTGTCCCATGCCGTCGCGGATCACCTTGCCGCCGCCGAACTTCACCTCCTCGCCATAGACGGTGTGGTCGCGTTCGACCTCCACGATCAGGTCGGTGTCGGCCAGCCGGATGCGGTCGCCGGTGGTCGGGCCGTAGAGGGCCGCATATTCGGCCCGGTCGATGCGGTGCGCCATTGTTGTTCGCCCTTCCCTGTCGGCCCGTCAGAGGGCGCCGTTGACCATGCGGTTGAAGCCGATCACCACCCGGTCGCCGCCATAGGCGACCAGCGTCACGCGGCGGGTCTGGCCGGGCTCGAAGCGCACCGCCGTCCCGGCCGGAATGTCGAGTCGGAAGCCTCTAGCCTTCTCGCGATCGAAGGACAGCGCCCTGTTGGTCTCATAGAAGTGGAAGTGCGAGCCGACCTGGATAGGCCGGTCGCCGGCATTGGCGACGTCGAGTTCGACGGTATCGCGGCCATCGTTCAGCACGATCTCGCCGGCCGCCGGGAAGATTTCACCGGGTTTCATCGGGCAGTCCCCCTCAACGGATCGGCTGGTGGACGGTAACGAGCTTGGTGCCGTCAGGGAAAGTTGCTTCAACCTGGATGTCGTGGATCATGTCGGCCACGCCGTCCATCACCTGATCGCGGGTCAGCACGGTGGCGCCGTCACGCATCAGCTCGGCCACCGTGCGGCCATCGCGCGCACCCTCCACCACATAGTCGGTGATGAGTGCGACCGCCTCCGGATGGTTCAGCTTGACCCCGCGTTCCAACCGCCGCCGCGCCACCATCGCCGCCATCGCGACGAGCAGCTTGTCCTTCTCGCGCCCTGTCAGGTTCATCGGGGGATTGCCCTTTCGCCACCCTGTTCGTTGCCGGCGATTATGCCACGGCGACGCGGTGCGCCAAGTGCGTCGTATGACGTAGGGGGTTGAATGTGCTGGTCTCGAAACTTCAGGGCCGTCCTCAGACCTCCCACAGACGCGGCAGGCGGGTGGGCAGGCCGGCGGCCTCGGCGCGCAGGCCCGACCACAGCGCGGCATAGGCGCGCCGCACGGCGCGGGCGTCGCCGCCGAGGATGCGGACGATCAGCAGGCCGTCCAGCGCGGTGGCGCCGATGCGGGCGCCCTCCAGCGGTTCGGCCAGCGCACGGACGGCATCGAGATGGCGGGCAGCGTCAGGAGCGACGTGCAGCAGGGTGGCGCAGGCGGCGGCGCCACCGAAGCCGGCGGGGTGGGCCAGCGCCTCGGCGATGTCGTCGTCCAGATGCAGGGCGTCGGCCCAGATCAGGCGACCGTCGCGGGCGACCTCCCACGCGTCGCGGATCAGGCCACGGGTGACCGTCTCGCCGAAGGCGGCGCGGCCGAAGACCAGCATCTCGCCGGCGATGACCCGCCCGTCGCCCGAAAGGTCGATGCGGGTCAGGCGGCGCAGGCGGGAGCCTTCGAAGACGATGGCCTCCTGCGGCATCCATTCCAGCCACGCGCCGTCCTCGACCAACAAGGCGGTGTCGATGCGGCAGTCCGCGCCGGTGGAGCGATAGACCTTCTCGGCCGCCTGGGTGGTGACCAGCGCCCTGGCGCCCGGCCCGACCGACAGCGCGATGTCCAGACGGTCGCCGCCGACCATTCCGCCGGACGTGGTGGCGAGCACCGCGATGGGCAGATCATCGCGGCGCGGCGTCGGCATCAGCACCCGCAGCGGGTCGTGGTGGTAGAGGGTCGCCAGACGGGTCTCGCCCTGGCGATGTTCGAACCGGACGGTCGCCGCGCCATGGACGGCGACCTTTTTTCCCCCGCACCCTGAATCGAGCGCCGAATTGTCCGGCCTGTCGGCCACCGCCATCTGAACCAAGCGCCCGCTCCCCAACTGGATGATGCGGGCGCCAGTCTGCCGGAAGCGAAGCCGTACAGGCAATGCGGACGAAACGGCTCCGCTCAGCCTTCGCCGTTGAAGCAGCCGTTGCGGGCCGCGACCACCGCGACCTGGGTGCGGTTGCGCACGCCCAGCTTCTGCATGATGGCGCGCACATGCACCTTCACTGTGCCTTCCAGCACGCCCAGGCCGCGGGCGATCTCCTTGTTGGAATGGCCGGCCAGCAGCAGTTCGAAGACGTCGCGCTGGCGATCGGTCAGGCGGTCGAGGATGTCGTCGTTGCCGCGCGGCCCCTCGGCCAGCGCGCCGTTCAGCACCGCGCGCGGCAGCGGCAGGAAGATGTCCCCGCTGAGCGCCAGCGAGATGGCATGCTCCAGCACCTCCGGCGGGCTGGTCTTCAACACATAGCCGCGGGCCCCCATGCGGACGCTGTCGATGATGTCGGCAACCTCGTCGGAGTTGGTGAGGATCAGGATCGGCACCTCGCCCAACGTCTCCTTCAGCCGGCGCAGCCCGGCGATGGCGCCGCCGCCGGCATCCTCGTCGTCCCCGCGCGGCGGCCCAGGGTCGTACAGGACCAGGGCCAGCTCGGGGGTCTGGCGGCAGATGTTCAGCGCTTCATCCAACGACCCGGCCTCCAGCACGCGCGTCCCAGGGCAGATTTCGCCGATGGACAGAGCGAAGCCATGGCGCACCATCGGCTGCTCGTCGACCACCAGAAAAATCCGCGTGGGATTGCCCGCGCTACGCGAACCACCGCGCGCTTGAAGCTCGAACTCCATCGTGTCCCCTTATTTTCAGCGGACCGCTCCTCAGTAGGGCCAAGAACACCAAAAAGCCCCAATGGGAAAGCGGTTCATTCGCGCCGCACTTTGGCGCAGCTACCCCTAAATATCGAATGAACGGATCTGCGTTCAATTTCCTGCCAAATCTGATCTATTGCCTGTGACTTTCCTGTTCTCACCTTGCGCCGTTGGTTAATGAACCGTATAAATCATCCCGGCATGAAGCGTAAAGCCCGCTGTTCCGAACAATATTGTTCTAATTCTCTATGTTCGGAGTCTGCGTGGGCCGGATCGACCGGTCCGGCCCTTGGCCTGATCCTTCAGGCGCGGACAAAAAGGGGGGATCGCCGCCGCCCGGTGATAAGGGTGGCCCAGCGGAGGATGATCGATGACGACATGGAATGTGATGCTGGTCGACCATGACCGGCTGTTTTCGGCGGCTTTGGCAACGTTGATCGGCGGCGGCCCCTTCCGGGTCAGCGCCCACGCGGCCAGCGCCGACGACGCGCTTGACCTCATTGCCGATGGCGAGGAGCCCGACCTGATCGTGCTGGCGCTTCAGGACGGCATGCCAGAGGAGATCGCCGGCATCCGGCGCCTGCGCGACGGCACATCGGCCCGGATTGCGGTGCTGGCCGACACCATCGCCGACCGCAGCCTGTCCCAGTCGCTGAAGGCCGGCGCCGACGCCTATCTGAATAAGAGCATGTCGAGCGAGAGCCTGCTGCGCTCGCTGCGTCTGGTGATGCTGGGCGAGGTGGTCTATCCGACCCACGTCGCCGGGCTGCTGATGGCCGCCGCCAACGAACGCCCGCAGCACAGCCCGACCCCGATCTCCATGCCACCCAGCGGCGACCTGTCGAAGCGAGAGGTGCAGATCCTGCGCTGCCTGCTTGCCGGCCAGTCGAACAAGGCCATCGCGCGCAACCTGCACATCACCGAATCGACGGTGAAGATGCATTTCAAGAACGTGATGCGGAAGATCAACGCGCAGAACCGCACCCAGGCCGCGGTGTGGGCGATCCAAAATGGATTGTCGCCGTTGGTTACGGCGTAGGGGTAATTTGTGTAGGTGCGGGCTTCGATTGCCCCCACCTTAATCCTCACCCGCTCTCAGCGGACCTACGGTCCGCCTGTCGCGTCAGCACAAAGCATAGCTTTGTGCGAGAGCTGGGCGGGGGAGGAGACTAAGTGCTGTATTGGCAAAGCTGCGGCAGTCCCTCCCCCGCCCAGCGGGGGAGGTTAGGTGGGGGTCTAACTCCGCCAAAATCACCGCGCGCTCCCTACTCCGCCGCGTGGCGATGGCCGGCGTGGCGGCCTTCGCAGAATTCCTCGATCATCTTGCGGCAGAAGGCGGGAATGTCGTCGGGCTTGCGCGAGGTGACCAGACCATGGTCGGTCACCACCTGCTCGTCGACCCAGGTCGCGCCCGCGTTGCGCAGGTCGGTCTGCAGCGACGGCCAGGAGGTCATGCGCTTGCCGCGCACGCCGCCGGCGTCGATCAGCGTCCAGGGGCCGTGACAAATTGCGGCGATGGGGCGATCCGAAGTCACGAAGCTCTTCACGAACTCGATCGCCTTCGGCTCCAGCCGCAGGCTGTCCGGATTCATCACGCCGCCCGGCAGCATCAGCGCGTCATAGCGGCCGGCATCGGCCTGGTCGAGCGTCACGTCGACATCGACCTTGTCGCCGCGGTCATGGTGGTTCCAGCCCTGGATTTGCCCGCTTTTCGGGGCGACCACATGCACGGTGGCACCGGCGTCGCGCAGGGCCTTCACCGGCTCGGTCAGTTCCACCTGTTCGAAGCCGTCGGTGGCGAGAACGGCCACGGTCTTTCCATTGAGGTTCTGAGCCATGGAGGGGCTTCCTTCGCTGTTGGTCATGCCGCAGCAACCGGATTACCCCTGCATCGTTCCCTGGGAACTGTCCCGCAATTCCCATGTTGATTGTGACATACGAGACACACATCAACGATGGGAGCCCGAATCATGAGGTTCCAGACCATATTGGCTGGCCTTGCGCTGGCAGCGACCCTGCCATTCGCTCACATCGAGTCGGCACAGGCCGCCGATCCGCGCGCCGGCGACGATCTTGTCGGGCTGGAAGTGACCGGTCAGCTTGGCGAAGAGTTGGGCCAGATCGTTTCCGTTTCGCCCAGCGCCGACGGCAAGGACACCAACATCCTGGTCGAGGCCAGCGGCATGCTGGATGTCGGCCACCGCTTCTTCACCGTCCGCCGCTCGCAACTGTCGCCGGGCGAGGACGTGGATACCGTCACCTATAAGAAGACCGCGGAGGACGTGATCCGCCGAATCCACAACGACACCCAGGTCGCGGAGCGCTGAACCGGCGCCCCGCGTGCCGTCCGGCCGCTCAGCGTAGCTAGTCTCAGGTCAGTTCGTCTCAGGCCAATTCGTCGGGGTGGCAGGGTTTGCAGCCGGTGGGCCAGGGCTCACCCAGATCCTCCACCACCATGCGCCAGGACTCCCCGTCCAGGCGGACGCAACCGCCGCCGGCGAAATGCAGGACGATCCCGCCCTCCATCGTCTCCATCGACAGCAATTCCAGGATCCGGCCGCGGTCCTTCAGGTCGAAGCCGCGCAGCTTGGCGCCGGTCACCCCATCCACCCGCACGCCGCAATGGACCCGCTCGTAGGGAGCCAGATCGTCGTCGTCGGCAACGGGGCCGGGACGCGGCCGGTCGGCGGCCTCCCAGCGGAAACGGTTGACGACCATGACGAACCGCTTGTCGTCGGGCTGGAAGCACATGTCGCCGACCGGAAGGATGGCGTCCTGCAGGCAGGCGGAAACGACCTTCAGGTCCTCCTCGTCTTCGGCGCGCAGGCGGATCGGGGTCATGGCTGAGGCCGTCATGGTCGTGGGCACCTCTCGGGAATGGCCAACCTTAAGGGATGGCGGGAGGGGCGCCCCCGCCGCTTACTCGTCGCCGCCGTGGATGCGTTCGATCTCCGCACCGCAAGCGGCCAGCTTCTCCTCCACCCGCTCATAGCCGCGGTCGAGGTGGTAGACGCGGTTGACCATCGTCTCCCCCTCCGCCGCCAGCCCGGCGAGCACCAGCGACACCGAAGCGCGCAGGTCGGTCGCCATCACGGGCGCGCCGGTCAGACGCTCCACACCGCGCACCAGGGCCGACGAGCCGTGGACCGTGATCCGCGCACCCATGCGGGTCAGCTCCGGCGCATGCATGAAGCGGTTCTCGAAGATCGTTTCCGTGATCATCGCCGCGCCCGTCGCCGTGCACATCAGGGCCATCATCTGGGCCTGAAGGTCGGTGGGGAAGCCCGGGAACGGCTCGGTCATCACATCGACGCCGTGCAGTTCGCCGTTCGCGCGCGAAACGCGGATCCCGTTCTCGATCTCCTCGAAGGCGACGCCGGCCGGAGCCAGCGCCTTGACCGCCGCTTTGATCAAATCGAGACGGGTGTTCATGATGTCAAGACGGCCCCCGGTGATCGCCGCGGCCATGGCGTAGGTGCCGGTCTCGATGCGGTCGGCAACCACCATGTGGCGGGCGCCGTGCAGGCGGTCCGCGCCCTCGATCACCAGCCGGTCGGTGCCGATGCCGGTGATCTTCGCCCCCATCTTGACCAGGCACTCGGCGAGGTCGGTCACTTCCGGCTCGCGCGCGGCATTGACCAGGATGGTGGTGCCCTTGGCCAGGGTGGCGGCCATCAGCAGATTCTCGGTCGCACCGACCGACACCTTGGGGAAGACGTATTCCGCACCCCGCAGGCCGCCGGCCGGAGCCTTGGCGACGATATAGCCCGCCTCGATCCGGATGTCGGCGCCCATCGCCTCCAAGCCCTTGATGTGCAGGTCCACCGGACGCGCGCCGATGGCGCAGCCACCGGGCAGCGACACCTTGGCCTCGCCGCAGCGGGCCAGCAGCGGACCCAGCACCAGCACGCTGGCGCGCATCTTGCGGACCAGATCGTAGGGAGCGGTGGTGTTGGTGACGTCGCGGGCGGTGAAGTCCACGGCGCGGCCGGCGCAATCGCCACCGGCCCCGGCCATGTGGATCGCCACGCCATGTTGCAACAGCAGATTGCAGAGCGTGTTGATGTCGGCCAGGATCGGCAGGTTGGTCAGCGTCAGCGTCTCGTCGGTGAGAAGCGACGCCGTCATCAGCGGCAGGGCGGCGTTCTTGGCGCCACCAACGGTGATGGAGCCGTTCAGCGGGCGGCCGCCGCGGATGCGGATCTTGTCCATGGACCTGTTTCTTTCGCGGATACGCTTCGAAGAGCGATCAGATAGGAGTGCTCAGAGCCGGGGCAGCGTGACGCCCTTCTGCCCCATGTATTTGCCGGACTTGTCGGCGTAGGACACCTCGCACACGCTGTCGCCCTTCAGGAACAGGAACTGGCAAAGCCCCTCGTTCGCATAGACCTTGGCGGGCAGCGGCGTGGTGTTGGAGATCTCCAGCGTGACGTGGCCTTCCCACTCCGGCTCCAGCGGGGTGACGTTCACGATCAGACCGCAACGGGCATAGGTGCTCTTGCCCAGGCAGATGACCAGAACGTCGCGCGGGATGCGGAAATACTCCACCGTGCGGGCCAGCGCGAAGCTGTTGGGAGGAATGATGCAGACGTCGGTCTTGCGGTCGACGAAGCTCGAATCGTCGAAGCGCTTGGGATCGACGATGGCATTGTCGACGTTGGTGAAGATCTTGAACTCGTCGGCGACCCGGGCGTCGTAGCCGTAGGACGACACGCCGTAGGAAATCACGCCTTCGCGCTTCTGGGTCTCGACGAAGGGCTCGATCATGCCCTTGGTCTCGGCCATCTCGCGGATCCAGCTGTCCGGCATGATGCCCATCGCGGGGGTACTCCTTGGCGTATCGATTGGGTGGAGGGAGGTTGAGGCTGGTTTGTAGCCGAGCGCGCGGCGAGGCTCAAGAAAAGCCGGGCCGCTTGTGGTGCATGGACGGTTCTTTATCACGGCGCTGGTCTTCCGCGCGGTCGCGGCTAAGCTTGGTCTCATGACACAGAGCTTCATCCTGTCCGTGACGGACACCCCCGCCCCGGCCGATCTGGCCGGCGTCTTCGATGGCCTGCGCGCCTACAACGAGGCGTCGCTCGGCCGCCCCTATGATCGCCGCGATCTTGTGGTGGTCGCCCGCGATGCCGACGGCGCGCTGAAGGGCGGGCTGGTCGGCTACACCAATTGGGAGTGGCTATATGTCGACTTGCTGTGGGTGGACGACTCCACGCGCGGCAGCGGCCTCGGCGGCCGGTTGCTGGCGGCGGCGGAGGCAGAGGCCAAGATCCGCGGCTGCCGCTGGTCGCGGCTCTACACCTACGACTTCCAGGCGCCGGGCTTCTACCCGAAGCAGGGCTATGAGGTGTGGGCGGAGATGGAGGGCTATCCGCCGGGACACAAGCAGATCTGGTTCAGGAAGGATTTGGCCTGAGCGAGAGTGCCCTCTCCCGGGTCGGGAGAGGGACTAATCCCCCCGCTGCCGCGCCTGCTCCTTGCGCTTGCGCAGATTCTCGCGCAGACGGGCGGCGAGGCGCTCATCACGGTCTTTCGCCGCCGGCTTCGGCTTCACCGGTGCTGGCGGAGTGTCCGGCGTTTCGGCGGTGTCGTCCATTGGCGCGGCTCCGCCTGGGGCATCAGTGGTCGGAATGGTGCAGGATCTGGTCGCGCAGGCCGGTGTCGTACTCGACGCCGGTGGCGGTCAGGATCGCGGCGCCGGGGGTGCGCTTCACGATGCCCTTGCGCTCCAGAATGGTCCAGACCGCGTCGTTCTGCAGGCCGGTGGCATCCTTGGCGGCGACCACGGCATGGCCGAGGTGGAAATGGTTGCCGTGAGCGTGCGGCAGGGAGGTGATCTGGAAGCCTCCCTCCTCATCCTCGGCCGGAGCGTTCTCCAGACGGGCGATCTCCTGCAGAAGGGTCAGGGTGCGCAGCTGCAGCGGGTTCAGGTTCAGCGGATTCTTCTTCGGGGGCATCGATGGTCCCATCGGTCCTGGTGTGTCGCGGTCGGGCAGTAGACCGGCAGGGCGGATCGGCTGTCAAGCGTGCGAACCGGTCACAGGATGCTCGTGGATGCAGGCTGGCGCCCCGGTCGCCGCTGGGGCATAAGACCGTCGGACCATTGTCACATCAAGGTGTCGGACCATGACCATCCTCGTCACCGGGGCCGCCGGCTTCATCGGATCGCATGTCGCGGCGGCTCTGCTGGACCGCGGGGAGAGCGTCCTCGGCATCGACAACCTGAACGACTATTACGCGGTGGCGCTGAAGGAGGCGCGGCTGGCCCGGCTGACCGGCCGGCCCGGCTTCCGCTTCATCAGGGCCGACATCTCCGACCGCGCGACGGTGGAGGGGCTGTGGCCGCAGTTCGGCGACGTGACGGGCGTGGTCCATCTGGCGGCGCAGCCGGGCGTGCGCTATTCAATCGAGAACCCCTACGCCTATGTCGACGCCAACGTCACCGGTCAGGTGACTCTGCTGGAAGCGGCGCGGCGCATGCCCGGTCTGAAGCATTTCGTCTACGCCTCGACCTCGTCGGTCTATGGCGCCAACCGCAAGATGCCGTTCTCGGTGGAGGACCGGGTGGACAGCCCGGTGTCGGTCTATGCCGCCACCAAGAAGGCGGCGGAGATGCTGGCCTTCACCTACAGCCATCTCTACCGGATGCCGATGACGGGCCTGCGCTTCTTCACCGTCTATGGCCCGTGGAGCCGCCCGGATATGGCGACTTGGCTGTTCGCCGACGCCATCACCGCCGGCCGTCCGATCCGCGTCTTCAACGGCGGCCTGATGAAGCGCGACTTCACCTATATCGACGATATCGTCGCCGGCGTGCTGGCCGCCCTCGACCGCCCTGCCCCGGTGGATGCCGAAACCGGCGCCCCGCATCGCGTCTTCAACCTCGGCAACAACCGGTGCGAGGAGCTGATGCGCTTCATCACCGTGCTGGAACAGGCGCTGGGCCGCGAGGCGGTCAAGGTGATGGAGCCGATGCAGGCCGGTGACGTGCAGGAGACCGCCGCCGACATCGAACTGAGCCGCCAGGTGCTGGGCTTCGAACCGAAGACCCCGATCGAGATCGGCCTACCCCGCTTCGTGGAGTGGTACAAGGGCTATCACAAGCTCTGAGCCTTCCCCTCTCCTCCACCGTCCGAGCCACCATGACTTCCACCGCCTATTCGTCCGCGCTGATCGGCGTCTTCGTGCTGTGTCTGGCCGTCGGCTGGTACCTGTCGACGCGGGTGCTGCGATATCTGCTCGCCAGCAGCATCATGGATATCCCGAACGAACGGTCGAGCCATCAGGCCCCCACCCCGCGCGGCGGCGGCTGGGCGGTGATGCTGACGGTGGTGCCGGTCTTCGCCATCGCCGGGATCGCCTTCGGCCGGCCGCTGGAAACCGGGGCGGTGCTGCTGGGGACGCTGGCGCTGATGGGGGTGTCGTGGATGGACGACCGGCGCACCCTGTCGCCGCTGCTGCGGCTGGCGGTGCAGGCGCTGGCGGTGGCATTCGGACTGCTGGCGCTGCCGTCCGACCAGCTTGTGTGGCAGGGCTGGCTGCCCTGGGGGCTGGACCGGGCGGCGACGGCCTTCCTGTGGCTGTGGTTCGTCAACCTCTACAATTTCATGGACGGGATCGACGGGCTGGCCGGCAGCGAAACCATCCTGATCGGCGGCGGCGTGGCGCTGGTGTCGCTGGTGATGGGCGATTTTGAGCTGACCGGAGTCGCCGGGGCGGCACTGGCCGGGGCGGCGGCTGGGTTCCTGACCCACAACTGGCGGCCGGCGCGCATGTTCATGGGCGATGTCGGCAGCATCCCGCTCGGCCATATCCTGGCCTTCCTGCTGGCCTCGCTGGCGGCGCGCGGCGATTGGGCGGCGGCGCTGATCCTGCCTGCATATTACCTGACCGACGCCACCATCACGCTGCTGCGCCGGCTGTTGCGCGGCGAGAAGATCTGGCAGGCCCACCGCGAGCATTTCTATCAGAAGGCCGCCAAGGGTGCCGGCCGGCATGACCGCGTGGTGCTGACCATCATCGGCTACAGCCTCGTCCTTGTCGCGGCGGCGCTGGCCGCCGGGATCTTCGGCGCCTGGACGCTGGCGCCGGGCGCGATCACGGTCGCGCTGCTGCTGGCGACGCTGACGCGCATGTCGAAAGCTTGATCCTGATGACCACCGCCTTCCTCGACCTCTCCGTCGTTCTTTACCATCCTGATCCGGAGCTTCTGGCCCACTCGCTCGACACCATCGGTACAGCGGCCGACCGGCTGGCGGAGGGGACCGGGGTGCGGACCCGGCTGTGGATCATCGACAATGGCGTGCCGAAAGGCAGCGACGCAGGATCCAACCCGTTCCGGCCGCTGCTGGACCGCTATGCCGAGCCCGGCCGGCCGCCGGTGACGCTGATCGCCGGACATGGCAATGTCGGCTACGGTGCAGGGCACAATCTGGCGATCCGCCGGGGCGATGCGCCTTACCACCTGATCCTGAACTACGACATCCTGCTGGAGCCGGACGCGCTGCTGGCCGGCTGGCGCTACATGGAGGCGCACCCGCGCACGGTGCTGCTGACGCCCAAGGTGTTCGGCCCATCGGGGGAGCAGGAATTCCTGTGCAAGCGGCGGCCGACCGTGCTGGATTTGGGTCTGCGCGCTTTTGCTCCGGCCTCCGTCAAGCGGATGTTCGCAAAACGGCTGAACCGCTACGAGATGCGCGACGTCACCGGCGACGCCGTTGTGACCGGGCTGGAGCAGGTCAGCGGCGCCTTCATGCTGTTCCGGCGCGATGCGCTGACCCGGTTGGGCGGCTTCGACGACGGATACTTCCTGTATTTCGAGGATTTCGACCTGTCGCGCCGGGCGATGGCGCTGGGCGAGATCGCCTATGTGCCGGACGTGCGCATGGTGCATTTCGGCGGCAAGGCGGCGCGCAAGGGCGGCGCGCATATCCGCATGTTCGCCCGTTCCGCCCTACGCTTTTTCAATACCCACGGATGGCGGCTGGTCTGAACTGTGCGACTTCCGCGGCCCCGGCCGGCCGCGGGTCTTCAGCAGCAGCGGGTTCCAGGCGATCATGCGGGCGACCTGCCCCAGCGTCGCCTTGCGGTCACGCTGGATGACGCGGCGCTTGGCCATCATGCGCGGCAGCCCGCACAGCGCGTCGCGGATGCCGCGGCCGATGGCGCCGGTGCGATCGCTGCCCAGGCTGCGGAACACCAGATAAACCACCAGCAGCGCATGGCCGGCGAGGGCCAGCGGCAGCAGCGGCAGCGGCATGTTCTTCACCATCGTCCACACCAGATTGCGGACGCCGTGATACTGGGCGAAGGTGCCGTACTGCTTGGACACGCCGCTGCTGACATGCTCCACCACCGCGTCGCCGACCTGAACCGCCGGACCGCCGTTGAGGCGGATGCGGAAGCCGAGGTCGACATCCTCGCAATAGCAGAAGAAATCCTCGTCGAAGCCGCCGACCGCCTCGAAATAATTGCGGCGGTACATCGCGGCGGCGGCGCAGGGCGAGAAGACTTCGCCGCTGTAATAGGGCGGCTTCAGCATCCGTCGGTAATTGACCCGCCAAGCGAAGCCGAAAATGGAATACTGGTCGCCCTCGCCGTCGATCATGCGCGGGTCGTGCGAGAACAGCTGGGTCGAGCCGAACATCGCCACGTCGGGCTGCGCCTGGGCGGCGGCCTGCAGCCGCTCCATCCAGTCGCGGCGCGGGAAGGCGTCGGGGTTCAGCGTGACGATCCAGGGGACGGCGGCACCGGCGGCGCCGATGTTGTTGGCCTTGGCGAAACCGACATTGGTATCCATCCGGACCATGCGGAACCGCGGATCGGCCGGCAAGGCGATGCCGTCGACATCCTTCGACGCATTGTCGACGATCACCACCTCGAAGGCGGGGTCGGTCTGGTCGAGCAGACAGCCAATGACGCGATTGACGAACTCGGCGCAGTTAAAGCTGACGATGATGATCCGGCTGTGCCGATCATTTGCACCGTCCACAATGTATGACATGTCTTGGTAGCGTCCTTATTCACGCGTCCCTATTCAGCTTATAGCCATTCCCACCACCAACCGAAAGCTGGAAAAGGGATCTGGGACTTTGCGCCGTGGCGCCACCCGGCCAAACCGGATACTAAGGCATGGTTCAGTCCATGACACGATACCAGCACGGACATTCCAGCCCATGCGCGTTCTCCTGACCGGCGCCACCGGCTTCGTCGGCCGCCACACCGTCCCGCTGCTGACCGCCCGCGGACACCGGGTGCGCGCCGCCCTGCGCAGCAGCGCCGAGGGGCCGTGGGAGCCGGCGGTGGTCGGCGACATCGGCCCCGACACCGATTGGACCGCGGCGCTGGAGGGTGTCGATGCGGTGATCCACATGGCGGCCCGCGTCCATGTGATGCGCGACAAGGCCGCCGACCCGCTGGCGGAGTTCCGCCGCGTCAACACCGCCGGCACCGTCCGGCTGGCGGAGCAGGCGGCGGCGGCCGGCGTGAAACGCTTCGTCTTCCTCAGCAGCATCAAGGCGATGGTGGACGAAAGCCGCCCCACCCCGCTGGATGCCGCGGCGCCGCCCGACCCGCACAGCCCCTACGGCATCTCCAAGCTGGAGGCCGAACGGGCGCTGGCCGCGATCTCCGCCCGCACCGGCATGGAGGTGGCGGTGATCCGACCGCCGCTGGTCTACGGACCCGGCGCCGCCGGCAACATGCGGGCGCTGGTGAAGCTGGTGGCGACCGGCCTGCCGCTGCCGCTCGGCGGCATCCACAACCGGCGGAGCCTGATCTATGTCGGCAACCTCGCCGACGCGGTGGTGACGGTGCTGGAGCATCCGGAAGCCGCCGGCGGGACCTTCCTGGTCCAGGATGGCGAGCCGGTTTCGACCGCCGATCTGGTGCGCGCCATCGCTGCGGCGCTGGGCCGGCCGGCGCGGCTGGTCCCGGTGCCGCGCGGCCTGATGGCGCTGGGGGCGGCGCTGACCGGCACGCGCGCGGTGTTCGACCGGCTGGCTGGCACGCTGACGGTGGATGACGGCCCCATCCGTAGAAGGCTCGGCTGGCGCCCTCCCCATGACCTTGCGTCCGGGTTGCGCGCCACCGCGGAATGGTTCAAAGCTTCCCGCGGCTGATTACCCGGCCGGATTGGCGACGGCCGGCTTCGGCCCCGGCTCTCAAGGCCGAACGAATGAACAAGGTTTAGCGGCATGCGTATCCCGTCCGCACGGGCATCCCTGGTGTTCCTGCATGATCTGGTGATGACCGGGGTCGCCCTGGTCGTCGCCCTGTACCTGCGGGTGGGCGGCTCCGCCTTCGGTTTGTATTTCGATGCGCTGGTCATCGCGCTGCCGACGCTGGTCGGCGTCTCGGCAGCCGTCTTCGTCCTGTTCGGACTGTATCGCGGCATCTGGCGCTACGCCTCCATTCCCGACCTGATGCAGGTGGTGCGCGCCGTCACGGTGGCGGTGCTGTGCTTCGTCCTGGCGATGTTCCTGCTGACGCGCGCGGAGCTGCTGCCGCGCTCCCTGCCGCCGATCCTGTGGCTGGTGCAGATGCTTCTGCTCGGCGGGCCGCGCTTCGCCTACCGCTTCATGAAGGACCGCCGCTTCAGCTGGGCCGAGGCGGTGGAGGGCGTGCCGCGCATCCCCGTCCTGCTGCTAGGCGTCGGCGACGCGACGGAGCTGTTCATCCGCTCGCTCGACCAGCCCGGGCAGTCGGCCTACCGCGTCGTCGGCATCCTGGACGACAAGGGCCGGCGCATCGGCCATGCCGTGCGCGGCGTACCGGTCCTGGGCGGCCCCGACGATCTTGAGCAGGTGGTCCACACGCTGGAGCGCAAGGGCGAACGGCCGCAGCGGCTGATCGTCACCAAGGGCAATGCCGAGTTGAAGGGATCGACTCTGCGCAGCCTGCTCGACCGGGCGGAGGCGCTGGGTCTGGTGCTGTCGCGCTTGCCGAGCCTGACCGAGTTCAAATCGGCTCTCGGCGAAGGCAAGGGCGTCGAGGTGCGGCCGATCGCGCTGGAGGATCTGCTGGGCCGGCCGCAGGCGGTGCTGGACCGCGGCGCCATCTCCGGACTGATCGGCGGCCGGCGGGTGATCGTCACCGGCGCCGGCGGCACCATCGGCAGCGAACTGGTCCGCCAGATCGCCACACTGGGGCCGGAACGGCTGATCCTGCTCGATGCCGGGGAGTTCAACCTCTACAGCATCGAGATGGAGGTGCGGGAGAAGTTCCCCGGCCTCGACACCCGCGCGGTGATCGCCGACGTGCGCGACCGCGACCGCATCATGCGCCTGTTCCAGGACGAGCACCCGGCCCTGGTCTTCCATGCCGCGGCGCTCAAGCATGTGCCGCTGGTCGAGGCCAACCCGTGCGAGGGCGCGCTGACCAACGTCATCGGCACCCGCAACGTGGCGGACGCCGCGCGCGCCGCCGGCTGCCTCGCCATGGTGCTGATCTCCACCGACAAGGCGATCCGTCCGACCAGCGTCATGGGGGCGGCCAAGCGCTTCGCCGAGACCTACTGCCAGGCGCTGGACGTCCTGCCGCCGCGCGACGCGACGGAACAGGCCACCCGCTACATGACCGTGCGCTTCGGCAATGTGCTGGGTTCCTCCGGCTCTGTCGTGCCGCTGTTCACCCGCCAGTTGGCGCAGGGCGGGCCGCTGACCGTCACCCACCCCGACATGCGCCGCTATTTCATGACGGTGCGCGAGGCTGTGGAGCTGGTTCTGCAGGCCTCCGCCCACGGTGCCACCCGCGCGGAGGACCGCGGCAAGATCCTGGTGCTGGACATGGGGGAGCCGGTGAAGATCGCCGACCTCGCCCGCCAGATGATCCGGCTGGCCGGCTACCGGCCAGGAGTCGACATCGAGATCGCCTATACCGGCCTGCGCCCCGGCGAGAAGCTGTTCGAGGAAATCCTGACCGCGGCGGAGGCGCCGAGCCGCACCGAGGCCGACGGCGTCTTCCTCGCCTCCCCCCGGCTGATCGACTATGCGCTGATCAACCGCGCTGTGGGTGAGCTGGAGGCCGCGGCGCGTGCCGGAGACGGCGAGCGGGTTCTGTCGATCCTGGGCACCGTCGTGCCCGATTTCCGCGCCGAAGCGGTGCTTCCGACCGCTGCGACGCAGGCGTGATTCGGGCGCTTGTTGGGGGCGCGAAAAAAAGTGGGTCACGGAGTGATTTTAAGCGCTTGCATCCCCCAAAAGCCTGTGGCATAACCCGCGCCACTTCGGGGGGCGGCCTAGCCTGGACGCCTCACCCGGACGCATCGCCCCGGCGATGATCGGTTATCGGGGCTGCCGTAGCTCAGTGGTAGAGCACTCCCTTGGTAAGGGAGAGGTCGAGAGTTCAATCCTCTCTGGCAGCACCATTCCTCCGATCCTGTGATCAGGCGTTCGTATCCGGCGCTGCCGTAGCTCAGTGGTAGAGCACTCCCTTGGTAAGGGAGAGGTCGAGAGTTCAATCCTCTCTGGCAGCACCATCCTCCTCTTTTAAAAACTCCCTCAAAAAATCAGCGCATCGCTTCCTTGACCTTGCCGCCGAAAGGCCGCAAGAAACGCGCGCAACCGCATTGCGGTCGCGGGTTCGTTTCGGGAGGATGTCACCATGGCCGGCAACAGCTTCGGCACGCTTTTCCGCTTCACCACCTGGGGCGAGAGCCACGGTCCGGCCATCGGTGTCGTCGTGGACGGCTGCCCGTCGCTGATCGACCTCGTTGCGGAAACGGACATCCAGCCCTGGATGGACAAGCGCCGTCCCGGCCAGTCGCGCTACACCACCCAGCGCCAGGAACCCGATCAGGTGAAGATCCTGTCCGGCGTGTTCGAGGGCAAGACGACCGGCACGCCGATCTCGCTGCTGATCGAGAACACCGACCAGCGGTCCAAGGACTACAGCGACATCGCCGGCAAATTCCGCCCCGGCCACGCCGACTACACCTACTGGCAGAAATACGGCATCCGCGATTACCGCGGCGGCGGACGGTCCTCGGCGCGGGAAACCGCGTGCCGGGTCGCCGCCGGCGCGGTGGCGCGCAAGGTGCTGGGCTCCGCCATCCAGGTTCGTGGCGCGCTGGTGCAGATCGGCCCGCACAAGATCGACCGCAGCCGCTGGGACTGGGCGGAGATCGACAACAACCCCTTCTTCTGCCCCGACCCGGTCGCGGCCACCCAATGGGCCGAGTATCTCGACGGCATCCGCAAGAGCGGCTCGTCGGTCGGCGCCGTGGTGGAACTGGTGGCGTCCGGCGTGCCCGTGGGGCTGGGCGACCCGCTCTATGACAAGCTGGACAGCGACCTTGCCTGCGCGATGATGACGATCAACGCGGTGAAGGGTGTGGAGATCGGCAACGGCTTCGCCGCCGCGGAACTGACCGGCGAGCTGAACGCCGACGAGATGCGCATGGGTCAGGACGGCCAGCCGCAGTTCCTGTCCAACAATGCCGGCGGCATCCTGGGCGGCATCTCCACCGGGCAGGACATCGTCGTCCGTTTCGCGGTGAAGCCGACCAGCTCGATCCTGACGCCGCGCCAGACGGTGGACACCGCCGGCAACGACACCGACATCCTGACCAAGGGCCGCCACGACCCCTGCGTCGGCATCCGCGCAGTCCCCGTGGGCGAGGCGATGATGGCCTGCGTGCTGGCCGACCACCTGCTGCGGCGCCGGGCGGAACGGCGGGAGTGATCGTCCCATGCCCGTCCCCCGCCATGGACAGCGCCTGATCCTCGCCCTGGCGATGCTGGCGGTCATCGCCCCTGGCGCCGCCCCGGCGGCTCTGGCGGCCGACAAGCCCTTCCAGGAGTTCGACGAGACCTTCAAGTCCTGGAAGCTCTACTGTCAGCTCTGGACCGGCACGCGGCAGGTCGAGTGCGAGCTGACCGCCCGCGGCACCAACGACCGTACCGCCCGGCTGGTCTGGCTGCGCTCGACCGACAAATGGCGCGAGGGGCTGCGCTTCCGCGTGACTGCCGAATCGCTGGACCTCGACAAGCTGGTGCGGGTCTGGGCCGACCGGGCGGTGTTCAAGCCCGACTCCCCCTGCAAGCCCTACCGGTTCGAGACCAACACCTGTGCCGTGACCGATCCCGACATCAACCGCCGCATGGTGGAGAAGATGGCGCCGGCGCCGGAGGTCTCCATCGTCGGCCAGTCGCCGGCCGGCGAGAAGACGGAGGTGCGCTTCCCGCTCGCCGGCTTCCGCGAGGCGCTGGACCGCAGCGACGCCATCCGCGCGATGGCGGGCAGACCGTGGGCGACGAGCCCCAATGGCGATTGATCCCTATATAGCCATACCAGTGACAAGAACCGACGGACTCCCCGCCCAGTGACCGACAGCCAGTTCCCCAGCAAGGACACCATCCTCGCCTTCATCCGGTCCAGCACCACCCCGGTCGGCAAGCGCGAGATCGCCCGTGCCTTCAAGCTGTCCGGATCGGCCGACCGCGAGACGTTGAAGGACCTGCTGCGCGAGTTGGAGGCGGACGGCGCGGTGGAGCGCGGCCGCAACAAGCGCATGGCCCCACCGCAGGCGCTGCCCGCCGTCGCCGTGCTGCTGGTCACCGGCGCCGATGCGGACGGCGAGTTGTCGGCCCGCCCGCTGACCTGGACCGGCGAGGGCGACCCGCCGCGCATCTTCCTGCTGCCGGAAAAGAGGTCGCGGGGCGAGGACAAGCCGCTGGCGGTCGGCGACACGTTGCTGGCGAAGCTGGCCCGCATCAACGACCGCCTGTACGAGGCCCGCGTCATCCGCCGGATAGACGGCGAGCGCGAGGGCCGCATCCTCGGCGTCTATCGGCCGAGCGCCGATGGCGGGCGCATCCACCCGACAGATCGCCGCCACAAGACCGAGTTCCTGGTGCTGCCGCTCAATCGCGGCGAGGCTGAAGCGGGCGATCTCGTCTTCGCCGACATCCTGCCGGCCGGGCGCGCCGGCCAGCCCCAGGCCCGCGTGGTGGAGCGTCTCGGCTCGACCGACGAGCCGCGCGCCTTCAGCCTGATCGCCATCCACGCCCACGGCATCCCCACTGCCTTCCCGCATGCCGCCCTGCGCGAGGCGGAACTGGCGGCGGTGCCGGCGCTGATGCAGCGGGAGGATCTGCGCAATATCCCGCTGGTGACCATCGACGGCGCCGACGCCCGCGACTTCGACGACGCGGTGTGGGCGGAGCCGGACAGCGACCCGGAGAATCCGGAGGGCTGGCACCTGATCGTCGCCATCGCCGACGTGTCCTATTACGTACGCCCCGGATCGGCGCTGGACCGGACGGCGTACGAGCGCGGCAACTCGGTGTACTTCCCCGACCGCGTCGTGCCGATGCTGCCGGAAGCGCTGTCGAACGGCCTGTGTTCGCTCCGGCCGGGGGAGGATCGCGCCTGTCTGGCCTTCCATCTGTGGATCGACCGCAACGGTGTGCTGATCCGGCATCGGCTGGTCCGTGGACTCATGCGGTCGGCGGCGCGGCTGACCTATGAACAGGTGCAGGATTGCCACGATGGCCGGCCGGACGAGGAAACGGCACAGCTGGCCGACGGCGTCATCGCTCCGCTGTTCGGCGCCTATGCCCGGCTTGCCGCCGCCCGCGCCAAGCGCGGCACGCTGGAGCTGGACCTGCCCGAACGCCGGGTGCGGATCGACGAGCGCGGCCGGGTCGCAGAGATCGCCCGGCGCGAGCGTCACGACAGCCACCGGCTGATCGAGGAGTTCATGATCGCCGCCAACGTCGCGGCGGCGGAGATTCTGGAAGGGCGCACCATGCCCGGCCTCTACCGCGTCCACGACCGTCCCTCCATGGACAAGATGGAGGCTCTGCGCGGCTTTCTGGCGGAGATCGGCCATCCGCTGGTCAAGAGTGCCGACCTGACGCCCAGCCATTTCACCCGCATCCTGCGCAAGGTGGAGGGCACCTCGCACGCGCCGCTGGTCAGCGAGGTGATTCTGCGTGCCCAGGCCCAGGCCGCCTACAGCCCGGACAACATCGGCCATTTCGGGCTGGCGCTGCACCGCTACGCCCATTTCACCTCGCCGATCCGCCGCTATGCCGACCTCATCGTCCATCGGGCGCTGATCCGCACGTTGGGGCTGGGCGTCGGCGGGCTGGACGACGAGACGCTGGGCCGGCTGGCGGAGATCGGCGAGCATCTGTCCGGCACCGAACGCCGTGCAGCTGTGGCGGAGCGCGACGCGGTGGACCGCTACACCGCCGCCTTCCTGGCCGACCGGGTGGGGGAACGCTTCAGCGGCCGGATTTCCGGCGTCAGCCGCTTCGGGCTGTTCGTCCGTCTGGACGAAAGCGGTGCCGACGGCCTGATCCCGGCCAGCAGCCTGCCCGACGACAGGTACGACCATGACGAGGCCGCACACGCGCTGGTCGGGCAGCGTACGGGGCGGACGTACCGCCTCAGCAACCCGGTCAAGGTGGTTCTGGTGGAGGCCGATCCGGTCAGCGGCAGCACGCTCTTCCGGTTGGCCGACTCGGCCTGACGACTCGGAAGCTGCCGGCACCGTTGCACAATGGCAACGCTTGGGCAATGTGGCCGAATCGTGGCCCGGCCAAGCTTTGGCCACATCCCCACCATACCAGCGTGACCTTGACGACACAGAATCGGACAATCCGCGACATTGTGGTGCGGCCCGCAATTTTGTCCCGCCCGACCTCCTGAACGAAGGTGTATCTATCACCCATCCGGGATCGGCAACATCCTCGTCCGGTCCGGCTGCAGGAAAGGGAGGCCGCGGTTCGCCCCATGGCCCAGTTCGATCACAACCTGTGCGATCACGGCGTGTGCGATCCGAATGCACCGCACCATGTGCCGCCTTTTAACTTGCCGTCTTTCCGGATCCCCGCGATGCCGAACTTGGCGCGCCGCCTGGGCCGTTCGCTCCGCCATCTGGCGTTCCAGCTTCCCGCCGCCGCCCTTTTCGCCACCACCGCCTTTGCCGGGCCGCCGCAGGTCGCGATCGTCGCGCCGCCGCCCCCGGTGACGGAACAGGTCTTCACCGTCGGATTCGGCAAGATCGCCGAGGTCTATCTGGACCCGGTTTCCTTCGACCGTCTGGGAATGGACGGGATGAAGGGCCTGAGCACCATCGATCCGTCGGTGACGGTGGAGCAGACCGGCAACACCGTACGCCTGTACGTGTCGGGCGCGTTGGCGGCGGAGTATGGTGCCGCGGCGGACCGCGATGCCGCCGGCTGGGCGGTTCTGACCACCCGCATCATCGACCGCGCCCGCAGCCATTCGCCGATCCTGGCGAAGGCCACGCCGGAACGGCTGTATCAGGTCGTCTTCGACGGCGTCACCGCCGATCTCGACGGCTATTCCCGCTATACCGGCGTCCAGCGCGCCAGCAACGAGCGCGCCCAGCGCGAAGGCTATGGCGGCGTCGGAATTTCGCTGGACAGCGCCACCAACGGGCGAGTCACCGTTCATGACGTCATGCCGCACAGCCCGGCCGAGCGCGCCGGCATCGTCGGCGGCGACCTGCTGCTGGCAATCGACGGCGACCTGACGACGCGGATGACCGCGGCGGACATGCGCGAACGTCTGCGCGGCCCCACCGGCACCCTGCTCACCCTCACCGTCGCCCGCGACGGCGGCGCCCCCCGCCGGCTGCCGCTCCGTCGCGAGCGGGTGGTGCCGAACACCGTCACCTATTCGCTGTCCGGCGATGTCGGCATCGTCAAGCTCGACCGCTTCAACGCCACCACGGCCTCCAGCCTGCGGTCGGCGGTGACCTCCATCCGGCAGGCGGCCGGCCCGACGCTGCAGGGCGTGGTTCTGGATCTGCGCGGCAATCCGGGCGGGCTGCTCGACCAGGCGGTCGCGGTCGCCGACCTGTTCATCCGCCGCGGCCGGATCATCTCCACCGAAGGACGAAATCCCGAAAGCCGCCAGCGCTTCGACGCCAATCCCGACGACCTGCTCGACGGGTTGCCGCTGGTGGTTCTGGTCGATGGCCGGTCCGCCTCGTCGGCCGAGGTGGTGGCGTCCGCACTGCAGGACTCCGGCCGCGCGGTGGTGGTGGGGGCGTCCAGCTATGGCAAGGGCAGCGTTCAGACGGTCAACCGCCTTCCCAATGACGGCGAGCTGTTCCTGACCTGGAGCCGCATCTACACGCCGGCCGGCTACACCCTGCATCGCCAGGGCGTGCAGCCCACCGTTTGCACCAGCCGGGCCGGCCAGACCGATCCGGAGGCGCTGCTGTCCGACCTGCGCGAAGGGCGGCTGCGCCCGGCCCAGATCGCCAGCTGGCGGTCCAAGGCGGCCGACGACGAGCATGCGCTGAACGCCCTGCGCGAAGCCTGTCCGTGGAAGGAGCATGAGCCGGAACTGGACCTGCAGGTCGCCATGCGGCTGCTGGCGGAGCCGGCGCTGTACCAGCGGGCGGTCGCCTCCGCGGTGGTCAACACCGTGGCGGAGCGCTGAGCGGGCCCGAGGGCGGCGTCGCTGTGGCAATTGCCGTCGGACGCCGATTTCACCGCCCATAACGCTTGACATTGCGGCGTCAGACGGTATTTTCCGCCGCTACGACGCCGCCCCCGCCGGGCCGGCGGGGCACGGATTTTTTGTCGGGATCGAGATCATGGCCAAGCAGAACACCGTCCTCATCAAGCTGGTGAGCACGGCAGATACCGGTTTCTTCTACGTCAAGAAGAAGAACCCGAAGAAGACCACCGAGAAGCTGTCGTTCCGCAAGTACGACCCGGTGGCGCGCAAGCACGTCGAGTTCAAGGAAGCCAAGATCAAGTAAGGCTTGTCCGACACTGAGCTGTGCTTCGAATGAACAAGGCCGCCTTTTTGGGCGGCCTTTTCGTTTTTGGGCCAGCGGCCCACGCATCACCCCGCATCTTCCGCGCCTTGACTGATGCGGCGTCCTGTCGCAGCCGCTATTTGCGGTGACGTCCGCACCACGGATGCATGCATTCCAAAAGAGGCGCTCCGGGTGGACACTCTCCGAAAGATCCGGATTTCGGAGGGACCGCCCGTGCCCGACACACATCCCATCCAGAGCGCCGACCCGGCCGCCGCCCCATCCGTTACCGAACGCCGGCAAGCCATCGCCACCCGCTTCCAGAAGGCGCGCGCCCGCACCGCCGAGCTGGTCGCCACCCTGTCGCCAGAAGACCTGATGGTGCAGACGGTGGCGGACGGCGCGCCGGCGAAATGGCACCTCGCCCACACCAGCTGGCTGTTCGAGGTCGCGGTGCTGATCCCCTTCAGCCCCGGCTACCGGCCGGCCGACCCAGCCTTCCTCGACCTGTTCGCCGCCCGCACCGACGGCGGCCCCGCGCCTCCCCGCGTGCTGTCGCGCCCGACGGCGGCCGAGATCATGCGCCACCGCGACCAGATCAACGGCGCGGTGCTGCATTTGATCGACGCGCTGGACGAGTCGCTGTGGGACACCGCCGAATCGGCCCTGATGATGGCCATCGCCCATGAACGGCGCCACCAGGAGCGGATGCTGCTGCACATCAAGCATGCCCTGTGGTGCAACCCGCTGCGCCCGGCCTATGAACAGGCGCCGGACCATCCGCATCTGGGCGCCCCGCCCGATGGCTGGCTGGAGCAGCCCGGCGGCCTCGTCGAGGTCGGCAGGCCGACGCCGCTGCCCGGCTTCGACCATGAGGGGCCGCGTCACCGTGTCTGGCTGGAGCCCTACCGGCTGGCCGCCCGCCCGGTCACCTGCGGCGAGTTCCTGGCCTTCATCGAAGCCGGCGGCTACAGCGACCGCTCCCTATGGCTCACCGACGGCTGGGAGACCGCGCACGCCGAAGGCTGGAGCGCCCCGCTCTATTGGGAGCGCGGCGGCTTCGAATCCGGCGCCCGCTGGCAGGTCTTCACCCTTTACGGCATGCAGCCGCTCGACCCCGACCAGCCGGTTTGCCATGTCAGCTGGTACGAAGCCGACGCCTACGCCCGCTGGGCCGGCAAGCGCCTGCCGCGGGAAGCGGAGTGGGAAACGGTCGCCGCCGGCTGCGACAGCATGGGCAATCTGCTGGGCACCGGCCATCGCCATCCCCGCGCCGGGACCTGCCACGGCACCGGCCCCTGGCAGATGTGCGGCGACGTGTGGGAATGGACCGGCGACGCCTTCCTGACATATCCCGGCTACCGCCGGCCCCACGGCGCGGACAAGGCCGTCCCGGACGAAGCGTTCAATGGGCGGCTTGCCGGCAACCGCATGGTCCTGCGCGGGGGCAGCTGCCTGACGCCCTTCGACCATGCCGGCCCGTGGACGCGACACTATCTGCGGCCGGAAACCCGGCTGTCGGTGAGCGGGTTCCGGCTGGCGGAGGATGCTTAAGGAGAAGCTTGCGGGGAGACTTGTGTGCCCGCGCCGGCAGTCAGCGCCCGCGCCTGCCCCTGGGTGAGGATTCCGCGCTCCGTCAGGCGGGACAACAGCGCCACGGCCAGTTCGGCCTGGAACAGCGCCTCCCCCTGCGGGCCCTCCCCCTTCGAGCCAATGCGCGGGTGACGGGGCACGCCGAAAGCCTCGCCCAGCCGATCAGGCGACGCGCCGGTCAAATCAGAATCCAGCGCTGCCGCCAATGCCCCGAGATCAAGCGACGGCGGCAGCGCCGGATCGGCGATACCGGCCTGGGTGGCCGACCGCGCCAGGGCACCGAGGCTTGAGTCGATGCCGATGCCGACGGCGATGCAGTTGTGCAGCGCATCCCGGATCGCCGGCCACACCGCGGCGAACGGGCGCTCGCCCGCCACCATGGCGGTGCCGATGCCGTGACGGGCGGTCGCCTCGACCGGAACGGGGTCGATCGGGTCGATCAGCAGGGCGAGCGACACGGTGGGGAAGATGCGCGCGCCCACGAGCCGCACGGTGCCGATTGCAATCACCGGGCCGCTGTCCGGCTCCACCCCCGCCGTCGCAACCCAGAGCGCGACGAAGGGCAGGGCCGCCAGGGGTTCCTCATCGCCAAGCGGGCCGGCGGCATAGGCCACTCGCAGGCTGAGCGTGCGCTTGCCGCTGAGCCCGGCGGCATGGGCCATGCCGCGGGCGGAAAAGGACAGGATCGCCCCGGCGCTCAGACCGAGATCGGCGATCCGCGCCGACAGTTCGCCGTCTTCGATCCGGCGCAGAACGGCGGTGACGGGAGCGCCGCCGCCGCGTGCCCGCTCCATCGCACGGGCAAGATCGTCGCGAAGCAGGGACTTGCCGATGTCGGCCCCCTCCTCCACCGCCAGCAGGCGTGCGGCGGCGGGGTTCAGCTGCTCCACACGCCCGAGTTCGTCGAGGACCAGCAGGGGTTCGTCGGCCAGCGCCAGCACCGCGCGCAGCGCCCGGTCCGCGCGTCCGCCCCCAAGCGGTCCTGCCCCCAGAGGTCCGTCGCCAAGCCCGCGCTCACCACCACGGGCCAGGATCGCCGCTTCGGCAAGACGCGCCAGCTCGCCGTTCCGTCCGCCGGATATCGGCTCCAGATCCACCCGGCCGCGGGTGCCGGACAGGCGATCGGACAGCCGTTCGAGGTCGCGGAAATGGCGCGACAGGCGGGAGAAGACGAACCAGACCGCCAGCAGGCCCAGTCCGCAGATCGCCAGCCCGCGGGTGAAGGCGGTGCGGTCGTCGACCGCCAGCTGCGTGATTTCCACGCCAAGAAAGACCAGTGCGGCCGCCGCCACCGCCAGACCAAGCATCACCACGCGCCAAACGCCGCCCTTCATCGGGCCGTCTCCCCATCATTGCCTGCCGAGTCTAGCCGGCAGAACGGAAACGGAGAAGCCGCGCGCGTGTTCAGCGCGCCACGACCGCCGCCCGTGCGCCCTCAACCTGGACCATCAGGCCCGCCAGCGCGCCGCGCACCTCGCCCGACAGCCCGAACAGCAGCAGCGCCACCAGCGCAACCGCCAGCGCATGATCCAGCAGCGGCCGGGCCGGTCGCCGCGCCTCTGAGCGGTTGCGGAAAGGGATTTGAAAGAACGGCATCACTGGCGGCTCCGGCATGGATCACGGCGTCGGGGCGCCAGCCTACCGGCGGAGAGGACGAACGAACCCTTAACGGCTCCCGATCGAAGGCCGGTTGCCTCGCTTTTGTCTCGGATCTATTTCGAACAGGGGGCATTTTCAAAGTCGAGGCTGCGCTCTCCACACGCTGTGGAGGGCTCTACCCTTTGCGGGCAGCATCGCAAATTTGAGTTACCGCCTTTGCGTAAAATACATAGCAATTTGCGACGTGATTTTTGCTGTGCTTATGCTGCATTTCCTGGTTTGCCTGCTTGTCGGATGATGCTAAGAGTAATGCATCCAACGAAAACACTCCTTTCTGCATAGGCAATTGCTTAGGAGGCCGGCAATGACTTTGGTCTATCGTCCCCTGCCCTATGGCGGGCACGAAGACCGGCGGACGGGCCGCCACCTGCTTCTGGTGGTCACCCTGATCCTCGCCATTCCGACCGCTTTGGGCGCCGGCTGCACCGTCGACGCCCTGCGCAGCTATGCGGTGGAGGCGCGGCTGTCGCAGGCCGTAGATGCCGCCGCATTGGCCGGCGGTCGCGTGATGTTCGATTCGCAGCGCGACGGCCATATCCGCAGCTTCTTCGACAAGGCTTTTCCCAACGGCTTCCTGGGATCGCACCTGTCGCCGCTGACGATCGCCGAGGATGCGGCGGCCGGCACGTTGACGGTCAGCGCCCACGCCACCGTCAACGCGATCTTCCTGCGTCTGTTCGGCAAGAAGGAAGTGACGGTGGAGGCCCAATCCGTCGTCCGCCGCGGCCTGCACGCCCGCACCAAGCTGCAATAACTCCCTTTCCGTACTCCAGTCAGCTTCATCGCCGATTCGCGAGGCTCGCATTCGCGGAATGCAGCCCGGCGCCTTCGCAACTGCGGTAGAAGGGACGCACAGCGCCCCTTCCACCGGAGTCCGCGATGCTCGGAACCCTGACGCTCCTGCTGCTCTGCCAACTGGCCGGAGAGTTGGCCGCCCGCCTGCTGCACCTGCCGATCCCCGGCCCGGTGCTGGGCATGCTGCTGCTGTTCGCCGGCCTGCTGCTGCGCGGCGGCGTGCCGGCCGCGATCCAGGACACCGCCGGTGGGCTTCTGCGTCACCTCTCCCTGCTGTTCGTGCCGGCCGGCGTCGGCGTGATGGTGCATGTCACCCGCCTGGAGACGGAGGCGCTGCCGATCATCGTCGCCCTGTTCGGCAGCACCCTGTTCGGCATCGCGGTGACCGCCAAGCTGATGGCCTTCCTGTTGAGCCGCAGCGATCCGCGGCTGGAGGAAGAGCAACCGGCCGGAAATTCGGCGAAGGGAGACCGGAGATGAGCGCCGATCTCCACCAGATCTGGGTCTATCTGTCGGCCAGCCCCTTGGCCGGGCTGACGCTGACCCTGGTCGCCTACCAGATCGGCCTGTGGGTGTTCGAGAAGCTGGGCCGTCGCCCGGTGCTGAACCCGGTGCTGATCGCCGTCATCCTGATCGCCGGCACACTGAGCCTGTCGGGAATCGATTACCGCACCTATTTCGACGGCGCGCAGTTCGTCCACTTCCTGCTCGGCCCGGCCACGGTGGCGCTCGCGGTTCCACTCTACAACCAGTTCCAGGAGGTTCGCCGCTCCGCCCTGGCGCTGGTGGTTGCCCTGCTTGTGGGATCGGCCGCGTCGGCACTCAGCGCGGTGGCGCTGGTCTGGATCTGCGGCGGCACCAAGGTGACCATCCTGTCGATGGCGCCGAAATCCGTCACCTCCCCCATCGCCATGGGCGTTTCGGAGCAGATCGGCGGCCTGCCGTCGCTGACCGCGGTGTTCGTCATCATCACCGGCATCGTCGC
Source organism: uncultured Azospirillum sp. (assembly GCA_966212305.1). GTDB lineage: Bacteria > Pseudomonadota > Alphaproteobacteria > Azospirillales > Azospirillaceae > Azospirillum. The sequence continues at coordinate 57,537 of CBIHQY010000020.1, forward strand.
CGCCAGCCTGGGCACCTGGGTGCTGAACCTTGTCCGGGTGAAGGATTGGCGCGCCCGCGGCTTCGGGATGGGGGTGGCGGCGCACGGCATCGGCACCGCGCGCGCCCTGCAGGTCAACGAGGTGGCGGGCGCCTTCGCCGGGCTGGGCATGGGTCTGAACGGGCTGGCGACGGCGCTGCTGCTGCCGACGCTTTACCACTTGATCTGGGGCTGATCCGGGGCTGACGGCGGCAATGGTTGGTGCATCCCGCAGTCCGATTTTCGCCAATCCGCGCTTGACAGTCATGCCGCACCTGCGCACAGTGCGCCCCATGAACACCATCGACCGCAAGAACGCCCTTCTTCGACTTCTCGGCCCGGCGCTTTAAGCGTCCGGGTTTGTCGCGTTCTCATCCCGTTTCCATCGGTCGAAGTGTCTGTTCCATGAGCGATGTTTGCAAAGGCGCCGGCATCGGCGTCGCCCGGCAGGGGCCGGGACTGCGACTTACCGACGGTCGCTGAGCCACTTCCGGCGGCTCTGCGGCCGTACCCCTCGCCGGTCCCTCCGCCTTTCAAAATCCGATCCGCCGCCTCCGGCCCGCACCGCAAACCGGGGCCCGAGGCCGCCAGTGGAGCCGAACGACGCCATGAGCACCGCGACCCAAACCAGCACCGCCACCAACATCCCGACCCTGCCGAAGTCCCCGTCCAAATACGCCCCCTTCCCCCAGGTGAAGCTGACCGACCGCCAGTGGCCGTCGCGCACCCTGGACAAGGCGCCGATGTGGTGTTCGGTCGATCTGCGCGACGGCAACCAGGCGCTGATCGAGCCGATGGGGCCGGACCGCAAGCGCGCGATGTTCGACCTGCTGCTGCGCATGGGCTTCAAGGAGATCGAGGTCGGCTTCCCCGCCGCCTCGCAGACCGATTTCGACTTCTGCCGCGAGGTCATCGACGAGGGCAAGATCCCCGACGGCGTCACCATCCAGGTGCTGACCCAGTCGCGTGAGGAGCTGATCCGCCGCACCTTCGACGGCATCAAGGGCGCCAAGCGCGCCGTCGTCCACCTGTACAACTCCACCTCGGAGCTGCAGCGCCGCGTGGTGTTCGGGCTGGACCGCCAGGGCATCATCGACATCGCCGTCGCCGGCACCAAGCTGATCAAGCAGCTGGCCGCCGAGACGCCGGAGACCGAAATCGTCCTGCAGTACTCGCCGGAAAGCTTCACCGGCACCGAACTGGACTTCGCGGTCGAGATCTGCGAGGCGGTGATGGAGACCTGGGGGGCGTCGCCCACCAACAAGGTCATCCTGAACCTGCCGGCCACGGTCGAGATGTCGATGCCGAACGTGCATGCCGACCAGATCGAGTGGTTCTGCCGCACCCTGAAGAACCGCGAATCGGCGATCATCTCGCTGCACCCGCACAACGACCGCGGCACCGGCGTCGCCGCGGCGGAGATGGGGCTGCTGGCCGGTGCCGACCGCGTCGAGGGCACACTGTTCGGCAACGGCGAGCGCACCGGCAACGTCGACGTCGTCACGCTGGCGCTGAACATGTTCACCCAGGGCGTCGATCCGGAGCTGAACATCGACGACATCAACGAGATCGTCCGTGTGTCGGAATACTGCACGCAGCTGCCGGTCCATCCGCGCCACCCCTATGCCGGCGAGCTGGTGTTCACCGCCTTCTCGGGCTCGCACCAGGACGCCATCAACAAGGGGCTGAAGGCGCTGACCAAGTCCAACACCGGCAAGTGGGAGGTCCCGTACCTGCCCATCGACCCGCAGGACCTGGGCCGCAGCTATGAGGCAGTGATCCGCATCAACAGCCAGTCCGGCAAGGGTGGCATCGCCTACATCCTGGAAAAGGACTACGGCCTGCAGATCCCGCGCCGCCTGCAGATCGAGTTCTCCAAGGTCGTGCAGCGCGTCGCCGACGAGTCCGGCAAGGAGCTGTCGCCCGCCGACATCCACGCGGCCTTCAAGGCCGAGTATCTGGACGCCGACACCCCGCTGGAACTGGTCGAGCATTCGACCGAACCGCGCGGCCCGAACTCCGGCGCCCGCGCCATGAGCGTGGTGATGCGCCGCAACGGCGAGATCGTCACCACCAAGGGCAAGGGCAACGGCCCGATCGACGCCTTCCTGGACGCCCTGCGCCAGGGCTGCGGCACCGACCTGCACGTCGTCGACTACCGCGAGCACGCCATCGGCTCCGGCGAGGACGCCCAGGCCTGCGCCTATGTCGAGGTGAAGACCGGTGACAAGACCCTGTTCGGCGTGGGCATCGACGCCGACATCGTGACCGCCTCGCTGCGGGCGCTGGTGAGCGCGGCCAATCGGGCGACGCGGTAAGGTTCAGCGCTGCGGCCCCCTCCTTCCGGCCCTAGCGGGCGGGATGAAGGGGGCCATTAACTTGCCCCGCCCGCCCCACCCGCCTATAAGTCCCCACGAAACGCGTCGAGCAACAGCGGACAGCGCTATGATCGTGGTCACCGGCGGGGCCGGCTTCATCGGGTCCAACCTTGTCGCGGCTCTGGCTGCGCGCGGCATCACCGACGTGGCGGTCATCGACCGCTTCCGCGACGGCGAGAAGTGGCAGAACCTTGCCAAGCGCGAGGTCGCGGCCCTGGTGCCGCCCGAGCAGACGCTGGCCTTCCTCGACCAGCATGCAGCCGAGATCGACACCGTTTTCCATCTTGGCGCCATCTCCGCCACCACCGAGCGGGATGTCGACAAGATCGTCGCCAACAACGTCGCGCTGACGCTGGACCTGTGGCGCTGGTGTTCCTGGCGCGGCTGCCGGCTGATCTACGCCTCCTCCGCCGCGACCTATGGCGACGGCTCCGCCGGTTTCGACGATGATGGGTCCTGCGATGGGCTGGCGCGGCTGCGGCCGCTGAACGCCTATGGCTGGTCGAAGCATCTGGTCGACCGCCGCATCGCCCGCGCCGTCGCCGGCGGCGATCTCGTGCCGCCGCAATGGGCCGGGCTGAAGTTCTTCAACGTCTACGGCCCCAACGAAGCCCACAAGGGCGATATGATGAGCGTGGTCGCCAAGCTGTATCCGCAGCTGACGGCCGGCAACCCGGCGCGCCTGTTCAAGTCGCACAAGGACGGCTTCGAGGATGGCGGCCAGCTGCGCGACTTCATCCATGTCGACGACTGCGTCGCGGTGATGCTGTGGCTGTACGACCACCCGGAGGTCAGCGGCCTGTTCAATGTCGGCACCGGCAAGTCGCGCAGCTTCAAGGACCTCGCGCTGGCGACCTTCGCCGCTCTGGGGCTGCCTCCCCGGATTGAGTACTTCGACATGCCTGAGCATCTGCGCGGCAAATACCAATATTTCACGCAGGCGACGACGGATCGCCTGCGCGCCGCCGGGTTCGACCAGCCCTTCACCGAGCTGGAAGAGGGTGTCCGGCGCTATGTGCAGGATTTCCTGTCGCAGCCCGACCCGTATCGCTGACCGGAGTTCCTATGTTCGCCACCCTGCCCGCCACTTTGCCAATGGTGGCCTTTCCCACCATCGATCCGGTCGCCTTCGCCGTCGGTCCGGTCGTCGTCCGCTGGTACGCGCTGGCCTATCTGGCCGGCTTCGTGCTGGGCTGGCGCTACTGCATGGGGCTGGCGCGGCTCGACCCGGATCTGCGGCCCAAGCCGGAGGAATTCGACGACTTCCTGACCTGGGCGGTGATCGGCACCATCCTGGGCGGGCGGATCGGCTATGTGCTGTTCTACAACCTGCCCTACTACATGGAAAACCCGCTCGACGCCCTGCAGGTCTGGCATGGCGGCATGTCCTTCCACGGCGGCATGATCGGCGTGCTGTCGGCCATCGGGCTGTTCTGCTGGCGCCGCGGCATCTCGACCTTCGTCTTCGGCGACATCATCGCCGCCTGCGCCCCCATCGGGCTGTTCTTCGGCCGCATCGCCAACTTCATCAATGGCGAGCTGTATGGCCGGCCGGCTCCCGACTTCGCCTATGCCATGGTGTTCCCGCGCGATCCGCTGCAGGTGCCGCGCCATCCCAGCCAGCTTTACGAGGCGGCGCTGGAAGGCGTGGTGCTGTTCATCCTGCTGGCGATCGCCATCCGTACGCCGGCCTTGCGCCACCGGCCGGGCACGGTCGGCGGGCTGTTCCTGATCGGCTACGGCCTGTCGCGAATCATCGTCGAGTTCTTCCGCGAGCCCGACCCGCAGCTGGGCTTCCTGTTCGCCGGCGCGACGATGGGACAACTGCTGTCGCTGCCGATGCTGGCCGTCGGGCTGTGGCTGGTCGTGCGCGGCCGGCGCCACGCCATCGCGGCCTGACGCCATGGCGGGGGATGAGAGCGTCGCTCCGGACAGTCTGGCGCGCCTGCTGGCCCGCCGGATCGTGATGGACGGGCCGATCAGCGTCGGCGCCTTCATGGCGGAGGCGCTGGGCCATCCGCGCTTCGGCTACTACATGCGGCGCGACCCGTTCGGCAGCGGCGGCGACTTCACAACCGCGCCGGAAATCAGCCAGATGTTCGGCGAACTGGTCGGGCTCTGGTGCGTCGATAGCTGGGCGCGGCTGGGCGGTCCCGGCCCCTTCCATCTGGTGGAGCTGGGGCCCGGCCGCGGCACGCTGATGGCCGACGTGCTGCGGGCGGCGGCGGTGCTGCCGCTGTTCCGCGACAACGCCATCGTCCATCTGGTGGAAACCAGCCCGCACCTGCGCGAACGGCAGCGCCAGACGCTGCAGCCGATCCTGGGCGACTCCGTCCAGTGGCACGACCGGCTGGAGGACGTGCCGGACGGCCCGACCATCCTGATCGCCAACGAGTTCTTCGACGCCCTGCCGATCCGTCAGGTGCAGAAGACCAACCATGGCTGGTTCGAGCGGCTGGTGGATATGGACCCCGACAGCCCGCAGGAGGAGCCGCGCTTCCGCTTCGTGCTGGAAGCCTTCGGCAGTTCCGGCAGCCGGCTGGTGCCGGACGCGCTCCGCGATGCGCCCGACGGCAGCGTGGTCGAGGTCTCCCCCGCATCGCAGGCGGTGGCGCGCGTGATCGGCGCCCGGCTGGCCGCCGCCCCCGGTGCGGCGCTGGTGATCGACTATGGCTATGCCCAGGGTCCGGCGGTCGGCGATACGCTGCAGGCGATGCGCCGCCATGCCTACGCCCCCGTGCTGGAGGCGCCGGGCGAGGCCGACCTGACGGCCCATGTCGATTTCGCCGGCATCGCCGCCGCGGCGTGGGAGGGTGGCGCGCAATCCTTCGGCCCGGTTGAACAGGGGGAGTGGCTGACCCGGCTGGGCATCCGCCAGCGGGCGTCGGCCCTGTCGGCCAAGGCCAGCCCGGCCCAGGCGCAGGATATCCGCGGCGCGCTGGACCGCTTGATCGATCCGGCGCAAATGGGCAGGCTGTTCAAGCTGGTCGCGCTCGCCACGCCCGGAGCCTTCGCCGACGCCAACCCGCCGGCCGGCTTCTGACACGGCGGGCGCAGACCCCGGTTGGAGACACCGCACCATAACCGCCACCAAGACAATCCGGGCGGACCGTGCATAGCGGCCCCCTGCCCTGTCGGGCATGCGGGAGGCCACAGAACAGGGAAGGACGGCGTTCGTGATCACACTCGGCGCGCTGAACGACATCACCCATATCCGCCACGCCTTTTTCACCCGCACCGGCGGGGTGTCCACCGGGCTCTACGCCTCGCTGAACTGCGGGCTGGGGTCCAACGACTCCGCCGCGGCCGTGCATGAAAACCGTGCCCGCGCCGCGGCGCGGATGGAGGTGGAGCCCGGCAACCTGATCACCTGCCATCAGGTCCACAGCCCGACCTGCGTGGTGGTGGAAGAGCCGTGGACGCCGGAGACGGCGCCGAAGGCCGATGCCATGGCGACCCGGCAGTCGGGGATCGCGCTGGGCATCCTGACCGCGGACTGCGCCCCCGTGCTGTTCGCCGACAGCAAGGCGCGGGTGATCGGGGCCGCCCATGCCGGCTGGAAGGGCGCCAAGGGCGGCGTGATCGAGGCGACCGTCGCCCGCATGGTCGAACTGGGCGCCAAGCCGAACCGGATCGTCGCCTGCATCGGTCCCTGCATCGCCCAGCGCTCCTACGAGGTCGGGCCGGAATTCCCCGCCCCGTTCGAGGAGGAGGACCCGCGCAACCGCGACTATTTCGCCCCCGCCCGGAAGCCCGGCCATTTCCTGTTCGACCTGGCCGCCTACGTCACGCGCCGGCTGGGCGATTCCGGAGTCACGGTGATCCAGCGCTGCCCCAACGACACGGTGGCGGAGGAAGACCGCTTCTTCAGCTATCGCCGCTCCTGCCTTCGGGGCGAATCGGATTATGGCCGCGGCCTTTCGGCCATCGTCCTGCAGACCTGACCAAGCCCGAACGGGCAACGGTGACGTCCACGGTCATGCCGCCCGCGCAGGGCGGCATTCCCCAATGGGGAAAGACCACACCGTCATGGAACGTTTACATGGGCCCGGCCCTTTGTTATGGTCCGCCCCGTTTTCAAGGGGCAACGGCGCGCAAGCGTCCAGTGCGCCTTGAGCCGTATCCCTGCAAAGAGAGCCGACCCCGATGAAGGTGCTTGCCGGCAACAGCAACCGTCCGCTGGCCGAGGCGATCTCCACCTGTCTCGGCGTGCCGCTGACGAAAGCGAGCGTACGCCGTTTCTCAGACATGGAGGTGTTCGTCGAGATCCTGGAGAACGTGCGCGGCGAGGACGTGTTCGTCGTCCAGTCGACCTCGGCTCCGGCCAACGACAACCTGATGGAACTGCTGGTGACGATCGATGCGCTGCGGCGCGGGTCGGCCCGGCGCATCACGGCGGTCATTCCCTATTACGGCTACGCCCGGCAGGATCGAAAGACCGGCCCACGCACGCCGATCTCGGCCAAGCTGGTCGCCAACCTGATCACCCAGGCCGGCGCCAACCGCGTTCTGACGATGGACCTGCATGCGGGTCAGATCCAGGGCTTCTTCGACATCCCCACCGACAACCTGATGGCCGCCCCGGTCTTCGAGAAGGACATCCGCCAGTCCTTCGAGAACATCGGCGAGGTCACCATCGTGTCGCCGGACGTCGGCGGCGTGGTGCGTGCCCGCGCGCTGGCCAAGCGCCTGGACGCCGATCTGGCCATCATCGACAAGCGGCGCGAGCGCGCCGGCGTGTCGGAGGTGATGAACATCATCGGTGATGCCAACGGCAGACGCTGCATCCTGATCGACGACATCGTCGACTCGGGCGGCACGCTGTGCAATGCCGCCGTCGCGCTTATGGAAGCCGGCGCCAAGTCGGTCCACGCCTTCTGCACCCACGGCGTCCTGTCCGGCGGTGCGGTCGCCCGTGTCGCCGTCTCGCCGCTGGAACAGCTGGTCACCACCGACAGCATCCAGGCGACCGAGGCGGTGCGCGTGTCGCGCAACATCCGCCAGCTGACCATCGCCCCCCTGCTCGCCGAAGCGATCATGCGCATCAGCGAGGAGCGGTCGGTGTCGAGCCTGTTCTCGTAAGAGCAGCGTTACAGGAAAGGCCCTTTCCCATCGGGAAGGGGCCTTTTTTGTTGTCTGCAAACACCCCTATCCTCCCAGCCCATGGAAATCGTTCGCCGTCACCTGCCCGCCGGTGGCGGCGGCGATGCGGGCCATCACGGCGGGACGGGGGACGCGACGGCCATGGCGGTAGCGGTTGACCGCGGCCTGACTCGTCCCGATCAGGGCGGCAAAGGCCTCTTCCTTGGTTGCGGTCCGGGTGAGCCAGTCGTCGAGCGTCATACCGCAATGGTTTAGACCAAGCCGGCTTCTGCGCGCAACTGGATTTATACCGCAGTTATGGACTTTCCAAAGCCGTTTTGGTATGAACGGACCATGACCACAATGCGTGAACTGCGGCAGGCCGCCGGGCTAAGCCAGGAGAAGCTGGCCGAACTGGCGGGCACCTCCCAGCCCCAGATCAACAAGCTGGAAACCGGCCAGCGCAAGATGACCGTCGATTGGGCGGTCAAGCTCGCCCGCCCGCTGGGTGTGGAGCCGGCGCTCCTGCTCGGCCTCGACGTGCCGGCAACTCCCCCGGCGGCGACCCGCCCCGCCCGTCCGGTGCTCGCGCCGCTGCTCCGCACCGCACCGGCTCCGCAGGCACAGACCGCGGCCTCTATGCCGGTGCGGGCTGCGGCGCGCGGCGGGGTGGACCAGGAAATGTTCCTGGAAGACGGCCCAATCGACTGGATCGCCCGGCCCGACTATCTGAAGAACGCCCGCGATCCCTATGCCATGTATGTCGTCGGCGACTCGATGATGCCGCGCTTCCGCCCGGCCCAGCTTCTGCACGTCAATCCGCACAAGCCGCCGGCGCCGGGTGCCGGGGTCGTGGTGGTCAAACGCAACAAGGCGGTGCTGGTGAAGGAGTTCGTGCGCCGCGTCACCGATGCGGTGATCCTGCGTGAATACCGCCCGGCCGACCGCGAGTTCGCCGTGGCACTGGAGGATCTCGACACCCTGCACACCGTGGTCGGCCTGCAGGAGCCCTGACTCCTATACCGCTTCGGTATCGGCTTTCAGTCGCCAAATAAATCCATTCTGGATTATTCCTTGGTCACCGCGTCGCCGGACAGTCCGGCGATCCGCAGCCGATCGAGGAGACTTGGCCATGCCCCAGCCCTATCCCCGCTTCCACCCCGGCCCGTCGGCCGGTCGGCTCGACAGCTTCAGCGAGCGCGGCGCCCGTGAACTGGCCCGCCGCATCCGCACCGCCTGGGCCAACATCGGCTGGGACGTGGAGGTGCGGGTGGAGCGCCTCGCCAGCGAGGAACTGGGCGACGGCCGCAGCATCGCCCATTTCACCGTCCGCAGCGACCTGATCAACGGTCTGCCGCAGCGCCGTTTGGATGGCCGGCTGGAAGGCCGTCCGGACGGGGCGGCGGCACGGGTGCTGCCGCGCGCCGCCTGATGCGGATCACTTCAGCCGCTCGTCCAGTTCCACCTGATAGCCGACGGCAAGGCGGTTGGTCTCATTCGCCATGCCCACCACCGCCATCAGCTCGCCGAACTGCGCGTCGGTCATGCCCAGCCGGCGCGCCGCCGCCTCGTGCGAGCGGATGCAGTACTGGCAGTTGTTGGTGACGCTGACCGCGACGAAGATCATCTCCTTCACCAGCGGGTCCAGCGCGCCGGGGGCCATCACCTCCTTCAGACTGTCCCAGGTCCGCGCCAGGGTCGGCGGGTGGTGGGCGATCATCTTCCAGAAATTATTCACGTCGGGAACGTTGCGCGTCGCCTTGATGTCGTCGTAGACGGCGCGGACCTCCGGTGCGGCATCGGCCTGCTCGATGAGGGGGAGCGGCATGGCGGCGGAAACTCCTGTGTGGGACGGGGGACTTGCGATAAGGCCGGACATCGTGTCGCAAGGCAACCGCCGGTCCGTGGCTTTCCCCGATCCATTGGCCACATTGACCAATGCTTGTCCCGCTGGTAGTAGAGACTTGCAACAGATCGCGCAAACGTTCGGACGACGATCCGGCCGAAAACCGCGGCGCCGCAAGACTTCCATAAAACACGAAGACCATTCGTGCAGCGTTCCCATGCGGCCCGGTCCCGGCACTCTCGCCCGATCCGGCCAGACTGCCGGGAGGAACAGCGTGGAGAGCACGGTTCTAGAAGCCTTGTCACCGCCCCGCCAGGGCGGGGTCCCCGTCACGAACCGCACCGGGACCGGCGGCCTGGATCCGGGCGCCACCGCCGAGGGACTGCACCTTCTCGCCCATCTGCATGCCGAAGAGCCGACCGCCGCCCTGCTGGAGGCGCTGCGCAACGCCCCGGTCGCCCGCGGCCCGCTGGCGCTCGACCGCGACGACGCGCTGCAGGCCGCCGCCCTGGTCGACGAGGTGGTGAGCGACCTGCCGGAGCGGATCACCCGCCGCAGCCTCGCCCCGCTCGTTGCCGACTTCGCCGCCATCCACCACAGCGGCGAGCTGCACGCCTGCCCGGCCGAAGGTCCCTGGCTGGACGAGCAGTTGCGGGCCGATGCCGCCGCCTCCCTGGCCCACTGGCGGACAGGCCTGGAGGCGGATTTGCTGCGGTCGCCGCTCGACCGGCTGCCGGACGACCATATCGCCGCGGAACTGGCGCTGCTGGCGGCATTGCTCGACCGCGGCCGCATGATCGATGCCGTCCGCTTTCTCGACCGTCATCCATTGCGCTGGGTTCCAGATTTCTGCAGCCGGGTCGCCACCCGCTGCCGGGAGCCTTTCTTCGCCGGAATCGCCATCCTGACCAATGCGCTGCTCGACGATCTGCGGGACCGGCTGGGCGAGACCTGCGGACTGCCGCGGCCGGCCGAGGACGGATCCGATGTCCGGCGCCGCCGTCGCTGGACCGAAGGCCGCTTTCCCCGCGCCTGCACCTGCGACCCATGACGCATCCGGCGGCGCCCTGCCGTAAAGTCGGAGTTGCCCCGCCTTAAATGCTTGGGCCATGGTGACCGGGGCGGGCTTCGCTCTGCCGGCGCGGGTCCCGCACGGTCCATTTCGTTGGCAATGGTTGGTGATGCCCTTTCGCAGCCTCGACAGTCGAACCGACCGCAGGGGATCCTTGCGCCTGCTGCGCCTCCTCCTGGCGGTGTCGGTCGCCCTGCCGTTGGTGCTGTTCGCCGGCATCGGCTGGCGCGAGCGGTGGGAGGCTCAGGAAGAAGCCGAACGGAACAGCCGCAAGAACGCACTGATCCTGCACGAACATGTGCTGAAGGTGTTCGACACCATGGCCCAGGCGCTGGACCGGGTGGACGAACGCATCCACGGCCGCAGCTGGCGCGAGATCGCCGAGTCGGAGTCGCTGCACCGCTATCTGCGGACGCTGGAAGGCGAACTGGACCAGATCGGCGCCATCGGACTGACCGATCCGGACGGGATCGTGCGCAATTCCAGCCTCGTCTTCCCCTCGCGCAAGACCTATGTCGGCAATCGGGCGGATTTCCGGGAACAGCGGGAACAGGATTCCGGGCTGCTCATCGCCGGTCCGGTCGCCGATCCCGCCACCGGCAAGCCCAGCTTCGGCATCAGCCGGCGCCGCAGCGGTCCCGGCGGCCCGGACGGCAGCTTCGACGGGATGATCGCCGCCATCGTCAACCCGGATTACTTCGCCAGCTTCTACCGGCAGATCATCGGCGACGAGGGGGAGTCCATCTCGCTGATCCGCGAGGACGGCGCGATGCTGATGCGCTACCCCGCCCTGGACCCGTCACGGCCGAATGCGGCGCTGCCCACCCTGCCGGGCGACCACGGGCTGCGCGCCGAGATCGGCAGGCAGCCGGACGAAGGGATCTTCCACACCGGCAACAGCCATGTCCAGGGGCTGTCGCGCGTGTTCGCCTACAAGCGGGTCGGCGATTTCCCGGTCTATGTCGTCTATGGGCTGGACCAGACGCAGATCGCCCGCTCCTGGTGGCGGAACATGGCGCTGGACGCCGCCTTCGTCGCCCCGGCGACCCTGGCGCTGGCGCTGATCGCCTGGCTGGCCTACAGCCGCGCCGCCTCCGAGAGTGCCGCGGTCAGGCGCTGGGCGGACGAGGTGCGCAACCGCGAACGGCTGGAGGAAGCGCTGCGCCAGAGCCAGAAGATGGAGGCGCTGGGCCAGTTGACCGGCGGCGTGGCGCACGACTTCAACAACCTGCTGACCGCGGCACTGGCCAACCTGCATCTGATGGCCCGCCATCTGCCGGCCGAGGGCCAGCGCTTCCTGGCCGGGACTCGGACCGCGCTGGATCGGGCGGAGAAGCTGACCCGGCAACTGCTGTCCTTCTCGCGCCAGGACGCCGTCAACCTGACGGTGGTCGATCTGGGCGAGAGCATGCGCCGGATGGCCGACCTGCTTGAGCGGTCGGTTCGCGCCGACATCGCCCTGGACTGGGACATAGCCCCGGCGCCGATGCCGGTCGCCGTCGATACGGTGCAGTTGGAAATGGCGGTCCTGAACCTCGTGCTGAACGCCCGCGACGCCATGCCCGGCGGCGGCCGAATCCGCATCGGCGCATCACCAGGGCCGGAGCCCCGCACCGCCCGCATCGCGGTTTCCGACACCGGAGCCGGTATGCCGCCGGAGGTGATGGCCCGCGCCTTCGATCCCTTCTTCACCACCAAGGGCGTCGGCAAGGGGACGGGGCTCGGGCTGTCGATGGTCTACGGCTTCGCCCGACAGTCGGGCGGGATCGCCGCCATCGACAGCCGGCCGGGCGAGGGTACCTACGTCCGCATCGACCTGCCGCTGACCGACATACGGCCGGCCGAACCGCCCCCAGCCCCGGCGGCGGCGGCGGCGGACCTGCGCTCGCTGCGCATCCTGGTGGTGGAGGACAATCCGCTGGTGCTGATGGCGACGGTCGAGGGGCTGACCCAGGAAGGCTTCACGGTGGAGACCGCGGAAGACGGGGTGTCGGCCCGGACCCTGCTGGAGACCGACCGGAATTTCGATCTGGTGGTGTCGGACGTCGTCATGCCGGGCGGCGTCTCGGGCATCGACCTTGCCCGTCAAATCCGCGAGCGCTGGCCGCAGCTGCGCGTGCTGCTGGCGTCCGGCTACAGCCCGGAGTCGCTGGCCACCATGGGCGCCGACACCGCGTCCGTTCTGGCGAAGCCCTTCAGCCCCGACCAGTTGGCGGCCCGCATCCGATCGCTGGTGCAGGTGGGCGCGGGTACGGGAGCGGGCCGGCCCGAGGAGGGGATCACGCCCAAGGAGATCACGTAAGCGCGCTGACGAACATCGGCGTCCACATCGCCATGCACCAGACGAGACCAAGGCACAGGCCACGGGTCAGATCGTCGAAGGTCGGCTGCTCCAGACGGTTCAGCTTCCACATCGCGTTCAATTCACCCCGCGTCGGCGTCCGACCGGAAGACTCGGCATCGGGACGGGCGGCGCGGCAGTCGGTCGGTTCACGGCTTGCGGCTGCGCGCCGTTCAGGGTCGCGTGACAGCATGGCTGGGCCTCGCATCGATAGCGGAATGCCCAACAAGTTTGTGGCCATTGCCGCTGCCGGCCACCCTCTCTTCCGTCAGCCATCGAATTTTGTCGACATACGAAAAAAGGCCGCCACCCGCTGGACGGATGGGGCCTTTTCGCCAAGCTACCGGCCTTTCCGGCCGGAAGCGGTCACTTGCCGGGGCGGATCACCGGGGTGAGCTGATCGCCCCAGTTGCCGGCCTCGTTGTGATAGCGGGCGGTGCGCATCAGCTCCACCGTGACGCCGGCCTCGACCGCCTTGACGACGGCGTCGTTCAGGCGATGCAGGTTGTTGGCGACGATGCGGATGGCGCTTTCCTGTTCCGGAGTCAGCTCCGAACGGTCGTCCGGCGGCGCGTCCTTGAATCCCGACATGCGTTGTTCCTTCCCCTGGATTGGGACCGCCCCGGCGGGACCGGCTGCGGTCCAGAACTTGGTCATGATCTTGCCCGGCTTCGGATGCCGGTTTCCATCATGTACCACATTGTGTGCGCCGCGACAAAGTTCCCGACGCGCCAAGCGCTTGCGACCATTGGCCTCTTGCAACCGGCGAACCGCCCCCCATCGCGGTTCGCCGGGGAGTTTGGCGGCAAGGCACCCCCGACGGTCTTTTCTTTCGAACCGAAGAAATAATACTTCAGAGTCACAACAAAATCTTGGATTAACTCGACTGTTGACGTTTATCGATTTCAATGCCCAAATTCCGACACAAATTTAATTTCCCCACACGGAGCTCATCTTGAAGAACGTCGCCGCCAAGGCCCTGCTGGTTGCGTCCTCGCTGTTTCTGCTGAATGGTGCGGCGTTCGCCGGACAGCAGGATTTCAGCATCGTCAACAAGACCGGCTATGCGCTGAAGCACATCTATGTCTCGGAGAACAACAACAACAGCTGGGATGAAGACATCCTCGGCCGCGATGTCCTGGAGGACGGCGAGGAATTCGAGGTCGCCTTCGGCAAGGCCGAGAATGTCTGCAAGTGGGACATGAAGGTCGTTTATGACGACGGCGAATCCGCGGTGTGGCAGGGACTGAACCTCTGCCAGATCACCAAGCTGACGCTGAAGTGGAACAAGAACACCGGCGTAACCTCCGCCAAGACCGAGTAACGCGCGTCAGCGGAAATTGTCGGTGCTGCGGTTCATCAGATGGATGAAGACGTCTTCCAGCGTCGGTTCCGTCGCGGTGACCCGCAGCGCCGAATGTCCAATCCCCAGCTGTCCAACCCAGGGTGCGAGGGCCCGGTCCAGCGCCGCGGCGTCGGTGCCACTGACATGCAGGCGGCTGCCGAAGACCGCGACCATCTCCACCCCCGGCTGTCCTTCCAGAGCCGCAGCGATGCGGTGCAGGCCGTTCCCGGCGACCAGACGGGTGTGCAGACCCGAATCGGCGACGACCTGATCGACCGTCCCGTGGGTCATCAGCGTTCCATAGGCGATGTAGGCGATGCGGTTGCAGCGTTCCGCCTCGTCCATGTAATGGGTGCTGACCAGCACGGTCAGCCCTTCCCCGGCCAGCCGGTGAATCTCGTCCCAGAATTCCCGCCGCGCCTTGGGATCGACTCCCGCCGTCGGCTCGTCCAGCAGCAGCAGCTTCGGTTCGTGCAGGATACAGGCGGCCAGCGCCAGGCGCTGCTTCCAGCCGCCCGACAGCTCCCCGGCCAACTGCGTGCGGCGGTTGGACAGTCCCAGCCGGTCCAGCGCTTCCGCCACCCGGCGCCGCCGGTCGGGCAGACCGTACATCCGGGCGACGAAATCCAGATTCTCGGCGATGCTGAGATCTTCCCAGAAGCTGAACTTCTGGGTCATGTAGCCGACCTGCCGCTTGATCGCCGCATTCTGCCGCCGGATGTCGAGGCCCAGGCAGGTGCCCTCCCCCGCATCGGGGGTCAGCAGGCCGCACAGCAGGCGGATCGTCGTGGTCTTGCCCGACCCGTTAGGGCCGAGGAAGCCATAGATTTCGCCGGTCTCCACCCGGATCGACACATCGTCGACCACGGTCTTGCTGCCGAAGCGCTTGACCAGCCCGCGCACGTCGATGGCGGGAGTGCCGCCCGCCGTCATTGTCCTGCCCCCGTCGGTCGGGCATCGACCGGCCAGACATCGACCGGCAGTCCGGGATTCAGCGGCCGGTCCGGCACCGCCTCCACCCGGAAGACCAGCTTCTCGCGGCTGCCGACGCTGTAGATCACCGGCGGCGTGTATTCGGCCTGGGAGGCCACCCGCGTCACCCGCGCCGACAGGTCGGGCGGGCAGCCGTCGCAGCGCACCGATAGGGCTCCCCCCGGCGCCACGCCCGCCATGGCGGTTTCCGGCACGAACAGCACCAGCTTCACCCGCTCCGGCGGCAGCAACGACACCACCGGCGAGCCGGCCGGCACCCATTCGCCGGGATTGTAGAGCGTATCCTCCACCAGGGCCGCCGCCGGGGCGACCGGGGCCAGATCGGCCAGCCGGCGCTCCGCCTGGGCCAGAGCTGCTTCCGCCTGGGCCACCGCCTCGTCGGCCGCCCGCAGCTGGTCCGGACGGGCGGGCAGCGCCGCGACCGCCAGCTGCGCCTCCGCCTCCGCCAGCTGGCCGCGGTCGTGGTCATAGACGGCACGGGCCTGATCGAGCTTGTCGGGAGAGGAGACCTTGCGGGCGACCAGTTCCCGCTGGCGGGCCAGTTCGGCGGTGGAATAGCGCAGAGCCGCTTCCGCCCGCGCCTTCTGCGCGGCCAGCACCGCCACCTCCTCCGGCCGTTTGCCGGTGGCGAGGTCGGCGCGTTGCGCCCGCGCCTGGGCCAGAGCCGCGGCCAGCCGGTCGCGCTCCGCCGTCGCCGTGGCACGGTCGATGGCGAACAACGGTGCCCCGGCCGCCACCTGGGTGCCGCGGGTGACCGACAGGCTTTCCAACATGCCCGCGCTGGGGGCGGCGATGCGCAGATACTCCCCCTCCACATAGCCATGGGCGAGCGGCGGCGGCCCGCCGGCCGCGAAGGGCAGACCGACCGCCAGCGCGAGCGCGGCCAGCCCGTCCAGGATGGTCCCGAGAAAGCCGCTCATGGCGCGCCCTCCCCTGCTCCGTGTCCCGAAACGCGCAGCAGGACCCGGCGCAGATTGTCGATGTGGGTTTCCACCAGCGCCGTCACGTCCAGCGGCGGCTCGCCATCGACACCGTCGAAGGAAGTCCGCCACACGGCGCTCATCAGCAGCGGCGCCACGATCAGGCGCACCGTGGGATCGACGGCCACCGGGCGGAACTCCCCACTCTCGATGCCCCGCCGCAGCAGGGCGGCCAGCACGCCGAAGCCGCGGCGGATCACCTCGCGGTGGTAGAAGGCGGCAAGCTCCGGGAAATTGCCGGCCTCGGCGATCACCAGCCGCGGGATGACCGCCATGCGGGTCGTCGCGATCAGCCGCGCCACCATGCGCAGCAGCCGTTCCAGCACCGGGAAGCACGGTCCGCCGGCGGCTGCGACCAGCGCTTCGGCCTGCTGCAGGTTGGGCAGGATGGCCGCGCGGATCACCGCCTTGAACAGCTCGTCCTTGCTGGGAAAGTAGAGATAAAGCGTCCCCTTGCTGACGCCGGCGCGGGCGGCCACCTCCTCCAGCCTTGCGGTGGCGAAACCGCGTTCGGCGAAGACATCCATCGCAGCGGCGACGATCTCCTGCGGGCGGGCCTCCTTGCGGCGGCGCCAGCGCGGCGGGTCGCCGGGCGAAACTGGGTCGGGATCGGAGTTGGGACCGGACTGGCGTGAGGGCATGGCTCGCCCCTTTTCATAACTGACCAGTCAGTTATTAACATGATTCCGGCCTTCCACCAATGGCCAAGGCCATTGTGCGGCGCAGCAGAATCTATGCAAAAAGTCTTGCCTTTCGGCGAGTAGTCACGGACACTTTCCACCGGCCGGCCGCGCACGAACAGGATCGCGGCCAGCCCCGGCCCGGACGGCGGGCTCCAAAACAGGGCATGAACGGCGTGGCCGGACCAACGGTCGCCGCGGATTTCGGGAGGTACGGATCAGGGCGCCGACGCCGGGACCCGATGCATTGCGATGCCTGGACCACACCGTCCGGCATATGCCCGGGCCCCCTGCCGAGCAAGGGGATCGATCATGCCGAGTGCTGCCCAGTCCGCGTCATCCTCCAGCCTGGAGCTGCTGACGATCTACGAGGTCAGCAAGATCCTCGGGTCGTCGCTTGATCTGGAACAGACGCTGCGCGAGGTGCTGCGCGCGCTGTCCTATCAGCTGCAGATGCACCGCGGCCGGGTCTATCTCCAGGGCGAGGACGGGGCATTGCGGCTGGTCGCCGCGCAGGGGCTGCCGAAGGACTCGCCGGCGCAGGAGATCGACTACAACCAGGGCGAAGGCATCAGCGGCCGTATCCTGAAGACCGGCATGCCGGCCGTCGTTCCCAACCTGGCGGAAGAACCGCTTTTCAACAACCGTTCCGGCGGGCGCGACGATCTGGACGAGCAGGTGGCCTCGCTGGTCGGCGTGCCGATCAAGGCCGCCGGCGCCGTCATCGGCGTGCTGACCATCGACCGCATCTCCGACGACGGCCCCAGCGGCCATTTCGGCTCCGATGTCCGCTTCCTGACCATGGTCGCCAACCTGATCGGCCAGACCGTGCGCCTGCACCGGACGGTGGCGGAGGAGCGGCGCTTCATGATGCGCGAGACCTTCCGCGTCCAGAAGGAGCTGCGGCCGGTGGTGGCCCCCGTCAACGACGTGGTCTGCACCAGCCCGAACATGGTCGACGTGCTGGCCCAGGTGCACCGGGTGGCGCCCTTCAAGTCGACCGTGCTGATCCGCGGCGAGAGCGGCACCGGCAAGGAGCTGATCGCGCGGGCGATCCACAACCTGTCGCCGCGCAAGGACGCCCCATTCATCCGCGTCAACTGCGCCGCCCTGCCCGAATCGCTTCTGGAGTCGGAGCTGTTCGGCCACGAGAAGGGCTCCTTCACCGGAGCGCAGAAGGACCACAAGGGGCGGTTCGAGCTGGCATCGGGCGGCACGCTGTTCCTGGACGAGATCGGCGACATCTCCTCCAACTTCCAGGCCAAGCTGCTGCGCGTGCTGCAGGAGCAGGAGTTCGAGCGGGTCGGCGGATCGAAGACGATCAAGACCGACGTGCGGCTGATCTGCGCCACCAACCTGAACCTGGAAGAGGCGGTCGGCCACGGCAAGTTCCGCGCCGACCTGTATTTCCGCATCAACGTGGTGACGATCCACCTGCCGCCGCTGCGCGAACGGCGCGGCGACATCGCCACGCTGGCAAAGCATTTCGTCGCCAAGTTCGGCCGCGACAACGGCCTGAACCTGGACATCGCCGCCGAAGCGCTGGAGGTGCTGAACCGCTGCACCTGGCCCGGCAACGTGCGCGAGTTGGAGAACTGCATCGAGCGCGCGGCGACCCAATGCCGCAACGGCACCATCCGCGTGCCCGACCTGTCCTGCAGCATGAATCTCTGCAACTCGTCCGTGCTGTTCCAGTACCGCACCATGGGCGCCGCCGTCGGCGGGCTGGCGCCGTCGATGAGCGGGACGCCCACGAACCCGGCGGCGGCCAATTCGGCGCAAGGGCGGGCTCAGCCGACCGCCATGAACGGAGCCGCCATGCCGCCGGCCGTGCCGGCCCCCGCCAACGGAGCGCCCAACGGCACGCAGTGGCCGGCCTGCGCGTCCGGTTGCGGGGCCGGGCCGATGCCGGTCTGCGGCGCCTCCAAGCCGCTGCCGCCGTCGTCCATCATTCCCCTGCCCGCTCCCCAGCCGGCGGCATCCACCCCCGCCACCCCGTCCGCGCCGGCTCCGCAGCCGGCAGCAGCCGGCCCCGACCTGCCGCTGGACGAGCCCGAGTCGGGTCCGTTGCGCGACCGGCTGATCTGGGCGATGGAACGGACGGGCTGGGTCCAGGCCAAGGCCGCCCGCCTGCTGGGCATGACGACGCGGCAGGTGAGCTACGCGCTGCGCAAGTACAACATCGAGATCAAGAGGTTCTAGGAATCCGGCGAAGCTCCCTCTCCATCACACTTCGCTGCGATTTCGTGCTACCCTGACGGGCCTTCGGTTCGATGGCGCGTTCCCCGTTCGAACGGATTTCCGTCTTGCCTTCGCTTGAGAAGCCCCTTGCCCTGCTGTTCGTCGACATCGCCGACAGCACGATGTTGTACGAGCGGATCGGCAACGCCACCGCCGCGGCGCTGACACAGCGGGTGCTGACCCATCTGCGCCGGCTGGTGGAGGAGCAACGCGGCGGCGTCATCAAGAGCCTGGGTGACGGTCTGCTCGCCGCCTTTCCGGTATGCGACGACAGCGCCCGCGCCGCCTGCGCGATGATGGGCATCCAGGAACAGCACGGGATGCGCCTGCGCGTCGGCATCCATTTCGGCACGGTGATCGAAGGGGTGGGCGACCTGTACGGCGACGCCTGCAACGTGGCCGCAAGGGTGCAGCAGATCGCCCGGCCGGGCGAGATCCTGGCGACCCAGGCGCTGGTCGATGGCCTGTCGCCGGACCTGCGGGGCCGGACCAAGCCGCTGAGCAACGTCGCGATGAAGGGCAAGGCCGCACCGATCCGCGTCCACCAGATCCGCACCGACGACGAGGCCGACGACGCCATCGAAAGCACGACGCTGGGCTTCTCCCTGGTGCCGGAGGCCGGCCGCAGCATGGTGACGCTGCACCTCTCCTACCGTGGGCAGGACATCACGATGAGCCGGGGGCTGCCGCGCGTCACCATCGGCCGGGAGGACAGCAGCGGCCTGCGCATCGCCTCGCGCCAGACCTCGCGCCAGCATGCGGTGATCGATTTCACCCGCGAAAGCTTCCTGCTGACCGACCATTCCACCAACGGCACCTACATCCGCAGCGGCGGGTCGCCGCCGGTGGTGCTTCGCCGCGATTCGACCAAGCTGGTCGGCAGCGGCCTGATCGGCTTCGGGGCGGAGGCGCTGGACGAGAGCCAGGACCATGTCGTCGCCTTCCGCGGCGAACTGGCCTGACCGGTTTGTCGGCACCCCGACAAAGCCCCTCGCCGCACCCGCCATTGTCGCAATGACGACAGCGTCCGCGTTGCCGACAAATCCCGGCAAGCCATTGTAATTCCTTCATTCTGCGCTCTGGCCCCGAACTTGCTTTTCTCCACTTCGTCCAACGGTGTCGTCCGACACGGCAGGGAAGGAGTGGATGATGAGCAACGTGGTTTCGCTCGACAGCATCTTCGGGCTGGGGGAACTGGCTCCGCCCGCAGTGATGCCGGCAGCACCCGAGGCGGCGTCCGGCTGTTCGTCGTCGTCCTGCGGATCGTCCGATGGTCCGGCCGACATGGACCCGGCGGTGTGGGAGAAGGTGAAGAACCACCCCTGCTATTCGGAAGAGGCGCATCACTATTTCGCCCGCATGCATGTCGCGGTCGCCCCGGCCTGCAACATCCAGTGCAACTACTGCAACCGCAAATACGATTGCTCGAATGAGAGCCGGCCGGGCGTGGTCTCCGAAAAGCTGACCCCCGATCAGGCGATCAAGAAGATCCTCGCCGTCGCCCAGGAAATCCCGCAGCTGTCGGTGATCGGCATCGCCGGCCCCGGCGACAGTCTGGCGGCGAACGGCAAGAACACCTTCGCCACCTTCGAAATGCTGCAGAAGAAGGCGCCGGACCTGAAGCTGTGCCTGTCCACCAACGGTCTGGCCCTGCCCGACCATGTCGACACCATCGCGCAGTACAACATCGACCACGTCACCATCACCATCAACATGGTCGATCCGGAAGTCGGCGCGCAGATCTACCCGTGGATCTTCTACAAGCACAAGCGCTGGACCGGGTTGGACGCCGCCAAAATCCTGCATGAACAGCAGATGCTGGGGCTGGAGATGCTGACCTCGCGCGGCATCCTGGTGAAGGTGAACTCGGTCATGATCCCGGGGGTCAACGACGAGCATCTGCTGGAGGTGAACAAGGCAGTGAAGAGCCGCGGCGCCTTTCTCCACAACATCATGCCGTTGATCTCCGATCCGGCCCACGGCACCTATTTCGGCCTGAACGGTCAGCGCGGCCCCACCGCGCAGGAACTGAAGGTGGTGCAGGACGCCTGCGAAGGCGGCGCCAAGCTGATGCGCCACTGCCGCCAGTGCCGCGCCGACGCGGTCGGCCTGCTGGGCGAGGACCGAGGCGAGGAGTTCACCGCCGAGAAGATCGAGGCGATGGGCGCCATCGACTATGACGACGAGGCCCGCCGCAGCTACCGCGAGCATGTCGAATCCGAGCGCGCCGGCCGCAAAGCCTCCAAGGCCGCAGCTCAGGCCGATGTGCGCGAGAGCATCGGCTTCACCGTCGACCCGATTCTGATCGCCGTCGCCACCAAGGGCGGCGAGCGCATCAACGAGCATTTCGGCCACGCCAAGGAATTCCAGATCTACGAGGTCGGCCCGAACGGCGCCAAGTTCGTCGGCCACCGCCGCGTCGACCAGTATTGCGAGGGCGGCTCCGGCGACGTCTACACGCTGGACGGCGTGCTGGCGGCCATCAACGACTGCACCGCGGTGTTCGTCGCCAAGATCGGCGGCTGCCCCTCCAAGTCCCTGGCCGATGCCGGGATCGAGCCGGTCGACCGCTTCGCCTTCGATTACATCGAGGAATCGGCGCTGGCCTACTTCAAGGACTACGCCGAGCGGCTCGGCCAGGGCGCCGTCCAGTCCCGCGCCGGCCAGGACGCGGTGATCCGCACCGGGGCGCTGACCGCGCGTCGCGCCTGACACCCCTCTTTTCCCCCTTCCACAGCCATCCCATCACCGAAGGAGAGAGCCATGGCCTACAAGATCAAGTCCGCTGAATGCACCGTCTGCGGCGCCTGCGAGGCCGAGTGCCCGAACGTCGCCATCAGCCTGAAGAAGGGCACCTACGTCATCGACGCGGCCAAGTGCACCGAATGCCAGGGCCAGTTCGACAGCCCGCAATGCGCCGCCGTCTGCCCGGCCGACTGCTGCGTCCCGGCGTGATGTGAAATCCCCTCCCTCCTGGTGGGGAGGGGGAACCCCAGGAGCACCGCGCCATGCTGGACGAGGTGGATGAGGACTGGCTCGCCCGCCGCTACTATGGCGGGGATCTTCCGCCCGAGGCGGAACGCTGCCTGCATCTGGCCGCCGCCAGCTATGCCGACAGCGGGGCGGCGCTCGCCCATCTCGCCCGCGCGGCGGAGGTCGCCCCCGGCCATCGCCTCGTCGATCTCGGCCATTACAAGTTCCACTTCTACAAGGCCAATCTCGATCAGGCCCTGGTCTATGGCGAGCGCATGATCGGCCACGCCATGGCCGCGCTCGGCGTCAATCACACCGACTGGCGCGCCGTCACCCCGGCCACCGCCAATTTCCGCGGGCTGGAGCCGGCGCCGCGCCTGTTCCTGTTCGCCCTGGTCGCCATCGGCTATCTGCTGCTGCGCACCGGCCGGCTCGAAGCCGGGCGGGAGGCGCTGGGCAAGGTCAGCGACCTCGACCCCGACGACCGCTTCGGCGCCGCCCGCCTGATCGCCGTCGCCGACCGGCATGAGCGTGAGGAGGCCGGCGCATGAGCGACGACATCCTCGACTCCCTGGATTGGCGCGGCGAACCGGTGGATTGCACCGCCTGCCCCCACCGCGACCGCCGCCTCGCCCCCGGCACCACCGCCCTCCCCGCGGGCGGCAAGCTGGCCGGCCACTGCCTGCCGTTGAAGGCCTGCGTGCAGGACCGCTATGCCAAGCGCATCCAGCGCTTCTTCGAATGGAACCCGGACCTGTCGGCCGGCCATTTCGACCATCCCTATTTCGAAGTGCGGGCGAACGCCGCGCGCTTCGCCCCGATCTTCCTGCTTCCCCGCCTGATGGGCGATCCGGACGAGACGGTGCGCTCCGTCCTGGCCCGCCGGCTGCCGCGCCGGCTGCTGCTGAAGCTGCGCGACGACCCCGACCGCGAGGTGCGGATCGCCGTCGCCAGCCGGCTGGAGGATGCCGATCTCGCCCCGCTGATGCGCGACCGCGACTGTTCGGTGCGGCTGCGCGTGGTGCGGCGGATCCCCGATGGCATGCTGCCGGCGATGATGCATGACGAGGATTCGGAGGTGCGGGTGGAGGTCGCCCGCCGCCTTTCGATGGACTGGCTGCCCAGCCTCGCCTGGGACGACAGCCCGCGGGTCCGGCTGGTGGTGGCGCAGCGGCTGCCGACATCGAAGCTGCACGTGCTGCTGCAGGATGCCGACTGGATGGTCCGCCTTGCCGTTGCCGGGCGGATCGACGCCGGGCAGCTCGGCCCCCTGCTCGACGACCCGGAGGAGGAGGTGCGCGCCATCGCCCGCCAGCGCGCCGCCGGCCTCGCAATCGCCAACGACCTTCCGCCGTTGTAGCGGCCCCTCAACCGACGGAGCGCAGCCCGATGACAGAGACAGCCGCCCCATACCGCCGCGAACGCGCCCGCAGCGCCGAGGACGCCAATGAGCTGGTCGGCCCGCCGGTGCTGGAACAGGGCTTCAAGGTCAAGGCCCTGCGCGACGTGCGCAACGACGGCACCTATCCAGGCCGGCCTGTCGGCGACTTCCTGATCCGCGAGGGCGATGTCGGCTACGTCATCTCCATCGGGACCTATCTGCAGATGTATTACATCTACGCCGTTGATTTTTATGAAAAACGGGTCGTCGTCGGCATGCGTGCGCGCGAGCTGGAGGTGATCGACGCCCACTGCAACGACCCCCAGTAACCCGGTCCAAGACCCTGGTCCCCACCTGATAAGGAGCCACGCGATGTCCGACGTCGAAGCCGCCGCCAAGCCCGGTTTCATCCCGCCGCGCGAACCGCTGTACGACTGGGGCCTGCGGGTCACGGTACAGGAGGACCTGTTCAACGACGGCAGCCATCCGCAGGTGCCGGACGGCGCGCTGTTGGCGCCGAAGGGCACGCCCGGCGTAATCGTCCGCGTCGGCCGCACCGAGGAAGGCAGCCTGCCGGTCTATCTGGTGGAGTTCCCCGGCGGCACCGTCGTCGGCTGCCTGGAGGAGGAGATCGTCCCGGCCGACGGGTCACGGCGCGGCGTGCCGGGGGTCATGTGATGACCATCTACCTCGACAACAACGCCACCACCGCCCTGGCTCCCGAAGTGCGCGACGCCATGATGCCGCACCTGTTCGGGAAGTTCGCCAACCCGTCCAGCCCGCATTCCGCCGGCATGGCCGCCCGCCGCGCGGTGGGGGAGGCCAAGTCCCAGATCGCCGCCTTGATCGGTGCCAAGCCCGCCGATCTGGTGATGACCGGCAGCGCCACCGAGGCGACGCACGCCGCCATCCTGGGCGCGCTCCGCGTCATCGAGGAGACCGACCACCGCCGCGACCACATCGTCACCACCGCGGTGGAGCACCCGGCGACGCTGGCCCTGTTCGACGACCTGCGCCAGCGCGGCTGGCGCGTCACCATCCTGCCGGTGAACCGCGACGGCCTGCCCTCGCTGGTCGATCTCGCCGCCGTGGTGACGGAGGCGACGGCGCTGGTCTCGATGATGTGGGCCAACAACGAGACCGGCGTGCTGATGCCGGTGGAAGGAGCGTCGGCCATCGCCCATGCCCATGGCGCGCTGTTCCACAGCGACGCGGTACAGGCGGCGGGCCGGGTGCCGGTCGATTGCGGCATCGCCGATTACCTGACGCTGTCCGCCCACAAGATGCACGGGCCGAAGGGCGTCGGCGCGCTCTATGTCCGCAAGGGTGCGCCCTTCCATGCGCTGATCCACGGCCATCAGGAACGACGACGCCGCGGCGGAACCGAGAATGTGCCGGGCATCGTCGGCTTCGGCGCCGCCGCCTCGCTGGCATCGCTGTGGCTGGCATCTTTTCATAAGGAAGAGGCCGACCTGATCGCCTTCCTGCGCGACCGGCTGGAGCAGGGCATCCTCGCCGGCTGGCCCGGTGCGGTGGTCAATGGGGCCGGCGCCGCCCGGCTGCCCAACACCAGCAACATCCGCTTCGCCGATGGCCGCGGCCACCCCGTGGATGCGGAGGAACTGCTGATCCGGCTCGACCGTGCCGGCATCGCCGTGTCGATGGGCGCCGCCTGCTCCTCCGGCGGCAACGAGCCGAGCCATGTGCTGACCGCCATGGGGCTGGACGGCGCCCAGGCCGCCGCCAGCCTGCGCTTCTCGCTCAGCCGCTACACCACCGCGGCGGAGGTGGACGCCGTCCTGTCGGAATTGCCGGCGCTGCACGCCCGGCTGATCGCCGCCTGACAGAAAATACAAATCACAACAACAGGATGGAGTTTCCGCAATGAAGGTGATGATCCGCAAGGCGTCCGAGCAATACACGATCTACGTCGCCAAGAAGGACCTGGAGGAACCCATCGTCGAGATGGAGAAGCCGGGCCTGTGGGGCGGCTGGATCAAGATCGCCAACGGCTGGACGCTGGATTTGCCGGAGATGCCGGACGACACCCGCCTGCCGATCACCGTAGACGCCAAGAAGCGCGGAACGGAGTGACGCCCATGGCCCTGTCTCCCGAACGCATCGACAGCATCGCCACGCTGGCCGGCCGGCTGTTCGCCGGGGGCGGCAAACTCGACGCCGTGGTCCGCGGCGTGCGGGAGGCCAACCCGGACCTGAAGACCGTCACCGGCGCCATGGCCGCGGTGATGGCGGAGGATCCCTTCCGGGAAGAGGCGGGATTCGACCTGCATCTGGTGGACGGCAACAACCACTGCTGGCTCATCACCGACAAGCCGGAGCTTGCCACCGGCGTCGTGATCGCCCAACGGGACAAGGACGAGTGAATGAGCGATGCCGCCGCGGTTCTGCACCAGACCTCCCCCGCCGATGAAGACCCCACCGACGATCATGAGGTTGACGACTACATCCCGTTGACCGACCCCGACATATCCGGTGCGGAGGTCGAGATGCTCGGCCGCCTTCTGTCCTCCGGAGGGTTGAGCAACGGGCGGATGGTGCGGGCGTTCGAGGATGCCTTCGCCGCCTATGTCGGCCGCGAGCATGCGGTAACGGTGTCCAGCGGCACCATGGCCACGCTGCTGATGCTGAAGGGATACGGCATCGGCGAGGGCGACGAGGTGCTGTGCAGCCCCTTCGGCTGGCATCAGGTCCAGCATGCGGTGGCGCTGTCCGGCGCCACGCCGGTGCTGGTCGACATCGATTACTGGCAGCACACCATCAATCCGGAGAAGGCGGCGGCGCTGGTCACGCCGAAGACCAAGGGGATCCTGGCCGCCAACGTCAACGGCCACCCCGCCCATTGGGACGAGCTTCGTGCGCTGGCCGAGGCCAAAAGCCTGATATTGCTGGAGGATTCGACTGAGGCCATCGGCTCCACCTACAAGGGCCAGATGGTCGGCACCTTTGGTGATGCGGCGGTCTTCGACTTTTCCGAACCCGGCATCCTGCTGGCCGGCGAAGGCGGCATGATCGTCACCGACGACCGCGACCTCGCCCACCGGCTGCGCTACATGCGCCGGCGCGAGACGGAGCACCGCAACACCGTGGTCATCACCCGCACCCTGCCCTGGCAGGCGGGGATGAGCGGCCTGAACGCCGCGCTGGCCCTGGTCCAGTTGAAACGCCTGCCGGAGATCCTGAGCCGCCGCAATCTGGTCATCGCCTATTACGACGCGGCGATGGCGAGCTTCGAGGGGATCAAGCCGCCCTATCGCGGGCCAGGGGCGGAGGTGGTCAACCCGATGGTCTATTGCGTCCATCTCGGCACCCGTTTCACCGCGTCGGGGCGCCGGTCGATCATCGAGGATCTGGACACCCACGACATCGACGCCGGCGACTTCGGCCAGCCGCTGCACACCCAGCAATATTACATCGAGACACTCGGCGAGATCCGTGCAGGCCGCGGCGCCTGCCCGGTCTGCACCAAGACGGCCGACCGCGTGCTGTCCCTGCCGCTGCACCGCAAGATCACCCGCGATCAGGTCGCCTTCATCGTGGAAACGCTGAAGGACGCCAGCATCAACACCGGCGCCGGCGCCGCGATCTATCTGTGAAGACCAAGAGGGAAGAGGCATCCATGACCGTCACCACGCTTGCAACCGATTCCGACTCCGTCACGGTTCCGGACGCCGCGGCGGCGCTGGCCGACATCGCCGCGGCGCTGGCGGCGCGGCAGGTGGTGCCCTATCTCGGCCCCGGCGCCTTCGCCCTGCTGCCGCCCGACCAATGCCCCATCCCGCGCAATTCGGCGGAACTGGTGCAACGCCTGAACGCCAAGGTCGCCGCCCCCGGCCGCATCCGCTCGAACCTGACCGCGGTCGCCCAGTTCATCGAGACGCGCAAGCACCGCAAGACGCTGGAGACCATCCTCAACGAGATATTCCGTCAGACCGTGCCGGCGACCCCGGTCCATGCCCTGCTGGCGGCGATCCCGGCCCCGCCGCTGCTGGTCGACGTCTGGTACGACAATGTTCTGGACAGCCTGTTGAGTGCGGCGGCCGACCGGAACTGGGGCCAGATCCAGGGGGTGTCGCACCCGCAATCCACCGGCGAATGGGTGCGCTACTACACCCCCGACGGCGCCGAGACGACGGCCGACGCGGCATCCGGCTGGGACACCGTGCTGTACAAGCCATCGGGCGCGGTGACGCCGGCCGGCAACTACCTGATCTCCGACAGCGACTATGTCGAGATCCTGACGGAAATCGACATCCAGACCCCGATCCCCGCCGTCGTGAAGGACCGCCGCGCCGGCCGCCATTTCCTGTTCCTCGGCTGCCGATTCGACCACGAGATCCAGCGCACCTTCGCCCGGCAGATCTCCAAGCGCTCCTCCGGCAGTCATTGGGCGGTGATCCCCGGCGAACTGTCGAAGAACGAGGCGCGCTTCCTGGCGCTGCACGGGATCAAGCGGATCGACATGACGCTGGAGGAAGCAGTGGAGGGGCTACGGGCGCGGGTGTGAGGCTTGGGAGGCGGCTTCGGTTGCCACTACCCCCAAAGAAGCCGCACCGCAGCGCAACATACTCCCCTTCCGTCCGTTACAGTGCCAAACGGATGGAGCGTGCCGGAATGGTGACGAACAGCGGCCCCGCTTTGGCCGCCGCATTTGCGACCCTGCTGCTGACCGCATCGGCGGCCACAGCCCAGGAAACCACCCCTCCCCCCGGCGATGAGCCGGCGACCTCCGGCCCGGCCATCGGCTTCTGGATCGACAACGACCTGTTCGGCGGCGGGACCGACCGCTATTACACGAACGGATTCCAGTTCTATTACTTCTCCGGCGCGCGGCCGACCTACGGCAACATCGACTTGCTGGCCAATCTGGTGCCGTGGATCGAGCCGGGCGGGGTGCGGCGCTATGGCTTCGCCTTCGGCCAGAACATCTACACGCCCAGCAACCTGACCGCCCGCAACCCGGATCCGCGGGACCGGCCCTATGCCGGTTGGCTCTACGGCCGGCTGTCGGTGCTGAACGAGGCGCCGACGGCGGTCGACCGCATCGACCTCGACCTCGGCATGGTCGGCCCGGCCTCGCTGGCGGAGCAGACGCAGAAGACGGTCCACAAGATCGTCGACGGCGCCACCTACCCGGAGGGCTGGAATTATCAGCTGCGTGACGAGCCGGGGGTGGTGCTGAGCTATGAGCATGTCTGGCGCGACGAGAAGCCGAACAGCCTCGGCCCGGTGGAGTGGGACCTCAGCCCCCATGTCGCCGGCAGCCTGGGCAATGTGCTGACCTTCGCCGCGGTGGGGGCCACCGTCCGGCTGGGCGGCAACATGCCGCCGCCGGTGGGCGCGCTGGTGACGCGCCCGACCTCCAGCATCCCCTACCAGGACAGCCCCTATGCGGAGCGGCCGGGGCGTTTTTCCTGGTACGTCTATGCCAGCGCCGAAGGGCGGGCGGTGGCGCGCAACATCTTCCTGGACGGCAACACCTTCCGCGAAAGCCGGTCGGTCGCCAAGCATCCCTTCGTCGGCAGCATGCAGGCCGGCCTGACCCTGCGCTACGACCGATATGGCCTGACCTATGCCCAGACCCTGCAGACGCCGGAATTCCGCGGCCAGAAATCGCTGACCAACTACGGCTCCCTGCGTCTGTCGGTCCAGTTCTGATACGGTCGAGCGGAAGTCCCGACTTGCGCACAACCGTAAGGGCCGCGACCGCGGCCCCGCAGGCACATGCCTGCGAAGGCAAGCGACCGGACGGTCGCGCCCGCCGGCTGAGGGCGACCATAAAGCCTGAGTGTCAGGCTTTATGTTCAATGATATCAGAGAAAAGGCAGCGGCAGGATCAGGGTGAAGCCGTCGGCCGCCATCAGCACCCCGGCCGCCGCCAGCGCGCGGCTGGTCCACAGGATGAAGCCCTTGTTGGTGATGGCGAAGACCGACGCCAGCACGATGGCGAGCTGCAGCATGCCCTCGGCGAAGTCGAAATAGGGGTCCTGGGCGGCAGCGTGGTCGCGCCGCAGTTCCGCCGCCTTCGCCCTGCCCAGCAGGTCCTTGCGGCTGTTCTTGCCCTCGTCCGCCTCCATACGTTCGGCCGACTGGCGATACTCGGCGGAGCGCTGCAGCGCCTTGGCTTGCGCGTCGGCCGGCATGCCGGCGGACAGCAGCTCGATCTCGTCGGCGGCAAGCCGTAGGCTGATCTGACGCTGGGTCTTGGACTGATAATAGGCGAAGCTGTCCGACGCCTCGATGGCGCTGGATATCAGTTCCTTGCCGGCGTTGGAACCGGCGACGCTGACGATGGCGAGCACCGCAGCCAGGACCGAGATGTAGATGGCGGTGGAGGTCTTCACCCCATGACCGCCCTCTTCCCTGTCTTCAGCATGGTGCCGTCCGGCGGTACGGCGCTGGGCCTGCTCCCGCTCATGCGCTTCGTCGATCAGGTCCTTCACTTCGGCTGCTTCCATCGTCCCTCTGCCCTTCGTCGGATGCCCGCCGATCGGCGGGTGACGAAAGAGGTAGCGAAGCACGCGACGCGAGAAAAGCCCCGCCTGCGCTCCGGTGACCCGGACCGCGCGATGTCACCGCCGCACGCACCCTGTCCGCGAGCGTGGTAGCGCACCCGAATGTCCCTCACGCCAACATTCGCCCCTTTCATGGGCGGCCGGTTCGGGCTATGTCAGGGGGCATGAACCAGTTCGCACGCCTGGCGATCGAGGCCGGCCCGCTCGCCGCCTTCTTCGTTGCCAATTCGCAGGCCGGCATCATGACCGGCACCGCGGTCTTCATGGTCGCCATCACCATCGCGGTGGCGGTGTCCTGGCGCTTGGAACGCCGCATCCCGATCATGCCGGTGGTCGGCGCCGGATTCGTGCTGCTGTTCGGCGGCCTGACGCTGTGGCTGCAGGACGATCTGTTCATCAAGATCAAGCCGACCATGGTCAATCTGCTGTTCGCCATCGTCCTATTCGTCGCCCATGCGATGCGGCGCAACGTGATGAAGCGCCTGCTGGGCACGGTGTTGAGCCTGTCGGACGACGGCTGGCGCACGCTGGGCATCCGCTGGGCCTGGTTCTTCCTGCTGCTGGCGGTGCTGAACGAGGTGGTGTGGCGCAACTTCGCCACCGACATGTGGGTCAACTTCAAGGTGTTCGGCATCATGCCGCTGACCTTGCTGTTCAGCGCCTTCCAGGCGCCGCTGATCATGCGCCACCAACTGCCGGAGGAGCCGGCGGAAAGCGGCCCGGCGGCCTGAGAGGCGTCCTTTATCACGGCGCTCCCGACGGCCGCCTCTTGTGCGGCGCGGAAGGGGCACTCACATTGGTGGCGACCGCGACGACGTCCGCTCCGACCGAATTTCAGAGGTATTGATCGATGGGCAGTTTCAGCATCTGGCACTGGATGATCGTTCTGGTCATCGTGCTTCTCCTGTTCGGCGCCGGCAAGCTGCCCAACGTGATGGGCGACATCGCCAAGGGCGTGAAGGCCTTCAAGGCCGGCATGAAGGACGAGAGCGACGAGGCCAATCCGCCCGCGGCGACCACCGCCCAGGCCCCTCCCGCCGCAATCAACCCGGCCCCGGCCCAGCCCGCAGCCGCTCAGCCTGTCGCTCCCCAGCCGGCGCCCACCCAGCCGGCCCAGACTCAGCCCGCCGACCCGAACAGGCCGCACCAGGGCTGACGTCCCTTCTTTCGTGCCGTCCACCCGCCGGGCGCGACCGCATGGCGGTTTGATGGAGCGGCAAAATACGATAAAGAGAAGGGGCTTTCCGCAGCCGGGCCGTGTCTCCGCGGTTCCGGCAACCGGAAGGCCCCTTTTTCTGCATTCAGCCGGCCCGCATGACGGGCAAGCGCAGGTCGACCGTGACGCTCCAGCCACCGCCCCGGCGGGCTCCCACCCTGACGACACCGACTTCCAAGGACGAGATGAAGGCCAACGGCAAACCTTCCGAGACTCCGCCGCCGGAGAACGAGGACATCGCCAAGCTGCTTCGCGCCTTGAACGAGGATCTGCGGGCCGACCCGCAGGACGACGACGTGGAGCATGAGGAGGAGGAGCCGGCGGGCCGCAGCCTGCCGCTGGGCAAGATCGCCCTCGCCCTGCTGGCGGCCGGCGGTATCGCCGTCGGCGTGGTCTATTTCGGCTCGGGCGATCCGGCACCGGTGACGACGGCCGCCAACAACTCGGCGCCGCTGGTGCCGGCCCCGGCCATCACCCGCGCGCCCACCTCTCCGGCGCCCGCATCGACCGCCGCGGCGCCTGAGAGCCTGACGGCGCCGGGCACGATGCCTCCGTCCGCTTCGACCCAGGCAACTCCCACCCAGTCGGCGCCGGTCCAGACCGCGCCATCCGCCGCGCCGCCGCCGCCGGTCGCCGCCCTGCCCGCCAGCCCGCCGCCGGTCCTGAAGGTGCCTGAGCCGCCGTCCGTCCCGGCCACCGCCCCTGCCACCTCGCCGAAACCGCGGGCCGCCGCACCGACCGAGACCGCTCCCGCCGCGCCGGCCGCACAAAAGCCGGAGCCGCCGAAGCCCGACGCGGCCAAGCCGGAACAGCCTGCCGCCGACACCGGTTCGCTGCAGGCGATGCTGGCGCCACCCAAGGATGCGGCGAAGCGTCCGCCCGCCGCAGCGGCCGGCAATGGCGAGTCGAAGCCGAACGCCAAGGCCGCAGCTCCGTCCGCCGCCCCGTCCGCCACGCCGCCGGCCGGCCGCTACACCGTGCAGGTCGGCACCTTCACGGTGATGGCCAACGCCGATTCGCTGGCGCAACGGCTCCAGGGCAGCGGCTTCCAGGCCTATACGGTGGACTGGACCGACAGTTCCAACCGGTCCTGGCGCGCCGTGCGCGTCGGCGGCTTCCCCGATCCGGCCGCGGCCAAGCGCGAGGCGGAGCAGTTGAAATCGAAGATGGGGCTCACCCCGGTCGTCGTGACCACGCGCTGATTCCCCGGCCGGACCGGCCGCGATTGGCGGTCGGTTCTTGCCCCTGCGACACCGTGTCATCCAAACGAAAGCCCGGCGGCGACATTTGGTCGCGGCCGGGCTTTTTCTTGGGCTCTGCACCCCCGTTCTTTGGTCGGGGGAGCCGGGAGTGCCGCTTGATCCCTGCTTCTCTTTGCTCGTACCATGGACATTCCAGGGCACGAATGCATTGCCCCGGCCACAAATTGGGAAGCCGGCAAAAGACCGGCGTACCGGAGGACGCCCCGCCATGAAGCCGACCATCCTGGTTGTCGACGACGAGCCCAGCATCGTCCTGTCGCTCCAGGTTCTCATGCAGCGCGCCGGGTTCGACGTGCGCATCGCCCGCGACGGGGACGAGGCGCTGCGCTCGGTGGAGAATTTCACCCCCGACCTGATCCTGCTCGACGCGATGATGCCCAAGCGCGACGGATTCGACGTCTGCCAGACCCTGCGGACCAATCCGGCCTGGAAATCGCTGCCCATCATCATGCTGACGGCGCGCAGCCGCGACGTCGAACGGCAGAAGGGCATGGCGCTGGGCGCCACCGACTACATCACCAAGCCCTTCTCCACCCGCGACCTGCTGACCACCGTCCGCCGCCATCTGGGCCTGACCGCTGCGACCGGCGGCGGGGAGCCGGCGCCATGACCGCCCCGGCGCCCTCACCCGTTCCCCTGCCGCGGCGCATGATCCCGCTGGCCTTCCGCGCCGCCGGCTTCGGTCTGGTGGCGCTGGCGGTCGGACTGGCGGCGGCGGTGCGCGGGTCGGATGCCTCGGACCCGCTGCTGACCTATGCCGTGGTGATGACGGCGGCCTGCGCCACTGCGGTGTGGGGGCTTTGGCTGGCGGTCGACCGTTACCTGTTGCGCGCCGCGGAAACCCTGAGCCGCGAGGCCGGGCTGATCGCCCATGGCAATGCGGAGGGGGCCGTCGGCGGCCGGGTGCCGCTCTCCCGCTATGGCGACCTGCTGTCCATCGCCCGCGCGGTCAACGAGCTGTCGGACAAGCTGGCCCAGGTCCGCCGCGACATCGCCCGCACCGTCGCCGACCACACCGCCAAGGCGGAGGAGCAGAAGACCCAGCTCGCCGCAGTCCTGCGCGACCTGCATGAAGGTGTACTGGTCTGCAACACCCGCCACCAGATCCTGCTCTACAACCAGACCGCCCTCGACATCCTCCACCTGGCCGGCGACCTCGGGCTGGGCCGCTCGCTTCTGCATTTCGTGGTGGCGGAGCCGGTGACCCACACGCTGGAACGGCTGAGCTTGCGCGTCCGCGAAGGCCGGCACCTCAACCATGAACACGGCACCACCGCCCAGTTCGTCGGCGCCACCACCGACGGCCGCATCCTGTTGGAAGGCCG
This sequence comes from uncultured Azospirillum sp., assembly GCA_966212305.1. Lineage (GTDB taxonomy): Bacteria > Pseudomonadota > Alphaproteobacteria > Azospirillales > Azospirillaceae > Azospirillum. The sequence continues at coordinate 91,203 of CBIHQY010000020.1, forward strand.
GATGAGCGCCATCCTGCAGGATCCCGATCCGACCTCCGAAGAGCCGCCGACCATCACCGGATATGTGCTGACCCTGTCCGACGCCACCAGCGAACTGGCCGCGCTCGGCCAGCGCGACGCGCTGCTGCGCGAGGCGACGGAGGGGTTCCGCGCCCCCATCGCCAACCTGCGGGCGGCGGTGGAGACGCTGTACGACGCGCCGGACCTCGGCCCCGGCGACCGCGCCGCCTTCGAAAGCTCGATGCTGGAATCCTGCGACAGCCTGTCGCAAAGGCTGGAGCGGGTGACGGCCGCCTACCGCAACGTCGTCACCGGCAGCTGGCCGATGAGCGACATCCACTCCAACAACCTGATCAACCTCGTGGCCCACCGGGTCGGGGCGGAGACCGCCACCACGGTGACGCTGACCGGCCTGCCGCAATGGGTGCATGGCGACAGCCACAGCCTTGTCCTGCTGTTCGCCTATCTGATCGGGCGGGTGCAGGCGCTGACCGGCGCCGCCGCCTACGACCTGGAGGCCGCCGGGCCGCAGGATGGCGACCGCTGGATCTATCTCGATCTCGTGTGGGAAGGGCCGGCGGTGCCCAGCGCCACGCTGGACGGCTGGCTGGACCAGACGCTGCCCGACGGCCTCGGCGGCCTCAGCGCCGGCGACGTGCTGCAGCACCACCGCAGCACCGCCTGGAGCGAACCGCTGCCAAACGATCTGCCCGGCGGTGCCGGCCGCGCCCGGCTGCGCGTGCCGCTGCCGCCGGCGCAGTCGCCACGCACCGCCCAACCGCGGCCACGGGCCGGCGCCCGGCCGGAGTTCTTCGACTTTGGGCTGCTGCACCAGCCGCTGGCGACCAGCGAGCTTGGCCGCACGCCGCTGGACCGGCTGCATTACGTGGTGTTCGACACCGAGACCACCGGCCTGTCGCCCAGCACCGGCGACGAGATCATCCAGATCGCCGCGGTCCGCGTGGTCGGCGGGCGCATCCTCACGGGCGAGACCTTCAACACGCTGGTCGATCCCCGGCGGCCGATCCCGCCGGAATCGATCCCCTTCCACGGCGTCACCGACGGCATGGTGGCGGGCAAGCCGACCATCGACGCCGTGCTGCCGCAGTTCCGCAGCTTCGTGTCCGGCGCGGTGATGGTGGCGCACAACGCCGCCTTCGACCTGAAATTCCTGAAGATGAAGGAACGGGCGGCGGGGGTGTCCTTCGACTGCCCGGTGCTGGACACCATGCTGCTGTCGCGCATGCTGCTGGGCAATGACGGCGACCACACGCTGGACGGCATCGCCGAGCGGCTGGGCATCGCCGTGGTCGACCGCCACACCGCGCTGGGCGACAGCCTGGTCACCGCCGCGGTGTTCCTGCGGATGGTCGAGATGCTGCGCGAGCGCGACGTTCGGACGTTGGACGACGCCATCCGCGGCGCCAACATCCTGGTCGAACTCGCCGCGCGGGAACGCGCCTTTTGAGCGCGCCTGACCGGGAAGCGGGCCGGGAATCGGGCCACGATACGGTCTCCGGCCGCCACCGCGACCGGATGATCGGCCTGTTCCTGCTGGCGGCAGCGCTGTTCAACCCGCCGCTGCTCGGCCTGTTCGGGGTGGAAGGGAAAGTCCTGGGGGTGCCGACGCTCTATGTCTGGGTGTTCGGCCTGTGGGCGGCGGTGATCGCGCTGGCCGCGGTGGCCGGCCGGAAGCGATAGGGGAGCGGCATGGAGGTCGGACTCGATTGGACCGCCGTCCTGATCGCCGCCCTCGCCTACCTTTCCGCCCTGTTCGCCATCGCCCATTGGGCCGACCGGCGGGAGGCGGCGGGGCGTAGCGTCATCGCCTCCCCCACGATCTTCGCGCTGTCGCTGGGCGTCTATTGCACGACCTGGACCTTTTACGGTTCGGTCGGGCGGGCGGCGACGCTGGGCATCGGCTTCCTGCCGGTCTATCTCGGCCCGACCCTGCTGATGCTGCTGGCGCCGCTGGTGCTGCGCAAGATCCTGCGCATCGCCAAGACGCAGCGCATCACCTCCATCGCAGATTTCCTCGCCAGCCGTTACGGCCACAGCCCGCTGTTGGGCGGGCTGGTGGCACTGACCGCCACGGTGGGCGTGACGCCCTACATCGCCTTGCAGTTGAAGGCGGTGGCCGTCAGCTTCGACGCGCTGACCGGCGGCGGCGGGCTGGGTCCGGCGGAAGGTCCGTTTCTCGACCATGGCTTCCTGATCGCCGCGGTGATGGCGCTGTTCGCCATCGTCTTCGGTGCCCGCCAGATCGACGCGGCGGAGCATCACCCCGGCATGGTCGCCGCCATTGCGTTGGAATCGCTGGTGAAGCTGGTCGCCTTCCTGGCGGTCGGGCTGTTCGTGGTCTGGGGTCTGCACGATGGGCTGGAAAGCCTGTTCGATGCGGCAGCCGCCCGTCCCGACCTCGCCCGCCTGATGGGCAGCGATTCGGCACTGGGCCATGCGCCGGCGGGAAACGGGCCGTGGGGCGCCTGGGTCACCACCACGATCCTGTCGGCCGCGGCGATGCTCTGCCTGCCGCGCCAGTTCCAAGTGATGGTGATCGAATCGGTCGACGAACGCCATCTGGACCGGGCGGTCTGGCTGTTTCCGCTCTATCTCCTGCTCATCAACCTGTTCGTGCTGCCGGTTGCCCTGTCGGGATTGCTGAGCTTCGGCGGACGGCTCGATCCGGACCTGTTCATGGTCGCCCTGCCGCTGAGCGGCGGAGCGGACTGGCTGGCGCTGCTGGCCTTCCTGGGTGGGCTGTCGGCCGCAGCCGGGATGATCGTCGTGGAGTCGGTGGCGCTGTCCACCATGCTGTGCAACGATCTGGTGATGCCGATCCTGCTGCGCACCCGGTCGCGGGCGCTGGCGCGCTCGGCGGATCTGGCGCCGCTGCTGCTGGCCGTCCGGCGCATCGCCATCGTGACGATCCTGCTGTTCGGCTACGGCTATTTCCGGCTGGCGGGGTCGGCCTACGCGCTGGTGTCGATCGGGTTGATTTCCTTCACCGCGGTGGCGCAGTTCGCCCCGGCCCTGATCGGCGGCCTTTACTGGCGCGGAGCGACCCGGCGCGGCGCCATCGGCGGGGTGACGGCCGGGACGTTGGTCTGGGCCTATACCCTGCTGCTGCCCAGCTTCGCGCGGTCGGGTTGGCTGCCGGCGAGCTTCATCGCCGATGGGCCATGGGGCATCGCCGCCCTGCGGCCCTACGCGCTGTTCGGGCTGGAGGGCTGGGATTCCCTGGCCCATTCCCTGTTCTGGACCGCGCTCGCCAACATCGGCGCTTATGTCGGCCTGTCGCTGTTCGATCGGCCGGGAGCGGCGGAGCGGGCGCAGGCCGCCGCCTTCGTCGATGTCTTCCAGTCGGCGCCGAATGGTGCCGTGCCGCTGCGGGAGGCGCCACCGGACTGGCGCAGCGCCGCCAGCGTCGGCGACCTCACCCGCGTGGTCGCCCGTTTCCTCGGCCCGCAACGCGCCGAGCGGGCCTTCGCCGGCGCCGATCCGGACGAGCCGGCCGGGCCGGAGCGCCTGCGGCTGGCCGAGCGGCTGCTGGCCGGAGCGATCGGCGGAGCGTCCGCCCGCGTCGCCCTCGCGTCCTCCGTCTCGGCCGGGGCGGTGGAGGCGGCGGAGCTTCTGCGCATGCTCGACGAGACCAGCGACGTCATCGCCCACAGCCGCGAGCTGGAACGCAAGACCGCGGAGCTGGAGCGCGCCACCGACGCCCTGCGCGCCGCCAACGAACGGCTGACCGAGCTGGACCGGCTGAAGGACGATTTCCTGTCCACCGTCACCCACGAACTGCGCACGCCGCTGACCTCGATCCGGGCGCTGAGCGAGATTCTGCACGACGACCCCGACCTCGGGTCCGACCAGCGGCAGGAGTTCCTGGCCGTCATCATCAAGGAGAGCGAGCGGCTGACCCGCCTGATCAATCAGGTGCTGGACATGGCGAAGATCGAGGCCGGGGCGCTGGACTGGCGGATCGAGACCATCGACGCCGGACGGGCGCTGACCGAGGCGGTCGCTGCGACTGAGGCGCTTTTCCTGGAGCGCGGCATCACCCTGTCGGCCGACATTCCGGACCACCTGCCGCCGGTGCGCGGCGACGTCGACCGGGTGATCCAGGTCGTCGTCAACCTGCTGTCCAACGCCGCGAAATTCACGCCGCCCGGCGGCCGGACCCGGCTGGAAACCCGGTTGGAGAGCGGCTTCCTGCGGGTGACGGTGACCGACAGCGGCCCCGGCGTTCCGGCGAAGGACCGCGAACTGGTGTTCGACCGCTTCCGCCAGTCCGGCGACACGTTGATCGGCAAGCCGGCTGGCACCGGCCTGGGACTGGCCATCGCCAAGCGAATCGTCGAGCATCTCGGCGGACGGATCGGGGTGGCGGACGCGCCGGCCGGGCTGGATCCCGAGTCGGGCAAGGGCGCCGCATTCTGGTTCACCCTGCCGCTCGCCGGGAACTTGGCCGATGTCCCGGAGTTTGCAGAGCGGCGGGAGTGATCGGACGCCGATCCGTTACAGTGGTCTGGCGCCGCTGCAATCCCGTGTTATCCTGCAGGATATCCGCGCCTCATATCGAAACCCCACATTGAAGAAGGGATTTCCGCTTGCGGTTCGGCCCAAGTTCATGCCCCGAGCAGCATACAACCGATGGGGTGCCATACGCCACAGCCCTTCCCGTTCGGACGATGCGCGCTTATGGTAGGCTGCGCGGAACCGGGTGCTATGCGGGTCCGGCGGAGCGGCCCGCCTGTCGGGCGGGTTGGCGGTAGGAAGGCGGGATGGGCAAGATACTGGTTGTCGACGACGAGCGGGACGTTCAGACGCTGATCATGCAGCGTTTCCGCCGCGCCGTACGTGCCGGCGAACTGGAATTCCTGTTCGCCCATGACGGGAAGGAGGCGCTGGAGACCCTGCGCTCCCGGCCCGACATCGACATGGTGCTGAGCGACATCAACATGCCGGGCATGGACGGGCTGACCCTGCTGGACCATCTGCCGCAGGTGAATGCCGACATCCGCGCGGTGATGGTGTCGGCCTACGGCGATCTCGGCAATGTCCGCGCGGCGATGAACCGCGGCGCCTTCGACTTCATCATCAAACCCATCGACTTCGCCGATCTGGAAGCCACCATCCACAAGACGCTGGAGGCCTGCCGTTCCGTGCGCCGGCTGCGCGACGCGCTGCAGGAAACCCGGACGGCGGAGGCGGCGTCGCGCGCCCAGGCCGCCCGCCTGCGCCGGGTCCTGGACGGCAGCCCGATCGGCGTGACGATCATCACCGAAACCGGCGAGCTGCTTTACTGCAACCAGCGCTGCACCGACCTGTTCGGCGTGGCGGCGGAGACGCTGCAGCATCACTGCGCCCCCACCCTGTTCCGCCACGTCCAGGACCGGCTGACGGGATGCCCGTCGGAAACCGAGGCTTTGTCGGCTTCGGAAGAGATCCATTACGTTCGCGAGGACGGGCGCACGGTGTGGATGGCGATGTCGGTCGACCGCACCAGCTATGAAAGCAAGCCGGTCTTCATCGTCTGGCTCTATGACATCACCGAACGCAAGGTGCAGGCGGAGGCGTTGCGCCGTGCCAAGGATTCGGCCGAACAGGCGCTGGCCGACCTCGAACGCATGCAGTCGGACCTGATCCGGGCGGAGAAGATGGCGGTGATCGGACAACTGATCGCCGCGGTCGCGCATGAGATCAACACGCCCGTCGGCATCGCGCTGACCGCCGCCACCCATCTGCAGACCGCGTCGGAAGAGATCATCCTGACCTTCAACGGCGGGCAGCTGCGCAAAAGCGATTTTCAGGAGTATATCGGCACGGCCAGCGAGGTTTCGACGCTTCTGGTCTCGAACATCGAACGCGCCGCCGCCCTCATCCAGAGCCTGAAGCTGGTGACGGAGGGCAAGGCCAACTCCCCGCGCAGCCGCTTCGACCTGCGCGACTATCTGTCCGACATCGTGCTGGCGGTGCAGGTGCAGCCGGCCGCGTCCCGACACCAGCTGGTTCTTGACTGCCCCGACGGCATTGCCCTCGACACCTACCCCGGCGCGTTGACCGAGGTGCTTCTGGCCCTGCTGACCAACGCCTTCGCCCACGCCTTCGAGACGGAACCGGCCGCGGCGGTCGTCGTGGAAGGCGTCGGTGCGATGACCGCCGGCGGAGCCGATGGTCTGGAAGAGGGGCCGGATGGCAGCCGGATCCGCCGGGGCCGGGTCACGGTTTCGGTCCGGCTGCTCGACAACGAGCGGATCGAACTTAACGTGTCCGACAACGGCCGCGGCATCCCGGCCGACATTCAGCCGCGGCTGTTCCAGCCCTTCGCCACCACCCGGCGTGGATCGGGCAGCATGGGGCTGGGGCTTTATGCGGCGTTCAACCTCGTTACCGGCAAGCTGGGCGGCGAGATCGACATCGACAGCGCGGTCGGCCGTGGAACGACCGTGATCCTGCGCCTGCCGCTGGATGCTCCCTGAAACGGCGCCGGACTGAAAGCCGGCCGATCCACGGCGACAAGACGGCGCGAGCCTGACCCGCGTGGCGGCCAACCTGGATGATCGACTCGCAAGACCGACACGGACGACGGACATGGACGATTTCACCAACCGCAAGGTTCTGCCGCCCCGGTCCGTGCAGGAAGCTCTGGACCTCGGGCGCGTCTACCATGACCAGCTCGTCGCCGCGATGCCCGGCCTGCTCGTCCACTGCAACGACACCATCCTGCATTGCAGCGCCACCCTCGCCCGCCTGCTTGGATACGAGTCGGCCGAAAGCATCCAGGCACTGCCCGGCGCCATGACGCTGGTGCCCGAGGACGACCGGCACACGGAACAGGATGTCTACACGCGCTGCCTGAAAGGACTGATCCGGTCGCAGGTGCGCCGGATCAAGCGCCACCGCGCGGACGGCACCGTCCAGTGGTTCGACCAGCTCATGGAGTCGGTGGACTGGGGCGGCCAGCCGGCGGTGATGGAGATGCTGACCCTGATGCGCCCGCTGGCCGCCAATGCCGAGTTGCCGCACCAGGAGCAATTGTTGCAGGCGGCGATCGACGCCATGCCGAACGGCGTGCTGATGCTGGACCGCGACCTGAACGTCGAAGGCGCCAACAGCGAATTCTACCGGCTGTGGGATTATCCCATCGGCATGTTCCCCCCCGGAACGGCCGTTGCCTTGATTTTGACCTACAACCACGCACGCGGCGATTTCGGCGACGTTCCCTGTGAAGAGACCGTCGCGGAATTGTGTTCCCGTTATCTGGTCAAAGGGGTCTTCAACTCCGAGCGCCGCGTCCCGAACGGCCGCACCCTCGATATTCGCACCGCGCCACGTGCCGATGGCGGCTATGTCATCACCCACCATGACATTACCGACCGCAAACGCATCGAGGATGAACTTCGGCAGGCCAAGGAGCGTGCCGAAGCGATCCTGAAGGAACTGCGTGAAACCCAGCGGCAGTTGATCGTGCAGGAAAAGATGGCCGCACTGGGCCAATTGACCGCCGGAATTGCCCATGAATTGAAGAACCCACTGAACTTCGTCAACAATTTCGCCGAGCTTTCGGGAGAATTGCTGGACGAGCTGCTGGAGTTATTGGAGCCGCTGAACGGCCATCTGGATGATGCCACACGTATCGATGTCAACGACCTGGCCGGCAGCCTGCAAGGCAATTTGCGCAAGATTGCCGACCACGGCCGGCGCGCCGACGGCATCGTCAAAAGCATGCTGGCCCATTCGCGTGGCGGCGGTGGCGAGTGGCAGGCGACGGACCTGAATGCGCTGGTCGAAGAGGCGCTGACTCTGTCCTACCATGCCTTCCGTGCCCAGGACCGTGCCTTCAACGCCATATTGGAAAAGCACTTCGACCTTGTGGTCGGCGAGGTGAAGCTGGTGCCGCAGGACGTGTCGCGTGTCCTGGTCAACCTGTTCACCAACAGCTTCTACGCGATCCGGAAACGCCAACTGATCTGCGGCGACCCGACATTCGCGCCGCGGGTCGACGTTACAACCTCCGCAAGCGCCGCCGACGTGTCGATCCGGATCCGGGACAATGGCATCGGCATGACGCCGGCCGTCATCGACAAGCTGTTCACGCCTTTCTTCACCACCAAACCGACCGGAGAGGGGACCGGCTTAGGCCTTTCGCTGAGCTATGACATCGTGGTACATCAGCACAGGGGCCGATTCGACGTGTCCAGCGTCGAGAACGACCACGCCGAATTCACAATCACGCTGCCGCGTGCAGCGACCGCGGTGTCGTTAGGGGAGCGCCGAAAGACATGACCCTGGGAATTCTTGTCGTCGACGACGAACCCGACATCGAGGATCTGTTCCGCCAACGCTTTCGTGCCGAACTCCGCCGGGGTGAATTGGTCTTTCACTTCGCCGCTTCGGCCGAGGAAGCGTTGCAAAGCCTGAACTCCGGGCTACAACCGGAGGCGGTGCTTGTCCTCAGCGACATCAACATGCCGGGCATGAGCGGGCTGGAACTGCTGGAGCGCCTGCGGGTGAATTCGCCGGACGTGCCGGTCATCATGGTCACCGCCTATGGCGACAACGAGAACCGCCGCCGGGCGCTCGACATCGGCGCCACGGATCTGGTGACCAAGCCCGTCGATTTCGTCGCGCTGAAAAAGCTGGTCCACAGCGTCATCGAACAGAAAAGCGCCGCCTGACCGGGCATTCGGACTCATTCCGTTCATGCCCCGCACACGGCCGCGATGTCGGTCAGCTCGGATGACGCGCCGGCTGCACAGGATGGGCAGTGCGGGTCGACTGGAACCGCGATCTCGCTGAACTCGCCCCGCAGGCCGTCATAGAGCAGCAGGCGGCCGGCCATCGGTTCCCCCAGCCCCAGCAGAAGCTTGATCGCCTCGGCCGCCATGATGGTGCCGATCACACCGGGCAGAACGCCCAGCACGCCGGCCTCGGCGCAGGAAGGGGCGTATTCGGCCGGCGGCGGTTCCGGGAACAGGCACCGGTAACACGGGCGCACGCCCGGCGCGGCGCCGCCGAACACCGAGACCTGGCCTTCGAACCGGAAGATGGCGCCGTAGACGTTCGGCACGCCCAGCCGCAGGCAGGCATCGTTGACGAGATAGCGCGTCGGCAGATTGTCGGATCCGTCGACCACCACGTCATGGCCGGCAAGCAAATCCAGCACGTTGGCGGCTTCCAAGCGAGCTTCGTGGGCCACCACCTCGATGGTCGGGTTCAGGTCAAGCAGCGCGGTGCGTCCGCTCTCCACTTTGCGCTGCCCCAGCCGGCTTTCGGCATGCAGAATCTGACGTTGCAGGTTGCTGCGCTCGACCCGATCGTCGTCGATCAAGGTCAGCCGGCCGACGCCGGCGGCAGCCAGATACAGCGCGATCGGCGACCCCAGGCCGCCGGCACCGATCAGGGCGACGCGGCTGCGCAGCAGCTTGTGCTGTCCGGCCTCGCCAACCTCGGGCATGGTCAGGTGACGGCGGTAGCGCTCGCGCTGGGCGGCATCGAGCCGCGGCGGCACCTCCACCGGGAGGCCGGCGGCCTTCCAGGCGGAAAAACCGCCGGCGACCGAACGCACATCCCCATATCCCAGCCGCAGCAGATCCTCCGCCGCGAACAGCGATCGGGTGCCGCCGGCGCACATCAGCAGGATCGGGCGCGCCGGATCGGGCGCCGCGTCTTCGATGCGCAATTCCAGGAAACCGCGCGGCAGGCGCAGCGCCCCGGCCGGTATGCCGGACGCCGTCTCCTCGTCCTCGCGGACATCGACGAGCAGGGCGCCGCCGGCCTGCAGGGATTGCGCCTCGGCGGCGGCGATCTCCGGAATACGGGCGCGCAGGTCGGACAGGCGCCGGTCCTTCAAGCTCATGACTGCTCCTCAACCACCCGCCAAGGCGACCATCAGCGTCAGGGTGGCGCCGGCCGGCACTGCGGCCTCCAACCCACCCAGACGCCGCACGTCGTCACGACCGAGATAGACGTTCACAAACCGGCGCAGTTCGCCCTCCGCCGTGAACAGCCGGTCGCGGAACGTTTCCTGCCCGGCGGTCAGCGCCGCCAGCGCTTCGCGCACGGTGGCCCCCGGAACCGCCACCTGGTCCCTCCCGCCAACGAAGCCACGCAGCGGGGTCGGTATGCGAATCGTCACCTCGGTCACGCCTGCATCTCCTCTTCGGGCAGGGCCTCGGCGGCCTTGCCAAGCGCCGCCTCCGCCTCGGCGGCCAAGCGGCGGAACAGATCGCGCACCTGCTTGGCCCGCATCAGGTCGATGCGCAGGTCGAGCACGTCCTTGAAGCCGTTCTCGTTGGCCCAGACGTCGGCCGGGGCATCCATGCGGCAGTTGGTATGGGCGAGATGGTCGGCAATCAGCTCATCGATCGAGTCGGTCGGCTGCTGGCTGTTGTCGCCGAAATGCAGCGCCATCACCTGTTCGATCAGCGCCGCCTCCTCCGCCGTCGCCTCGTACAGCCCGCGCAGGCGCAGTTCGTTCAGCACCGGCTTGGTCGTGCGCGCCATCATGCGGCGGGGGATCAGCCAGCGGATCATCGCCCGCTCGACCGCCAGTTCATGCATCAGTTCGGCAAATTCGGCGTCGGTCAGATCGTTGCGGCGGCACCAGTCGGCCAGAGCCTCCGGGCTGCCGAGCCGCCTTGCGCTGCAAAAACGCCAAACCTCGGCATCGACCGCCGCCTGATCGACGGTCACGCCGACCACCTCCGCCAATTGGATTGTCAACAGCCGGCCGAGCGCCGCCTTGTTGATCTGGGCGAAGTCCGGACGGTGCAGCGCGGCATGGCTGGCGATTTCCGACAGCGGCACGCTGTGTCCGCCATGGGCGACGCGCCGGTCCCGCTCATACAGAACGTTGAACGCATGCGAGGCGTTGAAGGTGAAGGGGGCCGGACGCGGCGGCATGATCAGGCTGGCGAGATGGCTCAGCAGCGCCTCGGCGTCACGGCGCTTCTGGTCGACCCCACCGACCGCCAGGAAGGCTTCGATCCGCTCCGCCTCCAGGTCGGTCAACCCGGCATCCGCCCAGATGCGGTCGCGCTTGCGGTCGGTGAAATAGAGCCGCTTGGCCGCAGCGATCACCCGGTCGTGCAACCCGGCGTCGACCACCCCCGCCGCCAGCGCCGCCGCCATGCCGGCGCGCAGATTCACCAGTGGCTCCGACAATGGGAAATAGCCGTCCTCCGGTCCGGCGTGGGCAAGCGCGACCTCGTCGTCGCCGGTCAGGCGGCCGTCGATGAACTGCCGCGCCACCTCGCCCACCGGCACCATGCCGAAGGGATGGCATTCCGCCGCCCGCAGGGCGCCCATGCTCGACGAGCCATAGACGGCGATCCCGCTGTGCAGGGCGAACAGGATCTCCTTGTGCCAGACCGACAGCGACTGGCCGAACACGCCGTCGATCAGAGCGATCACGTCCGGGCGATGAATGGTCATCGCGCTGAGGACGTCCGCCTGCGCCGCCGGCGGCAGATAGATCGCGTCGGGCAGCAGCGCCCGGGCGTCGTCCAACGGCATCGTCGGGCCGAGGAACACGCAGATCTTCATGCGCCCTGTCCTGTTCATGCGACCGCTCCCACCAGACCGGCCTGCGCCTGCAGCGCCTTGGTGAAGGCCAAGGGACGTGCGCCCGGGGTGTAGAAGTCGAAAAGATACCCTTCCAGGCCGGGCACCACCACCCGCACGACCGGAATGCCGATCTCCGGCTGGGTCAGGTCGAAGACCAGGGCCTGTTCGATGCCTGACCGGCGCAGAACCTCCAGCAGCAGCGCGATATCACCCTCGAAGGTCGGCGCCGAAAGATTCGCGTGGCGCCGGCCGTCGACGTTGCATGGCGTGCTTTCCAGCGCGGCGATTTCCGCCGTACCGTCGGCGTTCTGGTTGCGGATCAGGTCGCGGCGGAAGAAGTCGTCCCGCGATCCCGCGATCAGCACCAGACGCGACTGCACGGCCTCGGTCAGAGCCCGGCACATGGCGACCGCCGGCTCCAGATGGCTGCCGTAGCCGCGATGCATGCCCGTCTTGCGGACGTCCCGGTCATACACCATCGCCATATAGCTCGGCACCCCCATGTCGGTGGTGACGTCGAACAGCAACGGGCAGATCCCGGCTTCGTCGAAACGGCGCAGCAGATCGAGAACGGAAGGCGCATCGATGGTCGACAGGTCCACCCGCGGCATCGGCACGCGCAGCACGTCGCTGGCATAGCGCCAGCACGCCACCGAATCGCGCTCGATCACCTCATAGAGGCCGGCGGCGATGGCTTCGAGGATGTGGTTGCCGCTGGCCAGTCCGTTGGTCCCCATCGCATAGAAGCTGCGCAGGCCCGGCCTGGCCACCGGATTGCTGTAAAGGCCGACGGAGGTCCACGGCGCGGCGACCGGGCGTCCGTTCATCAGATCCCAGCCCCAAGTCCAGAATTCCGGATTGTCGGGACGGAAAGCTCCGCCCTTGGTGCCGGGGATCCGGTCGAGCGGAATGCGCCCGTCGGCGGGCAGTTGGTTCCAGCTGACCTCCAGATAAGGAAGCTGCAACGTCTCGGCGTGGTGGAACTCGATCGCTTCCATCGCGGCCGACACGGTGGCGGCGGCAAGGCTGAAGCCCTTGCCGGCACTGCCAGACAAGGTGGGGCTGTTGGGCCGGTGGCCCAGCACCGTGTGGATGCCCAACCGGTCGAGCCCGGTGACGTCGGCCAGCCGGGTGATCCCGCAGCGCGCGAAATGGGGGGCGATGCGCACCAGCGTTTCTTCAGGCGTCGCCGTGCGATGGGTGCCCAGGAAGAAGCGCTTGGCCGCATTATGGATGGTAGCGCCCAGCCGGATTCCGAACGGCGCCGCCCCATTCGGAACGGGAGAGACACCGAACTGCGGCGCGGCCGGAGCCGGCGATGCCGGACGGCTTTGATCGAACGAAGCGTTGACTGGCATGGGTGCGGTCTGAACCCTCGGCTGCGGCCGGTTCGGAAAGGGACGTCAGCATTCATCGTCCCGCCGTCATCGGCAAGAGCCAACTCAGCGGAACCACTCAGCGGAACCAGCGTGACGCGGGGGCTGGACGTCGCGAGAACGCCGGCCCCCTCGACATCACGACTTGATCGGCGTGTCGCCGTCGGTCGCCGCCGGATTGGCCGTGCCCGCAGTGCTGGATGCAGGCGACGGGGCACCGGCAGCAGCACCGGCTGCGGCGAATCCAGCCATACCCGCGCCGCTGAACGCCGGCGACGGCGCACCGGCCGCAGCAAACCCGGCCATGCCGGCAGCGCTGGCCGCAGGCGACGGAGCGCCCGCCGCGGCAAACCCAGCCATACCGGCAGCGCCGGCCGCAGGCGACGGAGCGCCCGCCGCGGCAAACCCAGCCATACCGGCAGCGCTG
>CBIHQY010000021.1:0-104031 GCA_966212305.1 uncultured Azospirillum sp.
CCTGGGTGACGCTGGAGGCGATCTCGCGGGTGGCGGCGGCCTGTTCCTCGATGGCCGCGGCGATGGCGGTGGTGATCTCGCTCATGTGGCCGATGGTCTTGCCGATGCCGCCGATGGCCTTCTGGGCCCCGCCGGTGGTCTGCTGAATCTCCTGCACCTTGGCCTGGATTTCGTCGGTGGCGCGCGCGGTCTGGCTGGCCAGCGCCTTCACCTCGCTGGCCACCACGGCGAAGCCCTTGCCGGCCTCTCCCGCCCGCGCCGCCTCGATGGTGGCGTTCAGCGCCAGCAGGTTGGTTTGCGCGGCGATTCCGCTGATCAGTTCCACCACCGCGCCGATCTGCTCGGCGGCGGAGACCAGATCGCGCATGGTGCGGTCGGCGCCATCGGCGTCTGCCACCGCCTGGGTGGCGATGCGGGTGGAGTTCTCCACCTGCTGGCCGATTTCGGAGATCGAGGCCGACAGCTCCTCCGTCGCGGTGGCGACGGTCTGCACGTTGGCCGAGGCCTGTTCGGAGGCCGAGGCGACCAGCAGCGACCGCTCGGTCGCCTCCTGCGCGGTGGTGGTCAGCTCCGTCGCGGCGTCGCGCATGCCGGTGGCGGCGTTGGCGACGGTGTCGACGATGCCCTTCACCGCGCTCTCGAAGCTGTCGGCCATCTGCATCATGGTCTGGCGGCGCTGGGCGGCGGCCTGCCGCTCGCTCTCCTCCTGCGCCTTGCGCATCCGCTCCATCTCATACGCGTTGGTCTTGAAAATCTGGAGCGCGCGGGCCAGCGCGCCGATCTCGTCCCGGCGCGCGTCGTCGGTGACGGCGACGCTCAGGTCGCCTTCGGCCAGACGCCCCATCGCCCGCGTGATGTTGCCGAGCGGCCTGGTGATCGCCCGCGAAATCGCCCAGGCCAGCAGCAGGCCGATCAGCAGGGCGGCGACCGTCACCATGGTGCCGCGCCCCTCGGCCGCCTTCACCTCGGCGGCGGCGGTGGTTTCCAGCTGCGACAGGAAATCGGCGGAATGGTCGCGGATCAGGCCGATCTTGTCGCCGATCTCCTTGCCGGCCTTGCCCAGCGTCTCGTTGTTCAGCGACTTCAGCTGGTCGCTCAAGCTGGCGATGCGGTCGATGCCGGCGCCATAGGTCGGAAGCTTGGCGACCGCGTCGGCCAGCTTGGCCTTCATCGGCCCGTCCGCCATGCCGTCGCGCAGCGCAGTGGCCTTGGCGGTCACATCGGCCAGATCCTTGCGGATGCGCACCAGATCCTCGGCCTGCGTCTCCGCCACGAAGCGGGCGACCAGCACGCGGACCAGCAGATACTGCTCGCTGACGTCGGCGGCCTTCACCGTGCGGTCGAGATCGCCCAGATCCTTCTCCGCCTTGACCGTATCGCTCAGCGTGCGGCGGATGTCGGCGCCCAGCTTGTTCACCACCGACGCGACGATGGAATCACGCTCCGTCCGCGCGGCGACCAACTGGTCGAAGCCGCCGGTCAGCGTCTTCTGCAGGCTGGCGATCTCCTGCGCCGCCTGACGGTCGGTCGCGCTGGTCATGCGCGCGGTGGCGGCGTCCAGCTTCCTGGCGAACTTGTCGACATCGGAGCGGAAGCGGTCGGCCACCGCCGGGGAACCGCTGGACACGAACTCCTCCGCCGCCCCCAGGGCGTCGGCCATGTTGGTGTCCGCCTCCGCCACCGCCATGGCGACGTGCGACTGCCCGGCATAGCGGCGGAGCGCGTCGTCGCTCGATCGCAGACCCGTCCAGGACACCGCCCCCAGCCCGACCAGCAGCGCCAGCGTCACACCGAACCCGGTGTAGATCTTGGTCGCCGTGCGCAGATTGGCGAAGGGGCCGGCTTTGGTCGGCTGGGCGGTTGTCCGCTGGCTTGGGTGGGTTGCGTTCATGAGTGGGGACCTCGTCTTCTGACCCGGCTGCTGGCAAGTCTCCGATCTTTCGTGCGATCGGTTATCGACGAGGTACCCTACAAGAACAATGCCAAAGGACCATTAACGCCGCGGTGTTTTTCTGCCCTGTGAAATCACCCCCTCTCCAATAGACAGCGCCACCTACCCTTCGCAATTTGCCAAGATCATTGAGATCGCTTTGCATTTTGCCAAAGCTTGACCTTCGCATTTGCGAAACATCATAGCCTTTAGTTATAGAACTGACCGCCATTCACCTCGATCGTCTGGCCGGTGATGTAGCCGGCCAGCCGGTTGGAGGCGAGGAACAGGTAGGCGCCGACGCAATCCTCCGCCGTGCCCAGCCGCTTCAGCGGGATGCGCGCCGCGGTCTGCGACAGCTTGTCGGCGGTCGAGTAGCGCTGGTGGAAATCGGTGTCGATGGTGCCGGGTGACACCGCGTTGACGCGGATGCCGTGCGGCGCCAGCTCCGTCGCCAGCGAACGGGCGAGGCTGGCCTGGAACGCCTTCGCGGCGCTGTAGAGCGACGAGCCGGCGCTGCCCCCGGTGCGGCCGGAGATGGAGCCGGTGTTGACGATGGCCCCCTTCGCCTCGATCAGCGCCGGCAGGGCGCTTCGGCTGGCGACGACCGCCGAAGCGGCGTTCAGGTCGAACTGCCGTTGCAGGAACCCGTCGTCGATGTCGGCCAGCGCCACCCGGCCCAGCATGGTGCCGGCATTGTTGATCAGCACGTCCAGCCCGCCCAGCCGGTCTACCGCCTGTTCCACCATCGCGCGCGTCTGCCCCTTGTCGGCGAAGTCGCCGGCCAGCCCGACCACGCCGTTCCCCATCCCGGCCGCCACGGCCTCCACCGCCGCCCGGTCGCGGCCATGGATGGCGACCCGGGCGCCGAGCTGGGCAAATGCCGCCGCCACCGCGGCGCCGATGCCGCGGCTGCTGCCGGTGACCAGCACCCGTTTGTCCCGGAACTCCTGGGCCAGCAGGTCGGCGGGCCAACTGGTGGTATCGGTTGCGGTCATGATGCGCGGTCTCCCCTGCTGTCCGGCCGATTCCGTGTTCGGAATCGAAAGCCGGCTTGATTGTTCGTGTTCCGATCCGATCATAGGGGGCGGCGGCCCGCCGTCAATTGCCGGGTCGCCCGCCTCTCGCGGATTTGCGAGAATCCTGTCGTAGACGGCCGGCCTTCGGGCTATGTAGGCGGGATGAACACCGACCAAGACAAGACCGCCGCCGCGCAGCCCTTCGAGATTTTCCTGGTGGCCGCCCCCGGCCTGGAATCCGTGCTGTGCGCCGAGGCGCGCGAGCGCGGCTTCGCCAACCCCACCGCCGTGAAGGGCGGGGTGACGGTCACCGGCGGCTGGCCGGAGGTCTGGCGGGCCAATCTGGAGCTGCGCGGCGCCACCCGCGTGCTGGCGCGCATCGCCAGCTTCCGCGCCCTGCATCTGGCGCAGCTGGACAAGCGCGCCCGCCGCGTCCCCTGGGCCGAGATCCTGCGCGCCGACGTTCCGGTGCGGGTCGAGGCCTCCTGCAAGGCCTCGCGCATCTACCATGCCGGCGCCGCCGCCCAGCGCATCGAGCGCGCCATCGCCGAGGAACTCGGCGCCCCCATCGTCAAGGCCGCCCCCAAGCCCACCGGCAAGAACGCCGCGAAAGATGCCGAGGCGGAGGACACCCGCGCCGTCCAGATCAAGGCGCGCATCGACGACGACCTCTGCACCATCAGCGTCGACAGCTCCGGCGAGTCGCTGCACAAGCGCGGCCACAAGGAAGCGGTCAACAAGGCGCCGATGCGCGAGACGCTGGCCGCGCTGTTCCTGCGCCAATGCGGCTATGACGGCCGCGAGCCCGTGGTGGACCCGATGTGCGGCTCCGGCACCTTCGTCATCGAGGCCGCCGAGATCGCCGCCGGCCTGAAGCCCGGCCGCTCCCGTCATTTCGCCTTCGAACAGCTCGCCAATTTCGACCCCGCCCTGTGGCAGAGCCTGCGCGCCGGCGGCACGACCACGACGCCCACCGTCCGCTTCTACGGCAGCGACCGCGACGCCGGCGCCGTCACCATGAGCCGTGCCAACGCCGACCGTGCCGGCGTCTCCGCCTGGACCGACTTCGCCCACCACGCCATCAGCGACCTGACCCCGCCCGAGGGTCCCCCCGGCCTTGTGATCGTCAACCCGCCCTACGGCGCCCGCATCGGCGAGGGCAAATCCCTGATCCCGCTCTACCACGCCATGGGCCAGACGCTGAAGTCACGCTTCGCCGGCTGGCGCGTGGGCATCATCACCAACGAGGCCGCCCTGGCGAAGGCGACGGAACTGCCCTTCCAGGAGGGCGGGGTGTCGGTGTCGAACGGGGGGATCAGGGTGACGCTGTATCAGACGGGGGTTCTGGGGTAAGGGCCTTTTGTAGATTTAAGCGTGCGGATCAAATCCGACTGAAATCTGAATGAAATCAATTCCCTAGGCGCAGAAGACAGAGGCTTTGATAGACACTCAAAGGCCTCATCGCTCCTCTTGCGCTGTGGCTACGGACGGATACCGGAGCACCTACCATTCCGGTGCTCAGTCTGTGGGGCAACTGGGCGTCACATACTGATGGGGTGGCGGACAATGCTGGAGGACCGAAACGGCTGAGGGAACCGCAAAGCGCCTCCCTGTAGTACTTTACCCCGAACACAGGCGCATCTGGAGGTGTGTGGAGCCGGAAGTAGGGGCGATTACGTCGCCTCCGTCTATTTTCGTCATGGGAAAATAGCAGGGGAGGCGAAAAGATATTTTAACTAGCGATTTAAGGCGTACTGCGCGGCGCCATCCTTGTGATTCCAAGAGAATGGTGCGACAGAAACGACCTTACCGTGTTAGACCTATAGCTCACACTGGAGTGCAAGCGTATATAGGAAGCATCCAACGCAAGGGACGCACGCATGAAACTCCAAAGTTATATTTGCATTCTTTCTCTAGCCGTATCGCTTGCGGCATGCCAAACAAGCAAGGATTATAGCGCTGAGATCTTGAACAATGCCGAGGAAATGATAAAGACGGGCAAGGAACGCAACGCTTACGACTTGCTCAGCTCGCACGTCCTCGCCTCTACGACTTACGGGGATCGCGCCAGAGCGATTTATGAGAAGAATCCAACCTTCAAGGCCAAGTACCCCGAGTTCTTGCGCAGCGAAATCGCTGACGCCAAGAACCCGTCCCGACTCGTTCGGCTCCGTTCCATCGCATCGCAGTCCAGCAGTCGCGGCCTGATCTCTCCTGCACAGGAGCAAGAACTGCTGACGCTGAGCGAACAAGTTGCCGTCGATGGTAACCGCACCGGCAACATCCCCTTCGACTATTCGGATGAGATCAGCGCCTTTCCTGGGCTCGCCACTCCCGAAGCGCAGTCGATCATCTTCCGGCGCTCATTGGAGAAGATTGCTACCGCCTCCTATCCGAGCACAGCCAACATCAAAGGCGTGTTCGGTCGAGCGGCGATTGCCGGCCCAAAGTCCCAGGAGGCCAGCATGGTGCTGGCGGCCCTGCCAGGGATGAAGCTGAGCGCCAACGAGATACGCGAGTACGTGGCAGCGGCCTTTCCTGAGCACGCGCGCAAAATGCTGTCCGAACGCAGCGCCACTGTGAAGCTGGTCATCGATCCTGAAGACCGGCTGCTGTACGAGGACTTGGCTACAAAGGTGCGCACGATCTCGAGCAATCTCACCCTTGTTACCGGAAGCGAGCAGCCCACCGTCACGGTGACGGTGAAGAAGCTGCAATGGGAGGAGCGGCGTGAGCCGGAGCGGACCCAGCCCGTCGTCTATTCACAGGGTGACGTGAACCTGCTTGCAGCGGTGATGCTCATGCCCAGGAACGCTAGCTATCTCTACGACGTGACCACGGGCGGGGTTGAGGTCGCCTATGCCTTCGAGATCAAGGCCAACGGCAAGGGCATGCAACCTTACGACCATCTGCTGCGTGACAAGACGAATCGGACATGGCGCTCATGCTCCAACGCGCGCATCCAGAACGTCTTCGGCGGCGTGCAGCGCGCGGATTTCGTAGCTAACGACCACATGGCCCAGACGTGCAATGGCGGAGGCACTCCGGTGAGCGCAGATCGGCTGCGTGACAGTGTGCTTGATGACGTGATTCGATCGATCAAGCGCATTCCGGTGATCGAGCGTATAGCCTCGACCCGATAAATCACATGCGGGGGTGTCGCATGACGGCATTCCCGCTTCTCCCTCACCGATTTAACAGTGGATTGCGGTGCCAATTAGCACGCGGATCATAGCTATCTGGTGTAGCTATAGACTGTAGTTTCTGTAGCTAACGCGACTGCCAAACATATGAAAAACAAAGATGGCGTCCCCGACGGGAGTCGAACCCGTGTCGCCGCCGTGAAAGGGCGGTGTCCTAGGCCTCTAGACGACGGGGACGTTGTATCTTCAAGCCCGCGCTCAATAACGCATCCAGCGCGTGGATGGCGTCCCCAAGGGGAGTCGAACCCCTGTTACCGCCGTGAGAGGGCGGTGTCCTAGGCCTCTAGACGATGGGGACGTCTGGTCCCGATGCGTGGCTCGCGACGGTGGAGGCTGCCACCGGCCGCGCGACCCAACCATGGAAGGTTGGCGTCCCCAAGGGGAGTCGAACCCCTGTTACCGCCGTGAGAGGGCGGTGTCCTAGGCCTCTAGACGATGGGGACGTCATCGGCGTGGGCGGGTTTCTAACCAAGCCTGCCCCGCCGATCAAGCCTTTTCTTACAGGCGGCGCAAAATATCCAGCAACCCGTCCACCGCCGCCGCCGGCGTGTCGAACGCCGTGACGAAGCGCGCCGTGCCGTCGTCCCAGCGGTAGAAGCCGTAACCGGCCCCTTCCAGCGCCTCGGCATAGGCGTCCGGCAGGCGGACGAACAGCTCGTTGGCCTCCACCGGGTGGGCCAGCTCGACGCCGGGCAGCCCCGTCAGCCCGGCGGCCAGACGGTCGGCCATGGCGTTGGCGTGGGCGGCCAGGCGCAGCCACAGGCCGTCGTCCAGCCAGGCGTCCAGCTGCGCCGACAGGAAACGCATCTTCGACACCAGATGGCCGCCGCGCTTGCGGCCGAAGCCGAAATCCTCGGCCATCGCCGGGTTGAAGAACACCACCGCCTCGGCGGCGAGGCAGCCGCCCTTGGTGCCGCCCAGCGTCAGCACGTCGACCCCGGCGCGCCACGTCACGTCGGCCGGGGCGCAGCCCAGCCGGGCGATGGCGTTGGCGAAGCGGGCGCCGTCCATATGCACGGCCATGCCGTTGGAATGCGCGGTCTCGACCAGCGCCTCGACCTCCGCCGGGGTATAGACCGTGCCGGCCTCCGTCGCCTGGGTCAGGCTGAGGGCGGCGGGCTGGACGCGGTGGACGACGCCGACGCCGGCCTTGGCGATGTGGCGCGACACCGCGTCGGGCGTCAGCTTGCCATGCTCGCCGGCCAGCGGCACCAGCTTGGCGCCGCCGGTGAAGAATTCCGGCGCGCCGCATTCGTCGATGGTGATGTGCGCGTCCTCATGGCACAGCACCGCGCCAAAGGGCGGCACCAGCGCCGACAGCGCCAGCGAGTTGGCGGCCGTGCCGGTGGCGACGGGGAAGACCGCGACGTCGGTCTCGAAGATCGCGCACAGCCGCTCGGTCACCCGCGCGGTCCAGGGATCGTTGCCGTAGGGGGAGGCGGTGCCGGTGGACGCCGCCGCCAGCGCCGTCATCACCTGCGGGGCGGCACCGGCGACGTTGTCGCTGCGGAAATCATACATGATCGCAAGACCTGTCAATTAAGGAGCGGCTTTTCCGCCAGAGGGGCCAGCAATGACCGTCGCGGTGACGGCGCCGGTGCGCGGGTCGATCAGATAGAGGCGATCCGGCCCCTGCGGCAGGGTCACCTTGAACAGCACGCGGTTGCCGACCGCCAGCATCTCGCCGATGCGGGCGCCGGCCGGGACGTCCAGCGTCACCTCGGCCGGGCGGTCGATCACGGTGGTCGTGGTGGCGGGCCCGGTCAGGGAGGCGCGGTTGGGGTCCGACATCCGCTTGTACAGCTCCACCCCGAGATAAGTGAAGCCGGCGAGGATCAGAACGCCCATGATGACGACGAGTGCCTTGAGGATCTGCACGGTTTGGGGTCCACTCCCGGACGATTGAAACAGGACGCGATACGCAAAGCCGATGGCCGCCAACATGCCGGACGACACCAACCCGGACGATCCGTCCGACGATTTCCTCGATCCGGACGACGACGCCGGTTCGCCTGCCCGTGCCCTCGCCTACACGATCCCCGACGAGGCGGCGGGCCAGCGGCTGGACAAGGCGTTGGCGGCGGGCCTGCCGGACCTGTCGCGGTCGCGCGTCCAGGCCCTGCTGGAACAGGGCTGCGTGCGCGGCGACGGCCGGACGATAACGGACCCGTCCCTGAGGGTCAAACCCGGCCAGCGCTTCGAGGTCGTGGTGCCGGGGGCGGAGGCCGCCGAACCGGTGGCGCAGGACATCCCGATCGACGTGGTGTACGAGGATGCCGACGTTCTGGTGATCGACAAGGCGGCCGGTCTGGTGGTGCATCCGGCCGCCGGCAACCCGGACGGCACGCTGGTCAACGCCCTGCTGGCCCATTGCGGCGACAGCCTGTCCGGCATCGGCGGGGTGAAGCGGCCGGGCATCGTCCACCGGCTGGACAAGGACACCAGCGGCCTGATGGTGGTCGCCAAGAACGACCGCGCCCATCATGGCCTGTCGGAGCAGTTCTCCGACCGCACGCTCAGCCGCACCTATCTGGCGCTGGTCTGGGGCGTGCCCAACCCGACGCAGGGCCGGATCGAGGGCAACATCGGCCGCAGCAGCGCCGACCGCAAGAAGATGGCGGTGGTGACCGGCGGCGGCAAACCGGCCGCCACCAAATACCGCGTGGTGAAGAGTTTCGGCATGGCCGCCTCGCTGGTCGAATGCGTGCTGGAGACCGGGCGGACCCACCAGATCCGCGTCCACCTGACCCACATCGGCCATCCGCTGGTCGGCGATCCGCTCTATGGCCGGGGCCGGTCGGGACGTCCGGGGGGCAAATTCGCCTCACTGCTGCCGGAACCGGCGCGCGGCACCCTTGTTGGGTTTCCGCGACAGGCGCTGCACGCCGCGGCGCTGACCTTCCGACATCCGGTCAGTGGCGAAATTGTGGCATTCCGCTCCCCAATTCCGGCGGATATTCATGAACTAATTGTCACCTTGGAGTCGCTTTAAAACGGTACACCGGGAAATCTTTCTTGGATAGACTCCCGGTCAATGGCGAGGTTCCGCCGCCCGCTCATTGCGAGGGGCCTTTGGAACCCGCGCTGAAGAATGGCTGCGTGCCCATGAATTCCTTGCATGGGTATGCCGGCCGTCAGGAGAGGGGTTTTGGTCATGGCGACGACATCCAATCTTCCGGCCATCGGGGCCGAGGGCAATCTGTCCCGCTATCTCCAGGAGATCCGCAAGTTCCCGATGCTGGAGCCGGAGCGGGAATACATGCTGGCCAAAAGCTGGCAGCAGCATGAGGATTCCGGCGCCGCCCATCAGCTCGTCACCAGCCATCTGCGTCTGGTGGCAAAGATCGCCATGGGCTATCGCGGCTACGGCCTGCCTTTGTCGGAGCTGATCTCCGAAGGCAATGTCGGCATGATGCAGGCGGTGAAGCGCTTCGACCCCGACCGCGGTTTCCGGCTGGCGACCTACGCGATGTGGTGGATTCGCGCGGCGATCCAGGAATACATCCTGCACAGCTGGTCGCTGGTGAAGATGGGCACGACGGCGGCCCAGAAGAAGCTGTTCTTCAACCTGCGCCGGCTGAAGGGCCAGATGCAGGCGATCGAGGAAGGCGACCTGTCGCCCGAACAGGTCCACGCCATCGCCACCAAGCTGGACGTTCCTGAACAGGACGTCGTCAACATGAACCGGCGCCTCGCCAGCCCCGACCATTCGCTGAACGCGCCGCTGCGGGCGGAGAGCGAGGGCGAATGGCAGGATTTCCTGGTCGACGAGACCGCCAGCCAGGAAATCACCCTGGCCGACCGCGAGGAGTTGGGCAAGCGCCGCAAGCTGCTGGCGAACGCCATGACCGCGCTGAACGACCGCGAACGCGACATCCTGACCGAACGCCGCCTGCGCGAGGCACCGACGACGCTGGAGGACCTGTCGCAGAAATACGGCATCAGCCGCGAGCGCGTCCGCCAGATCGAGGTGCGCGCCTTCGAGAAGCTCCAGAAGGCGATCAAGGCCGCCGCGGTCGAACAGAAGATGGAGACGGAGGCTTAAAGCGCGCCTCCCTCCCCTCACGCCTTGACGTAGACCCAGGCCTCCGCCCCCGACGTCAGCCGGACCATGACCCGCCTGTAATCCGCGACCTCATAGGAATCGGCAGCGGCCAGTTCTTCCGTGGTAATCTCGAACAGGGTTCCGGCGACCTCGTCGGCCGGATCGCCGCTTTCGCTCACCACCGGGTGAAAGCGCTTGCCGCTGGTGCGGATCACCTCCGGATCGGTGATCTCCAGCATGTCGCGGCGGTATCCCGGCATGGCGTCCGCCCGCCCGGCCAGCAGCCGGCCAAAGGACGCCATCTGCACATTCTCCTGCTGCAGGGTGCCGTAGGAGAACAGAAGAACCGTATCGTCAGCCATCGCCATCCCTCCGTGCCTCCGCCCCGACGCGCAGCAGGTTGCCGTCCGGATCGATGTGGGCGAACTCGCGCAGGCCATAGGGCGTGTCGGAGACCGCCGTCAGGCGTCCGCCAACCTGCGCCGCCTGCCACGCCGCATGCAGCGCGTCGGCGTCACTGACATAGAGATAGCAGGCGACGACCGAGCGCTCCGGATCCAGGTCCGGAACCCGCGCCAGATGCAGGCTCACCCCATTCCAGTCCAGGAACCCATAGACCGGGTCCGCGGCGGCCTCATCGTAGGCGGTCACCGCGAAGCCGAGACGCCGGTAGTGGGCAAGCGCCGCCCGCACGTCGCGGACCGGCAGGATCGGCGCTATGCGCTCGAACCGAACCTCCATTGTTGCCTCACACCAGGATCGAGCCTTCGAGATACAGCACCGCCTGCCCGCCGATCCGCACCCGCTCGCCGGCCAGTTCGCACAGCAGGTCGCCGCCACGGGCCGAGACCTGACGAGCCCTCAGTACCGTCTTGCCCAGCCGCTCCGCCCAATAGGGCGTCAGCATGCAGTGGGTGGAGCCGGTGACCGGGTCCTCCGGGATGCCCTGGGCCGGGGCGAACAGGCGCGAGACGAAATCGACCCCGCCCTCCCCCGGTGCCGTGACGCAGACCGCGAACAGGTCGAGCTTCGACAGCAGCGCCATGTCCGGCGCCAGCGCCCGCACCGCGTCGGCCGTCTCGTAGACCACCAGATAGTCGCGCCCGCTCAGGATCGCGACCGGCGCCGGGCCGCCGAGCGCGGCCAGCAGGTTGGGATCGACCCGCTCCGCCGGCTTGGCCGGACGGTTGGGGAAGTCCAGCGTGTAGCGGTCGCCGTCGCGGGTGACGGTCAGCGTGCCGGCCTGCCGGGTGGCGAAGTCCATGCGCTCGCGGCCCGGCTCCAGGATGGTGGAGATGACGAAGGCGGTCGCCAGCGTGGCATGACCGCACAGATCGACCTCCACCGCCGGGGTGAACCAGCGCAGCTCATATCCTTCGCCGCACTCATCACCAGTGCGGATGAAGAAGGCGGTCTCCGCCAGATTGTTCTCCGCCGCGATGGCCAACAGCTGCGCATCGGGCAGCCAGGACTCCAGCGGCACGACCGCCGCCGGGTTGCCGGCGAAGACGCGGTCGGTGAAGGCATCGACCTGATAGATGGGCAGGCGCATGGCTTTCCCGGTCATGGCGAGCGTTCCTTACGTCTTGGGGGAACCTGATTCCCGATGAGAGGGCGTTCAGCCCGCCTGCACCAGCGTGGCGAAGCGGCCGAGGTCGACGTTGCCGCCGGTGACGACGATGCCGACGCGCTTGCCGCGCACATCCAGTTTCCCGGACAGCACCGCGGCGGCGGCGAGGCAGCCCGTCGGCTCGACCAGCATCTTCATCCGGCTGGCGAAGAAGCGCATGGCGTCGACCAATTGGTCGTCGGTGACGGTGTCGATGTCGTCGACCAGCCGCTGCATCACCGGGAAGGTCAGCTGGCCGACATTGCGGCTCTGGGCGCCGTCGGCGATGGTCTTCGGCGGTTCGATGCGGACGATGCTGCCGCTGCGCAGGCTCTGCTGGGCGTCGTTGCCGGCCTCCGGCTCGATGCCGATCACGCGGCAGCCGGGGTTCAGCGTCTTCGCCGCCACCGCGCAGCCGGCCAGCAGCCCGCCGCCGCTGGTCGGCACCACCAGCAGGTCCAGCGGTGCGCCGCCACTCGCCAGAACCTCCTCGATCAGCTCCTTGGCGACGGTGCCCTGCCCCGCCATCACATGGGGATGGTCGAAGGGCGGGATGAAGATGCCGCCACGATCCTCCAGCACGCGGGCGACGGCGGCATCGGGCGGCTCGGCATAGCGGTCGTACAGCACCACGTCGGCGCCATAGCCGCGGGTGGCCGCCAGCTTGGCCGCCGGGGCGTCGATCGGCATGACGATGGTCGCCTTCACCCGCAACATCGACGCCGCCAGCGCGATGGCCTGGGCGTGGTTGCCGGACGAATAGGCGACGACGCCGACCGCGCGCTGGACGGCTGTGAAGCGGGCGATGGCGTTGTAGGCGCCACGGATCTTGAAGGCGCCGGTGCGCTGGAAATTCTCGCACTTGAACAGCAGCTCGCCGCCGGTCAGCGTGTCGGCGGTGCGGCTGGTCAGCACCGGCGTGCGGTGGGCGACGCCGGCGATCCGCTCCGCCGCCCCGGCCACGTCGTCGTAGGAGATGGCGAGGCCAGTGGTATCGGCCCCGCTCTTGATGATCGTATCGGGCATGGCGGCGATGCTCCCCCCGGTATTATTCCAGATCGGTGAACAGGAAGGCCTGCTCGTGCCGCTTCAGCCCGGCCTGCTCGTAGAAGCTTATGGCCTTGGGTGCGGACAGCAGCAGGCACATGGTGCCCGGCCCCATCGCGTCGCGGGTGCGGCGCATCAGCTCCTTGCCGATGCCGCGCCCCTGCAGGGCGCGGTCGACGGCGAGGTCGGACAGATAGCAGCAATAGACGAAGTCTGTGATCGACCGGGCGACGCCGACCAGCCGGCCCTGGTCCCTTGCGGTGACGATCAGGCCGGCGTTGCGCAGCATCGCCTCCACCCGCGGGCGGTCGCCCACGGGCCGGCGTTCCGCCAGCCCGGAGCGCTCCAGAACGTCGATGAAATCGTCGGCGCTCAGGTCCGGTTCGACCGCGTATTCGATGTGAATGGATTTGTCGGCCATCGTCTCATCCCCGCCAGAACGGCTTCGACACCTCCTGCTCCACCTCGGACCGGCTGACGCCGATGTCCTTCAGCTGATGGTCGTCGAGCCTCATCAATGCATGACGTTGTTTGCGCCGTTCCATCGCGGAAAACAACACGTCGAGCAGCCGCCAGAGCGAGCGCGAGGCGACACGGGTGACGCGGCCGGCGGCCGGGACGGCGCCCGGGGCTGCCGTGTACGGGCCGGAACTGCGGGTCACGTCGGTGTGGCGCATCGGAACCTCCATCATCTGGCGCACAACTCTCGAACAATCGAGACAATCAGGATTATGGAGACGTATTCGGCGGGGTCAAACGGAACATTGTCACCATTACATTTCCGATATCGGATGTATCTTTTCGGCCACAGACGGAATCGCCACCTTCGACAGCACAGAAAAACCCTTGCGATACGAAGGGTTCCGCCTGTCTTCCCGGAAATGGTTCGGCCTTGCGAATGGTTTGTGTGACAAGTCGAGACCGGACCACCGGATTGTCATGGTAGCATTGTGCCGGTCGCGTGGCCCGTCCCGCCGGCCGCGTTCCCCTTCCCGCAGTGATATGACCGGCCGCGCCATTGCGCCCGCCCCCACCACCGCCCTATGCTGATATATCACTCAAGATCACATCGGGAGAACGCCATGCAGCCGCCCTACCTTGCCGCCGATCGGCGCTACGAGGGCATGAGCTATCGCCGCACCGGCCGCAGCGGGCTGGACCTGCCGGCCATTTCGCTGGGGCTTTGGCAGAATTTCGGCGGCACCGACGTGTTCGCCACCGGGCGGGCCGTGCTGCGCCGGGCCTTCGACCGCGGCGTCACCCATTTCGACCTCGCCAACAACTACGGCCCGCCGCCGGGTTCGGCGGAGGAGAATTTCGGCCGCATCCTCGCCACCGATTTCCGTCCCTACCGCGACCAGATGGTGATCTCGACCAAGGCCGGTTACGAGATGTGGCCCGGCCCCTACGGCAACTGGGGCTCCCGCAAGTATCTGGTCTCCAGCCTGGACCAGAGCCTGACCCGGATGGGTCTCGACTATGTCGACATCTTCTATTCGCACCGCGTCGATCCCCGCACCCCGCTGGAGGAGACGATGGGCGCGCTCGACCACATCGTCCGCCAGGGCAAGGCGCTCTATGTCGGCATCTCCTCCTACTCGCCGGAGATGACGCGGCGGGCGGCCGGGATCCTGAAGGAGCTGGGCACCCCCTGCCTGATCCACCAGCCCTCCTACTCCATGCTGAACCGCTGGGTGGAAGGCGGGCTGCTCGACACGCTGGACGATCTCGGCATGGGCTGCATCGCCTTCTCGCCGATGGCCCAGGGCATGCTGACCAACAAGTATCTGGGCGGCCAGCCTGCCGACGCCCGCGCCGCCAAGGGAGGGACGCTGCGGGCGCATTTCCTGTCGCCGGAAAACCTGGAGCGCATCCGCGCGCTCGACGCCATCGCCCAGCGGCGCGGCCAGACGCTGGCACAGATGGCCGTCGCCTGGGTGCTGCGCGACCCGCGCGTGACCTCCGCCCTGATCGGCGCGCGCAACGTTGAGCAGCTCGACAACTCGCTGGACGCGCTGAACAATCTGTCCTTCACGCCGGAGGAACTGGCGGAGATCGACACCCACGCCGTCGCCGACGCGGGCATCAACCTGTGGAGCGCCTCCTCCGCCGCCGAGGCCGGCTGAGCGACTCCTATCCCCTCTCCCCCCGGGGAGAGGGGGATTCCTCCGTCCTAAAAAGCCACCACCCTCACTCCGCGGCATCAGTGGCGCGGTAACGCTCCAGCCAGTGGGCGTAGGGCGCCGGCAGCACCCAGGACGGACGCTCCTCGCCCAGTTCCTTGGCGGCGCGGTAGGGATAATGCGGGTTGGCCAGATGGGCGCGGCCGACCATCACCAGATCCAGCTGCCCGTCGGCGACGGTCCGGTTGGCGATCTTGGGCGCGTCGATGCCCCAGGCCGCCGCCACCGGCAGCTCGGCCTCGCGCCGCACCCGCTCGGCGACCGGCGCCAGGAAGGCCGGCCCCCACGGAACGCGGGCGTCGGGGGTGGAAAATCCGACGCTGACACTCAGCATGTCCAGCCCACCGGCGCGGAAGTTGCGGGCGAGTTCGATCGACTCGGCCAGCGTCTGCTCATCGCGCCCGTCATACTCGATCACGCCGAAGCGCGCGGTCAGCGGCAGGTTTTCCGGCCACACCTCGCGCACCGCCGCCAGCGTTTCCAGCAGGAAGCGGCTGCGCCCGGCAAGGTCGCCGCCATACTGGTCGGTGCGCTTGTTGGCATGGACCGAGAAGAAGCTCTGGCCGAGATAGCCGTGGGCGAAATGCAGCTCCAGCCATTTGAAGCCGGCATCGCGGGCGCGCACGGCGGCGGCCACGAAGTCGGCGCGGACGCGGGCGATGTCGTCCAGCGTCATCGCCTTCGGCACCTTCGGCAGATGATGGCCGAAGGGCACGGCCGACGGCGAGATGGTCTCCCAACCGCGCGGATCGTTGTCGGCGATGTGGTCGTCACCCTCCCACGGGCGGTTGGCGCTGGCCTTGCGGCCGGCATGGCCGATCTGGATGCCGGGGACGGCGCCGGCGGCGGCGATGGAGGCGGCGATGCGCGCCATCCCTTCCGCCTGGGTGTCGTTCCACAGCCCGGTGCAGCCCGGCGTGATGCGGCCTTCCGGCGACACCGCCGTCGCCTCGACGATCACCAGACCGGCGCCGCCGCGGGCGAGGCCGGGATAATGGACGAGATGCCAGTCGTTGATGACGCCGTCGACGGCGCTGTACTGGCACATCGGCGGAACCGCGATGCGGTTGCGCAGGGTGACGTCCTTCAGCGTGAAGGGCGTGAACAGGGCGGACATGCGAATTCCCGTCTCGATCGTGTCGGTGGCGGCAGGAGATGAGGCGTCAGCCCACCCCTGCCGCGGATCGGGAAGATTTAGGTCCGCCCAGGCTTCAGCCAACCCGCCCGGCCGCCAAACGGCCCACTATCGCCGCATGGCTGCGGATACCGTTGCGCAGGCATTTCAGTTCGAACTTCTCGTTCGGCGAATGGATGCGGTCGTCGTCCAGCCCGAAGCCGACCAGGATGGTGTCCAGCCCCAGATGCTCGCGGAACCAGCCGACGATGGGGATCGACCCGCCGCCGCCGATCAGCACGCCGTCGCGCCCCGTCGCCTCCTTCAGCCCGCCGCGCACCGCCTGCATCCACGGCGTGTCGGTCGGAACCTCGATGCCCGGCGACGAGCTGAAGCTGCGGAAGCTGACCGTGCAGTCCGCCGGCAGCCGCTCCTCGAAGAAGCGCCGGACCGACGCCTCGACCGCCGCCGGGTCCTGGCCGGGCACCAGACGGCAGCTCAGCTTGCACGACGCCTTGGCCGGGATGACCGTCTTCGATCCCTCGCCGGTATAGCCGCCCCAGATGCCGTTGATGTCGCAGGTCGGCCGGGTCCAGATGCGCTCCAGCAGCGTCCGCCCCGCCTCGCCATGGCTGCGGGTCAGGCCCAGCGCGCCCAGGAACTGCGCCTCGTCCAGCGGCAGGCCGCGGATCTGCGCCAGCAGTTTGTCCGGCAGCTCGCGCACGCCGTCATAGAATCCGTCGAAACGCACCCGCCCGTCGGCATCGTGGATCTGGCCCAGGATGCCGGTCAGCACATTGATCGGGTTGGGCACGGCGCCGCCGAACAGGCCGGAATGCAGGTCGTGGCTCGGCCCGGTGACGGTGGCTTCCAGATAGAGCAGCCCGCGCAGCCGGGTGGTGATCGCCGGAGTATCGACGTCCCAGGCGTTGGTGTCGGTGACCAGGCAGAAGTCGGCTTGCAGCTCCGCCGCATGCTCCGTCAGGAAGCGCGGCAGCGACGGGCTGCCGGTTTCCTCCTCGCCCTCCAGCAGCACGGTGGCGCGGATCGGGATGGAGCCGTGGACGGCATGCCAGGCCTCGAACGCCTCCATGAAGGTCATGGTCTGGCCCTTGTCGTCGGCGGCCCCGCGCGCGACGACGCGGCGGCCCCGCTCGGCCTCGACGATCACAGGATCGAAGGGCGGGCTGTTCCACAGCTCCATCGGGTCGGCGGGCTGCACGTCGTAATGGCCGTAATAGAGCACATGCGGCGTCTCCGCCCCCTCCGGCCCTGGGCCCGGCCCCGGATGATGGGCGACCAGGATCGGGTGGCCGGGCGTGTCATGGATGGTGATGGTGAAGCCCATCGCCGTCAGCCTGTCGGAGCACCAGCGCGCGGCGCGCCGGACCTCGCCGGCATAAGCGGGATCGGTGCTGACCGAGGGAATGCGCAGCAGCTCGCAAAGCCGGCCGACCGACTCCTCGAAGGACTCGTCCACCTTGCGCAGAACGGCATCGACAGGAAGCATGACGGCCTCTTCTTGTTGATCGTGGGATCCACCTGTCCCCCTCTCCCCCCGAGAGAGGGAACCACTCACCCCCCAAGCCCCAGCAGCCTGCCGAGGATCGGCTGCCCCACGGCCGCCCCCAGCGCGAAGCCGGCGACTAGCCCGATCACCAGCCCGATGAGGCCGGCCCCCATTCCGCCGCCGGACCGCGAGCCGGCGCGATCTGCCTGCCGCGCCCCGTTGCTCCCGCTGCCCGGCTCGTCGCCCTCGTCGAGGGAGGAGGCGCGCCGCGCGCTGTAGGAGGTGTCGGTCGCCTCGTGCCACGCCTGGATGCGCTCCAGCGCCGGTTTCAGCTGGGCGTCGTCGGGCGTACTGCCGCGGCCATGGACGATCTCCCAGGCCAGCGCGGCGAAGCGGCTGGTGGTCCGCCCGTCCGGCGTGAAGATCGCCGCCGGCATGCGGCGGTAGGTCGCCTTCACCACATCCACGTCATAGGGGAAGGCGGTGCGGAACATCTGCTCCGGGAACTCGTTGCGCAGCTGGGTCAGCGATTCGCGCCCGACCTCGTCGTTGGTGATCGACAGCATCAGGATGCCGGCCAGCGACAGGCTGGGGTTCAGCCCGTTCTGGATATGCTCCACCACCTGCAGCGTGCGGCGCAGCCCGTCCAGCGCATAGCGCCCCGGAAACACCGGCACGATCAGCCGGTCCGACGCCGCCAGCGCGCCGGCCGCCAGATGGCCCAGCGCCGGCGGGCAGTCGATGACGACATAGTCCGGCGGGTTGCGCGAGAAGTGCAGAGCCTTGCGCAGCCCCCGCTGCGAGCCGCCGCGGCTGTCCAGCGCATGTTCTAGCGAATAGAGCTTGCGCGCGCCGACGATCATCGACAGCCCGTCGAAGGCGGTCGGGGTGATGGCGTCCTCGACGAAGGTTTCCTTGCGCAGCAGGTCGTTGATGCCGACCTTGGCCTTGTCGCGCAGCAGGAAGTTGCTGGTGGCGCTGCTCTGCGGGTCGAAATCGATCAGCACGACGCTCTTGCCCAGCGCCGCCAGCGCCAGCGCGAGGTTCACCGAGGTGGTCGTTTTGCCGACGCCGCCCTTCTGGTTGTAGACCGCCAGGATGGTCGGCTGCCGTGTCTCGGGCGTGTCGAAGACGTCTTCGTGACTGGTCATGTCCATTCCGCTTCGCCGTTTCTGCGGCTGTCCCCCCGCCCCGCGCCAAGGTTTCCCGTGGCTGGAGCGCGGGCGCACTATAAGCGCCGGGCGCCCCCAAGTCTCCACACACGTTCGGGGGTTGCGGACGGCCATCGGGGGGCGCTTGCCGCATTCCTGCACAACCGATGCGCAAAGTTTCGGGTCGCCTCGAAGGGCCGCTCAGGTCCACATGGTGACAAACAATCCCGAGGGAGGACAATAGGATGACCACCGAACTTCAGCACCTGATCGGCGGCAAGCTGGTTTCCGGAACGTCAGGGCGGTTCGCCGACGTCTACTCCCCGATGACCGGCGAGGTGCGCGCCCGCGTTCCGCTGGCGAGCGTGGAGGAGATGCGCGCCGCGGTGGAGAACGCCAAGGAGGCGCAGCGCGGCTGGGCCGCCACCAACCCGCAGCGCCGCGCCCGCGTGCTGATGCGCTTCCTCGACCTCGTCCAGCGCGATTATGACGAGCTGGCGCTGCTGCTGTCGCTGGAGCATGGCAAGACCATCATCGACGCCAAGGGCGACATCCAGCGCGGCCTGGAGGTGGTGGAGTTCGCCTGCGGCATCCCGCACCTGCTGAAGGGCGAGTTCACCGACGGCGCCGGCCCCGGCATCGACATCTATTCGATGCGCCAGCCGCTGGGCGTCGTCGCCGGCATCACGCCGTTCAACTTCCCGGCCATGATCCCGATGTGGAAGTTCGCCCCGGCCATCGCCTGCGGCAACGCCTTCATCCTGAAGCCGTCGGAGCGCACGCCGGGCGTGCCGCTCAAGCTGGCCGAGCTGATGCTGGAGGCCGGCCTGCCGGCGGGCATCCTCAACGTCGTCCATGGCGACAAGGTGGCGGTGGACGCCATCCTCGACGACCGCGACATCAAGGCGGTCGGCTTCGTCGGCTCCACCCCGATCGCCGAATACATCTACAACCGTGGCTGCGCCAACGGTAAGCGGGTGCAGTGCTTCGGCGGCGCCAAGAACCACGCGCTGGTGATGCCGGACGCCGACCTCGACCAGGCGACCGACGCGCTGATCGGCGCCGGCTTCGGTGCGGCCGGCGAGCGCTGCATGGCGATCTCCGTCGTCGTGCCGGTCGGCAAGAAGACCGCCGACGCCCTGATGGAGCGTCTGATCCCGCGGGTGGAAGGCCTGAAGGTTGGCCCCTCGACCGACAGCAGCGCCGATTTCGGCCCGCTGGTGACGCGCGAGCATCTGGAGCGCGTGAAGTCCTACGTCGATCTCGGCGTCAAGGAAGGCGCCAAGCTGGCGGTCGATGGCCGCGAGTTCACGCTGCAGGGCTACGAGAACGGCTATTACATGGGCGGCTGCCTGTTCGACGAGGTGAAGCCGGACATGCGCATCTACAAGGAGGAGATCTTCGGCCCGGTCCTCTCCGTCGTCCGCGCCGACTCCTACGAAGAGGCGCTGGCCCTGCCGAACGACCACGAGTACGGCAACGGCGTGGCGATCTTCACCCGCGACGGCGACGCCGCCCGCGACTTCGCATCCCGCGTCGATGTCGGCATGGTCGGCATCAACGTTCCGATCCCGGTTCCGCTCGCCTACTACACCTTCGGCGGCTGGAAGCGTTCGGGCTTCGGCGACCTGAACCAGCACGGGCCGGATGCGGTGCGCTTCTACACCAAGACCAAGACCGTCACCTCCCGCTGGCCCTCGGGCGTCAAGGAAGGCGCCAGCTTCGTCATTCCGACCATGGATTGATGGGCGTAGCATAGATCCCCTCTCCCCCCGGGGAGAGGGTTAGGGTGAGGGGGAAGCGTGGCGGGACCTTCGGGTAAATCATGCGGTGCATCCCCCTCACCCCGACCCTCTCCCGGGGGGGAGAGGGAGATTTGGAGGGAGGTGACGCATGTCCTTTGAACTGACCGAAGACCAGGTCGCCATCCGCGACATGGCGTTGTCCTTCGCCCGCGACGAGCTGGCGCCGAACGCCGTCGACTGGGACCAGAAGAAGCATTTCCCCGTCGACACGCTCCGCGCCGCCGGCGAACTCGGCATGGGCGGCATCTATGTGTCGGAAGATCATGGCGGGTCGGCGCTGAGCCGCTTCGACGCCGTGGTGATCTTCGAGGCGCTGAGCCAGGGCTGCCCGACCATCGCCTCCTACATCTCCATCCACAACATGGTGGCGGGGATGGTCGACAATTTCGGCAATGACGAGCAGAAGGCCCATTGGCTGCCGAAGCTCTGCACCATGGAATGGCTCGCCAGCTATTGCCTGACGGAGGCCAACGCCGGTTCGGACGCCGCAGCCTTGCGCGCCAGGGCGGTGCGCGACGGCGACAGCTACATCCTGAACGGCGCCAAGCAGTTCATTTCCGGCGCCGGCAGCTCCGACCTCTATCTCGTCATGGCCCGCACCGGCGAGGACGGCCCCGGCGGCATCAGCGCCTTCCTGCTGCCCAAGGACACCCCCGGCCTCTCCTTCGGCGCCAACGAGCACAAGATGGGCTGGAACGCCCAGCCGACCCGCGCCGTCATCATGGAGGACGCCCGCGTCCCCGCCTCCGCCCTGCTGGGGCAGGAAGGGATGGGCTTCAAGTTCGCCATGAAGGGGCTGGACGGCGGTCGCATCAACATCGCCGCCTGCTCCATCGGCGGCGCCCAGGCCGCGCTGGACAAGGCGCTGACCTACATGAGCGAGCGCAAGGCGTTCGGCCAGTCGCTCGACCGCTTCCAGGCGCTGCAGTTCCGCATCGCCGACATGGCGACGGAGCTTGAGGCCGCCCGCACCTTCGTCCACCGCGCCGCTTCGGCGCTGGATGCCAAGAGCAAGGACGCGACCCGCCTCTGCGCGATGGCGAAGCGATTCGCCACCGACACCGGCTTCGAGGTGGCGAACAACGCCCTGCAGCTGTTCGGCGGCTACGGCTATCTGGCCGATTACGGCGTGGAGAAGATCGTCCGCGACCTGCGTGTCCACCAGATCCTGGAAGGCACCAACGAGATCATGCGCCTGATCGTCTCGCGCAGCGAGATCGGGCGGATGGCGTAATAGCGAATCATAAAAATATCAAACCAACGGGAGACGCGACGATGGCGGTGATCGGTTTCATCGGATTGGGCAACATGGGCGGCCCGATGGCCGCGAACCTCGTGAAGGCGGGGCATCAGGTGGTTGGCTACGACCTCGTGCCCGCCGCCATCGACGCGGCCAAGGCGGCCGGCGTCACCATCGGCGAGTCGCCTGCGGCCATCGCCGCCGCGGCGGAGGTGGTCATCACCATGCTGCCGGGCGGCAAGCATGTCCTGGGCGTCTATGACGGCGACAAGGGCATCGTCGCTGCGGTAAAGCCGGGCACGCTGCTGATCGACTGCTCCACCATCGACGTCGATTCCGCCCGCAAGGCGCATGCGCTGGCCGCCGCCAAGGGTGCCGCTTCGCTCGACGCGCCGGTGTCGGGCGGCGTCGGCGGCGCATCGGCCGGCACGCTGACCTTCATGGCCGGCGGCGAGACCGAGGCCTTCGAGCGCGCCCGCCCGATCCTGGAGGCGATGGGCAAGAAGATCGTCCATTGCGGCGGTGCCGGCGCCGGTCAGGCGGCGAAGATCTGCAACAACATGATCCTCGGCATCTCGATGATCGGCGTCTGCGAGGCCTTCGTCCTGGCGGAAAAGCTCGGCCTGTCGCATCAGGCGCTGTTCGACGTGTCGTCGACCTCGTCGGGCCAGTGCTGGTCGCTGACCAGCTATTGCCCGGTCCCCGGCCCGGTTCCGGCCAGCCCGGCCAACCGCGACTACCAGCCCGGTTTCGCGGCGGCGCTGATGCTGAAGGACCTGAAGCTGGCCCAGGAAGCGGCGCAGAGCGCCGGCGCCCCCACCCCGCTGGGTGCGGCGGCGGCGCAGCTCTACGCCATGATGAACGCGCAAGGGCAAGGCGGCACCGACTTCTCCGGCATCATCCGCATGCTGCGCGGCGAAGGCTAAGCCAACTGGCTGGCGGTGGGGGGCAGGAACAGCGCCTGCTCCCGCCGCACCAGATCGGCGATGTAGTCGGCGGTCATCGAGATCCGCGCCAGAGAGCGCAGATCCTCGTGCACGATCAGCCAGAAGGACCGGGTGATCGTCACCTCTTCCGGCAGCACCTGCACCAGATCGGGCTCGCCGGCCGCGATGAAGGCGGGCAGCATGCACAGGCCGGCGCCGGCCAGCGTCGCCTTTAGCTGGGCGACGAGGCTGCTGCTCTTGATGCGCGGCGCCACCTCCCCGATGGTCTCGACATAGTCCAGCTCGGGCGCGAAGATCAGGTCGTCGATATAGCCGATGAAGGAATGGCCGCGCAGGTCGGCGCGGCTGCGGATATGCGGCCTGGCGTCCAGATAGGCGGCGGTGCCGTACAGCCCCAGCCGGTAATCGGTCAGTTTCCGCGCATAGAGCCGCCCTTCCTGCGGGCGCGACAGGCTGATGGCGATGTCCGCCTCGCGCTTGGACAGGCTGAAGACGCGCGGCATGGCGACCAGTTGCACCTCCAACTCCGGATGCCGCTCACAGAGCGCCCCGATGCGCGGCGCCAGGAAACAGCTGCCGAAGCCGTCCGGCGCGCCGATCCTGACCGCGCCGGCCAGCGACAGGTCGCCGTCGGCCACCATCCCCTGCGCCAGAAGCGCCGCGCTCTCCATCACCTCGGCGGTCTGTTTCAGCCGCTCGCCCTGCGGGGTCAGGGTAAAGCCGCTGGGACGGCGTTCGAACAGGGTGACGCGCAGCGCGTCCTCCAGCGCGGTGATGCGGCGGCTGACCGTGGTGTGATCGGCCCGCAGGCGCTGGGCCGCCGTGGTCAGCGTGCCGGCGCGGGCCACCGCCAGGAAAAAGCGCAGGTCGTTCCAGTTGAAATCGGCCATGTCGCCGGCGCCGCCGTCCATTCTCGTAAGGGAAACAGGGGCCGAACTGTCCCA
Organism: uncultured Azospirillum sp.; assembly: GCA_966212305.1. Lineage (GTDB taxonomy): Bacteria > Pseudomonadota > Alphaproteobacteria > Azospirillales > Azospirillaceae > Azospirillum. Next base: position 23,748 of record CBIHQY010000021.1, read on the forward strand.
CCAACCCGCCCGCCTGACAAGAGCGCCAACCCGCCCCTGCGACAACGCCGCACCCCGGATGCGATCGACCGCTGAAAGTGCATGCTCCGAAGGAGTACCGCGTCTCCCGGACACCGCCCCCATTTCGCGCGGACGAACCGGGGCGCTGATGCGTTTATCTGTTGAGAGACGCGAGCGCGACGATGGAAAGGACGGAGGATGCCGGGCCAGGGCCGGACGACGACCGGAAGCGGGACGGTGATGGCGGCGGCACTCGTGGCCCTGCTTGCCCTGTCCGCCGCAGGACCGGCCGCTGCGGAACCGCTGCTGTACGCGCCGGAGACCGCCACCCCTCTGCCCTCCCCTGCCCCTCCGGAACCGGTTGCGTCCCCCCCGGCCATGCCGGTCGCGGTGCAGGCGCCGAAAAGGCCGCAGACCGACGCCTTCGACTGCTGGATTCTCGACCCCAACCGGCTGGAGCGGGCGGCCGACCGCGGTCTGTGCAACGATGCCTTCGCCAGCGCGCCGGAAACCGCTGCTTTACCGGATGGCCCTCCCCCACCGGCGGTCACGCCGTTGCGCAAGCCGAAGGCCCCGAAACGCCATGCGCGCAGCGCCAGCCACCGGTCCAGCCACAGCGAGGCCCACGAGATGACGGCCTCCGCCGCGCGGGCGTCCCGCAACGGCGGCAGCGTCGATTTCTTCGGCAATTTCCAGCGCGACTTGGGCGCGCTGACCGACCTGCTGAGCGGCGGTTCCACTCCCGGCCGCAACGGCAGCCGGGACGGCATCGCCTCCCATTCGTCACACAACCACTGAAGCCGGATCAGGCCTCGCCGTCCGTAGCGGGTCCGATGTCCTCGGCTTCGACGTCGATGGTGACGCCGGTGCGGCCGGATCGGCCATGGTCATGCTCCGGGTCGATGCCATGGTCGCGGCGCAGCTCGTCGCGGACCTCCGCCATGCGGGTGCGCAGCCGGGCATATTCGGCCAGCAGCTGCCGGCGCCGGTCGTTCGGCGTCACGTCCTTCGGCGGGCGCAGAGAGCGCTTGAAGTCGATCAGCTGCCGGCGGGTCACGTCGGGACGGATCAGCCCCTGCGCCTTGGCGCGCTCCAGCTCGTCCGGCGTCATGGTGACGATCTGGTAGGCGACGCTCTCCGCCCCCGGCAGCACCTCCAGCGACAGCCGCCCAGTGTCCACCGCCTCCGCCACCGCGCGGAAGCGGAAGGCGGTCTCGACCGAGAACGGCATGTCGCTCTCGATCATCGCCTCGAAGTCGCCATGCGGCAGGATTTCCTTGGCGCGGTTCAGATACCGGCCGATCGACAGGAATTCCTTGCGGCTGCGATTCCAGTGATAGCGGATCTCCTGCGCGAACTCCTGCCGGGTGTGGCAGGGCACGATGGCGTCGCTGATGTCGGACGCCCGGCGGTCAGCCTTGGACGGCGCCACCGCCGCCCCTGACCGCACCGGAGTAGACGCTACCTCCGGCTTGGCCGCCGGTGGGGGAGCGGCCTTGCCCTGCTCCGCCACCTTCTTCATGAAGGATTTCACGTTGGCCATGCTTAGATCCCCAGCTCGTGCCGGATGAAGTACCAGGCGCCCAGGCATTCGTCGGCGCCATTCACCGCGCCGACATCGACGATGGAACAGCCGATGTCGTCGACCCGGTGCATGTCCTCGATGTCCGGCACCTCGTGCGGCACCAGCCGGCCGACACGGCCCAGCTCCAGCTTGGCTTCGCGCAGGCTGACCGAGCGGCGCTTGACCCGGTTCAGCAGAAAGGCGGCGGGGCGGCCGTAATCGCGCAGGAACTCCATCCAGGGGATGACGCTCATCTTGTCGAAGCGCCCGACCCCGGTCGGCACCAGCACCAGATCGGCGCGGCGCAGCAGGATCTTGGTCGCCTCCGGATACAGCTCCACCGACGGCGGCGTGTCGATGAACACCACGTCGTAGCGGCCGGGGTCGATCTGGGCCAGCGCGGCGTCGATCTCGTCCAGCGTCCCTTCGTAATGGTCGATGGCCGCCACGTCGTGCGGACGGCGCAGCTCGTGCCACTGCCCCAGCGTGCGCTGCGGATCGAAATCCAGCGTCGCCACCCGCATGCCGTCCTTGGCCGCGGCAACGGCGGTGTTCTTGCAACTGGTCGTCTTGCCGGTGCCGCCCTTCGGCGCACTGTACACCACCCAGCGCGCCGGCTTCGGGGCGGCAGTCTTTACCGGCTCTCCGGCGCCCTCGGTCGCTTGCCTGCCGCTTGATTTACCTGACGATTTGCCCGCAGACTTCCTCGTGGCGACGGCGGTCGGATCGGCCATCTGTTTCCCCTGCATCGCGTGCCAGTCTACTTGATGGCCTTCTTCTTAGCGGATCGGCGCTCGGCTCGAAAGGGCAAAGGCGATACCTGCGCCATGGAAATAGGCCATTTCTGTACCGCAAAAGCCGTTACCGGTAACGCCTGCCACCCCGGATCCGTTACCGGTAACGCTTCGGGTGCGACGGGAACCGCGCTCACTGTTGCCGGCACGAAACATTCCGTCACCACTTTCGGGATTTCCGTACGGTCGTCGGGTCGCTAAAATGTTTCGCATCCGTTGGTTTGCGACAGCGTATTGCCTTGCCGTCGGGTTTCGGGGGCGGCGAGAGGATTGGATCGGTGATGCGAGTATCAGGGGTGTTCGGCGGGACGGCGGGACGGCGCGGCAAGGCGCGGCACCGGACAGCGTTGCGCCACAGCACGGCACTGGCGGGGGCGGCCCGCTTCGCGATCGTCGCCGCGATCACCTCCCTCCCTCTGGCCCTCCCTCTGGCTCTGGCCCTCCCGGCCCTGGCCAATCCCGAAGGCGGCCTGGTCACCGACGGCGCCGCCACCATCCGGGCGACTGCGCCCGGCCGGCTCGACATCATCCAGTCGACATCCAAGGCGGTGATCGACTGGCAGCGCTTCGGCATCCGCGAGGGCGAGCATACCAACTTCCAGCAGCCCGACGCCGGCTCCATCACCCTCAACCGCGTCACCGGCCCCGACCCGTCGGCGATCATGGGACGGCTGACCGCCAACGGACAGGTCTGGCTGGTCAACCCCAACGGCATCCTGTTCGGGCCGAACGCCCAGGTCGATGTCGGCGGGTTGCTCGCCACCACCCACGACATCCGCAACGACGACTTCATGGCCGGCCGCTACAAGTTCGAAGGCCGCGCCGGCTCCACCGCGACGGTGGAGAACGAGGGCACCATCACGGTGGCACAGGCCGGGCTGGCGGCGCTGGTCGCCCCCGGCGTCGCCAACCGCGGCACCATCCAGGCCCGGCTGGGCGAGGTGACGCTGGCATCCGGCCGGCGCTTCGTCGTCGACCTGTTCGGCGACCAGAAGATCAACATCGCGGTGGACGCGAAAACAGACGCGCGTCCCGTCGGCGCCGACGGCAAGCCGGTGGATGCGCTGGTCAGCAACAGCGGCAAAATCTTCGCCGACGGCGGCCGGGTGCAGATGACGGCAAGCGCCGCCAAGGGGCTGGTGGATCGCGTCGTCAACATGTCCGGCACCGTGCAGGCCCGCCGGGTGGAGCAGCAGGGCGGCGACATCGTCCTGCTCGGCGACGGCGGCGAGGTCGAGGTCTCCGGCACGCTCGACGCCGGCGGCAAAGGTCCGGGCCAAACCGGCGGCTCCGTCACCGTGTCCGGCAACCGCACGACGCTGACGGCATCGGCGCGCGTCAACGCCTCCGGTCCCGCCGGAGGCGGGGAGGTGCTGATCGGCGGCGACGTGCAGGGCGGCAAGGCGTCCGCCGCCACGCTGGCCGGCTACAACATCCGCCCGGCGCGCAAGCCGGTGCCGCCCTCCACCGACACCGTGGTGGCCTCGGGCGCCACCATCGCGGCCGACGCCACGCAGGCGGGCAGGGGCGGCAAGGTGGTGGTGTGGGCCGACAACTCCACCCGCTTCGACGGCGCCGTCTCCGCCCGCGGCGGCGCGGCCGGCGGCGACGGCGGCTTCGTCGAAACCTCCGGCAAGCTGTCGCTGCATGTGCGGGGCAGGGTGGACGCAGGGGCGGAGCAGGGGAAGGGCGGTTCCTGGCTGCTCGACCCGACCAACATCATCGTGGCGGACACCGGCGGCACCATCACCGCCGGTACGATCCAGACCGCGCTGAACAGCGGAACCAGCGTCACGCTGCAGACCGACGTGAACGGATCGGAGGCCGGCGACATCACCGTCGACCAGCCCATCCTGAAATCGGCCGGCGGCGACGCCTCGCTGACGCTGAAGGCCTACCGCAACATCTATGTGTTCAAGAGCATCACCTCCACCGCGGGCGCCCTGAACGTCACGCTGAATTCCGCCACCGGGGCCGGCAAAGGCGTGGTCCAGGTGCTTGGAACGGACTCCAACCCCGACTCCGGCCTCGACTCCGACCCCGGCACCGTCATCATCGACACCAACGGCGGCGCCTTCATCGTCGGCGGCGGATCGGACCCGACGCAGAAACCGGCGATCGGCATGTATGGCGGCTACTCCCCGTCGGACAACCGCGTCGGTGCCACCTTCAGCTATGCCACCATCAAGACGGGGGCCGGCGCCATCCTGGTCAATGGCGAGGGCGGCGAGAACAACGGCGAGGGCAACACCGGCATCGCGCTCTACGACAGCCGTCTGGAGACCACGACCGGCGCCATCACCCTGAACGGGGAGGGCGGCAACGGCATGTATTACGGTGGCAACGGCGGCGTCGTGATCGCCGACACCGTGTTGCAGACCACAGGCGGCGCCGTCCGGATCACCGGTACGGAAGGCGGCGGCGAAAGCAGCTTCGCCAGCTACGCCGTCAGCATGGATGGCGCCTCCAGCATCACCGTGCTGGGCAACGGCGCCATCACCATCCAAAGCGGCGAGTATTCCGACGGTGACATCGTGCTGAACGGTGCGGAACTCTCCAACGTCGCCGCTCCCATCACCTTCGAATCCGGCGGCAACCTGCTGCTCGACTACGGCACAAGCCTCTATTCTCGCGGCAATGTGACACTCAAAGCCGCCTATGGCGTGTCCCTGTCGGACAGCACCATCGTGACCGGCGGCTCGGCGGTAACGCTCGGCAGCAACGTCGGACAGTCCGGCGGGGCCATCCGCCTGTCCGCCAGCAGCATCACGACCTCGGGCGGCGCCATCACCCTGGGCGGCGGCAGCGACCCGACGCAGGAGGCGGCCAAGGGCGATTGGGACAGCGCGGCCGGCGTGACGATCGAGAACGCCACGCTGGATTCCGGCGGCGGCGCCATCTCCATCCGCGGCGAGGGGTCCGATTACGACAGCGAGGGCCACGGCGTCGCCATCACCGGGACCAGCGAGCTTCTTTCCGGCACCGGCAAGATCGCCATCCGCGGCAAGGCGGTGTCCAACTACGGTTGGAATGCCGGCGTTCTGATCGCCACCGGCTACGACGGAAGCCCGCTGATCCGCTCCGGTTCCACCGCCTCCGACGCCATCCTGATCGACGGCGACGCCACCCAGGCGGATGCCGAGGAGGCATGGGGCGTGAAGCTCCACGGCACCGCGACGATCACCTCCTCCGGCGGCATCGCCATCATCGGCAAGGGCGGCGCGTCGGCCGTCACCTACGAGGTCGCCGGCATCGGCCTCGACGCCGACATCGACGGCAGCATCCGCATCGCCGCGGGCGGCGGAGAGGCGAGCCTGCAGGGCACCGCCGGAACCGGCGAAAAGGCGATGGCGCTGTACAGCAACGGCGACGTGGCGGTCACCAGCTCTCCTCCCCCGCCACCACCACCACCACCACCGCCCCCTTCGCCACCGCCTCCGCCTCCGCCGCCGGTGACGCCCCCGGTTAAGCCGCCGACTACGGATGACCCGACCACGCCGACGACGCCGACGACGCCGACGACACCCGGCACGGACAGCGGAGACGGCGACGGAACCGGAACTACGGACACCGGCACCGACACGTCCGGAACGAACACCGGCGGAACGAACACCGGCGGCACCGGAACGACGGACACGACATCATCGTCGACCGGCCAGACCGCCACGACCGGCAGCAGCTCCGTGCAGACGGTGTTGCAGACGGTTGCGCAGATCGCATCCAACCCGACGGGGACGACGACCACCGGCACCACGACCGGCACCACACCCGCCGCCGCCACGACCAACCCATCGACCGGCTCCCCGACCACCGCCGCCACCCCGCAAACCTTCCTGGCAGCGCTGGAGCAGGGGGCAGGGCAGGGGACTGCGCAAGGGACCGGCCAAGGGACGGGCCAAGGCGGCCAGACCGCCGACGGCACCCAGCCGGCCGGCAACGGCCCGGCCTCTCCGCCGCCCCCGCCGCCCGCACCGGCGACGGTGGTGCTGCCGTCCGGACGTTCCGTCACCTTCACGGCGGAGGCGACGCGGGCCTATGCCTCCGGCGCCACCCTGTCGCAACCGGGGCCGCAGCTTCTCGCCTCGCCGCAGGTGCAGGCGGCGGCCGGCAGCCTCATCCAGGCGGCCGGCAGCGGCGGCATGGTCCAGGCGGTGACGACCCTATCGACCGGCAACCTCTCGCTGCTGGAACAGCGCGCGGTGCTGGCCAGCGTTCCCGTCCCCACCCTGATCGGCGGCCTGACCGCCAGCGGCGACCCAGTGGCGGTGCGCGTCGGCGGCATCCTGCAGACCAGTGCGTCCGGCCAGCCCGGCGGCTATGCCCAGGTGCGCGCCGCGGTGACCCAGGCCAACCTGCCGCCCCAGGTCGCCCGCACCTATCTCGCCATGGTGCAGCGGGTGGAGCGCGAACAGCGCACCCAGGCCTTCTCCGGCGCGCTGCGGCAGTTGGTGGCGAACCCGCGGGCGGCGGACATGTTCGGCCGGCCGACCGCCTCCTCGGCCCCGCCCACCCTGCAGCAGGCGCGCGGCGGCCGCACCCGCGGCGGCAGCATGACCCTGCGCGGCATCGTCGCCGACAGCGCCAATTTGGCGGAGGCGCGGGTGAACGGCCGCTGGGTCTTCATCGACGAGAAGGGCCAGTTCCGCACCAGCATCCCGGTGGAGCCGGGGGCGACCGAAGCCACCCTGACCATGACCGACGAGGCCGGCAAGACGACCGAGCAGCGGATCGCCATCGACAGCGCGGCAGCCGCCCCCGATCCCGCCGCCCCGCCGAAGCCGCGCAAGATCGCCCTGATGATCGCGGTCGACAGCTACCGCGACAGCGCCATCCCGGCACTTGCCACGCCCGAGGCCGACATCAAGGCGGTGGCGCAGGCGCTGAACGACCATCTCGGCTACGAGACCCGGACATTGCGCAACCCGACCAAGGCGCAGATCGGCGAGGCCCTGCGCAAGCTCGGCCGCGAGGTCGGCGAGCAGGATCAGGTGATGGTCTATTACGCCGGCCACGGCTATGAACTGGCGGAGACCGGCACCGGCTATTGGCTGCCGGCCGATGCGGAGACGACCAGCGCCCGCAACTGGGTGTCCAACAACGACATCGGCCGCTTCCTCAGCCGCATGCCGGCCAAGCATGTGATGGTGGTGTCGGACAGCTGCTATTCCGGCGCCTTCACCAAGGAGCAGAAAGTCGACGCCAGCCGCCTCGCCAGCGGGCAGGAGATCCGGCAGCGTCGCTCCGTCATGGCCCTGTCGTCGGGCGGCGACGAGCCGGTCGCCGACGGCGAGGTGAACTCGCCCTTCGCGGTGGCTCTGAAAAAGCGGGTGCAGGCCCTGCCGAAGGACAGCAACGGCTATGCGCTCTACCAGGAGGTCCGCGCCGATGTGACCAGCGAGGCGCCGCAGACCCCGCAATACGGCGTGATCCGCACCGCCGGCTACGACGAAGGCGGCGACTTCATCCTGGACCTGCCCAACCGCGCCATGAACTGAGGCGGGGGATTCTCCCTCTCCCCCCCGGGGAGAGGGTCGGGGTGAGGGGGACCCGCTTCGAGGATCTCTTCGGCTGCGCCGAACCCCCTCATCCTAACCTTCTCCCCAGGGGGGAGAAGGGATTGATCCGAAGCTGGGGAGGGGGCAACCACCACGACACCCCCATTTTCCTCTGGCGCATAGTTTCAAAAGAAACTATATGAGCGACAAATGGTCGCGCCCGGCGCCCACGCCGGCCGCATCCCCCGGATCAGGGAGCAGCCCGCATGACGTCCTCCGCCTTCACCTACCAGTCCGGCTTCGGCAACGAGTTCGCGACGGAGGCGCTGCCCGGCGCCTTGCCCGTCGGCCGCAACTCGCCGCAGAGCCCGCCCTACGGCCTCTATGCCGAACAGATCAGCGGCACCGCCTTCACTGCGCCGCGCGCCCACAACCGCCGCTCCTGGCTCTACCGCATCCGCCCGGCGGTGGTGCACGAACCCTTCCGTCCGCTGGAGTCCGGCCGCCTGACCAGCCGCTTCGACGATGTGCCGGCCCCGCCGACCCAGCTGCGCTGGAACCCGCCGCCGATGCCGGACATGCCGACCGACTTCGTCGTCGGCCTCACCACCATGGGCGGCAATGGCGGGCCGCAGGCGCAGGCCGGCTGCGGCATCCATCTCTACGCCGCCAACCGGTCGATGGAGGGACGCTTCTTCTACGATGCCGACGGCGAACTGCTGATCGTCCCGCAGCAGGGCCGCCTGCGCCTCTACACCGAGCTTGGCGTGCTGGAGGTCGAACCGCAGGAAATCGCCCTGATCCCCCGCGGCATCCGCTTCCGCGTCGAACTGCTCGACGGCACCGCGCGCGGCTATGTCTGCGAGAATTTCGGCGCACCCTTCCGCCTGCCGGACCTCGGCCCCATCGGCTCCAACGGGCTGGCCAACCCGCGCGACTTCCTGACGCCCGACGCGTGGTACGAGGATGTCGACGGCGAATTCGAACTGGTGGCGAAGTTCGACGGCGCCCTGTGGACCGCCCGCATCGGCCATTCGCCGCTGGACGTGGTGGCGTGGCACGGCAACCACGCGCCCTGCAAATACGACCTGCGCCGCTTCAACACCATCGGCTCGATCAGCTTCGACCATCCCGACCCGTCGATCTTCCTGGTGCTGCAATCGCCCAGCGACACCCCCGGCGTCGACAGCATCGACTTCGTCATCTTCCCGCCGCGCTGGCTGGTGCAGGAGGACACCTTCCGTCCGCCCTGGTTCCATCGCAACATCGCCAGCGAGTTCATGGGCCTGATCCATGGCGTCTACGATGCGAAGGAGGAGGGCTTCCTGCCCGGCGGCGCCTCCCTGCACAACTGCATGAGCGGCCACGGCCCCGATGCGGAGACCTTCGCCAAGGCCACCGCCGCCGACACCGCCCGGCCGCAGCGGGTCGGCGACACCATGGCCTTCATGTTCGAAACCCGCGCCGTCATCCGTCCGACGCGGCACGCACTGGAAACTGCCGAGCTTCAGCACGATTATTACCGCTGCTGGCAGGGGCTGGCGAAGCGCTTCGACCCGAACCGGCGATAAGCCGGCCGGAAACCAGGCAGAACCGCAGCCGCCGGCCCCGACCATGCGACGTTTTGTCTCGACGGCGCGCGCGCAGCCTTCCACACTGCTGCCGTGCCGTTCGGGCGCTTGGCAAGGGGAGGGGGCCGATGGCGGCCGAGGTTGGGATTGATGCGGAAAGCCGGTCGCTGCTCGACCGGATGATCGACCGCATGACGGTGCAGCGCAACGCGCTGGCCTGGGCGCAGCGCGCGGTCGCCGGGCGCGACGGCATGGTGCTGGAGGTCGGCTTGGGCAAGGGCCGCACCTTCGACCATCTGCGCCACCTGTTCCCGCCGCGCGACATCCTGGTCTTCGACATGTGGGTGCGCGTGCCGCCGGACCTGACGCCGGACGAGGACCGCCTGTTCGTCGGCGATTTCCAGGAAACCATGCCGGCCGCCGCCGAACGCTTCGGCCGCTGCGCCCGGCTGGCCCATGCCGATTTCGGCAGCACCGACCGCAACCATGACGCCAAACAGGCGGCGTGGCTGGCGCCGCTGATCGACGCGCTGATGCTGCCCGGCGGCGTCGTGCTGTCCGACCGGCCGCTTCAGCGTCCCAACTGGACCCCGCTTCCCCTGCCGCCCGACGAACGCTGGAGCTACTACGCCTGGACGGTCGAAGGCTGAACGGGCCGGCAACGGAGAAAGCGGCAGCGGAAAAAGCACCGATGGAAAACGGCCCGGCCGACGCCAATCTTCCGTCCTTCATCCCCCCGCGCGTGACCCATGCGGCCGTCGCCGGCCGTGACGCTGAAGGCCATTGATGAACCGCAACATATTTCAGTTTATTTGGAAGCACAGCGGACGCCAGCAGATCCTGCTCGCCCTGTTGACGGTCGCGTCCTTCCCGGTGCTCTACGCTTCGCTTGAACTGCCGAAGATCATCATCAACCGGGCCTTGTCCGATCCCCAGCCGGTGCGCGAGATCCTCGGCTTCTCCATGGGGCCGGTGACCTACCTGCTGGTGCTGTGCTTCACCTTCCTGGCGCTGGTGCTGGCCAACGGCGCCTTCAAGATGCGGATCAACACCTTCAAGGGCGTGGTCGGCGAACGGCAGGTGCGGCGCCTGCGCTTCATGCTGCTGGACCGCATGCTGCGCTTCCCGCTGCCGCATTTCTCCAAGGTCAGCCAGGGAGAGCTGATCTCCACCGTCGCGTCGGAAACCGAACCGCTGGCCGGCTTCATCGGCGATTCCTTCGCCCAGCCGCTCTACCAGGGCGGCACGATGCTCACCATCCTGCTGTTCCTGTTCATCCAGCAGCCAACCATCGGTCTGGTCTCGGTCGCGCTGATCCCGGTGCAGGCCTACATCATCCCGAAGCTTCAGATGAAGGTGAAGCTGCTGGGCAAGGAGCGGGTGCGCAAGGTCCGGCAGCTGTCCGAGCGCATCGGCGAAAGCGTGGAGAACGTCCGCGAGGTCCGCGTCAACGGCACCGTCCGCTACGTGATGGCGGAATTCTCCCAGTTTCTCGGCGCCATCTATTGGATCAGGCTCGAGATCTACAAGCGCAAGTATTTCGTCAAGTTCCTGAACAACTTCATCAACCAGATCACGCCCTTCTTCCTGTTCTCCATCGGCGGTTATCTGGTCCTGCACGGCGACATGACCATCGGCGCGCTGGTGGCGGCGCTCTCCGCCTTCAAGGACCTCACCGCCCCCTGGAAGGAGCTGCTCGACTATTACCAGAACATGATCGACGCCCAGATCAAGTACGAGCAGATCGCCGACCAGTTCTCGCCCCCCTTCCTGTTCGAGTGGACGGCGCCGACGCCCGCCACGCCCCCCGACCTCAAGGCTCCCTTGCGGCTGGAGGCGGTGACCTGGGCCAACGAATATGGCGACCGCATGCTGCAGCGCCTGTCGCTGGAGGTGCCGCCGGGCTCGCTGATCGGCATCGCCGGCACCAACGCGCTGGCGCTGCGCCGTCTGGCGGAGGTGCTGGTGCGGCTGTCGCCGCCGACCTCCGGCCGGATCACCATCGGCGACCAGTCGCTGGAAGCCATTCCGCTGGAACTGCTGGGACGCCGCATGGCCTATGCCAGCCCCGAACCGCGCATGTTCACCGGCAGCATGATGCAGAACATCACCTACGGTCTGCGCCACCGCCCGCCGGCCGACGATCCGGACACCATGCCCGCCGCCCGCCGGCGCGAGATCGTGGAGGCCGAGGCGTCGGGCAACTCCACCGACAGCATGGAGGGGATCTGGACCGACTTCGCCATGATCGGTGCCACCGACTGGACCAGCCTGCGCCCCTGGTTCATGCAATGCCTGGCGGCGACCGGCGGCGAGGGCGCCGTCTATCAGCGCGGCCTGCGCGAGGTGTTCGATCCCGACGACTACCCCTTCGTCGCCCAACCGCTGCTGCGCGCCCGCCACTGGCTGCGCGACGCCATCGCCGAACGCGGGATGGACAAGCTGCTGGCCCGGTTCGAGCGCGACTGCTTCAACCCCTACGCCAGCCTTGCCGAGAACATTCTGTTCGGCCTGCCGGACGGCAAGCGGCTGACGGTTGCCCGCATGGTCTGCAACCCGACCGTCCGCGAGCTGATGGAAAGCTACGGGCTGTGGGACTCCGCCGTCCGCCTCGGCCGCCGCTTCGCCATGCGGGTGGTCGGCGTCTACCGCGACAGCGCCGACGGCGACGTCATGATCATGCGCTACCCGCACATCGACGACTCCCTGTTCGAGGAGCTGGTGGAGGCGGTCACCCGGCTGAAGCGCCGTTCCGAACGGCCGCAGCGCCGCCATCAGGAGGCGGACACTTTGCTGTTCGCCACCATGTTCCTGATGATCGTGCCCAAGCGCGACGGCATGGACTTCGTGCCCCCGGCGGAGCGCGAGGCGATCATGGCGATCCGCCGCAGCCTGCTGAACGAGATGCCGTACGAGCTGCGCGACAAGGTCGCCGTCTTCGATCCCGACCTCTACCACCCGCGCCTGAACGTGATGGACAATCTGCTGTTCGGCCGCATCACCACCGAGGATCCGCGCGCCATCACCCAGCTCCGCGCCCTGGTGGACGAGGCGCTGGAACGGACCGACGCGCGCGCCTTCGTGCTGATCCTGGTGGCGCTGGGCGAGGTCGGCATCGGCGGCTCGCTGCTGCCGATCAGCGTGCGCCAGCGGGTGCAGCTGATCCGCGGCCTGATGAAGAAGCCCGACATCTTCGTCATCTATCAGGCGCTCAACAGCTACGATCCGGAGGAACGGCTGCGCATCTTCCTGCGCATGAAGGAACTGCTGCCGACGATGACGCTGATCGTGCTGGAGGAGCGGATCGCCGACAACCCGGCCTTCGATGCGCTCTACGACCTGGAGGACGGCCGGCTGGTCCGGCGCGGTCATCATGGCGCCGACCATGACGAGGACACCATGCCGGGCGAGGCGGAGGAGACCGACGAGCCGGCCCTGCGCCTGCTGTCGCGCTCGCCCGTCTTCTCCGACCTGCCGGAAACGGTGCTGCGCCGCATGCTGAGCGCATCGGACTGGCGCGCGGTTGCGGCCGGCGATTTCATCTACCGCAGCGGCGAGCAGTCGGAATTCGTCTTCGTCCTGGCGGAAGGGGAGGCGGAGCTGGTGCGGCTGATGCCGGACAACCAGCCGCCGCTGCACATCGCCTACATCAAGCCGCCCGAGGTGATCGGCGAGGTGGAGCTGCTGGCCGGCGTCCGCCGCTTCTCCACCATCCGCGCCCGCACCGACCTGCGGCTCCTGCGGCTGGACGGCGCCACCATGCTGCGCCTGCTGTCCTCCGCGCCGGACCTGCCGATGCGGGTGATCCAGCAGATCGGCAAGCGCCTGACCAGCGAAGCGCCGGCCGGCACGGCGCCCGCCGCGCCTCCTCCTGCGCCGCAGGCCGAGACCGCGGAAAACAGCCGATCCGAAACGGATGCATAATGGAATGACCGCAATGGGGCAGGGACGCCAGATATCCCCTCTCCCCCCCGGGGGGAGGGTTAGGGTGAGGGGGGCGCACAGCGAGGATTCCCGGGATGGCCACGCTATGCGTCCCCCTCACCCCGACCCTCTCCCCGCTTTCGGCGGACCTCCGGTCCGTCTGTCGCGTCAGCGCAAACGAAGTTTGCGCGAGAGCGGGGGGGAGAGGGGGTATGGCTCCGGATTGAAATCGCCTTCGAGTACAGGCAGGGAATCACCAAGATGCTGACTGTCGAGGGCCTGACGATCCGCTTCCGCAACGCCCCCCGCCCGGTGGTCGACGGCGTCGGCTTCTCCATCGGCGCCGGGCAGAGCGTCGCGCTGGTCGGCGAATCCGGATCGGGCAAGACGCTGACCTGCCGCAGCATCCTCGGCATCCTGCCGCGCGGGGCGACGGTCACCGGCGGCTCCATCCTGTTCGGCCAGGGTGCCGAGGCGGTCGACCTGCTGCGCCTGTCCAAGGCGGGCCTGCGCGACATCCGCGGCAGCCGCATCTCGATGATCTTCCAGGAACCGATGAGCGCGCTGTCGCCGCTCCACACCATCGGCGACCAGACGATCGAGGTGCTGCGGCTGCACGGCAACTGCAACCGGACCGGCGCGCGCGAACGCTGCCTCGCCATGTTCGAGCGCGTCGGCTTCCCCGATCCGGTGCGCGCCTTCCGCTCCTATCCGTTCCAGCTGTCGGGGGGCCTGCGCCAGCGCGCGATGATCGCCATGGCGATGGTCGCCCGTCCGCAGCTGCTGATCGCCGACGAGCCGACCACCGCCCTCGACGTCACCCTGCAGGCCCAGGTGCTGGCCCTCATCAAGGAGTTGCAGGCCGAAACCGGCATGGCGGTTCTGCTGGTCACCCACGATCTGGGGGTGGTCGCCAACATGGCCGACGCCGTGGTGGTGATGCGCGCCGGCCGGGTGATGGAATCGGGGGCTTGCGCCGACGTTCTCGGCCGGCCGCTGCACGGCTACACCCGAAAGCTGATGGCCGCAGCCCCCTCCATCCCCGAGATGACCTGCGCGCCGCCGGGCGAGGACGTGCGCGACGCCATCCTGGAATTCCACGGCGTCGCCAAGACCTACGAGCGCGGCAACCTGCGCATCCGCGCGCTGGACGGCGTCGACCTATCGGTCGGCCGCGGCGAGACGCTGGCCATCGTCGGCGAGTCAGGATCAGGCAAGACGACGCTGGCGCGGCTGGCCATGCTGGCGGAGCGGCCGGATCCCGGTGGCCGCCTGCAGTTCCGCTCCGCCACCGGGCAACCGCCGCTCGACCTCCTTTCCGCCACCGGGGCGGAACTGACCGCCTACCGCCGCCGTGCCCAGATGGTTTTCCAGGATCCCTATGCCTCCCTCAGTCCCCGCATGAGCGTCGGCGAGATCATCGCGGAGCCACTGGCGATCCACGGCGTCTGCGGCCGCGGCGAGGGGCGCGAGCGGGTGCGGGCGCTGATGGCGCAGGTCGGGCTCGATCCCGCCTGGGCCAACCGCTATCCCCACGCCTTCTCCGGCGGCCAGCGCCAGCGCATCGGCATCGCCCGCGCGCTCGCCCTCGACCCCCAGCTGCTGATCTGCGACGAGCCGACCTCCGCGCTCGACGTGTCGGTGCAGGCGCAGGTACTGGACCTGCTGGAATCGATCAAGCAGCGGCTCGGCCTCAGCCTGATGTTCATCTCGCACGATCTGGCGGTGGTGGCGCGGCTGGCCGACCGCGTCGCGGTGATGCGCGCCGGCCGGGTGATGGAGGAGGCGCCGCCGGCCCTGCTGTTCTCCGCCCCGCTGCACCCCTACACCCGCGCGCTGATCGCCGCCTCGCCGGAACCGGACGTCGACCGTCCGATCGACATCGCCACCGTGGCCTTGGGCGCCGGCCGCCCCGACCTGTGGCCTGAACCCTTCCGCCCCACCCCCGACGGCGCCCCCCCTCCGCTGGTGGAAGCGGCGCCTGGGCATTTTGTGAGGCGGGCAGCATGAGCAAGCACTTTCCCAACGCTGGAGACTCTCATCCTCCCCCCCCCGGGGAGAGGGGGGGGCCCCGCCGCAAAGCGGCGGGGTGGGTGAGGGGGACGCGCGGCGGAATGCTTGCGAAAATCCTGCAACGCATCCCCCTCGCCCTGACCCTCTCCCCGCTTTCGGCGGACCACAGGTCCGCCTGTCGCGTCAGCGCAAACGAAGTTTGCGCGAGAGCGGGGGGGAGAGGGAAGTGGGGCGCGGTAGTCGCAGCAGCCCTCCTCCTAACCACTCCCGCCGCCGCCTTCAGCCCGCAGGAGCCGGCCCTCCTGCGCGACGAGGTCGTCTACGGCCTGATCCCGCCGGTGCGCCAGCGCATGCCGGACGAGCCGCTGATCGTCGATCTGGAGGCGAAGGGCCGCGACTTCGGCCGCTCCGGCGGCTGGATCCGCACCTTCATCACCCAGCGGCGCAACAGCCGCATCGCCGTTCTGTACGGCTATGCCCGGCTGGTCGGCTACGACGCCAAGCGGGAGATCGTGCCCGACATCCTGAAGGACGTGACGGTCCATGACGGCCGCGACTTCACCCTGACCTTGCGCGCCGGCCACCGCTGGTCCGACGGCGCCCCCTTCACCAGCGACGACATCCGCTATTGGTGGGAGGACATCGCCAACAACCCGATGCTGTCGCCGTCCGGCCCGCCGCGCTTCATGCTGGTGGACGGCAAGCCGCCGGAGGTCAGCTTCCCCGACGCGGTCACCGCCCGCTTCCGCTGGGACGAGCCGAACCCCTATTTCCTCCCGGCTCTGGCCGCCGCCCGGCCGCCCTTCATCTACCGCCCGGCCCATTACCTGAAGCGCTTCCACGCCCGCTACACCGGCGAGGCCGACCTCGCCCCGCTGCTCGCCAAATACAAGGTCCGCAACTGGGCGGCCCTGCACAACGCCCGCGACGACATGTTCCGGATGGAGAACCCGGACGAGCCGACGCTGCAGCCCTGGATGGCGATCTCGAAGGGCACCGGCACCCATCTGCTGTTCCAGCGCAACCCCTATTACCACCGCTTCGACGCGCGCGGCATGCAGCTGCCCTACACCGACGGGCTGGACGTGTCGGTGATGGCCGGCGGCCTGATCCCGGCCCAGGTCGCCACCGGCAAGGCCGACCTCCAGGCCGAAGGGCTGACCTTCTCCCAGGTCCCGGTTCTGGTGGCGGGGGAGCAGGACGGCGATTACCGCACGCTGCTGTGGCCGGAGGGCAAGGCGGCGGAAATCGCGCTCTATCCCAACCTGAACTACAACGACCCGGTCTGGCGCGACGTGCTGCGCGACGTGCGCTTCCGCCGCGCCCTGTCGATGGGCATCGACCGCCGCATCATCAACCGCTCGCTCTTCTTCGGGCTGGCGGAGGAAAGCGGCGTCGACGTGCTGCCGCGCAGCCCGCTCTACAAGCCGGAGCGCACCGGGCTGTGGACCGGCTACGACCCCCGCCAAGCGGCGGCCCTGCTGGACGAGATGGGGCTGAAGCGCCCGCGCGGCGCCGCCTATCGCCGGCTTCCCGACGGCCGGCCGCTGGAGGTGATCGTCGAGACCGCCGGCGAGAAGCCGGAGGTGGCCGACGCGCTGCAGATCATCGCCGAAACCTGGCGCGACATCGGCATCCGGCTGCTGGTGCGCACGGTCGACCGCGACGTTCTGCGCAACCGGGTCTATGCCGGCCAGACGATGATAGCGGTGTGGGGCGGCTGGGACAACGGCATCCCCGACCCCGACAGCAGCCCGGAGGAGCTGGCGCCGATGACCCAGGAGAATTTCAGCTGGCCGAAATGGGGGCAGTATTACCAGACCTCCGGCAGCGCCGGCGAACCCATCGACATGCCGATCCCGCAGGAGCTGATGGACATCGCCCGGCGCTGGCGCCACACCACCGACGAGACGGAACGGCGCGCCCTGTGGTCGGCGCTGCTCGACATCCATGCCGACCAGATCTACGCCATCGGCGTGGTGTCGAAGACGCCGCAGCCCATCGCCGTCTCCAACCGCCTGCGCAACGTCCCGGACAAGGGGCTTTGGCTGTGGGACCCCGGCGCCTATCTCGGCGTCTACCGCCCCGACGAGTTCTATTTCTCCGACGCCCGTCCGGCCGATCCGGAGCCGGCCGGCATCCACCGCGGGGGGAACTGACGGCCATGCTGCGCTTCATCCTGCACCGGCTGCTGGTGATGGTGCCGACGCTGCTCGTGGTGTCGATGCTGATTTTCATCGTCATCAACCTGCCCCCCGGCGACTATCTGTCCAACCAGATCGCCGAGCTGCGCGCCACCGGCCAGGAGGCGGGATTGGCGAAGGCGGAGTTCCTGCGCCACGAATACGCGCTCGACCGCCCGCTGGCGGAGCAGTATCTGGTCTGGATCGGCGTCTGGCCGGGGCCGAACGGCTTCCACGGCCTGCTGCAGGGCGATCTCGGCTGGTCCTTCGAGTTCAACAAGCCGGTGGCGGAGGTGGTGGGCGAAACCCTGTGGTTCACCGTCATCCTCAACCTCGCCGCCGTGCTGTTCGTCTATCTGGTGTCCTTCCCGCTGGGGGCGCTGGCGGCGATCCGCGCCAACAGCTGGGTCGATTACCTCGCCGCCGCCGTCGGCTATATCGGGCTGGCGACGCCCAACTTCCTGCTGGCGCTGATCCTGCTCTATTACGGCCAGAAATGGCTGGGGCTGCCGATCGGCGGGCTGGTCGACGCCCGCTATGAGGATCAGGGGCTGAGCTGGGCCAAGATCGGCTCGGTGCTGGAACACCTGATCGTGCCGACCATCGTCATCGGCCTGTCCGGCACCGCCGCCATGGTGCGCCGCCTGCGCGCCAACCTGCTGGACGAGCTGGGCAAGCCCTATGTCGTCACCGCGAAGGCCAAGGGCGTGCCGCCGCTGCGCCGGCTGACCCGCTATCCGCTGCGGATGGCGCTGAACCCCTTCGTCTCCGACATCGGTTCGCTGCTGCCGTCGCTGGTGTCGGGATCGGTGCTGATCTCCGTCGTGCTCAGCCTGCCCACCATCGGCCCGGCCCTGCTGGAGGCGCTGCGGGCGCAGGACATCTTCCTGTCCGGCTTCATCCTGATGTTCATCTCGCTGCTGGTGCTGATCGGCATGCTGGTCTCCGACATCGCGCTCGCCCTGCTCGATCCCCGCATCCGCCTGGGCAAGGCGAGGAAGGCCCAGTCATGAAAGGCGAGGGCATGAAAGGCGAGGGCATGAAAGACGACGCCATGAAAGGCCCCGTCGCAAAAGATCCGGCCACGAAAGGCGGCTGGGACCATTACGTCGACAGCCGGCCCTATCCCGATCCGGAGGCGCCGGACGCCCCGGCCACCCGCTTCGATCCGGGCGCCTCCGCCGGGCGGCTGATGCTGCGCCGCTTCCTGCGCCACCGGCTGGCGGTGCTGGGGGCGCTGTTCCTAGGATTGTCCTATCTCAGCCTGCCCTTCGTCGATTTCCTGGTGCCCTACGGCGCCAACGAACGCGACGTGGAGCATCTCTACGCCCCGCCGCAGGGCGTCCACCTGTTCCATGACGGCGCCTTCATCGGCCCCTTCGTCTATCCGACCGTCGGCCATCCCGACCTGAAGGACTATCGCTGGCGCTACGAGACCGACACCAGCCGGCCGATGCCGCTGCAATTCTTCTGCCCCGGCGCGCCCTACCGCTTCCTGGGCTTGGCGGAGCTGCGGATGCGGCTGGTCTGCCCGCCGCCGGACGCCTCGCTGCATCTGCTCGGCACCGACCGGCTGGGCCGCGACATGCTGTCGCGGCTGGCCATCGGGGCGCAGCTGTCGCTGACCGTCGGGCTGCTGGGCATCGCCGTGTCCTTCACCATCGGCGTCACGCTGGGCGGCATGGCGGGCTATTTCGGCGGCTGGATCGACGCCGGGGTGCAGCGCCTGTCGGAGATCCTGAAATCCCTGCCGGAGCTGCCGCTGTGGCTGGCGCTCTCCGCCGCGGTGCCGGCGCAATGGTCGCCGGTGACGGTGTTCCTCTGCATCTCCGTCATCCTCGGCCTGCTGGACTGGCCGTCGCTGGCCCGCGCCGTGCGCTCCCGCTTCCTGGCCCTGCGCGAGGAGGATTTCGTCATGGCGGCGGAGCTGATGGGCGCCAGCCCGGCCCGGATCATCCGCCGCCACCTGCTGCCAAACTTCGCCAGCCACCTGCTGGCCAGCGCCACCCTGTCGATCCCGGCGATGATCCTGGGCGAAACGGCGCTTTCCTTCCTGGGGCTCGGCCTGCGCCCGCCGGCGACCAGCTGGGGCGTGATGCTGAACGACGCCCAGAACCTTATGGCGGTGGAAACCTATCCTTGGGTGTCATTGCCGATGCTGCCGGTGATCCTGGTAGTCTTGTCGTTCAACTTCTTCGGCGACGGCCTGCGCGACGCCCTGGATCCCTATCATGGCGACTGACCCCTCAAACAGGCGGACTCCCCTAAGCGTGAGCCTGGTCGTAGCTCATATATCACAGCGCATAGCTGGGTTGCCGCCACCTGCCGGAAGCCATATTGATGCGCGGCGCGATCCATGTGAGGGGTTCTATCCAGGCTGGAGCGCTGCTGCCGGCATCTGGACCAGTTGCGCAACCACCGGGACCGAGCCGGTCCTCAGACGAGTACAGTGAACTGTTCTGCAACGGCTTTTCGGTTCCGACGCAGTGCTGAAGCGGAGTGTCCGAGCATGCACCAGCCCCTGGCCCCCCTTCGCTCCATCCATCCCGACCGCACGCCGCCGCGCATCCTGCTCTACAGCCACGACACCTTCGGGCTGGGCCATTTGCGGCGGTCGCGGACGATTGCCCAAGCCCTGGTGTCGGCCTTTCCCGATGCCTCGGCGCTGATCCTCACCGGCTCGCCGGTCGCCGGCCGCTTCGATTTCCCGGAGCGGGTCGACCATGTGCGCCTGCCCGGCGTGGTGAAGCTGCCGGACGGCGGCTATACCGCCCGCAACCTCGGCCTGCCGATCGAGGAGACCGCCGCCATCCGGGCGGAGATCATCCGCGCCACCGCGCGCGCCTTCCGCCCGACTCTCGCCATCGTCGACAAGGAGCCGACCGGCCTGCACGGCGAATTCCTGCCGGCCCTGGAGGAGATGCGGGCGACCGGCAACACCCGCGTGGTGCTGGGCCTGCGCGACGTGCTGGACGCGCCGGAAGCCCTGCAGCCGGAATGGGAGCGCAAGGAGGCGGTCGCCGCCATCGAACGCTATTACGACCAGCTCTGGATCTATGGCCTGCCGGAGGTCTACCGCCCGCTGGACGGCCTCGACCTGCCGGCGGAGGTCGCGGCGCGGGTGCGCTACACCGGCTATCTGAAGCGCGAGCCGACCGAGGGCGGCGGTGCCGTCCAGGCCGCGGACGCTCCCATGGCGGCGCCTTATGTGCTGGTGACGCCCGGCGGCGGCGGCGACGGGGCGGCCCTGGTCGACTGGACCATCGCCGCCTATGAAGCCGATCCGGACCTCGCCCCCCGCGCCCTGATCGTCTACGGCCCCTTCCTGGAGGATGCCCGCCGCCAGGAGTTCGCCGCCCGCATCCGCCGGCTGAAGGGCAGGGTGGAGACGATCAACTTCCATTCCCGCATGGAGGACCTCTATGCCGGGGCCATCGGCGTGGTGGCGATGGGCGGCTACAACACCTTCTGCGAGATCCTGTCCTTCGACAAGCCGTCGGTCCTGGCCCCGCGCACCCGCCCGCGCCTGGAACAGCGCATCCGCGCCGAAGCGGCGGAGGCTCTGGGCCTGCTGCGCATGCTGGACAGCGACCGCGACGGCACCGACCCGCAGGCGATGGCCGCCGCCATCCGCGCCCTGTCGAGCCAGCCGCCGCCCTCGGCCAGCCCGCTGCCCGGCCTGCTCGGCGGGCTGGACCGCATCGTCGGGCTGACCCGCGAGGTGCTGGAGGCGGACTCGGTGGTCGCCCGCGCCACCCCCGTCACCCCGATCCGCCGGGCGGCGGAACGGATGTCCCGCGCGATGGCGGGCAAGCGCGCATGATTTCCGGGCTGGGGAAGGACGGCGAGATGCCGTCCGGCGTGCCGACCCGTTCGCCGTTGAAGATAGCCGTGGTGGTGAAGGGCTATCCCCGCCTGTCGGAGACCTTCATCGCGCAGGAGCTTCTGGCCCTGCAGCAGCGCGGCATCGAACTGGCGATCTGGTCGCTGCGCCACCCCACCGACAGCCGCCGCCACGCCCTGCACGACCGCATCACCGCACCCGTCCATTACCTGCCGGAATATCTGCGCGACGAGCCGACCCGCGTCCTGCGCGCGCTCGGCCGCCTGATCCTCCGCCACCCCGCCGGGCTGGTCCGCACGGCGGCGACATGGCTGCGCGACCTGATGCGCGACCGCACCGCCAACCGGGGCCGCCGCTTCGGCCAAGCCCTCGTTCTCGCGGCGGAACTGCCGGCCGACGTTCCCTTCCTCTACGCCCATTTCCTGCACACGCCCGCTTCCGTCGGGCGCTATGCCGCGTCGATCCGCGACATCGGCTGGGGCTTTTCCGCCCATGCCAAGGACATCTGGACCACGCCGGAGTGGGAGAAGCGCGAGAAGCTGGCCGACGCCCGTTTCGGCGCCACCTGCACCGCCGTCGGCGCCGCCCACCTGCGCGGCCTTGCCGCCGATCCCGGCCGCATCGACCTCGTCTATCACGGCCTCGACCTCTCCCGATTTCCCGCCCCGCCGGACCGGGAGGCGACCGCCCCGGCCCGCGACGGCTCCACCCCCGACCGCGCGGTGGAGATCCTGTCGGTCGGCCGGCTGGTGGAGAAGAAGGGCTACGACCGGCTGCTCGACGCGCTGGCGACGCTGCCGGACGGGCTGCACTGGCGGCTGGTCCATATCGGCTCCGGCGATCTGAAGCAGGCCCTGCGCGCCCAGGCCGAGCGACTCGGCCTGACCGACCGCATCGACTGGCGCGGCGCCCAGGATCAGGCGACGGTGATCCAGGCGCTGCGCCATGCCGACCTGTTCGTCCTGACCAGCGTCGTGGCCGGCGACGGCGACCGCGACGGCCTGCCCAACGTGCTGATGGAGGCGGCAAGCCAGCGCCTCGCCATCCTCTCCACCGCCGTTTCCGCCATCCCCGAATTCATCGCCGACGGCACCCACGGCCTGCTGACCGACGGCACGCCGCCCGCCATTGCCGCCGCGCTTGAACGGCTCGCCGCCGACCCGGCGCTCCGCCTGCGTCTGGGCGAGGCCGCCCATGACCGCTTGCGCGCCGAATTCGGCATGACCGCCGGCATCGACCGCCTCGTCCGCCGCCTGGAGGAGGCCGCGGCGTGACCCCTCGCCGGATTGCCTTCCCCCGCATCGCCTTCTATGCCCCGCTGAAACCGGTCGACCATCCCATCCCATCCGGCGACCGCCAGATGGCGCGGCTGATCCTGCGCGCGCTGGAAGCCACCGGCCCAGAGGGGATTGGCCAAGTGGAGGTGGCGAGCGGCCTGCGCGTCTATGACGGCAAGGGCGACCCCGCCGCGCAGGCCCGCCTGTCCGCCGCCGCCGCCGCCGAATGCGACCGCCTGCTGTCGCTCTACGCCGCCGAACCGGCGCGGCGCCCGGCGCTGTGGCTCAGCTACCATGTCTATTACAAGGCGCCCGACCTGATCGGCCCGGCCATTGCCCGCGCCCTCGGCATCCCCTATGTCGTGGTGGAGGCGACCCGCGCCCGCAAGCGCCTGACCGGCCCCTGGTCCGCCTTCGCCGCCGCCGCCGAAGCCGCCATCGAGCAGGCCGCCCTCGTGCTCTGCGTCAGCGCCCGCGACCGTCATGCGGTGGAGGCCTACGGCCCGCCCGGCCAGCAGGTGGCGATGCTGCCCCCCTTCCTCGACCTGCCCCCTGCCGTCGAGCGCACCGAACCGGCCTCGCC
This sequence comes from uncultured Azospirillum sp., assembly GCA_966212305.1. GTDB lineage: Bacteria > Pseudomonadota > Alphaproteobacteria > Azospirillales > Azospirillaceae > Azospirillum. The sequence goes on from CBIHQY010000021.1 coordinate 46,996, forward strand.
GCCCCGCCTTTTGACCGTCGCCATGATGCGCCCCGGCGACAAGCTCTCCTCCTACCGCCTGCTCGCCGACTCCCTGTCCGGTCTCGTTGACCGGCCCTGGACGCTCGACATCGTAGGCGACGGCTCGGCGGCGGCGGAGGTCTCGGCCCTCTTCGCCCCCTTCGGCCCACGCGTGCGTCTCCTCGGTGCCCGCCCGCCCGCCGACCTCGCCGCCCACTACAAGACCGCCGACCTGCTGGTCTGGCCCGGCCTGAACGAGGCCTTCGGCATGGTCTATCTGGAGGCCCAGGCCCACGGCGTGCCTGTGCTCGCCGTCGACAATGCCGGCACCGGCACCGTCATCCGCGACGGCGAAGGCGGCCACCTGACCGGCCCGACCGCGCAGGACTTCGCCGCCGCGCTGTCCGCCCTGCTGGCCGACCCGTCGGCCCTGCGCACCCTCGGCCGGCGCGCCCGCGCCCATGTCGAGGCCCACCACGCCCTGCCGGCGGCGGCGGAGCGTTTGCGCGGCCTGCTGACCGGCCTGATGTCATGATCCACCTCGCTTTCCTGCGCCACGGCGTCACCGGCTGGAACCGCGAGGGCCGCATCCAGGGCCGCACCGACATCCCGCTCGACCCGGAGGGCCGCGACCGCCTCGCCCGCCTGACCCTGCCGCCGGACTGGCGCGACGCCACCCTGCACGCCAGCCCCCTGTCGCGCGCCATCGAAACCGCTAGCCTGCTGGGCAACGGTCGCCCCGTCCACACCGACCCCCGCCTGATCGAGATGGACTGGGGCGCCTGGGAGGGCCGGCGCGGCCACGACCTCCGCGCCGACCCCGCCAGCGGCTACCGCGATCTCGAACACTGGGGCTGGGACTTCCGCCCCCCAAACGGCGAAAGCCCCGCCGACGTGCGGGATCGGTTGATGGGGTGGCTGAAGGAGTTGCTCCCTCTCCCAACCCAGGACCAATCCCCTCTCCCCCCCGGGGAGAGGGTTAGGGTGAGGGGGACGCACGGCGAGGATCTCTTCGGCTCCGCCGAACCCCCTCATCCCAACCTTCTCCCCGCCTTTCGGCGAAGCTTCGCTTCGCCTGTCGGCAACACAAGCAAAGCTTGTGTTGGGGGGGAGAAGGAGAGTCACCTCATCGTCACCCACATCGGCGTCATCCGCGTCGCCCTGGCGCTCGCCTGGGGCTGGGACTTCCGCGGCCCGCCGCCGGTTCCGGTCAAGCGCGACCGCCTTTATGCCATGACGCTCGCCGCCGACGGCACGCTCCACCCCGCCGGCCCACGGGAGGGGCAGCGCCTGTCATGAAGCTCCTGATCGCCGTCACCCATCTGCTCGGCACCGGCCATCTCAGCCGCGCCCTCGCCCTGGCCGAGGCCTTCGCCACCCGCGGCTGGAGCGTCGACGTGGTCAGCGGCGGCCGTCCCGCCCCGCATCTCGCCCCCAATCCCACCGGCGCCGGCGCCACCCTGCACCAGCTGCCGCCGCTGGCGAGCGACGGCGCCGACTTCGCCACCCTGCTGGCCGCCGACGGCCGCCCCGCCGATACCGCCCTCTTCGCCGCGCGCCAAGCGATGCTGACCGGCCTGCTCGACAGCCTCCGCCCCGACGTTCTCATCACCGAACTCTTCCCCTTCGGCCGCCGCGCGCTGGCCGCCGAGTTCGACGCCCTGCTGGAGCGTGCCCGCGCCCTGCCGCGCCCGCCGCTGACCCTGGCATCGATCCGCGACATCCTGGCCCCGCCCTCCAAGCCGAAGCGCGTCGCCGAGACCGAAAACCGCCTGCTGCGTTTCTACGACGGCGTGCTGGTCCATTCCGACCCCGCCCTGATCCCGCTGGAGGACAGTTGGCCGCTGACCCCGGCGATGCGCCCGCTGCTGCGCTACACCGGCTTCGTCGTCCCGCCGCCGCCCGTCCCCGACGACGGCACCGACGGCAATGCTGAGATCCTGGTCACCGCCGGCGGCGGCCCAGTCGGCCGACCGGTCTTCGAGGCCGCAGCCCAATGTGCCGCAGCCGGCACCCTGCCGCAGCGCTGGCGCCTGCTGGTGGCGAAGGGCGACGCGGCGCTGGCCGACCGTCTGCGCGCCATGGCCCCGGCCGACCGCCTTCTGGTGGAGCCGGTGCGCCCCGACTTCCGCGCCCTGCTGGGCCGGGCATCCGCCGCCGTCGGCCGTTGCGGCTACAACACCGCGCTGGACTGCCTGACCGCCGGCGTCCCCAGCGTCTTCTGCCCATTCGAGGACGGCAAGGAGGTCGAACAGACCATCCGCGCCGCCATTCTCGCCCGCCAGCCCGGCATCGCCACCCTGCGCGAGGCCGACCTCACGCCCGACAGCCTCGCCCAGGCGTTGACCTCCGTGCTGGGCGCCCGCATCCCGCCGCTCAGCCCCTCCTCGCTGGCCGGTGCGGCGCGCAGCGTGGAGATCGTCGAAACCATGCTGGCGGAGAAGATGTCATGACCAATTGGACCGCGGTGGACGACGAACTGGCGCGCTGGACCGATCTCGGCCGCCGCTGCGCCTTCTGGCTGCGCGACGACGACGCAATCGCCGCCAGCCCGCAGCTCGACCACCTTCTGCACCGCTGCGCCCAGGCCGGCATCCCGCTCGGCCTCGCCGTCATCCCCGCCGATGCCGAGCCCTCGCTCGCCGACGCACTCGCCGACCACCCCAACGTCACCCCGCTGGTCCATGGCTGGTCCCACGCCGACCACGCCGCCCCCGGCGCCAAGAAGTGCGAGTTCGGCCCGGAACGACCCGCCGAAATCCGTCAAGCCGAGGCCGAACGCGGCCTGTCCACCCTGCACTCGTTGTTCGCCAGCCGCCTGCTGCCGCTGTTCGTCCCGCCCTGGAACCGCATGGCCGCCGACATGCCGTCCCGCCTGTCCGCAGCCGGCTACCGCGCCGTCTCCGCCTTCGGCCCGTCCCCGGCCCGCCAAGACGGCATAGCCTGGGTCAACACCCACCTCGACCTGATCGACTGGCACGGCACCCGCTCCGCCGTCCCGCTGGATGCGTTGCTGGACCTGCTCTGCCGCGAACTGTGCGACCGCCGCGAAGGACGGCGCGATCCCGCCGAGCCCATCGGCCTGCTGACCCACCACCGCGTCCACGACGCCGCGATCTGGGACCTGCTGGACCGCCTGCTCGACCGGCTGGCGGAGCATCCGGCCCTGGTCTGGCCAGCCATCGGCAGCTTCGCATGACCGTGCGGCGGTGATCGTCGACCCTGCGCATCTGGGCCCCCCGTCCCGTCGAGCGGCCTAGCCCCGACCCTGCCCCCGGACCACGCCGGCTTTGGACGGCGCATATTCCTTCACGAGGGGTACTTTTGGTTAGCAGGAAATTAACCATATTAGTTCAGCCTGCCGAGTCATTCGGTTGTGCGAAACGGGGCGATGACGGCCACGGCTTCCCCGAGGCCTGCAGAGGCTTTCCGACGAATTGCACGAACCATCGCTGCGAGCCACGCCCCTGAGAGATACCGGGGCATCGCCATGCGGGCATTTTTTAGATGCGGTCGCCACAATCGTCAGCACGAAGGGTGAAAAGCAGGCATGAGCGTCCTCCACATCGACCAGACCGACAAGGCGTGCGTCCTCACGGAGGCGGCTACCGACAGGCAGCTCGCGCTGCTTGGCCGCCGCCTGGCCTACGCCAAGACGCTGGAAGACGTCATGGATTTGGTCACGGACGCCGCCCGCCACCTGCTCAGTGCCGACGGGATCACCTTCGTGCTGCGCGAGGGCGACCGCTGCCACTATGCCGATGAAAAGGCGATCGCCCCTTTGTGGTTGGGCAAGCGGTTTCCCATGGACGACTGCATTTCCGGCTGGGTCATGCGGGTGGGCGAGGCGGTCGGCATCGACGACATCCGTTGCGACCCCCGCATTCCCCAGGATGCCTACCGGCCGACCTTCGTACGCAGCATGGCCATGGCGCCGGTCCGCAAGGACGACCCCCTGGCGGCGCTGGGCGCCTATTGGCGCGACTGCCGGCCGGTGACGGCCGCCGAGATGGCGTTGCTCGAACAGCTTGCCGACGCCTGCGCCCTGGCCATCGCCAACCTGGAGCTTCGCCGCGACCGGGAACAGCTCCGCGCCGAGAAGGATGCAGCGGAACGCGCCCGGCTTCACCGCTCCCGCTTCATGGCGGCGCTCAACCACGACCTCCACCAGCCCCTGCAGTCGCTGGTTTTCCTGGCAGGCATTCTGGAACGGCAAGTGGTCGACACGCCGGCGCGTTCCACGGTCGGCCATATCGACCATGAACTGGCCTCGGTGCGCTCGCTGCTCGACGATCTGCGGGCGCTGTCCAGCCTGGAATGTGGCGGGCCGATCACCCGGTCGGACGACGTGCGGATCGACGACATCCTTCAGCGGGTCGAGACGCTGCAAGCCGGGGCCGCCCTGGCGAAGGGGCTTCGCCTGACGGTCGGCCGGTCGGACGCCCAGGTCGGCAGCGAACCGAGCCTGCTGGCCCGGATGATCGGGGCGATCGTTGAAATGGCGATCCGTTGTACCGATCGGGGTGAGGTTCGGGTCGGATGCCGGACGGAAGGCGGCACGCTGCGGATCACCGTGGAAAGCGCCGAGGCGGTGGTGCCGCAGGACGGGTTGAATCTCTTGGCTGAGGCGATCGGAACACAAGAAATGGCTGGACGCCGCCACCCTCTGGCGTTGCGTTTGACCATCATCAAGAATCTGGGCGCCATGCTCGGCCATGGTGTCGAGGTGTGCTCGCGCATGGGGGAGGGGACCCGCTTCACGGTCACCGTTCCCTTGGCTGGCGGGAGTTCGGCGAACCTCTGAGTCAACACGTTTATTGGATTGGGGTCGATTTTGGTTTAGAATCGTAAGCGGTAGAACAAGGCGCGTTCGGGTTGCATCGAAGACAAGGGGCATGGGGTGGCTGTGACGACCGAACCGAGTGCGTTGAAGCGCTTGCCCACGGGAGTGCCGGGACTGGACGGAATACTGCACGGCGGTTTCCCGGCCGGATCGCTCTTCATCATGCAAGGTTCGCCCGGCGCCGGAAAAACAGTACTCGCCAACCAGATCTGTTTCGAACATGCCCAGCGCGGCGAGCGGGCCGTCTATATGACCTTGTTGGCGGAAAGCCACGACCGCCTGCTGAAGAATCTCAGCACCATGGAGTTCTACGACGGCAGCCAAGTGCCGTCGAACATCTATTATGTCAGCGGATTCGACCGGCTGGTGAGCGATGGCCTTTCCGGGATTCTCAGTTTCATCGCATCCGAGGCGAAGGCGCGCCAGGCGACTCTGCTCGTGCTCGACGGGCTGTTCGTGCTGGAAGAGTCGGTTGAATCCAGCCGTGATTTCCGCAAATTCATCAATGACCTGTCGACGCTCGCCAACCTGATCGGCTGTACGGTCCTGTTGCTGACCAACAGCGCCCGCGAGCCGTCCAGTCCCGAATACACGATGGTGGACGGCTGGATCGAGTTGAGCGTGCGCTGTAAGGAATACCGGTCCTACCGCACCCTGACGGTCCACAAGGTCCGCGGCAGCGACTTCATTTCGGGCTTCCACCTCTTTACGATTTCGAATGACGGCATCACCGTGATGCCGCGCTTCGAGACTATGGAAGGCGAGACCGACGAGTCGGATACGCCGCAGAAGCGCCTCTGCACCGGCGTGACCGAACTGGACCGGATGATCGGAGGCGGCCTCCCCTATGCCTCCACAACCTTGATGCTCGGCCCGACCGGCATTGGAAAGACGTCGCTTGGCCTTCACTTCATTTCCCAATGCACGCCCGACGATCCGGGACTGATTTTCGGCTTCTACGAAAATGCGTCACGACTGAAGCGACGCGCCCGCAACTACGGCATCGATCTCGATGGCTTGCTGAAGTCCGGTGCCGTTGAAGTCGTCTGGCATCCGTCGACGGAAAATCTTCTGGACGATCTGGCCTATGAACTGTTGACGGCCGTGCGGCGCCGGAAGGTGACCCGCCTGTTCGTGGACGGCATCGACGCCTTCGCCCAGTCGATCATCTTCAAGGATCGTCTGCCGCCGTTCCTGACAGCGATGACCAACACGCTGCGGGAGGAAGGCGTGACGACACTCTACTCCATGGAGTTGCCGTTTTTGGTGGGCGGTGAACATCGCGTGTCGCTCGGCAGCATTTCGGCGGTGGCGGAGAACATCGTTCTGCTGCGCTATGTCGAGAACGGCTCCCGCCTGCACCGCACGCTGTCCGTGGTGAAGGTTCGCGAAAGCGATTTCGATCCGTCGATCCGCGAGTACCGGATCACGGAGCACGGCATTCGGATCGGCAGCGCCATCTCCGTTCCGGCGAGCAATCCCGCCGGGACCGATCCCATCATTCCCGACAGCCGGTAGTGGTGGGGCGATGACGACGCAACCCTTCCCTGCCGTACGCGGCCACATCCTCGTCGTCGAGGACGAAACCGGCATCAGAACCGCGATGTCGCTTATATTGGAAATGGAGGGTTATCGGGTTTCGCAGGCCGGTGACGGCCGCCAAGGTCTCCATTCCCTGCTGGAATGCGTCCCGGACCTTATCATCACCGATTACATGATGCCCTCGATGAACGGCGTGGAGATGATCCGGGAAATCCGGGCCAAGGAGGATTTCCGGACGCTCCCGATCATCATGCTCACCGCCGCCTTTCCTCCCGAACCGGATTACAGGACCTTGGTCGATGCATTCCTGTCGAAGCCGGTGAGCGCCATGACCCTGTCCAAGACCATCGAGACCCTGCTCGACCGTCCAAAGCCGGACAACTGAAGAGCGGGCAGCTGAAGCCCGCCACCGCCGGAAGCCCGTCCGGGAAGACGTTGACCCGAACAGATCGGCCGTCGGTCGAGGCGGCCTTCCCGCGTCCCGAAGCCGCGTCCGTGGCGGCAGCAAAAAGGGGCCGGCCCGCGCCTTTCGACGCGGACCGGCCCTTTTCTGCGTTGACCGTCCGGCGTTACGCCGCGTGGTCGGTGATGTAGCCCGTGGCGGTGCCGAGGTTGGCGGTGCCGTGGGTCAGGTGCAACAGGAAGTTCTCCGTGCCCTCGGTGACGTTGTCGCCGGTGATGTGGACGGAGACCGTCTTGGCTGTCTCGCCCGGCTGGAAGGTCAGGCTGCCGTGGGCGGCGGTGTAGTCGCTGCCGGCCTTGGCGGTGCCGTCCTCGGTCGAGTAGTCGATGGTGGTGGCGGTGGTGACCGCCTTGGCCAGCTGCACGGTGAAGACCGCCTCGTCGCTGCCCGGCACCGAACCGGAGTGGCCGGAGTTGGACGCCAGACCCGCCTTGATGATGTTCATCTTGGTCGGATCGATGGTCTTGTAGTCCTTCTCCAGCAGGCCGCCGACGTCGCCCGATTCCGGAGTCCAGGCCCAATAGGTCCAGTTCATGCCCTGCTGGCCGGCCGGCAGGTCGCTCTTGCCGTCCAGGTTCCAGTCGCCGTTCATGTACTTGACGAAGGCGTTGGCCCAGGTCTGCTCGGCCGCGCTGTTCATCTGGCCGCCGAACTCGCCGATCAGGACCGGGGCGATGTTGTTCTTATAGATGAAGCCCCACATGCCGTCATACTGGGCCGGCAGGTTGTTCGGGAAGTTGCTGTCGGTCAGCCAGCTGAAGTTGCCGACGCTCTGGCCATAGGCGTGCGGCGAATAGACCAGCTTGTTCGGCACGTCGAACTCGACGGGATGGTTCTTCACGCCGGCCAGCGTGCTGCTCCACTCCGTGCCCTCGACCAGCAGCAGCCAGTCCTTGTTCACGGTCTGGATGGAATTGCCGATGCGCTCGGCCGCCGCGGCCCAGTCGGTGGCCTGGTTGCCGTCGCCCCAGGTGGCGGACACGCTCGGCTCGTTGTGCAGGTCGGCGCCGACAACCGCGTCGTTGCCGGCATAATGCTGGGCCAGCATCTTCCAGTCGGCGATCACCTTCGATTCCGGGTTGTTGGCGGTGTACCACAGCCCGTGCTCGTTGGTGCCGGCGCCGCCGTCGTTGCGGTGGTGGTCCAGGATCACCTTCATGCCGACCTTGCCGGCGTAATCGATGACCTTGTCATAGACCTGCAGGCGGGTCAGACCCTTCAGGTCCGGGTTCTTCGAGTAGTCGATGCCGTTGGTCACGGCCTCGCTGTCAAACATGTCGTCGGCCCAGGTCAGGCGGATGACGTTGAAGCCCAGGCCCTTCATGCTGTCGATGTGGCCCTGGTAGCTGTCGGCCCACAGGCCGGCGGGCACATAGTTGTAGCCCTCGCCGCCGAACCAGTTCACGCCGGTCAGGCGGACGTTGTTGCCGCTTTCATCGACGATCTGGTTGCCGTTGGTGTGCAGGAAGCCGTTGATCGAGCCGCTGCTCTGCACCATGCCCGGATCGGACGCGGTGACGTTGCCGACCTTCAGCGACAGCGAGGCGTCGCCCGTCGAACCGCCGGTGGACCCGCCGGTGCTGCCGCCCGTGCTGCTGCCGCCCTTGCCGGCGTCGGTGGAACCGCCGGTCGAGCCGCCCGTGCTGCTGCCGGTGGCCGCGAAATGGCTGGCGTCCAGCTTGGCGGTCAGCGTCGCATCCCAATAGAGGTCGCTGGTGGCGCCCAGCTCTGCGCCGTCCGCCGTGCGGTGGACCGACATGGCGGCATCGGTGGCCGCCACGGTCTTGCCGTCGACGCCGACGCTGTGGACGTACAGGTTGCGGTCGCTGCCGCCGACGACGGCGTCGTTGTCGTACTTGACCTCGACCGCATGGGCGGTGCCCTGCGCCAGATCGGCGGTGAACTTGAAGTCCTTGGCGTCCGGGGTGGTGGCCGTGCCCTCGCCGATCGCCTTGCCGTCGACCAGAACGGTGAAGTGGGCGCCTTCGCCGCCCGCCGCATTGCCGCCGGCGTTCACGGTGATGACGTTCTGCGCGGTTCCTGCGGCCGGGACGGTGGGAGCGGCCGGAGCGGCGGCCACCGGGGCGGCGTAATGGCTGGCGGGGGTCTTGAAGGTCAGCGCGCCGTCCCACCACATGGCTTCCTGGCCGGCCTGGGTCGGCGCCGGGGCGGCATCGTCATGGCGCTCATAGACGGCGTCGGTCGGCTTCAGCGTGTGGCCGTTCACCTCGATCGACTGAACATAGAGGTCGCGATTGGCGGCGTTCGCGGTGTCGTTGTCGTAGACGACCTGGACCGTGTGCGCGGTGTTCGCCGCAAGGTCGGCGGTGAAGCTGTATGCCTTCGACGAGGTGGCGGCCGCATTGGCCGAACCGACCTCCTGACCATCCACCAGCAGCTTGAAATGCGGCGCGACGCCATCCTGGGACTGGCCGAAGGCGTTGACGACGATCTTGCTCGGCGCGGTGGTCGTGCTCATGACTTCAATCCTATGTCCGTTGTGTTGAAGCCATGCTGGGGCTTCAATGGTTAACGAAACCTTTCCAGGTCCGGTTAACTTTTCTCGAAGCTTGTGGCAAATTTGGCCCAGCCGATCACAGGATCGTTCAAGGGGGTGGACTCAGACCAGCAAACTATATCCCATCTTGGTCACAGGTTTTGCGATCCATCACACAGTCTTCTTTTCATCACATCAGTATCCGCTTTGGTTCTACTGACTTTCTCAAGATAATCTCGAAAGACATAGAGCTGATCCACCCAGGACAAATGCGCAAACGCGCATCATTCTTTCAAAAATACCCGTGATCTGCACCATATGTTTGCCGATTATATTTACCCCTTTGGACATTGGATTGATAGTCCGCTGTCGCGCTGGATTACGGCCGTAGAGGTAAGCCGAATTCGGAAACAGTCTTATTCGCTTGCAAAAAAGTTAATATCCGTGAGCACACAACGCTGGCCGCCGAGTACGTTAAGGGATTGAATAACAGAATATATTCCTTTTATACCCAAATCGTTGGAGTGACGACCGTCACTTCCCCTCCACCGGCCAGGAGATAGCATGCGATAAATCGATCGCCTGCGAAGGAACGGACCCATGGCCACCGGCACGCACGCCGCCTTGCTGAACAGCATCAAGGATGCGGCGCAATCGCGCATTAAGACGGGCGTCTTCGCCGATGCCGCGGCGTCGAAGGCGGAGATCGAGCAGGTCGGCCAGTCCATCGCCGCCAAATACCGCGGCGTCATTTCCGCCGCCCCGATCAAGAGCGAGGAGCGCGCGTCCCAGAAGGTCGGCATGGACTATGAGGGCGACTGGCATTCCATCAAGGATCTGGCGCGCATGACCATCATCGTGCCGACCCTGGCCGATTGCCGTTCGGTGCTGGTCGATCTGAAGCGCGCCTTCACCGCCTCGCAGGGGCGCGGCCTGATCCAGGTGAAGGAGGTTGGCGCCGACGCCGATTCCTGCGGCTATTCCTCGACCACCGTCTTCGTCCGCACCTCGAACGGCCGTCCGGCGGAAATCCAGATCAACGTGCCTGAGATCATCTACGCCAAGCAGTCGGAGGAAAGCGTCCGCCGCATCCTGGGACCGGTGCGCTTCATGAACATCAAGATGAAGTACCAGCTGGACGGCGGCCTCGGCCACGCCCTGTACGAGATCTACCGCGTCGCCCCCGGCTCCAGCCGCGGCCAGTCCGCCGCCGCCCTCAGCAGGAGCTATTACGCCTTCTTCCGCCAGCCCGTCCCCAGCCCCGCCGCCGCGTCCGGCCTGCGCAAGGCGCTGCTGGACCTCGGCGCGCGCAAGCACTGACGGGGGAGGGCGGGGGAGAGAGGCCGGAAGGGGAGGGCGCGCCGCTCAGCGTGCTTCCACCATGCCGATGAACTGCGCCAGTTCCGGCGTCGATGGCCGGTCGAACAACTCGGCCGGCGGTCCCTGTTCGATGATGCGGCCGCCATGCATGAAGACCAGCCGGTCGCAGACCTCGCGGGCGAAGCGCATCTCGTGCGTCACCAGGATCAGCGTCATGCCCTCTTCGGCCAGCTTGCGCACCACCCCCAGCACCTCGGCCACCAGCTCGGGGTCGAGCGCCGAGGTGATCTCGTCGCACAGCAGAACCTTCGGCGCCATCGCCAGCGACCGGGCGATGGCGACGCGCTGCTGCTGGCCGCCCGACAGTTGCGACGGGTAGGCGTCGAACTTCTGGCCCAGCCCGACCTTGGCCAGCGCCGCTTCCGCCGCGGCGCGGGTGGCGGCCTTGTCCTGCTTCTTCACCACCTTCAGCGCCAGCATGACGTTCTCGCCGGCGGTCAGGTGGGGGAACAGGTTGAACTGCTGGAACACCATGCCGACCTTCTGGCGCAGGGCGCGCAGGTCGATCTGGCCGGGATCGACGCATTCGCCGTCCACCTCGATGACGCCGCCGTCGATGCGCTCCAGCCCGTTGATGCTGCGCAGCAGCGTGCTCTTGCCCGATCCGCTGCGGCCGATCATGGCGACGACCTGACCCTCCTCCACCGCCATGTCGACGCCCTTCAGCACCTCCACCGGGCCGAAGGATTTGCGGATGCCGGACAGCTTCACCAGAGGTTTCCTAACGGGCGACATTCAGCTTCCTTTCCAGCGCCTTGGCCGATAGCGACAGCGGGTAGCACAGGGCGAAATAGATCAGCCCGACCAGCCCATAGACCAGGAAGGGCTGGAAGGTGGCGTTGGTGATCATGGTTCCGGCCTTCGTCACCTCGACGAAGCCGATGATGGAGGTCACCGCCGTGCCCTTCACCACCTGCACCGAGAATCCGACGGTCGGCGGCACGGCGATGCGCAGCGCCTGCGGCAGGATGACGTGGCGCATCTGCTCGCCGAAATTCAGGGCGAGGCTGGCGGACGCCTCCCACTGGCCCTTCGGCACCGCCTCGACGCAGCCGCGCCAGATCTCGGCGAGATAGGCGGCGGTGAACAGCGTCAGCGCGACGGCGGCTGCGGTCCAGGCCGTCGTCTCGATGCCGATCAGCGGCAGGGCGAAGAAGACGATGAACAGCTGCATCAGCAGCGGCGTGCCCTGGAACACCTCGATGAACAGCCGGGCCGCGACGCGCAGCGGCGGCACCGGCGACACCCGCGCCAGCAGCAGCAGCAGCCCCGCCACCCCGCCGGAAACGAAGGCGATCAGCGACAGCAGCACCGTCCAGCGCGCCGCCAGCAGCAGGTTGGACAGGATGTCCCACAGGGTGAACTCAAGCACGCGACACCCCCTTGGCGAACATCCGCCCGCCGACCAGGCTCAGGATCCAGCGCAAGGCCACCGCCAGCGCCAGATACAGCGCCGTCGCCAGAAAATAGACCTCGAAGGGCCGGAAGTTGCGGGACTGGATGAAGTTGGCGGCGAAGCTCAGCTCCTCCGCCGCGATCTGCGAGCAGACCGACGATCCCAGCATGACGATGACGATCTGGCTGGTCAGCGCCGGCCAGATCTTCCCCATCGCCGGCCCCAGCACGACGTAGCGGAAGATTTGCGGCCCGGTCATGCCCAGGCTGGCCCCGGCCTCGATCTGGCCCTTGGGCGTGGCGTCGATGCCGGCGCGGATGATCTCGGTCGAATAGGCGCCGAGATTGATCACCATCGCCAGCACCGCCGCCTGCCATTCCGCCAGCCGGATGCCCAGCCACGGCAGCCCGAAGAAGATGAAGAACAGCTGCACCAGGAAGGGCGTGTTGCGGATCAGCTCGACATAGGCGCCGACCACCACCGCCAGCGGCTTGACGGTGGAGGTCCGCGCCGCCGCCCCGCCGATGCCGAGCCCGACGCCCAGCACCGTGCTGACCGCCGTCAACCCCACCGTCGTCACCACCCCGTCCACCAGCACGGGCGTGTAGTCCAACAGGGACGAAAAATCGAAACTGTAGGCCATGGAAGATGTCCCGTGCCGGTGGAGGGGTGACGAGGATCACAAATCCTTCGGCAGCGGCGCATGCAGCCACTTGCTAGCGATGGCGTTCAGCGATCCGTCATCCTTCGCCTTGGCGATGATGGCGTTGACCTTCTCCATCAGCGGCCCTTCGTTCTTGTTCAGCCCGACGAAGCAGGGGGAGTTCTTGATCAGGAACTTCATGATCGGCAGGCGCGGCGGGTTGCGCTCGAAGATGGCGGCGGCGACGACGTTGCCGGTGGCGACCAGCTGCACCTGCCCGGACAGGAAGGCGGAGATGGTGCCGTTGTTGTCCTCATAGCGGCGGACGGTGACCTTATCCGACACGATCTTCGACAGCTCGATGTCCTCGACCGAGCCGCGGGTGACGCCGACGGTCTTGCCGTCCAGATCCTCCGGCTTCTCCGCCTTGATGTCGTCGGGGCCGAAGACGCCGTTGTAGAAGGGGGCGTAGGCGGTGGAGAAGTCGATCACCTTCTCGCGCTCCGCATTCTTGCCCAGGCTGGAGATGACCAGATCGACCTTGCCGGTGGTCAGGTAGGGGATGCGGTTGGTGCTGGTCACCGGCACCAGTTCCACCTTGGCGCCCATTTCCTTGGCGATCAGGGTGGCGGCGTCGATGTCGTAGCCGACCGGCTTCAGGTCGGTGCCGACCGAACCGAAGGGCGGGAAGTCCTGCGGAACGGCGACGCGCAGCACCTTTTCCTTGGCGATGCGCTCCAGCGCGTCGGCTTTTGCATGGGTCGGGGCCAGACCGCCGGCCAGAACCGCCGTTGCAAGGCCGAGAGCACCCAGAATCTTTGCGAACCGCATGGCACCTGATCTCCAGAACGAAGGACGATGACCCCCTTCTTTTCAATCGGCGTGCCACGTCCGTCCTATGAATTCCGATGTGGGCCAAAGCACGGAAATGTTACGATTATCCCGCCACAGCCAAATTCCGTTACGTTTGTAACGTCGTATAAGTCGCACTCCCGAAGCTGATTTTTTATGCAAAGTTCCGAACCGTGAGGCGATAGGCCTATGAAACAGGCAAACCCATCCAGCCCCCCGAGCGACGGCGCCGAGCCGTCCCTGACCGCGCGCATCCGCGAGCGCTACGGCGACCTCAGTCCGCTGGAGCGGCAGCTTGCCGACGTGATCCTGGCCTGTCCGGGTGAGCTGTCGGGCTATTCGGCGACGGAGTTGGCGGGCCGGGCCGGCGTGTCGAAGATGACGGTGTCGCGTCTGGTGCGCCGCCTCGGCTATGCCGGTTTCGAGGAGGCGCGGCTCGCCGCCCGGCGCGGCGGCGACTGGGGCTCACCCTTGTTCCTGCTGCCCCCCGGCGGCCCGACTCCAGCCCCCGACGCCGACCTCACACCATTGGAGGCGCATTTCCAGCGCAGTGCAGAGGCGTTGGCCGCCACCGCCCGCCAGACCGACCCGGCTCTGCTGGCCCAGGCCGCCCGTGCGCTTGCCGACGCCCGGCGCATCTGGGTCTGCGGCGCGCGCAACAGCGCCTTCCTGGCCGGCTATGCCCGCTGGCAGTTCATCCAGGTCCGCGGCGAGGTCCACCAGCTTGCGGCATCCGGCGAGACGATGGCGGAGACGCTGGCCGACCTTGATCCTGGAGATCGGGGCCCCGGCGACCTGCTGTTCCTGGTCGGCATACGCCGCCGCCCGCCGGCCATCGTCCGCCTGCTGCAAACGGTGCGGGAGCGCGCGATTCCCACCATCCTGATCGCCGACAGCCACTCCGCCCTGGAGGCCCCGCCGCCGCCGCTGACCTTCCGCTGCGAGACGCGCAGCCTGGCGGCACTCGACACCCATGTCGCCGCCTTGGCGGTGATCCACGCCCTTGCCGCCGAACTGATCCCCCTGACCGGCCCCGCCGGCCGCGCCCGCATCCGCGCCATCGAGGACCTGCACGAGCAGTTGGAAGAACTCTAACTCCGCCAGCCGCCTTGCTTTCCGGCGGCGATGGCGACACCTTGTTCAGGCACGCGAACAGTCGACGGGCTACCCCAACCGGTTTTCCGTTCCGGCCGTTCCATTGCTGACCAGTCACCCCGCCGTCCCTCCAAGGTGGCCGCCGTCCCGTCGGCGCACCGGACGGCCCAGCCACAGAGGACGGCCCCCGCGGCCGGAACCATATGCGCCGTCATCGCCGCGCCAAGATCGTCGCCACCGTCGGACCGGCCAGCAACTCGCCCGAGATGCTGAAAACCCTGTTCCTGGCCGGCGTCGACACCTTCCGGCTGAACTTCAGCCACGGCACCCACGACGACCACGCCAAGGTCCACCGCGCCATCCGCGAGCTGGAGGCGGAGGTCGGCCGCCCCATCGGCATCCTTCAGGATCTCCAGGGCCCGAAGATCCGCGTCGGCACCATCCGCGACGGCAAGATCGCCGTCGCCACCGGCGAGCAGATCCGCTTCGTCCTGCAGGGCAGCGACGGCGACAAGCGCTCCATCCCGCTGCCGCACCCGGAAATCTTCGCCGCCATCATGCCGGGCCACCATCTGCTGATCGACGACGGCCGCGTCCGCGTCGAGGTGACCGAGCTGGGCGACGACTGGATCGAGGCCCGCGTCGTCGTCGGCGGCACCATCTCCAACCGCAAGGGCGTCAACCTGCCGGGCACCATCCTGGACCTGTCGCCGCTGACCGCCAAGGACCGCGCCGACCTCGCCTTCGGGCTGGAGCTGGGCGTTGATTGGGTCGCCATGTCCTTCGTCCAGAAGCCGGGCGACATCCTGGAAGGCCGCGGCCTGATCGGCGACCGCGCCGGCATCATGGCGAAGATCGAGAAGCCGCAGGCGCTGGAGAAGATCGACGACATCATCCGCCTGTCGGACGCGGTAATGGTGGCGCGCGGCGACCTCGGCGTCGAAATCCCGCACGAGGACGTGCCCGGCCGCCAGAAGGAGCTGGTGCGCGCCTGCCGCCTGGCGGTGAAGCCGGTGATCGTCGCCACCCAGATGCTCGATTCGATGGTCTCCGCCCCGACCCCGACGCGGGCCGAGGCGTCGGACGTGGCGACCGCCATCTATGACGGTGCCGACGCGGTGATGCTGTCGGCCGAATCGGCGTCGGGCCAGTATCCGATCGAAGCGGTCACCATGATGGACCGCATCATCCGCTCTACCGAGCAGCACAAGCTCTATCACTCGCTGATCCAGGCGACCCATCCGGGGGAGGAGCACAGCCCGCCCCACGCCGTGGCCGCCGCCGCCGCCGATCTGGCCAACAGCCTGCATTCCTCGGCCATCGTCGCCTTCACCTCCAGCGGCACCACCGCGGCGCGCATCGCCCGCAAGCGGCCGGAGGTGCCGATCCTGGCGATCACCCCGGACAAGGCGGTGTCGCGCCGGCTCTGCCTGCTGTGGGGCGCCCACAGCGTGCTGTCCGACGACATCCGCACCTACGAGGAAATGGTCGACCGCGCCATCTCCACCGCGCGGGCGGAGGAGTTCGCCGGCCGGATCGGCACCATGGTCGTCGTCGCCGGCATTCCCTTCGCCCAGGCCGGCACCACCAACAACCTGCGCGTCATCCAGATGGACGGGAAGGCGTAAGGACCAAGGCGACTCTCCCCCGTTCCTTACCGGACGGGGGAGTTCAGTCAGCGTTCCATCTTGGTCGACAGCACGATGGACGACATCGTCCGCTCCACGCCGGGCAGGCGGCCGATGCTGTCCAGCGCGGCGTCCATCGCGTCATGCGTCTCGGTGCCGACGGTGGCGCAGAGATCGTACTGCCCGCTGATGCTGTGCAGCCGGATCACCTCCGGCATCTTGCGCAGGGCATGGACGGCGCGGTCGGCCAGCCGGGCGTTCACGCTGATCATCACCAGCGCCGACACGCCCCGGCGCGGCGCCGGGTCGCCCAGCTTCACGGTATAGCCGGCGATCACCCCCTGCCGCTCCAGCCGGGCGATGCGGTCCTGCACGGTCGACCGCGACAGCCCCAGCGCGCGGCCCAGAGCCGCCGTGCTGGTGCGCGCATTCACCGTCAACAGATCGATCAGCCGGCGGTCGAGGTCGTCCATGGAGGTCCGTCGCACAGAATCCCCTCTCCCCGGGGGGAGAGGGAGAGAGGGGGATAAGCGCAAGCCGCCCCCCCCTTACCCCTCGCAGCCCGCCTGATAGCGCAGCATGGCGGCGCGGATGTCGTCGGGGATCGGCACCGCGGCGAAATCGTCCAGCGAGGTGGTGACCAGCGTCAGGCTGCCCGACAGCCGGACCTGCCCCTCATGCTCGCCGTTGATGCGCAGCTGAAGCGAGCTGCGGCCCAGACGTTCCAGCAGGACGCCAAGGGTCAGCGTGTCGCCCATGCGGCTGGGGATCACGAAATCGCATTCGGCATGCACGATCGGCAGGCCCAGCCGCCGCTGCAGGATCATCGTCGCATAGTCGATGTCCAGCCCCTGGGTGAACCAGTCCTCCACCGCCCCGTTGAACATGTCGAAATAGACCGGGAAATAGACGATCCCGGCCGGGTCGCAGTGGGAAAAGCGAATGGGCCGCTGCATCCGGAAACAGCCCGCCGGCAACGGCCGGTGGCTGGGGTGATCGTCGGCGCGGCGCGGCCGCTCGCTGTACTCGTGCATCTCTCAGTCAATCCTCGTTCCGCTCGGCATCCGGACATATGGGGGGCCGGAGCCTCGCGGTCACCGCGTCTCATGCCGGCGGTAGACAGTTGTGGCTATTCCAAACAATCCGGGAAAAGCACCTTTCGTTCAACGGCTTCCTGCAGGAATACGGGAAAGCCGCAGTTTTCGCACGGCTCGCTGTTGCGGAAATGCTGCACTGCAATCACGACAACCGTGCAAATCGGCCCACGGCGGGAGTAGCCACAATTTGTCGCAGTTTCGGCGCTTTTAAGCGAAAACATCACACAAAGATCCCGCCGGTCCTCGCCATCCTCCGCCCGCATCCGGGTTCAGGCCCAAAACGGACATCAGACCCCAGGGGCACGACAATGCTCCGGGGCACATCAGGCGAGGACACCGAACCGATGGCCACCTCATCCACCAAGATCGTCGTCAACGCGCTGGGCAAGGCCGCCGCCGGCGTGAACGCCCATTTCACCCTGCTGGTCGACGGCCAGAAGGTGGGTGAGGGCACCGCCGGCACGACCGCGAAGGATTTCGTCTTCACGCCCGTGCTGACCGCCGACACCGCGCACAAGGTGCAGATCCGGTACGACAACGATGCCGTCATCAACGGCCAGGACCGCAGCCTGACCGTCAACAGCATCAGCATCGGCGGCAAGACGGTCGCGCCGAACGCCGGCATCGTCAGCTACGACAAGGGCGCGTTCGACGGCAGGGACGTCGCCGCCGGCCAGTCGAACATGTGGTGGAACGGCACGCTGGTCGTCAACGCCGACAAGAGCTATTTCCCCATGACCGCCACCTCGACCCCAGCGGCGGTCGCGACCGGCAAGGACACCATCGTGGTGAACGCGGCGGGCACCGCGGCGGGCGGCGTCAACGCCCACTTCAAGGTGCTGGTCGACGGCAAGCAGATCGGCGAGGCGACCGCCGGCACCACCGCCAAGAATTTCACCTTCACCACCGATGCCGCCGACCATGTCGCGCACAAGGTGCAGGTCCAGTACGACAACGATGCCATGATCAACGGCCAGGACCGCAGCCTGACCGTCAACAGCATCTCCATCAACGGCCACAGCTACGCCTCGACCAGCAGCGCCGTCAGCTATGACAAGGGCGCGCTCGACGGCAAGGACGTGATCGCCGGCCAGAAGGGGATGTGGTGGAACGGCACGCTGGTGGTGAACGCCCCGGCCTCCGACTTCCCGGCCGGCACCACGACCACCACCCCGACCACGCCCACGACGCCGACCACGCCCACCACCCCGACCGGCCCGGCCTTCTACGTCGCCACCAACGGCAAGGACAGCTGGTCGGGCAAGCTGGCAGCCCCCAACGCCGACGGCACCGACGGGCCCTTCGCCAGCCTCGCCAAGGCGCAGACCGCGATGCGCGCCGATCCGAACATCGACACCACCTATATCCGCGGCGGCGACTACCATCAGAACGGGCTGTGGCTGAACGGTCAGGACTCCGGCGTCACCTTCGCCGGCTATGGCAATGAGAAGGCGGTGATCCACGGCAGTTCGGCGGCGTCGGTGTCCTTCGGCCTCGGCGGCGCCAAGAACGTCACCATCGAAGGGCTGAGCTTCGCCGACGGCGTCACCACCGGCCATTACGTCTTCGCCGACAACGCCGCCGGCCTGACCTTCGCCAACAACGTGGTGAAGGGCGGCGGCTACGGCATCACGGTGCAGAACAGCGCCAACAGCAAGGTCGTCGGCAACCAGTTCGACAACACCGGCGCCGAGTCGATCTTCGTCAAGGCCGGTTCCAACTTCACGCAGGTGTCGGACAACCTGATCCGGCACCCGAACGCCGCCGACCGTGGCGACGCCGGCATCTGGGTCAACGGCAGTTCCGACGTCAAGGTCACCCACAACCAGATCGAAAACTCGCCGGAGAAGGCCATCGCCGTCGGCTCGGTCCAGACCGACGGCAGCGACGCGGCCTATCGCGTGACCATCGCCTACAACAAGGTGATCGACGCCAACCTGGAATCGAACGACGGCGGCGGCATCTACCTGATCAACCGCCAGCAGGATCTGGCCAACCACACCGTCGTCAACAACGACGTGTCCGGCACCACCGCGACCAACCCGACCGGGCAGGTGGCGAGCTGGGGCATCTATCTCGACGACTGGACCAGCGGCACCACGGTGAAGGGCAACGTCGTCCACGACAATATCGGCGGGGTCTTCCTGCATGGCGGCTGGAACAACACGGTCACGGAGAACGTGATCGCCGGCAACAGCGGCGCCCAGATCGGCCTGCAGCAGCCCGTCGCCTGGAGCGGCTGGAAGGGCCACGCCATGACCGGCAACGACATTTCCGGTAATGTCATCGACGTGCGGGAGGGCACCGCCGTCCACATCTACGGCCCGGCCAATGTCGGCAACCTGCACGATAACTTCTACAGCAGCCTGAACACCGCCGGGAAGGAGTTCGACGCCTGGCCGCAGGTGATGTCGAGCGGCGCCTGGGGCACCCTGTCGAACTGGCAGGCCGCCGGGTACGACAAGGGCTCGGTGACGCTCAATCCGGGTTTCGTCAATCCGGGTGCGGACGACTTCAGCCTGTCGTCGAACTCGCCGGTCTACGCCCATGGCTTCGACCACATCGCCTCGGGCTACCCGGCCGTGCGCCCCCCCTCACCCCCCCCCCCCCCCCCCGCGAGACCCCCTCCCCCCCCCCGGGGCGGGGGTTGGGGTGGGGGGGGCGCGTGGCGGGACCTTCGGGAAAACCACGCGGTGCATCCCCCTCACCCCGACCCTCTCCCCGGGGGGAGAGGGGGATCACCCCCCGCCGGTCCTAGTACCGGTGGCCGGGGGAGGCCCGGCTGGAACCTTGGGGTGAACTGGACGTTATGGCTTTCGAAAAGTCGCCCGGTCAGACACCGGTGGTATCTTGAAGTGAAGACCAGTCACCCCAACCTGTCAGTCGTCATGCCGATCCCGCCTTGGAAAAATGAAGGTGGGCGTCATCCCGAGAAAAACATCGGATGACCCGCCCGCGAAGCTGCTTCTGACGCAGACTCCGAAGCAACTTCCGCAAGGGCGGCATGCCGCAGGTCTGCCCGGCATTCGGCCGGCGGCCAGCCAATTCAAGAGGAAACCATGGATCGCCAGGAATTCTGGATGAAGGACCCGGAGCTGAAGGCCGCCTACGAGGCTCTCGGCCCCAACTTCCGGCGTGAGGTCGAACAGGCGCAAACGCGCCGCGGCCAGCGCACCCTGCAGGGTGCCGCCATCGCCTCGCGCGGCCGCTCAACCCGCCCCCACCAGCCCCATTCGGGCAGCACAGCCCGCCGCTAAAGCCGCTTTTTCGCGCATTATCGGCTCTTTCGGGCCAGATCTGCGCGAGCGTGGCTGGACCTGCGGAGAAAAACGGACCTAAACTCGGCTCCCTGCCGTTTCATCCGTCCTTTTCCCCCGCTTCCGGCCCCATTCCATGCCTTCTGCCAATCGCCCGCACCACCCGCTGCCCAACCGGCTGCGCCGGCCCCACCATGTCTGGATGTCCCCCAGAAATTGGCGGCGGCGCCTGCTGTTCTGGTCCGGTGCCGGTGCGGTCGGGCTGGTCGCCGTGCTGTTCGCCGTCGCCGCGGATTATGCCCAGCAGCTGTTCCGGCTGGCGGAGTCGGCATCGCCCTGGCTGCCCTTCCTGCTGACCCCGCTCGGGCTGGCCTTTTCGGCCTGGGTGGCGCTGCGGGTGGTGCCGGGATCGCAGGGCAGCGGCATTCCCCAGGCCATCGCCGCGCGCCATGTCCAGGATCCGGCGGCCAAGCGCCGGCTGCTGTCGCCGCGCATCGCCGTGGGCAAGATCCTGCTGACCCTGGTCGGGCTGGCCTGCGGCGCCTCCATCGGGCGCGAGGGACCGACGGTGCAGGTCGGCGCCTCGATCATGCTGATGGCCGGCTCGCTCGCCGGGCTGGGGCGGGAGCCGGGTCTGATCCTCGCCGGCGGGGCGGCGGGAGTCGCCGCGGCCTTCAACACGCCGCTGGCCGGCATCGTCTTCGCCATCGAGGAGATGGCCCGCAGCTTTGAGAAGCGGACCAGCAGCCTCGTGCTGATCGCGGTGGTGGCGGCCGGTCTGGTCGCCGTCGGCCTGCTCGGCAACTACGCCTATTTCGGCCACACCGCCGCCTCCGCCAGCTGGCACGACTGGGAGGCGGTTCTGGCGACCGGCATCATCGGCGGTCTGGCCGGCGGCGGGTTCAGCTCCCTGCTGCTGTTTCTGACGCGCTGGATCCGCTGCGGCCTCGGCGGACGGGTGGCCCGCCGCCCGGTGCTGGTCGCGCTGGTCTGCGGCCTTGTCCTGGCGGCGATCGGCACCGCCACCGGCGGCCTGACCTTCGGCACCGGCTATGAGCAGGCGCGCGCCGTGCTCGACGGGGTGGAGACGCTGCCCTGGTACTATGCCCCGGCAAAGCTGCTGGCGACCGTGCTGTCCGGCATCTGCGGCATTCCCGGCGGCATCTTCTCGCCCTCGCTGTCGGTCGGGGCCGGTATCGGCTCAATGGTCGGCGGGCTGCTGCCGGACAGCTCGCTGGGCGCCGTGGTTCTGCTGTCGATGGTGTCCTATTTCGCCGGCGTGGTGCAGGCGCCGCTGACCGCCGTCGTCATCGTGACGGAGATGAGCGCCTCGCCCGAGATGCTGCTGCCGCTGATGCTGAGCGCTGCCCTGGCCACCACCCTGTCGCGGCTGGTCTGCCCGCACTCGGTCTATCACGCCATGGCCGACGCCTTCCTGACGGTGCTGAGGGCGGACGCGGCCGGCAAGCCGGCCCCGCCCAAAGCCACGGCGATCCCCACTCCCTGAACGGTCGCCTCAATAAGCACCCCTCAATAAGCACTGGCCCGGTCAAGCCGCGCGATGTCCTCGGCATCCAGCCGCAGATTGGCCGCGGCGATCAGGTCGCCCATCTGCTCCGGCTTCGACGCGCTCGCGATCGGCGCCGTCAGGCCGGGCCGCGCGATCAGCCAGGCGATCGCCACCTGGGACGGCGTCGCCCCATGCCGCCCGGCGACCTCGTCCAGCGCCGCCAGGATGGCCCGCCCGCGCTCGTTCAGATACTTCGACACCACCCCGTTGCCGCGCGCGCTCTTGCCGGCATCCTCGGCCGAGCGGTACTTGCCGGTCAGGAAGCCGGCGGCCAGCGAATAGTAGTTGATGACGCCCAGCCCATTCTCCCGGCAAATCCCCTCCAGCTCCGCCTCGTAGCCCTGGCGGCTGTAGAGGTTGTATTCCGGCTGCAGGGTCTCGTAGCGCGGCAGGCCGGTGCGGGCGCTGACCTCCAGCGCCTCGCGCAGGCGAGGCGCCGTCAGGTTGGAGGCGCCGATGGCGCGGACCTTGCCCTGGTCGATCAGCTCCTTGTAGGCGCCCAGCGTGTCCTCGAACGGCGTCTCCGGATCGTCCCAATGGGACTGGTAGAGGTCGATGCGGTCGGTCTGCAGCCGGCGCAGCGAATCCTCCACCGCCGTCCGGATCCAGGCCGGCGACAGGCCCTTCTTGCCCGGCCCCATCTCCGACCCGACCTTGGTCGCCAGGACGATGCGGTCGCGGTTGCCGCGGCTCTTCATCCATTTGCCGATGATGGTCTCCGACTCGCCGCCCTGGTTGCCGGGCGCCCAGGCCGAATAGACGTCGGCGGTGTCGACGAAGTTGAAGCCGGCTTCGACGAAGGCGTCGAGCAGCCGGAAGGAGGTCGCCTCGTCGGCGGTCCAGCCGAACACGTTGCCGCCGAAGCAGAGCGGGGACACCGTCAGGCCACTGCGACCAAGCGGACGTTGATCCATTGCACCGTCTCCTTTGAAGGTCACCGGTCAGGCGGCATGCCGCCCACGGAATTCGGTCAGGTAGAACAGCAGGCCGATGGCGGGGAAGGCGAAGCCGATCCAGGTCACCGGCGCCCAGCCGCCGACGGCGAAGGCATAGCCGGCCAGCGCCGATCCCGCCGCCCCGCCCAGGAAGAAGATCGCCATATAGATGGCGTTCATCCGGCTGCGAGTCTCCGCCCCCAGCGAATAGATGGCGCGCTGTCCCAGCACCATGTTCATCTGCACGCCCATGTCGAGCAGCAGCCCGGCCAGCACCAGCAGCGCGATCGACCCTTCGCCGGCCCGCGCCACGAAGAAGGACAGCGCCGCCATCGCCAGCGCGAAGCCGGTGGCCGGCCGGGTCCAGCCACGGTCGGCGATCCGCCCGGCGATGGGAGCGACCAGGGCGCCAGCCGCCCCCGACAGGGCGAACAGCGCGATCCCCCGCTGGCTGAGGTGGAAGGGCGCCCCCATCAGCAGCAGCGGGACGGAGGTCCAATAGAGGCTGAAGGACGCGAACATCATGGTCTGGTACACGGTCCGCCGCTGCAGCACCGGCGTCCGCACCAGCAGCCGCCCCAGCGAGCCGAGCAGCGCGCCATAGCTGGACTGCCCCCTCGGCCGCCGCTGCGGCAGCACCCGCCACAGCAGCACGGCGAAGCCGACCATCGCCACCGCCGACAGGGCGAACACCGCCCGCCAGCCCAGGCTGTCGGCGATCAGGCTCGACACCGGACGGGCCAGCAGGATGCCCAGCAGCAGCCCGCTCATCACATTGCCCACCACCTGCCCGCGCGAGGCCTCCGGCGCCATGTGGGCGGCCAGCGGCACCAGCATCTGCACGGCGACCGACGTGACGCCGATCAGGAAGGCCGCCGTCAGGAACAGCGAGGCGGTGGGGGCGACCGCCGCCACCAGCAGCGCCACCACCGTGCTGCACAGCGTCGCCACCACCAGCCGCCGGTTCTCCAGCAAATCGCCCAGCGGCACCAGCAGCACCAGCCCGGCGCCATAGCCGATCTGGGTCAGGGTGACGACGAGGCTGGCGGTTTCCGGCGACAGCCCGACCGCCGGGCCGATCAGCCCGACCAGCGGCTGGGCATAATAGATGTTGGCGACCACCACCCCGCAGGCCAGCGCCATCAGCAGCACCAGCGAGCGGGACAGGGCAGGGTGGGCGGCGTCTTCGGCCGGATGGGGAACAGCGGTTGGCGGCATCGCGCGGTCCTGTAGGGTCGTGACTGCTTGGAACGGGCACAAAACAGCGCGCAGCCTATGTCGGCACCTGCGGCCCGCGCATCGGTCAATTGCGCCGCTCGGCCATGCGCCAAAGGGACCAAGGGGCTACCCAACCTCCGCGCACACCGCATAGAGCCAGTCGCGGAACGGCCCAAACCCGGCATCCTCGCGGCGGGAGGCGCGATAGACCAGATACCAGGACAGGACCATCGGCACCGCCGGCCCGAACGGCGTGGTAAGCCGCCCGGCGGCGATGTCGTCCAGGATATAGAGCCGGGGCGCCAGCGCCACCCCGACGCCGTCGATGGCCGCCTGCAGGGTCATGGCATAGCTGCCGAAGGACAGCCCCCTTATTCCCAAAGGCGCCGACGGCTCCACCACCCCGGCGGCGGCCAGCCAGCGCGGCCAGTCCTCCCCCCAATGCGACACATGCAGCAGGGTGGCGCCGGCCAGATCCGCCGGCCCGCGCAGCTCCGCCGCCAGCCGCGGCGCGCAGACCGGCTGCAGGCTGGAGGAGAACAGCCGCTCCGCCTCATAGCCCGGCCACTGGCCGTCGCCCAACAGCACGGCGCAGGTCCAGTCGTCGTTCATCGGCGCCCCCGCCCCGCCGGTGGCGATCCGCACCTCGATCTCCGGATGATTGATGTGGAAGCTCGACAGGCGCGGAATCAGCCAGCGCACCGCCACCGTCGCCCCCATCCCCACCGTCAGCACCGGCCCGGCCCGCATCGCCGACACCTGCTCCACCCGCCGGGCGATGCCGTCGAAGGCCTCGGTCAATGTCGGTTGCAGCGCCCGGCCGCGTTCGGTCAGCACCAGCGCGTTGGCCCGCCGGTCGAACAGGACGAAGCCCAGCCGCTCCTCCAGCAGCTTCACCATCCGGCTGATCGCAGTCTGCGAGACATGCAGCTCCGCCGCCGCCGCGGTGAAGCTGCCGTGACGGGCCGCCGCCTCGAACGCGCGCAGGCCGTTCAGCGAGGGCAATCGGCGCATGCGTCCATCCTTACTTGACCCCAACTTTTCCTGAGCCTCAGCATCGAACAATGCCGTTTGCGGCGCAACCGCGCGCGTGCGAGTTTTTCCGCATCATCTCTGACATTCGGGCGACTCATGCTGACGCTTCCGCTGATGGTGGGGCTTGGCCTCACCGTTCTCGTGACCTCGTTTCTGTCGGGCCTGTTCGGCATGGCCGGCGGCATGGTGTTGATGGGCCTGCTGCTGATTCTGCTGCCGGTGCCGTCGGCGATGCTGCTGCATGGCGTGACCCAGTTTGCCTCCAACGGCTGGCGGGCGTGGCTGTGGCGGCGCCATGTGGTCTGGCCGATCATCCTGCGATTCGCGTTGGGCGGATCGGTGGCCGGTTTGCTGTTCGCCCTGGTCGGCGCCGTGCCCGACCGCGCGGTGTCGCTGCTGATTCTGGGCCTGACGCCCTTCCTGGCGCTCGCCATCCCCGCCAGCTGGGCGCTGAACGCGCAGAAGCCGCTGCATGGCGTGCTGGGCGGCTTCCTCTGCATGGGCATTCAACTGGTCGCCGGAATCTCCGGCCCCTTGCTCGACGCCTTCTTCATCCGCAGCGCCATGACCCGCCAGAGCGTGGTCGCCACCAAGGCCGCCATCCAGTCGGTCGGCCATCTGGTCAAGATCGCTTACTTCGCCCCGCTGGTGGCCGGCCATGCCGGCGAGACGGTGGAAGCGACGGTGATCCTGATGTCGATCGCCATGGCCCTGCTAGGCACGAATCTCTCCCGCCGCGTTCTGGACCGCATGAGCGACGCCCAGTTCCGCCTGTGGAGCCGCTATCTGGTGATGGGAACCGCCGGGGTCTATCTCGGCCAGGGGCTGTTCCTGCTGGCGGCGCATTGAAAAACATAAATTAAATCAATCTTATAACCTATTCCCCCATTCTCATCCTTACTCCCTGGGGGCCAGATCCCGCCCCGTCATCATCGATAAGCCCGCCTCTCCATCCTTACGGCTTGGGGGCGGGCTTCCTTACATCCTGGGGGCGGGCAAGCCCTTGAGACTCCTGGCACGCCCCAGAATCCGACCGGCAGCTCCGCAGAATCTCCTCATCCTTACCTCTCGGGGGCCTGGATCCGGCTTTGGGTGCCCCCAAGCCGTAAGGATGGCGCTTGTCCACCGACCCCCGAACAGCAAAAATGCCTGAACGCCCCCAGGCAGTAAGGATAGAGCAGCCCCCATAACGCCGCTCGGCAGACTCGAGTCGCCCCGATTCGGAGCATGGAGGCCTCTCGACCGGCCTGTCCGGCCGAGATTCGCAGATGGGAAGCCTTGTCGGATCCGGCACTTAGCGGGCGCTCGCCTCTCCCTTTCCCTTTTAAGAGGATTCGTCGGCGCGAATCCCTAGGGGAGTCCGCGAGTCGCATCGAATCTTCCTTACAGGGTGGGGGAAACAGCCTTACCGGGTGGGGGCGAGTCGCACACCCCCCGGGGCGTAAGGGTTCCGCCCCCAGGATGTAAGGATGATCGGGATTCTGCGGCGCGACCCTTTCCTTACTTGTTTTTGGGGTAAGGATTGATTTAGCCTCGCTCGATTTCGCGGGAGGACGGCGATGGCGGGTACGGGGCGCAGGAAGGCGCGTGGCACGGTGGCGGAGGAGTCCGTCCCGTCGGACGCGGCTGCGCCCGTCAAGGCGAACACGGCGAAGGCCGCCCCGAATCTCGTCGTGCTGGGTCCGCAGGATCTGGCCGGCGGCGCGGTGATCGACGGCGACGGCGCCGCGGCGACCCTGCCGGTGGTCGGCACCGAATCCGCCGCCCCGGTCGCCGGCCTGACCGCCCGCGTCGCCAGCGCCACTTTCGAGCGCGACGGCTACAAGCATCTGATCAAGGCGGCGGAGGCGGTCTACAGCTATCCCGCCAACGGCACGCGCCTGTCGCTGCCGGCGCAGAAGATGCTGAACTTCATGATCCATCTGGCCGGCAGCCAGAACTTCGCCAACAAGCTCTACCGCATGCCCAAGCGCGTGGTGCGCGGCAACCACAAGGGCAACGAGCGGATCTTCGACGCGCTGAAGGAGATCTTCGACTCCAGCCTCGTGGTCATCGGCCCCTTCCGCGGCCGCCGGTCGCGCGCCGAGCTGCGCATCCTCTCCAGCTATGTCCGGCCGGAGGAGGAGGAGGACAGCGACGCCGCCGACATCCATTTCCAGTTCACCGACGCCTTCCTGGAAATCCAGCGCTCGTCGCAGCTGTGGGCCAAGCTGTCCGGCCCGGCGATGGTCAAGGTCACCAGCACCTACGCGCTGAAGCTCTACGAGATCGGCATGCAGCGCTACCAGATGGACTATCCGTCGCTGGAGCTCGACATCGACACGCTGCGCAAGCTGATGAACGTCCCGGAGGGCGCCTACAAGGATTTCGGCATCCTGCGCACCCGCACCATCGACCGCGCCATCTCCGAGGTGAACCAGCTCGCCCCCTTCCGGGTCAGCATGCCGGAAGACAAGATGAAGCGGAAAGGCCGCAAGATCGAGGCGGTGACCCTCGATTTCAACGCCAAGGACGAGGAGGAGGCGGCCGAGACCTATCTGGAGCGCGAACGCCACAGCGCCGGCCGCCGCGCGCGCCGCATCGGCAAGGTCGACACCGTCGCCCCCGCCGATCCGGTGGAGGCCGGCCTCGCCGATCTCGGCCCGCTGCCCGACGCCGACGACGTGACCGCCCTGTGGGCCGCCGTCCTGCACGCCCTGAAGGGCAAGGTCCCCGCCCCGCTGCTGGCCGAACTGGAACCGGAACGGGTGGAGGAAGCTCCCCAGGGTGGCCGCCGCCTTGTCCTGAAAGCCAAGAACGCCGCCGTCGCCGACACCGCCCGCATGAACCACTGGCCGAGCCTGAAATCGGCCCTGTCCTCGCTCACCGCCGGGATGATCGAGGACGTCGCCTTCGAGGTCGCGGCCCGCAAGCCGAAGACGGCGAAGGCGGCCTCCCCCGAGACGTAAGGATTGGGGGAGGCTCCGCGGATATGAGCGCGCCTCGATAACGACGGATCCAGCAAGCCGAGGTCCGAGTACCAGATCGAGAAATTGCTACTGGTCGGCGTGACCACTAAGCGGGCGGAAGTCTCCGGAATCGTTGCCTACTTGGAAAAACGCATCACTCAGCGTCAAGCGGAGCTTGTTCACATCGACGCCGTGCTTCGCCTGTGCGCCCCAGATGTCGTCCCCGAAGAGATCGCACCCAAGGCCATCAGGAAGCGCAACGACTGGTTCAACTCGGGGGAGTTGGCCCGGATGGTGCTGGACGTTCTCCACATCGCACCAGCCCCCATGACCGTCCGAGACATCGCCATTAGGTGATGCAGCGCTGGGGCTGGACACCACCGATGCCCGCACTGGAAAGCTGGTTCATAACGCCGTCACCCGGCAAGCGCCGATCCTGTAGAGAGGCAAGGTGACGGCGTTGAGGAATATCTGATAACTACGCCATCATCTGCATTTAAGCACGGACCTCTCCACTTTCAAATATTCGCGGTAGGACATCCAGCTTGGTAGACGCATCAACAATTTGCGACCATCCTGAGAGCAATTTTATTTTTGGCCCAAATCTGTCAAGTGATTCGATGGCCGATACACATATAGGTGGCGTTCTGAGCATAAAAAGGTCTTGGTACATAGCTATTGCATTACCTATAGAAGCCCGCGATGGCTTTACACATTCAACGTACCCAATGCGATCTGAATATACGACGCCATAATCCGGAGTGTATTCCTCTCCAGATGATCCACGAACGGATGGATGTTTTGCGATCTTTGCTTTTCCAAATGCCCTGATAAGAAGCCCATCTATGTATTCCGCGTATTTTTCGTGCCTCTTAAAATCACAGCGCTCTATGGACTCATTTACAATTGTTGCACACATATTGCTCACTAACATTGCCACGCCTGGAAGGCATTCTTTCTTCGAGATAGCAAAAAGTTCTCGACCATCAAAAGTTATGTGATTTTCCTTAGATATATTTCTAGCATATTTTTCGAACTGCTTATCAGCCCCCGCGCGGCTAGCCTCAATGACTGATCTTCCATCGTCAGACAGCCTGAAAAGATCTCCGCTTATTTCAAGGCGTAGCACAACCGAACTTCCAGTTCGGTAGAATATGGGTGTAGATATGAGAACATAGTTTTCATATCGCTTTGCCTCAACAATTGACGAAAGCAGCCACGACGCAATGCTGCCAACATCGCGCTTTGAAGCGTCGCTAGCATTTTTTGTCGTCATATAAAGCCTCCGTTAGACCGCGCATCCCAAGGGGATTTGATAGAGTGAGCGTTCTCTATACGAGCTTCTGTTAAAAAGAAATCTAGTACATCACCAAAAGAATTCAACCCGCCGTCGAGCGGAACGCAATATCGGAACTGGTCTTTGCAGATACTCTCTATCTTCATGGACCAGTTGTAACCATTGAAGATGCTGCAAGCGTAGTCACGGCAAGGTTTGGCGCGATGTTCTATAGGACCTACAGCATTGTTGCGCCACGCCCTAGAACGCCAATGCAGACTAAAAACAGGAACTCTGCATCTAAACATCGGAAATTCATACTGGAACCCAAGCTCTAAATCTTCTCCCGGGCGAGTTTGATAAGCAACACCATAGAATGTCAGCCCAGATTGAACCTGAGACTTTGTAATATTATAGAGCGATGCCGAAAGGTTTAACGACTGTAGGCGATCACAAGCCACAGGAAACCAATCTAATGGTGATAGCAAACGCCACGACTGGTCCTTTATGGCTTCCAGTGATGATCGTATGGATAACTCGTCCTCGTCAGTCATTCCCGATGTCCACCACATCAGCGATGATAGTCAGCACCCAGGCCAAGCTTGGGCGGGCGCAGTTTCCCCCAGCTAGCGTTTACATTTTCTAAATCACCGGTCTGATCTCAGAGGTCCTTCAACCGCACCGCCGAGCACCCTATCGCCTTCATAGTGGCAAGAAAGAACCACGTCGGAAAGGCGCCTCGGCCGAACTTCACCATGACAGAGCCTTCTGTTTCCTTGATTCCCATAGCGGATAACCGGCGGAACTGTTCGTCATAGGTCACGTAATGCCGGCACCTGGGGGGCTGTCGCTGCGGGTTTTGTACAAAATTTACCAGAAAGGAACAAAGTCCCATATCCTCTCCGCACCCCGTCCCACCATCCTGCGGAGCGACGCCATGCCCCTCGACACCCGTACCCTGACCGACGACCATTTCCCCCTCTGGGCCGAGGAGCCGCCGGTGCCCGCCGAAGGCTCGTTGGTCCCCGGTTCGCAGTTCCATGAGGAGCAGTGGATCATGGCCGCCGGCATGTTGGCGCGCGGCAGCAGTTTCCTCAATGTCGCCCGCGCCATGGGGTGCAGCCGGACGACTCTGTGGCGGGCCTATTACGGGTCGAAGGACTTCCGTCACAGGGTGTGGTGGGAACGGCAGGCGCTGAACCGCGAGGCCGAACTGCGGCTCTCCTCTCTCCGCGCCCTGGTGGCGGAGCAGATCGAACGGCTGGTCTCGGCCGGCGATCCGTCGACCGTGCGCTGGCTGGCCGACCGGCTCGGCATCCTCGACGGTCTCGGAGCCCCCTCTGCCAAGCAACCGGTCCAACAGCCGCAAACCCGGCAGCCGACCGACCCCGTCACCCCCCAGCCGTCGCCGCTGGAAGACACTCCCGTCGTCCCCGAACTGGACGACGACGACGACATCCCCGGCGTGATCCGTGAGCGCACCCCGCCCGATCCGCGCGCCGTCGCCGCCATCCTGGCCCGTCCGGAATCGACCGGGCCGAAGGGTGTCTATCCCTGGACGCTCAATCCCGACGATCCCTATCCCAACCTCGGCTCGGTGCAGGAACGTCGGGGCGGAAAGGCCGCCTTTCGTCGTCTGTAGGACGGGCGGCCTCGTGGTCGGGATGGAACAGCCGCCGAAAACTGTTCCACGCTGTTCCATCCCCCAAGCGGTAAGGATCGGCGGAGAGCCGCCGCCGATCCCGTCACTCTCAGCCCTGCTTGGCCTTCAGCGCCGCCAGACGGTCGGACAGGCTGGTCGGCATGGTCTTGCCCGACGCGGCGGCCAGGGCGGCGGCGATGTTGGGGTCTTCCTTCTCCGGGGCCGACGGGCGCAGCAGCTTGGCCTTGGCGTTGGCGGCCTCTGCCGCGGCCAGATCCTTGGCGGCGGTGTCCTGCATCGCCTTCAGCGCGACGGTCAGGCCGCTGGTCGCGCCGGCGAGGCCGGCGGCCTGACGGGCGGCTTCGGCCTGACGCTCGGCCATGGCGCGCTGCTGGTCGGCGCGGCCCATGTCGCGCTGGGCGCGGGTCAGCTCGGCGCGGGCGGCCTTCAGCTTGGCGCCGGCGTCGGAATAGTTCTTTTCCAGCATCTCCAGGAACTCGCGCGCCTCGACCGCATCGCGGACCTCGCGGTCGATGTCGGGAGCCATCTCCTCCAGCATGGCGACGATGGTCTCCAGGCTCTTTTCCAGGCCGGCCTTGCGCGACGGGTCGGTCTCGGCGTCGATCTGGCGCTGCAGATGCTCGGCCGCGGCCATGCGCTGGTTCGACAGCGCCTTGATCTCGTCGGCTTCGCGCTGCTCACGGTCATGGATGGCGCGGGCTTCCGCCACCTGCCGGCCCAGTTGGTCGAGATGCTGCTCCATGGTCCGCAGCTCCGCCTCCGTCGCGGACTTCGGATCCCAGCGCACCAGCGCCTCCATGGCGCCCTGGACGGCCTGGTCGGTCTTGACACCCATAAGGTTGCGGATGAAGGCAAGCATGGCTGATTCCTGTCGAAGGAGGGTTGTTGGAGGCGCCCGCACGAAGGCGCGGACGCTTCGCCTGCACAGATGGGGAGGGGGCGATCCCGGAACCAGACCCCCATCCTTACCTCTCGGGGGAGTTTTAACCCGCTCCCCTTATCCGGCCATGGCGGCGGCGTTGATCAGCGCCACCCCAAGCTGGACGCCGACCAGCGCCGCGGCCGACGCGACGTTGCCCGATTCGATCTGGCCGCGCAGGTCGCGGATCAGCAGGGTCGCCACGGCGAAGGCGACCAGCTGGAGGATCAGCGCCACCACGCCCCACAGCAGGATATCCAGCACGAAGGCGCTGGTCGCCAGCGTCGCCGCCAGCGGAATGGCGAGCGCCACGATGGACCCCGCCAGCGTCAGGCCGCCGGCGGCATTGCCCTCCGCCACCAGCCGGCGCTCGTCGAAGGGGGTGATGCGGGTATAGACGGCGACGCCCGCCACCAGCAGCGCCAGCGTGACGGCGAGCTGGACCAGCAGCACCGGAAGGCCGGTGCCGAGCGCGGTCAGGATGGAACCGAAGGTGCTTTCCATGGGGCCGGCACTCTTGTCGTGTGGGTTAGGACAGGGAGAGGGAGGCGGGATTCACGTCGATGCCGGCGGCGATCTCGACCGAGGCACGGCCGGACCGCTCCACCGCCTCCACCAGGATATATTCGGTGGCGGGCGCCGGGGACGCGGCACCGGTGGCGGCGCCGTACAGCATCGACTGGCTGACCACCGTCTCGGTCCCGCGCAGGGTCTGGCGCGCCTCGCTGAGGGTGAAGGGCTGGATGCGGCTGGCGCCCGGCTGCCAGACGCGGGGATAGAGCTTGCCGTCCTTGGTCTGGAACTCCGGCCAGCCGATCATCCCCTCCGCATCGTCCAGCCAGAATCCCCACTCGCCCTCGTCGGACGGGGTGACGCTGTCGATGGGGGTGAAATAGCGGCACTCGTCCGGCTGCCCGTCGGGGCCGAGATGGATCTGGAAGAAGCCGCCGCCGGGAAGATGCAGGCGATAGACGGTCGCCGTGCCGGAGGTGACGGTGCCGACCGCCTCGATCGACACCAGCCGGTCGGTGCCGGTGTCCGGCGCCTTGACCTTGGTGGCGCCCTCCGCCAGCAGGAAGGGGGTGGGGTCGACGGTGACCGTCATGCCCAGCCGGAACAGCGACGGGCTATAGGTCTTGCCGCTGAGCTTCTGGTTCACGTAATTGCCGAGCGTTCCGAACAGGGGCACGTCCGATCCTCCCTTGGATACAGGGCTGTTGGCGACTGGACTGGATTTGGGCGGCGACTCCATCCGGCGCCGCGCCCGCCACAGCAGGAACAGCACCGCGACACCGAGCAGCAGCAGGCCCCACCACCAGAAGCCGTGCCCGCCGGATCCGCCACCGCCACCGCCTGGGGCCTGCGCCGCGCTGGCGCTGTCCACCGAACTGGCCGAGTCGGCGCGGGCCAGATCCGCCGGCACGTCGGGCGGCAGCTGTCCCGCCTCGCGCGGGGTTCCGGCCTGGGCGGCCATCTGCTGGTCGAGCTGGTCCAGCTTGGCGCGCAGTTCCGCATTGTCGCGGGCCTGCCGGTCGGCCTCCTGCCGCCATTCGCGATAGCCGGGGTCCTCGGCGTTGTTGTGGAAGAAGGCGGCGTGGCCCGGCCGGGTCAGCGTGTCGAGCATGAACCACAGGAACAGCCCGTCCCAGATGCCGAAACGGCGCGGCGCGCTGTAGGCATAGGGCGGCGGGCTCCAGCCGTAACCGCCATAGCGATTGGCCGGCGCCGGCCGGGTGGACGGGGTGCGGTAGGAGGAGCCGCCCGATCCCCAACCCCAGCCCCAGCCCGACCCGCTGGAACCGCCGCTGCGGCCCTGGGTGGAGGCGGCGGGCGGCGGCGCGCCCGGCTGGGCCGGCGGGGTGCGGTCGTTTTCCTGCTTGGTGCGGTAGCGGTTCAGCGCGTCGGCCGAGCCCTGCTGGCTGAAGGTCCGGTCACCGGCCGAACTGGGCGGCGCTGCGACCGGCGGCGCGCTTTTGCCCGGCCGGGCATAGCCGCCGCTGGAATTGGAAGAACCCCCGGAGAACCAGCCGCCGCTTCCGGTCGACGGCGTGCGCGGGGCGGAGGGTCGGGAGTAGCCGCCGCTGCCGCCACCGATGGACGGGGTGCGCGACGGCCGCGAATAACCGCCCGACGACCGGCTGCTGGAGCCGGCACGGGCTTCGGCCTCCGCCGGCGCCAGGGTGATGGCTGCCGCGGTGGCGGCGATGGCAAGCGGAGCGGGAGCCGCAGGAGCGGTGAGGACTGCGCCGACGGGGACCGACAGCGGCTGCACCGTCATCAGAAGGGCGACGGCGGCGGCGCGCCACCGCTCTGTCCAGCGGTCCTGACGCCGGGTGGGCCTTTGGGGCTTCTCGGTTTGCGTCATCTTCCTCTCGCGCGTCATCCGGAGCCGGTTCAACCGGCCCTTCCGGCGATTCGTTGCGCGAGCCTAGGCAGATACGCCGCCGCGCTCAAGGATAACCGTCGCGGCCGGCTCTCATGGCGCCTGTCAGGAGACGGTGGTCATCGTCCGCTTGCCCCGTTCCGGCTCCGGCTGCGACGGGCGCAGGGTCGGCGGGCCGCCGGCTGCGGTGACGAGACGGTCGCTCGCGGCCTCCAGCCGCTCCTCCAGGTCGCGCATCGCCTCGGCGCGCGGTGTTCCGGGCATGATCGGCGGCAGGAATTCCACCACCACCGTGCCGGGATACTTCAGGAAGCTGTGGCGCGGCCAATAGAGCCCGGCATTCAGCGCCATCGGCACGATGGGAATGCCCAGGCTATCGTAAAGCACGCCGACGCCGATGCGGTAGGGCCGGTAGGTGCCCGGCGCGACGCGGGTGCCCTGCGGGAAGATCACGATCGGGCGACCCTCGTCCCGCACCGGGCGGGAGTTGCGGATCAGCGACTTGATCGCCGCCCCGCCGGCGCCACGGTCGACCGGGATCATCTTCGCCTTGGCGGCGTACCAGCCCCAGATCGGGATCCACATCAGCTCGCGCTTCAGGATGATCGCGGGATCCTTGACCAGCAGGTGGAGCTTCATCGTCTCCCATGCCGACTGGTGCTTGGCCGCCAGCAGGAAGGGGCCGTCGGGCAGGTTCTCGCGCCCGCGCACCTCGTAGCGGATGCCGACGAGCGTGCGCTCCAGCCAGCCGACCGTGCGCAGATACCACATCACGACCGCCACCATCTGCGGACGCGGCAACAGCAGCATCCACAGCAGGGCGAAGCACATCAGCGCGGTCCAGAGATGGAACGCGATGTTGAAGGCGAGGGACCGGATCCAGATCATGGCCGGCAACTTGTCAGGTCTTCGCCGACTTCTCAAGTATTCCGCGCGGCCAGAGAGGGGAAAGCGGGGACATCGCGGCAGGTTGCGGGGCGGGGTGGACTCCGTCCCCCGCCGGGTGCATTGTCCCCGGCGTGGAGGGGGTGGCGAGCTGTGGTGGGATCGTGATTCGTTTCGAGAATGTCGGCTTGCGATACGGCACCGAGGCGGAGGTGCTGCGCGACATCAGCTTTACCCTTCAGCCGGGATCCTTCCATTTCCTGACCGGCGCCAGCGGGGCGGGCAAATCGTCGCTGCTGAAGCTGATGTATCTGGCCCACCGGCCCTCGCGCGGGCTGGTCACCCTGTTCGGCCGCGACATGGCTATAGTGACCCGCCGCGACCTGCCGGAACTGCGCCGCCAGATCGGCGTGGTGTTCCAGGATTTCGCACTGCTCGATCATCTCTCGGCGCTCGACAATGTGGCGCTGCCCCTGCGCATGGCCGGCACGCCGGAGGCCGACGTGGTCGCCCATTGCAGCGAGATCCTGCGCTGGGTGGGGCTGGGCAACCACCTGCACGCCAAGCCGTCCACTCTGTCGGGCGGGCAGAAGCAGCGGGTCGCCATTGCCCGGTCGGTCATCAACCGGCCGCGGCTGCTGCTGGCCGACGAGCCCACGGGCAACGTCGACGACGGCATCGGCATGCGGCTGCTCTATCTGTTCGAGGAACTGTACAAGCTGGGGACCACCGTGGTGATCGCCACCCACAACGAGGCGCTGATCCGCCGCTTCGACCATCCGCGCCTGCATCTCGACAGCGGCCGGCTGATGGTCGTGCCCTCGCGCGGCAGCCGGGTCCAAGAGGGCCGGGCGCAGGACGCGCGTGCCAACGATCAGCGGGCCAATGACCCGCGGTGGGAGTAGCGGCATGGCGCTTCGCCCCGTGCGTCCCCGGTCCGATCTACCGCTGGCGGTCGATCCCTCCTCGCGCTTTCTCGGCTGGATCACCGCGCTGATGGCGTTCCTGGCGGCTCTGGCACTGGCCGGCTCCATGCTGGTTTCGGACATGGCGCAACGCTGGGACAGCGGGCTGGCCGGCGGGCTGACCGTGCAGGTGGCGCCGATGCCGGGCGCTCCCGTGGCGCCACTGGACGAGCGGGCTGAGGCGGCGTTGACCGTGCTGCGCTCCACCTCCGGGATCGGGTCGGCGACCCTGCTGAGCGGGGGCGAAATCGCCCGGCTGCTGGAGCCCTGGCTGGGATCGGGGGCTTCAGACCCGCTGCTGCCGATGCCGCGGATGATCGACGTCGTCGCCGACGGGCCGGTCGACATCGCGAGCCTGCGCCTGCGCCTGACCTCCGCAGCGCCGGGGGCGACGCTGGACGACCATGCGGTTTGGCTGGCCGACCTGCGCTCCTTCGCCGGGGCGATCCGGCTGGCGGCGCTGGGCGTGGTGCTGCTGATCGGGGCGGCGGCGGTGATGACGGTGGTCTTCGCCGTGCGTACCGGCCTTGCCATCCATCGGCCGGTGGTGGAACTGCTGCATCTGATGGGCGCCACCGACCGCTATGTCTCCCGCCAGTTCGAACGGCATGTGGTGTCCCTGAGCCTGCGCGGCGGCGGGATCGGTCTGTTGCTGGCCGGCGGCACCATGTATGGGCTGCACCGCGCCTCCCAGGGATTGCGGGCCAGCCTGCTGCCGGATCTGGCCCTGGAGCCCTGGCAGTGGGCGGTTCTGCTGCTGGTGCCGGCGGCGCTGGCCCTGCTGGCGTTGGCGACCGCGCGCTGGACCGTGCTGCGCACGCTGGAGTCCATGCCGTGACGGGGTCGCGATGAGCCTCACCCACCGGCGGCACGGCAGCGGGGTGATGGCGCGGGCGGTCGGACATCTGTTCACCGGCGCGCTGGTGCTTGCAATCGCCTGGCTGGCTGGGCTGTTCTGGTATGCCGCCGACGTGCCGCGTTCGCCCCCCGCCGGCGCCGATGCCCAACGGCCGACCGACGCCATCGTCGTGTTGACCGGCGGCAGCAACCGGCTGGTCACCGGGCTGGAGCTGCTGGCCGCCGGGCGGGCGAAGAAGCTGTTCGTATCCGGCGTCTATGACGGGGTGGATGTGCAGGAATTGCTGAAACTCTCCCGCCACTCCCCGACCGAGATGGAATGCTGCATCACGCTTGGCTATTCCGCCGACAGCACCATCGGCAACGCCTATGAAACGGCGGACTGGATGCGCGACCAGGGGTTCCGGTCGCTTCGGCTGGTGACGGCCAACTACCACATGCGCCGCAGCATGCTGGAACTGGCGATGGCGATGCCCGACGTGGATCTGGTCCCCCATCCCGTCGTCGCTCCCACCGTCCATCTGGACGATTGGTGGATGTGGCCCGGCACCGCCAACCTGCTGGTCAACGAGTACAACAAGCTGCTGGTGGTGGGCTTGCGCTGGATGGTCCGCAGCGTGGTCCGGGACTGACCAGGGTGATCGGAATGGAGCGCTACAAAAGCGAATGAGAATTACTTGCAATTGGAGGCGAGCGGAGGTAGGGTCCGGTTCAGGGTTCACGCTCGGACATCGCCGACCGCAATGTCCGTCCAGCAAGAAAGACACGCCATGCACGACAGCGCCGTCTCCGCTCCCGCTTCCTTCATCACCGCATCCCTGCCGGTGGTCGAGTCCGCCCGCCTGATGTCGGGCAGCCGCGAGATCGTGATCCAGCACGCCGGACAGAGCTACCGCCTGCGCGTGACCCGCGCCAACAAGCTGATTCTGACCAAATAAAAGACCTTCAACGAACCTTCCGGGAAGACGTCACCGAGAATGGGCGCCGGCCAATTGGTCCGGCGCCCATTTTCTTTTTTGTGATGACGTCTCACGCCCGGCCTTGTACCTCATAACCGGCATCCTCAATGGCTTGGCGGATGACGGATTCATCAGCGTTGCCTTCGACGGCAACTTGGCCGGCCTTCAAGTCGACCAGCGCGCGGTCTACGGCGGGAACGGCCTCCACGGCCTTGGTCACGGTCTGGGCGCAGTGGCCGCAGGTCATTCCGGAAACCTTCAACGTCAGCATGGGTCTTCTCCCTTAACGGTCTTACGATGCTTGATGGGAACAGGCTGCGCCTTCCAGCGATTGGAAGGTCAAGCGGCATTCCATTGGCCCGCTCAACCGCCGGCCGTCGGGATCGTCTCGTGCCGCCACTCTTGTCTAGAAAACGAGACGTCGTCTCCAGTTGGAGACCAGTTGGCCACGCAAAGTCTCTAATATGAGACGTTGACTCTAGGCGGCGGTTTTGTGTGCAGCGCAAAAAATCAGCGGTATCAAAGGTTTCGCCTGCGACAACTGTGCTGCCGTCCATGGCATGACCTTTGCTCATATCGATGCATGCACCCGTAGCCGGGTCCACCACGAGAGGCTGCGCCGGCTGTCTCAGCCGCAATGCCCGGAACCGACATCCAAGACGTCGGCCATCCGAAAAGAACCACCGAGGGAGCATCGTCCAAATGAGTTTCCTGATCTGCTTGGGAGCGCTCGCGTTCCTCATGCTGGTCGCCTACCGGGGCTTCAGCGTCATCCTCTTCGCGCCGGTGGCGGCGCTGGCGGCGGTGCTGCTGACCGACCCGTCCGCCGTGCCGCCGGTCTTCACCGGCCTGTTCATGGACAAGATGGTCGGCTTCGTGAAGCTGTACTTCCCGGTCTTCCTGCTGGGCGCGGTGTTCGGCAAGGTGATCGAACTGTCCGGCTTCTCCAAGTCGATCGTCTCGGCCGTGATCAAGCTGGTCGGGCGCGAGCGTGCGGTGACCTCCATCGTCCTGGTCTGCCTGTTGCTGACCTATGGCGGCGTGTCGCTGTTCGTCGTGGTTTTCGCCGTCTATCCCTTCGCGGCGGAGATGTTCCGGCAGGGCGACATCCCCAAGCGCCTGATCCCCGGCGTGATCGCGCTGGGCGCCTTCACCGTCACGATGGACGCGCTGCCCGGCACGCCGCAAATTCAGAACATCATTCCCACCACCTTCTTCAAGACCGACGCCTATGCCGCCCCCTGGCTGGGCCTGATCGGCTCGGTCTTCATCTTGACGCTGGGCCTGCTCTATCTGGAATGGCGGGTGCGCTCTGCCATCGCGCGCGGCGAGGGCTACGGCAGCGGCCACACCAACGAGCCTGAGCCGGTGGCCTCCGAACTGCTGCCGAATCCGATCCTGGCGCTGTCGCCGCTGGTTGCCGTCGGCGTGTTGAACAAGCTGTTCACCATGGCGATCCCCGTCATCTACGGCACGACCAGCGAAGTTGTCCTGACTCCGGGCGCCAAGCCGCTGGTGACGCAGGTTTCCGCCGTCGCCGGCATCTGGGCGGTGGTGGGGGCGCTGCTCTGCGGCATCCTGATGGTGCTGGCCTTCGCCTGGAAGCCGGTGTCCCAGCGCTTCGCCGAGGGCACGAAGGCCGCGATCGGCGGGTCGCTTCTGGCCTCGATGAACACGGCGTCGGAATATGGCTTCGGTGCGGTGATCGCGGCGTTGCCGGGCTTCCTGGTGATCCGCGACGCGCTGTCCGCCATCCCCAACCCGCTGGTGAACGAAGCGGTGACGGTCACCGCGCTGGCCGGCATCACCGGGTCGGCGTCCGGTGGCATGAGCATCGCCCTGGCCGCCATGGCCGACCAGTTCATCACCGCCGCCAACGCCGCCGGCATCCCGATGGAGGTGCTGCACCGCGTCGCCTCGATGGCCAGCGGCGGCATGGACACCTTGCCACACAACGGCGCCGTCATCACCTTGCTGGGCGTCACCGGGCTGACGCACCGGCAGTCCTATGGCGACATCTTCGCCGTCACCTGCATCAAGACGCTGGCGGTCTTCTTCGTGATCGCCGTCTATTACCTGACCGGGATCGTCTGACGATGAACAAGCTCATTTCCCTGGAAGATGCGGTCGCACACATACCCGACGGCGCTTCCCTGCTGATCGGCGGCTTCATGGCCGTCGGTGGCCCAAACCGACTGGTGGACGAACTGATCCGCCAGGGCAAGCGCGACCTGACCATCATCGCCAACGACACTGCCCGGCCCAACAACGGGCTGGGCAAGCTGGTGGTGGAGAAGCTGGTGAGCCGCGTCATCACCAGCCACATCGGCCTGAACCCCGAGACGCAAAAGCAGATGATCGCTGGCGACATCGAGGTGGAACTGGTGCCGCAGGGCACGCTGGCCGAGCGCATCCGTGCCGGCGGCGTCGGGCTGGGCGGCGTGCTGACCCCCACCGGCGTCGGCACCACGGTGGAGGAGGGCAAGCGCAAGGTCGAGATTGACGGCGTCACCTACCTGCTGGAGATGCCGATCAAGGCCGACTTCGCGCTGGTCGCCGCCAAGCAAGCCGATCTCTACGGCAACCTGACCTACGCGCTGACCGCGCGCAACTTCAACCCGCTGATGGCAATGGCCGGCGCCACGGTGATCGCCGAGGCCGAGGACATCCTGCCCGTCGGCTGCATTCCGCCCGACGCCGTGATGACGCCGTCGGTGCTGGTCGACCACATCGTCACCTCCAAGCCGCGCTGATCAGGGAGTATCGAGCCATGGATGAAAAGACCCTGATCGCCAAGCGCGTCGCGCTGGAACTGAAGGACGGCGACCTCGTCAACCTGGGCATCGGCTTGCCGACCCTGGTCGCCCGCTATGTCCCCGTTGGACGCCACGTGTTCTTCCAGTCGGAGAACGGCATCGTCGGCATGTCCGGCCCGATCACCGGGGCGGAGAACCACGACCTGACCGACGCCGGCGGCTCGCCGATCTCGGCCCTGCCGGGGGCTGCGTCCTTCGACAGCGCCCTCTCCTTCGGGCTGATCCGCGGCGGCCATCTGGACGTCACCGTGCTGGGCGGCCTGCAGGTGGACCGCGAAGGGCGGCTCGCCAACTGGATGGTGCCGGGTAAGATGGTGCCGGGCATGGGCGGGGCGATGGATCTGGTCACCGGCGCCCGCCGGGTGATCGTCGCCATGCAGCACAGCGCCAAGGGCGAGGCGAAGATCGTCGAGCGTTGCGCGCTGCCGCTGACCTCAGTCCGGCGCGTCGATCTGGTGGTGACCGACCTCGCCGTGATCGAGCCGACCGACGCCGGGCTCGTCTTGAAGGAAACCGCCCCCGGTGTCACGGTGGAGCAGGTGATCGCCAACACCGGGTGCGAGCTGATCGTCGCCCCGGACCTCCGTTCTATGCCGATCGAAGGATAAAGAAGAATGACCAATCTGAAGGGGAAGGCCGCGCTCGTTACTGGGTCCACCAGCGGGATCGGACTTGGGATCGCACGGCAGCTTGCGCGCCAGGGCGCCGACCTGATGCTGAACGGCTTTGGCGATGCCGGCTACATCGCCGAGCTGTGCCGGTCGCTGTCGACGGAGTTCGGCGTGCGCGTCGCCCACAACGGCGCCGACATGTCGAAGCCGGAGGAGATCGAGGCGATGGTCGCCGCCACCGAAGCGGCCTATGGCCGGCTGGACGTGCTGGTCAACAATGCCGGCATCCAGCATGTGGCGCCGGTCGATGCCTTCCCGGTGGAGCGCTGGGACGCGGTGATCGCCATCAATCTGTCGGCCGTCTTCCACGGCACCCGCGCGGCGTTGCCGGGCATGAAGGCGCGTGGCTGGGGGCGGGTCATCAACATCGCGTCGGTGCACGGGCTGGTGGCGTCGGTCAACAAGTCGGCCTACGTCGCCGCCAAGCATGGCGTGATCGGTCTTACCAAAGTGACGGCGCTGGAACTGGCGGAGACCAACATCACCTGCAACGCCATCTGCCCGGGCTGGGTTCTGACCCCGCTGGTGCAGAAGCAGATCGACGCGCTGGCCGCCTCGCGTAATCTGTCGGTGGAGGAGGCCGGGCGCGAGCTGCTGAGCGAGAAGCAGCCGTCCAAGTCCTTCGTCACGCCGGAACAGCTGGGCGAACTGGCGGTTTTCCTGTGCTCGGAGGCCGCCG
This sequence comes from uncultured Azospirillum sp., assembly GCA_966212305.1. Taxonomy (GTDB): domain Bacteria; phylum Pseudomonadota; class Alphaproteobacteria; order Azospirillales; family Azospirillaceae; genus Azospirillum. Next base: position 89,469 of record CBIHQY010000021.1, read on the forward strand.
GCAACATGCGCGGTGCGGCCCTGACGATGGATGGCGGCTGGACCGCCCAATAACACGGGCGGCGCAACGTATTGGGGGCGGGTCGAAAGGCCTGTCCCCAAGAGTACCGGCTTTTTTCAGGTGTCAGCTGTCGCTGGTGACCGGGACGATGTCGAAGGGCGTCGCAATGAAGGGGCGGCCCTGACCATGGCCGGCACGCGCATGACCGCGTTCGGTCGCCGCCTGCCGGAAATAGCCGACCACGAACACGCGCAAGGCGTTGGCAAGCGACACGCCGGCCGGGGAAGAGCGACGGCCCTGCTGCTCCATGCGGTCACGGACGTCGTAGCAGAGTTCGTCCACCGTCAGATCCTCCCGACGGCAGATTTCTTCGAGCCCTTCCCAATAAGACGGCTCCAATCGGATCGTGACATCGCGCCCGGACAATTTGAGCGTGCGGGACGTCAGTGAAGCGACGCCCGTGAATTGATCGACGCGAGATTTCCTGTTCGCTTCGCTCGACATGCTCTTAAGCCCTCGTGCTACCCGTGCGATTGCCCCCAACGCATGCACACTATAACGCGACCACAACCTGTTTTGGGAACAAAACTTTAGGCAGGTAAGGATTCCCCCTAGGGAACCCGTTCGGGGTCACCGGCCATGTCCTTGAGCAATGCCAGATCGTTGATGACGATAAACCCTTTGGCATATGTCACCACTCCGGCCTTTCGCAGGGCGCCGAGGCACTTGTTCACCATTTCACGGGTGACGCCCAACATGTTGGCCAGGGCTTCCTGCGACAGCGGCAGAGTCAGCCGCAGGCCGGCCGGAGTCGGCTGCCCGTAGCTGTCCGACAGCAGCAGCAGCCGGCGGGCAAGCCGGCGCGGCACGTCATGGAAGACCGCGTCCTCGATATTCTCCGATACCCAGCGCAGCCGGTCGCACAGCACGATCATCATGCGGGTGCACAGGCGCGGGTGGCGTTCCAGGAAGGGAATGAAGTCGGCCCGGTCGATCCGGTAAAGCTCGACCGGCCGCAGGGCGATCGCGGCGGCCGTGCGTTCCCGGCCGTCGATCAGGCCGATCTCGCCCAGGACATCGCCGGCTTCCAGGATGTTCAGCAGCATTGTCTTGCCATCCGCCGAGGAGGTGCGGATGGCGATCTGACCCTTCAACACGGCGAACAGGCTGTCGCCGGGGTCCCCCTTGTCGAAGATGATCTGGTCGGCATCAAAGCGGGCGATGCGGCCCAGCGTCAGCATTTCCGCCATCTGCCCGGCATCCAGCTCCCCGAGCAGCCGGTTGCGCCGCAGTATCGCCGCAACATCCATCGGCGCGTTCATCCGTCCGTCCAGGCACAGTTTCGCGCCGGGGTGGTGGTCATCGCCACCCCGGCGCGATCAGTCTAGCGGATACGCCCTTACATCGCGAGCGGTGCCGCGTCGCGCAGGGCACGTTCCCAAAGGACGGTGCGCTCGAAGTGGAAACGAGCTTCCGGCGCCGCATCGTCACCCGTCGGACGGCCCAGCCGCCGGGCCATGGTGCGCAGCATCGCCTTGGCATCCTCGCGCTTCTGGTCGAACCGGCCCTGCGGCAGCCAGCTGCGGAATGCCGCCAATTCGGACGCCTGCAGGCCGATATCGCCGCCCAGCCGCAGCATCCGGCCATAGCCGCGCTCGCGGTAGGGCAGTTCCTTGGCGATTGATTCCAGGCGCAGGGCCGTCTCCGCGGTCAGCACCCGGTCGGCCACCGCGTCGGACAGGGTGCGGCGGATGTTGACCATCGCCTCCGACAGGGAGGTGTAGCCCAGCTCGGCCGGGCCGTGAATCACCGCCACCTCGTCGTCATCCTCCAGCCGGCCGTCGCGGAACGCCTCGAAGATGGCGCCGACGCCGACCATGCCGAAGGGATACAGCTCCGCCGCGCGCAGCGCCCCCATACTGGAGGCGCCGAACACCGGGATGCCGGCATGGATGACGTAGAGGATTTCCTTGTGCCAGACCGACGGCACGCTTTCGAAGAAACCGTCGATGATGCCGATGGCCGCCGGCTTTTCCGCACACAGCCGCAGGACGTCGCCCTGGGCGACCGGCGGCAGATAGGTGGCGTCCAGCTCCCGCGCCGCGTCCTCGCGCGGCAGGGTGGGGCCGAGAAAGACATAGACGCCGCTCATGCCGCCTTCTCCATGGCTTGGGCGCCGAGCACGCGCAGGCCGCGTTCGCCCAGCAGGTAATCGGGGGATTCGTCGGCACCTTCCAGCCCGGGCACGACGACGCGCACGACGGGGATGCCGAATTCGGGCTTGGTCAGGTCGACCGCCACAGCCTCCTCGATGCCGATGGCGCGCAGCCGGTCGAGCTGGTGGGCGAGGTCGGCCTCGATGGTGGGGGCGGTGCTAGTCGGACAATGGTGGAAGGAGCGCCGGCCGGCGCCGTCCACGATCATCGCCTTCCAGCGGGCGTGGTGGGCGGGGTCGAGGTGGCGTTCGTATTCGGCACGGGGCATGTCGTCACGGGCGCCGGCGATGAAGGTCAGGCGGCTCTGCGCCGCCTCGGTCAGAGCACGGGACAGGGCGATCTCGCGCGCCGCATGGCATCCCATGCCGGTGGCCGGGCGGATGGATTGCTGGGGCATTTCCTCACGCTCGACGATGCGGCAGAGGAAGGCTGGCAGCCCGACGTCGCTGGTGGTTTCCCACACGCCGACGGCGACGCCGGCGGCTTCGAACCGGTCGATCAGCGAGCGGCAGACCGGATCGTCGATGCTGTCAAGGTCGATGCGGGTTGCCGCCTGGGAAGCCGGATCCTGCAGGCGCCACAGGGTGGTCGCGTCGCGCTCCACAAGTTCGGTGACGGCGTGGCTGATCGCCTCCACCTTGTGGTTTCCCGACGCCAGCCCGTTGGAGCCGGCCAGGAAGGCGCCGTGGCCGGGGGCCATCGGCACGGTGAAATTCAGGTGGACCATCTCGAACGGAACCCATTTCGGGCCGCCGTTCAGCAGGTCCTGCCCCTCGATCCACAGGATTGGGCTGTTGGGGTTGAAGCTGCCGGTCGACAGCCGGGGCAGGCGGTCGACGTCCACCACCGGGTGGGTCCAGCGCAACTCCTCGAAGCTGGCGAACTTCAGCGGCAGGGTGATGCGTTCGGCGTGATAGCTCTCGATCGACTCCATGACCCCCGACGCCTTGGCGGCGGCGAGCGTCACCCCCTTGCCCTGCGACACCGAGATGGAGCGCGAGTTCGGCCGCGTCACCATCACCACCGGAATGCCGACGGCATCCAGCCCGGTGACGTTTGCGACCCGGGTGATCCCCATGATCGGCAGGAACGGGGCGACCCGTGCCAGGGTCTGTTCGGGCGCCATGACCCGGTGGGTGCCGACCGTGTGGGCCTTCACCGCATCCGAAACGGAGGCTTTGACATCGAGCAGATCGAAGGGCATCGCGGCTTGTCCGGGGCGGAGGAAAATCGAGAGGGCGCGTCCCGTTCCCGGGTCCGTGGCCGGTCAGCACCTGAAGCGGCGCTGGTGGCCACGGTCCGAAGAACCGGAACCGGGAACCCGATCAGGCGCCCGGGGTGATGCTGTAACGACCGGCCTCGTGATCAGCGGCGTCAAAGGTGCTGCGGTCGCCGGAACGGACGAGGTTACGAGCGGTCGAAGCCTGCACTTCAGCGATCTCGGCGACACCTTGAGCGGAAACGTTGTACAGACGGCCATCGGCGCCACGGACCATCGACGACTGGAACAGATTGAGCGACATCGTTTGTCTCCTCGGTTGAAGTGATGTGCTCATTTCTTCGAATTCGAACTAACTCGCGCTGTGAAGTTTTTCACTTTACGAACACCGCTCTTCGGATAACACAGCCTTCTCAAGCTGGGTCGTCGGTCATGACCGCAGTCAAGGAGTCCAATCGGATGCTGAACTCTGCCAACAAACAACGTGATTGCCGGGCTGACCAATTATCCAATCTAATGGCTTGGCCTGTCATGTCGGTTCGTGTTGTATCAGTTGAAGATGGCGAAAGACGTGTGCGTCTTGAAAATGCGGTGTGGGATGGGCTGGATGCCATCGCGCAGGTTGAAGGCTTGCTGACCAAGCAATTGTGCGCGAAATTAGATGCGCGTCGCTCGAAGAATGTGGCTTTAAGCAGTGAAATCCGGAGTTTTGTTCTGGATTACTTTCGTGGAAATGATGAAGTTTGAATAGATTTCTGAATTTGGTAGTAAAATCATTCAATGTCAATTCGGTGTAGTTCTGAGTGTGTGCTGGAGACGTTCAAGCCGCCGAATTTATTCAGCAAACGCCTTGCATACGATTCCAAAGACACTTGAGAAGTATTACTAGCGATTATTAGCCCATCCTGTGCAGCCTGTGAAGCTGCAACCAGCTGGTCAGTGGCGGCAAGTGCCTCGGCATACCAAATCAGAACTTGCGGAACACGGCCCAACGGGTGAAGTCGACCATTGCCGCCGCCTTGCTGCTGAAACAGCGCAAAGCTGCGCTCAAACATAGCGAAGCCTGATTTGTGGTTCCCTGTCAGGACCGATGCGTATCCGATGCCGCCCATTACCAGTGGCAGCAGCAGAGGAGCGTGTATTGCGTGACCAACCGACAATGCGGCCTCAAGTGCGGGAATGCTGTCTTTCAACTGCCCGCAGATGATATGGGTCCACCCCAGATGCGTCAGGGCGAACATCCTTGAGAAGAGGTGGTTGCTTTCCTCGGCGATTTCGACTGAGCGGCGCCCGGCTTCCACGGCTTCGCCGACCCGCCCCAATTCGGCGAGCCCGCGGGCCGCGAGGCTGCCCATATGCACTTGTGCGACAGTCGCGAGACCATAGCGGTCGTATGGACGAGACCCCGTAAGCATGAGGGCGCCATGCTCGAATGTTTCCAACGCCTCTAGGAAGAGCCCTTTGTCCGTTTGCAGGCCGCCCAGCCGGAACAGCAACTGGACGCGGGTGCGGCGGTCGTCCCGGGCGTCGAGCGCAGACAGGCCATCGCGGCACAGCGCAAGACCTTCGTCGAGATCGCCGAACGTCCATAGGAACGATGCCAACATTGAGCATGCCCGCGCATAACGGATGAGATCACCCGAATCCCGCGACATGGCGATGGCCCGTTGCAGATGGTCGTCCACTCCCATCGACCCTCGCGGCAGCAGAGATCTCGGAAGTGCGATCAGCAAGTCGATCTGGCGCGCAGTGTTTCGCGGATGATCCGGCAGACGCCGCACGGCGGCGAGAGCGTTGGTGTAATGCCGACTGGAATCTTCCAGCTTGGAACGGCCTTCGGCCCTTTCGCCGGCACGCCGGCCGAACAGGTGCGCGGCCGGCCAGTTTTCCGCCTTGAAGGCGTGGTGGGCCAGCAGGTCCAGGCGGTTGGGAAGGTCGGCGTCGCGGCGGTGGCGCAGCGCCTCCAGCACGCGGGCATGCAGCGCCCGGCGGTCGGACTTTGTCAGGGTGGCGTAGGCGACCTCCTGGATCAGCGCATGCTTGAAGGAATATTCCAGGTTGGGCAGCAGGCGGGTGCGCAGCACGAAGCCGGCGCGCTCCAGATAGGCCAGATAGTCCGACAGGATCGGCATCGACAGACCGGTTAGCGCCTGCAGCAGCCCGACGTCGAAGGTGTTGCCGATCACGGCGGCGTTCATCAGCAGCCGGCGCCGTTCCAGCGTCATCAGGTCCATGCGCTCGGCCAACAGCGCGTGCAGAGTACGCGGCAGCTTGTCGACCACCAGCGGATCGATCAGCCGGTAGGAGCCCGGCGTGCCTTCGATGGCGTTGGACGTCTCCAGCGTGCGCAGAACCTCTTCCAGATAAAGCGGAACGCCCTGGCAGCGGGTGGCGACCTGGGCCTTCAATTCCACCAGCGACCAGTCCGGCCCCAGCCAATGGGCCAGGAAACTCTGCACCTGATCCGGCGACAGCATGCCCAATTCCATGCGCCGCCCGCCCGGCCGGCCGTTCCAGCCCTGTTCCCGTGACTCCGGCCCCAGCGGCGGCGGCCGCCGGGTCGCGAGCAGCAGGAGGCGCGACCCGGACCCCGGCAGTGCTTCCGCCAGCCGATCCAGCAGCCGCACCATCACCGGCCGCGCCCAATGAGCATCCTCGACCAGGACCAGCAACGGCCGTCCCACGATCCCCTTGCCATCGATCTCGCCGCCATCATGCGATGGGACCGTCGCCGCCAGTTCAAGCGTCGCCCCCACCAGCCCTTCGATGCCCAGCGACAGGCGCTGCGCCGCATCAAGGCCGCTCCACAGCGGGTCGAGCCCCGGCAGGCCGAACAGCGCCCGCACGGCGTCGCCGGCCAGCGAACCGGACCGGCGGCCCGCGGCCTCGCACACCCAGCCGACGCCCTCCTCGCTGGCGCGGCCGGCCACCTGCTCCGCCAGGCTCAGCGCCACCGCCTCGAGGTCGTCGGGATCGGCCAGCCGACGGATCGGCATCTGCGGCCATTGGAGCAGGGTCCAGCGCCGGCTGCGCGGATCGCGCAGAAACTCTCCCACCAACCGCGACTTGCCGATTCCGGCCTCTCCCTGCAGCAGGAGCTGGGCCGGCGCCCCGGCCTCCACCGAATCGGTGATGGCAAACAGCGTCGCCACCTCCTGCTCGCGGCCGACATAGGGAGCGTCGGTGGCGGACAGCAGGTCGGTGGCGGTGCGGCGGACGGCACGGGCTCCGTCGAGCAGGAAGGCCGGCATCGGCTCCACCTCGTCGGACAAACGTAGGCTTCCCATCGGGCGCGCCGTCACGCCGACCGGGATCAGGTCCAGCGTGTCGCGGCTGAGCTGCGCGGTGTCGGAGGCAGCGCGCTGCTGCAGCTTGGCGGCCATATGCACGCATTCACCGATGGCGCGGTAGTCGGACCACAGGCCGTTGGTCACCACATGGGTCACGGCGTCGCCGGAACTGATGCCGATGCGGATCTGGAAAAGCGGCTTGCCATGTTCGTCACGGGTGGCGCTGAGGATGTCCTGGGCAGCCAGACAGGCGCGCAGGGCGTGGTCCTCCTTGGCGCCAGGGGCGCCGAAGGTCGCCAGGAAGCCGTCGCCCAGCATCTGCGTCACCGTGCCTTCGAAACGCGGAACCGCCTCCGTCACGCGATCCAGAATGGAAAGGAGCAGGTCGTCCGCATCCTCCGGATCGCGGCCGGCCACGATGGCGGAGGAGCGGACGATGTCGACGAACATCGCCGTTACCACCTTGCGCTCGCGCGGCTTGTCGCCCGGCAGGCGTGATGCCTCCTGCCAAGGACGACCTTCGTCCGTCGCTGTGCCCAACATGGTGTCCGCCATGTCCGCCCCCTTTGCGGAATTCGCGTTGGCATATTAGAGCATGCAATTCGAATTTTGCGAACATCCGAGCGATGTATCGCCCTAAGATTTTCGCGCAGGCGGAAGCCAACATATCGGTGTATGTAATTTGGGGCAAAAAGAAAGCGCCGCGACTTGCGCGGCGCCTTGATTGTTACTTGTGATGAATATCCGCCGTGCCTGACTCGGTCGCGGTTGACGTTGGGCGGGCCAATCCGGCTCAGCGGCGGACGGCGATATTCTCCACCTGCGACACGTCGCGCACGGCGCCGCGGTCGGCACTGGTCGTCAGAGCGGCGTAGGCGCGGAGCGCCGGGGAGACCACGCGGTCGCGGTTGGCCGGCTTCCAGGCGTCCATACCCTTGGCGTTCATCGCATCGCGGCGGCGCTGCATCTCCTGGTCGTCGACGGCGAGACGGATGATGCGGTTGGGGATGTCGATCTCGATGCGGTCGCCGTCCTGCACCAAGCCGATGGCGCCGCCCTGCGCCGCTTCCGGCGAGGCATGGCCGATCGACAGCCCCGACGTGCCGCCGGAGAAACGGCCATCGGTGACCAGCGCGCAGGCCTTTCCCAGCCCCTTCGACTTCAGATAGCTGGTCGGGTAGAGCATTTCCTGCATGCCGGGGCCGCCGCGCGGACCCTCGTAGCGGATGACCACCACCTCGCCCGCCTTGACCACGTCGCCCAGGATGCCGGCGACCGCGTCGTCCTGGCTCTCGAACACACGGGCCGGCCCGGCGAAGACGAGATTGGAGGCATCGACGCCCGCCGTCTTCACGATGCAGCCGTTCTCCGCGATGTTGCCGTACAGCACGGCGAGGCCGCCGTCCTGGCTGAAGGCCTTCTCGGCCTTGCGGATCACGCCCTTCTCGCGGTCGAGGTCCAACTCCGGCCAGCGGCGCTCCTGGCTGAAGGGCACGACGGTCGGGATGCCGCCGGGTGCAGCCCGGTACAGGGTGTGAACGGACTGGTCCTGCGTGCGCATCACGTCCCAGCGGTCCAGCGCGTCACCCAGCGTCGGGGCATGGACGGTCGGCGCCTCGCGGTTCAGCAGGCCGGCGCGGTCCAGTTCGCCCAGGATACCGAAGATGCCGCCGGCGCGGTGCACGTCCTCGATATGGACGTCGGCCACTGCCGGGGCGACCTTGCAGACGTTGGGGACGTGGCGCGACAGCCGGTCGATGTCGGCCATCGTGAAGTCGATGCAGCCTTCCTGCGCCGCGGCCAGGATGTGCAGGACAGTGTTGGTCGAACCGCCCATGGCGATGTCGAGCGTCATCGCGTTCTCGAACGCCGCCTTGGTGGCGATGCCGCGCGGCAGGGCGGTTGCGTCCTCCTCCTGGTACCAGCGGCGGCAGAGATCGACCGCCGTCCGGCCGGCGGCGAGGAACAGCTCCTTGCGGTCGGCGTGGGTCGCCAGGATGGTGCCGTTGCCGGGCAGGGACAGGCCCAGCGCCTCGGTCAGGCAGTTCATCGAGTTGGCGGTGAACATGCCGGAGCAGGAGCCGCAGGTCGGGCAGGAGCCGCGCTCCATCTCCGCCGCCTCTTCGTCGGAGACGGTCGGGTCGGCGGCGGCGACCATGGCGTCGATCAGGTCGACCGACTTGACCTTGCCGCGCCACTTGACCTTGCCGGCCTCCATCGGGCCGCCGGAGACGAAGACCGCCGGGATGTTCAGGCGCATTGCGGCCATCAGCATGCCGGGCGTGATCTTGTCGCAGTTGGAGATGCAGACCAGCGCGTCGGCGCAGTGCGCGTTCGCCATGTACTCCACCGCGTCGGCGATCAGCTCGCGCGAGGGCAAGCTGTACAGCATGCCGCCATGGCCCATGGCGATGCCGTCGTCCACCGCGATGGTGTTGAACTCCTTCGCCACGCCGCCGGCCTTCTCGATCTCGCGGGCGACCAGCTGACCCAGATCCTTCAGGTGGACGTGACCGGGTACGAACTGGGTGAAGGAGTTGGCAATGGCGATGATCGGCTTGCCGAAATCGCCGTCCTTCATGCCGGTCGCCCGCCACAGGCCGCGCGCGCCCGCCATGTTGCGGCCGTGGGTGGAGGTGCGGGAACGGTAGTGCGGCATGGATCGGTCCTCAGCTGGTCGATTCGGGCGAGTTGGCGAAAGGAATGGAACGAAACGGGTGGGCACCTTAGCAATCTCCTGTCGCGCGCGCCAGAGGCGCGATCCTGTCTCGGACGCCGGAGGCGCGATATCGGCGTGGCCCTGCCATGCACGCCGCGAGGATTGCCGATGATAAGTAGGCTTATTAATTCATCGATATCGATAAGCAAGCTTATGATGTGCCGATGTCCTCCGCCGCCGATACCTGTTCTGCAGACTCCCATTCGATGAGCCTGGGAGCCGTCCTGACCGATACGGCGCGCATGATGCGCGTCCGTTTCGACCAGCGTGCCCGCCATCTCGGACTGACGCGCGCGCAATGGTCGGTGATCGCCACGCTGGCGCGGAACGAGGGGATCAAGCAGGCGGCTCTGGCCGATCTGCTGGAAATCGAGCCGATCACGCTCTGCCGGCAGATTGACCGTATGGAGGAGGGCGGCTGGATCGAACGCCGCGCCGACCCCACCGACCGCCGCGCCCGCCTGCCGCACCTGACGCCGAAGGCGCATGCGGTGTTGGAGCAGGGCCGGGCACTCGCCACCGGGGTTTATGCGGAGGCGCTGGCCGGACTGCCGTCCGATGCCGAGGCCAAGCTGGTCGAGATGCTGGCCCGCATGCGCGCCAACCTGTCCGACCGCCGGGCCGAGCCGCCCGAGAAGAGGGCTGCGGAGAAGATCGCCGCCAAAGCCTGACGCAATCCGTTTTTTCCTTCGGGACCCGACCGCAATGACCGCCGTGACCGACCGCGATACCGAAACCCGTCCTGCCGCTCAACCGGCCGCCAAACCCGTCCGCCGGACGCGCTGGCGCCGCTGGCTGCTTATGGCCGCCCTGCCGCTGCTGGTGGCGGTCGGCGGCGGCTATGAGTATGTCGTGGGCGGGCGCTATGTCTCGACCGACAACGCCTATGTCCAGCAGGACAAGGTGACGATCAGCCCGGACGTTTCCGGCCGCATCGTCGAGGTGGCGGTCCGTGAGAACCAGCCGGTCCATCGCGGCGACCTGTTGTTCCGTATCGATGACGAGCCTTATCGGCTGGCCCTGCAGCAGGCGGACGCGGCCCTCGCCTCGGCCCGGCTGAAGGTGGAGCAGTTGCGCGCCGACCTGGGTGAGGCGCAGGCCAAGCAGGCCGCGGCGGAGGAGAAGGTCACCTTCGAGCAACGCGAATTCCAGCGCCAGCAGGACCTGCTGAAGACCGGCGTTGCCGCGCGCGCGACCTATGATTCCGTGCGCCACGACCTGATGGCGGCACAGCAGGACCTGAACACGGAGAAGCAGGCGGTGGTCAGCGCCCGCGCCGCGCTGGGCGGCGATCCCGACATCCCCACCGACCGCCATCCGATGGTGCTGGAGGCGCTGGCGAAGAAGGCGTCCGCGCAGCGCGACCTGGACCACACGGTGGTGACGGCGCCGGCCGACGGAGTGGTCAGCCAGACCGATCGCCTGCTGGTCGGGCAATACGCCTCGGTTGGGCTGTCGGCGGTCAGTCTGGTTATGAGCGGGTCGAGCTGGGTCGAGGCCAATTTCAAGGAAACCGACCTGACCCATATGGCGGTCGGCCAGACCGCGACCGTGGTGCTGGACGCCTATTCCGGCCGCACCCTGACCGCCCATGTCGAGAGCATCGGCGCCGGCACCGGATCGGAGTTCTCGGTCCTGCCCGCCCAGAACGCCACCGGCAATTGGGTGAAGGTGGTGCAGCGCGTGCCGGTCCGTCTGCGCATCGACGGGACGGATATTGCCGGCGTGCCATTGCGCACCGGCCTGAGCGCCGATGTGGAGGTCGACACCCATTACAGCCGGCCGCTGCCGGGCGTGATCGGCAGCGCGGTCGCGGCGATCCGTTAAGGCGTTCGCCTCCAGCAAACGACAATCAACCGCAGGCATTCCATGGCCGCCAGCCAATCCCCTGCCGCCCCGCATGAGGTGAAGCACCGCGGCATGATCACCGTGTCGATCATGCTCGCCACCATCATGCAGGTGCTGGACACCACCATCGCCAACGTCGCCCTGCCCAGCATGCAGGGCAGCCTGGGGGCGGCGCAGGACACCATCACCTGGGTGCTGACCTCCTACATCGTCGCCGCTGCCATCGCCACGCCGGCCACCGGCTGGATGGCCGACCGCTTCGGGCGCAAGCGGCTGTTCCTGATCGCGGTGGCGGGCTTCACCGCGGCGTCGGTGCTGTGTGGGCTGGCCGGCAGCCTGACGCAGATGGTGGCCTTCCGGCTGGTGCAGGGCATCTTCGGCGCGGCGCTGGTGCCGCTGTCGCAGTCGGTTCTGCTGGACATCAACCCGAAGGAGCGGCACGGGCAGGCGATGGCCCTTTGGGGCGCCGGCATCATGGTCGGTCCCATTGCCGGGCCGACGCTGGGCGGCTGGCTGACCGACAGCTTCAGCTGGCGCTGGGTCTTCTACATCAACCTGCCGGTCGGGCTGCTGGCCTTCTTCGGCATGCTGGTCTTCCTGCACGAGACCAAGGGTCGGCAACGCGGCTTCGATTTCTTCGGCTTCGCCATGCTGGGGCTGGCGGTGGGCGCCTTCCAAATGCTGCTGGACCGCGGCGAGCAGCTGGACTGGTTCGGCGCGACCGAGATCTGGATCGAGACGGCGCTGGCCGCCTGCGCTTTCTGGATCTTCGCCATCCACATCGCCACCGCCCATGGCAACACGAAGACCGAGCCATTCATCGACCCGGCGCTGCTGCGCGACCGCAACTTCGTCACCGGCCTGATCCTGATCTTCGTGATTGGCGTGATCCTGCTGGCGACCATGGCGCTATTGCCGCCGATGCTGCAGAACCTGCTGGGCTACCCGACGGTCACCACCGGGCTGGTGCTGGCGCCGCGCGGCGTCGGCACGATGATCTCGATGCTGATGGTCGGACGGCTGGTGCGCAGGGTGGACGCGCGGCTGCTGATCCTGGCCGGCGTGCTGCTGACCAGCTGGTCGCTGTGGTACATGACCGGCTTCACCATCGTGATGGACCGCGAGCCGATCATCATCAGCGGCGTGGTGCAGGGGCTGGGTTTGGGGCTTGTGTTCGTGCCGCTCAGCACCATCGCCTTCGCCACGCTGGAGCCGCGGCTGCGCACCGATGCCGCCAGCCTATTCAGTCTGGTCCGCAACCTGGGCAGCAGCGTCGGCATCTCGGTGGTGATGACCCTGCTGTCGCAGAACACCCAGGTCAACCACGCCAGCCTGTCCGCACACCTGACGCCGTTCTCCCAGGCGATGACGGAGCAGGTCACCGCATCGCCTCAGGCGCTGGCGATGCTGAATGCCCAGGTCACGCAGCAGGCGGCGATGATCGCCTACATCGACGATTTCAAGCTGATGATGTACGTCGCGCTGATGGTGATCCCGATGCTGCTGCTGCTTCGGCGGCCGAAGGCGGGGGCTCCGGCGTCGGAGGAAGCGGCGGTGATGGAGTAGGAGACCGCCGCGACCAGATGTCCATGTCAGGCGGCCATGCTCGACATCGAGCGGCAGCTTTCGGCGCAGCGGCGGCACATCTCGGCGCACCGCTTCATCATGGAATCGTCGGCCATGCGATCGCAGTCGTCGGCGCAGGCCGCACAGATCTCGGCACAGGCGCCGCAGGTAAGGTGATGGAAGCGGGAGCCGCGGATCATGAAATCCGCGCTGGTGCGGCAGATGTCGACGCAATCCAGCAGCAGGCGGATATGCCCGGCCTCCGCATGCGCACCGCCCTTGGTCAGGCAATGCGCGACGGTTTCCAGACAGATGGTGTGGCAGTCGGTGCAGTTGCGGATGCAGTCATCCATCGACGGCGTGCCGGCCATGTCAGGTCCTCCGGAGAAGATTGCAGGATGCACCTGACAACCGGCTCCGGAGCCGCAGGGTTCCGAAGGAGACCGGTGGAATCAGCCGGCCGATGCGCTCTTGCCGCCGTCCTTCTTCGGGCCGCGCGGGCTCTTGGCGGGGGTTGCCTTGGCAGCCGTTTTTCCAGCCGCTGCCTTGGGAGCATCCTCGGCCTTCGCCTTGGAAGCGGCCGGTTTGGCCTTCGCCGGCTTGGCGGGGGCGGATTTGGCGCTCTCCGCTGGGGTGCTCGCGACCTCGGACAGGGATTCGGCGGCGGCGCGGGTGCTCTTGCCGGCGGGCTTGGAGGTGGCCTTGGAGATGGGGGGCTTCTTGCGCGAGCCGGCGGCCTTTTCGGTCGGCTCCAGCGCGCCGGCGCCGCGGATTTCCGCTTCCGCCTGGGTCCAATGGTCGGAATCGCGGCCGTGCGGACGGCCTTCGCTCTCCCACAACTCGTGGGCGCGGCGTCGGATACGCTCCAGGATGTCGTCGGTATCGGCCATCGAGTCCCCCATTTGTCTGTCCGGCATTTGTCTGCCCGGCGCGTCTGCCATACCGTATTTTGTGGCAGCGACCCGCCGACGTTGCAAAGCCACTCGTGCGAGGCACCACGAAAGAGACGGAGACTCTCGACTCCGCCGTTCCATGAGGGCAACACCGCAGGATCGGACTGGTTCCCAATCGTTCATTTCCATGCCACAAGGCGCCCGCCGACCTGAACCGTGAGCGCAGCCCATCATGACGCCTGCACCCTCCGTCGCCCGTCCCTCCCTGCTCGACCGTGTCGCGGCGGCGCCCTGGTGGCTGCTGTGTCTGGGGCTGGCCGCGGCGATGGCGCTGTCGGTTCTGCTGGTCGGGTTCCGGCTGCCCTACTGGGTGCATTCGGACCAGGATCTGGTGCTGGCCTATCATGGGCTGCTGTTCGGCGACGGGCTGCCTCAGGAGTATTTCGACCATCCCGGCTACGGCTATTTCCTGGTGATCGACGTCTGGTACCGGCTGCTGCATGCGGTCGGGCTGCTGCCGGTCGCCAGCCTGTCGGCCCTGCCGCCGGGCAGCGACGTGGCGGCGACGCAGGCGGCTTGGCAGTCGCTGGTCCAGGCCGGGCGGGCGCTGTCGATCCTGCTGACCGCCGCCTTCGCCGTCAGCTACTCCACGCTGCTGCGCGGGCTGGTGGAGGACCGGAGGGTGGCGCTGCTGGCCGGTGTGCTGCTGGCCTTCGGCGTCGGGCTGACGGCGCAGGGGCGGCAGATGCGCACCGACCTGCTGTCGGCCGGCTTCGTCGTGCTGGGGCTGCTGCTGGTCCTGCGGGCGGTGC
>CBIHQY010000022.1:0-94482 GCA_966212305.1 uncultured Azospirillum sp.
GCGACGCCCTGCGCCAGATGGCCGGCCGCTTCGGCATCGAGACCCATCGCGAGGGACAGGCCATCCAGTACGGCGATCCGGCCAAAGCCCAATGACGCGGCACAGATCCACTCCTCCGCCCATCTACGGAAAGAAGAGCGCCGATCGGGTACTCGCGCCACACATCCTCATCTCCAGCCATAACTTTCAAAAGGAGCAGTATCTCAGTCGATATCCGATACTTTAAAATATCCACCCCCGCCTGCCCCAATGGTCATGAGCGGTTTTCCCCATGGACAGCATTTGAGTGCTCTGACATCGTTCGAATACGAACCTTCACGGGGACGGTGATTGGAGACCAGGGCAATGAAAACCTCATCCACAAGTTTCAGGGCGGCCTGCCTGTTCGCACTTGCCGGCATCGGCATGGGGATCGGAATGGCCGCATCGCGGAACCACGACTTGATGCCGGCCCACGCCCACCTCAACCTGCTGGGCTGGGTGTCGCTCTTCCTGTTCGGCGTCTATTACCGGCTGCATCCGGCGTTGGAGACCAGCCGTCTCGCGATGACGCAGATCGTCGTCTGGTGCGTCGGCACGGCCTTCCTGACCGTCGCCGTCGCCGCCCTGCATCTCGGCTACTCCGCGTTCGAGCCGGTCGCCGCGGTCAGCGCGCTGTTGCTGCTCGGCGCGCTCGGGCTCTTCACCCTGCTGGTTTTCCGCTCCGGCAAGCAGACGCAGGCCGCAACGCCGGCGCTGAGGGCCGCGGAGTAACCGCAGCCGCCAGTGCCTACTTGGGGCGAGCGATCCGAGGGCGAGCCAGTCGGGACGAGCAAGCCGGCGTTAGACCGGATGTCCCGGATTGGGGGCCTTCTCGAAGCGCTCGCCCTCGGCGGCCTTCTTGTTTTCCTCGGTGGTGCGCGGCACTGCGCCGCCGCCTTCGACGGGTGCGGCCGGATCGCGGTCCGCCCGCCGGTCCTGTTCCTGATTCCGCTCTTTCGTGCCGGACATGGACGGCTCCCTGGGACAGTTGACGATGCAGTTCCCAACCGGCAAAGCGTCATGCCGGTTCCGGCCCTCCACGGCAGATGGCCGCCACGGCCCGCCGGGGCCATTTTAACAACCACCGCATTTTTTGGGAAAAATCCGCGCCAGCTTTCGCCGGCCGTTCCGTGGATAGCCACAGAACGAACGGGGCGGCGCCAGCCCGCCGCCCATCCCGAAGAGCCATAGGCCTGAACCGCCGCGAAATCCCGCCCGGATTCCGCGAACGGGCCGCGATTGGGTGGAGAAGGCGATGCTGGTCGATTCTGTCAGCGCAACGACCTCGACGAAATCCACGTCCTCGTCGAGCGGTTCGTCAACGACGTCCAAGAGCGACACCTACCAAACCTTTCTGACCTTGCTGACGACGCAGCTGCAGAACCAGGATCCGACCAATCCGGTCGACACCACCAGCTTTACCACCCAGCTCGTCCAGATGTCCTCGCTGGAACAGCAGATGTCGACCAACGACAAGCTGGACGAGCTGACCAGCACGGTCTCGGACCTCGCCAGTTCGGTCACGTCGTCGCTCGGCACCACCAGCGGCGCCGTGAGCTACTACGGCAAGACGGTGGAGGCCGAAGGCTCCACCACGCCGTTGCAGGACGGCGAGGCGACCTGGGAATACGACCTCGATTCCGCCGCCGCCTCGATCAAGCTGACCATCACCGATTCCAGCGGCAACACCGTCTACAGCGATGTCAGCTCCAACACCGCCGCCGGCACCCATGAGGTGACCTGGGACGGCGTCGGCACCGACGGCCAGAGCTACAGCGGCGGCACCTACACGCTGTCGATAACCGCGTTGGATTCCAGCGGCAACGCCATCGACACCACCACACGCTTCAAAGGTGCGGTGACCGCCGTGGACAGCTCCTCCGGCACGGCGGTGCTGAGCGTCGGCGACGTCAGCCTGTCGGCGAGCGCCGTGCTGTCGGTGTCCTGATCCCCCCTCCCCGGATTTTTGAAAGACAGGTGCCGCCATGAGCCTCACCAGCGCAATGTACAGCGCCACGTCCGGGCTGACCGCCCAGAGCAAGGCGCTCGCCAGCATCTCCAGCAACATCGCCAATTCCAGCACCACCGGCTTCAAGGGCACGGTGACGGAATTCACCTCCTACATCAACAAGACCACCACGGTGGACGAGCAGGTCGGCGGCGTCATCGCGTCGAACACCCGCAGCGTCAGCCGCCAGGGCGAAATCCAGACGTCCGCGACCACCACCAACATGGCGGTCAACGGCAACGGCTTCTTCGTGGTGTCGGACGAGACGTCGGACGGCGGCACCTATTTCACCCGAAACGGCTCCTTCTCCACCGATTCCAACGGCAATCTGGTCAATTCGGAGGGCTATTACCTCTATGGCTGGGCGGTCGGCGACGACGGCACCGTCAAGTCCGGCAACAAGACCTCCACCGACAGCCTGGAGGCGATCAACCTCACCAGCATCAAGGGCACGCCCAAGGCGACCTCGACGCTGGACATCGAAGCCAACCTGCCCTCCGACGCCGAGACCGGCGACAGCTTCACCACCGACGTCGAGCTGTTCGACGCGCTGGGCAACAGCCATTCGGTGACGATGACCTGGAGCAAGACGGCCGACAACACATGGTCGCTCAGCGCGTCCGACCCGACCAGTTCCGCCGACGGCACCACCACCACCGGCACGATCTCCGGCTTTCCCATCGCCATCACCTTCAACAGCGACGGCTCGCTGGCCGGCGCCACCCAGACCGGCAGCAGCGGCACCACGACCAGCGTCGATCCATCGGCCATCAGCTTCTCGGTGAGCGGCTGGACCACCGGCGCCAGCGACAGCAGCGTGTCGATGAATCTCGGCAGCGCCGACAGCACGACCGGGCTGACACAGTACGCGTCCGGCGAGAACACCGCCGCCATCGGCGACTGGACGGCGACAGGCAATGGCTATGAGCCGGGTACGCTGACCGGCACCACCATCGACAGCAGCGGTCTGGTCCGCGCCACCTTCGACAATGGCGAAACGCGGGCGATCTACCAGATCCCCATCGCGACCTTCGCCAATTCCGACGGGCTGGAGAGCGAGAGCGGAACCACCTTCACCCAGACCTACGAGTCAGGCAATTACCAGCTGCGCACCGCCGGCGACGGCGCCGCCGGCGAGATCGAGGCGAGTTCGCTGGAAAGTTCCACGGTGGAGCTGACCGACGAGTTCAGCCGCATGATCGTGGCCCAGCAGGCTTATTCCGCCGCATCCAAGGTGATGACGACGGCGCAGGACATGTTGGACACGTTGATTTCGATGAAGCGGTGACGCCATGACCGCCGCACCGGACGAGGGGTTCGCCCGCGCCGACGCTCTGCTGCTGGATCACCGCCGCCTGATGGCGCAGGCGCGGCTGTTGCTGGCGCGCCCGACCACGCGGGCCGAACGGCTGGCGCTGGCCGATGACCTGATCGCGCTGATCGACGGGCTGGGCGCGGAAAAGCGCGCACTCGGGGCGCGGATCCACCGCGGACGGGTCGCCAATGCCGCGGTCAGCGCTTATGGCCGGGCAATGGCGGCGCGGCGGTGAGTGAGTGGGGACAGCCGAAGCCAACACTCCCCCGAAAATTTTCCGCCAGCTTTCCCACCACCCGCCGTGGAACCAGACATCCAACACCCGGAGCTATCGCCATGGCGCTTAAGCAGACCCTGCGGAAGCCGGCCCCGCCGAAGCCCGTCCTGACCAAGGCCCAGGCGCCCACCCACCCCGCCGAGCCCGCCTCCTCCACCATCTTCCTCCGCGTCGATGCGGTGGAGGTGCTGGAGGCCTTCGTCGCCGAACTGGACCGCAGCGCGGCGCGTGCCGAGGCTGCCGTGCGCGAGGGACGGCCGCGCGACGCGCTGCTGGCGGCCGGCGACATGCAGACGCTGCTGCGGACCTGGAAGGATCGGCTGGACGATGCGCTGTCGCAGACGCGCAGCAAGCGCGTCGCCCCCGCCGTGCGTGGCGTCGCCAAGGCCGCCGCCGACCGCGTGCTGCCGGCGCTGGCCGCCCGCATGCGGGAGATCGAGGCGCAGATCAAGGTGCACCGCGCGCGCCAGAACGCCATCGGCGCCGCCCTGCGCGCCGCGTCCACCGCGCCGGCCGGCGTGTATGGCGTCGCCTATGGTCCCGGCGCCCGTTACGGCGCGCGGGTGGCGATGCGCACCACCGGCCATGTCGTCGGCCTGACGGCCTGACGACAGGCAACACAAGGGGAGGAAACCGCCATGTCGCTTCGCGTCGCCAGTTCCATCGCCACGTCGGCGCTGCGCACGTCCGAGGTCGGGATCGCCGTCGCCTCCTCCAACGTCGCCAATGCCGATACCGACGGCTACACCCGCAAGACCGCATCCAACGTCACGCGCAGCACCGGCACCAACATCTCCAGCGTCGACGTCACCGCCGTCAGCAGCAACGTCGATCGCTATCTGCTGAAGACCCTGGTCGCGGCGCAGTCGGACCTCGGCTACACCGACACCCGCAACGGCTATCTCGACCATATGCAGTCGGCCTTCGGCAGCGTCAGCGACGACGACAGCAGCGGCACCGACATCGGCTTGATGATCGACGCGCTGGCCGACACGCTGGGCACGCTCGCCACCTCGCCGGAAAGCGAGAGCGCCAAGGCCACCACCGTGCAGGACCTGTCGGATCTGGCGGAGACGCTGCGCAGCACCTCCTCCACCGTCCAATCGCTCCGCGCCCAGGCGGACGACGAGATCGCCAGCACGGTCGACAGCATCAACGAGACTCTGAACAGCATCGGTTCCCTGAACGACCAGATCGTGAAGGGCAAGGCGCTGGGCCAGAACGTCACCGACCTGGAAGACCAGCGCAACACCGCGCTGAAGAGCCTGGCGACCAACATCGACGTCACCTATCAGGTCGACGACAACGGGCTGATGCGCATCTCCACCGCATCGGGCAAGTCGCTGCTCGACAGCAAGGTGCATGAGCTGTCCTACACGCCGGCCGCCTCGGTCAGCGCCAGCACGGTCTACGGCGCCAGCGGGACCAGCGGCTTCAACGGAATCATGCTGAACGGCACCGACATCACCGGTTCCTCGCTGGGCGGCACGCTGGGCGCCCTGGTGCAGCTGCGCGACACCGACCTGCCGGCACAGCAGGCCGGCCTGGACGAGCTGGCGACCACGCTGATGGACAGCCTGAACGCGATCCAGAACCAGGGCACCTCCTACCCCACCCCGCAAAGCCTGACCGGCACCGAGACTGTCGCCGCCGGCGATGCGCTGAAGGTGACCAGCGGCACGCTGCGCGTCGCCGTCGCCGACAGCAGCGGCACGGCGGCAGAGGTTCTCGACATCGACCTGTCGACCAAATCGACCCTTCAGGATGTGGTCGACGCCATCAACACGATGAGCAATGCCTCCGCCTCGATCTCCGCCGACGGCAAGCTGGTGATCTCCGCCACCGATTCCAGCAACGGCATCGCGCTGGGCGGGGATGACGGCGCCTTCTCCACCGCCTACGGCATGAACGACCTGCTGACCGGCACCGGCGCCTCCAACATCAAGGTCGCGACCCGCATCGCCGCCGACAGCAGCCTGCTCGCCACCGGCGCCCTGTCCTCAACCAGCGGGCTCAGCGCTAGCGACACGGTGCTGACCAGCGGCGAGGGATCGGTGGCGAAGGCTCTGTCGGCGGCCTTTTCCGACAGCCAGAGTTTTGATACCGCCGGGTCATTGAGTGCCCGCAAGACCACATTCGCCGGCTATGCCGGCGCGGTGATCCAGGGCGCGGCGACGCTCGCCGACACGGCCTCCGCCGCCTACGACAGTCAGAACACCTACACCAGCAGCCTCGAATCGACCTTCTCGTCGCAGAGCGGCGTGAATGTCGACGAGGAGACCGCCGCGATCTCAACCCTGCAATCCGCCTACGAGGCCGCAGCCGCGGTCATGAAGACGTTGCAGGAGATGTTCGACACGGCGCTCGACATGGTCCAGTAGAGGAGACCGCGATGGAACGGGTCGCGACCTACAACCATCAGAACACGCTTGTCCAATATATGATGAAGGCCGAGGCCAAGGTGGCCGCGGAACAGGTCCGCTCGGCGTCGGGGCTGAACTCCACCGACTACAAGGGCATCGCGTCGGACAGCGGCCGGCTGGTCAACCTCGAAAGCCATTACCGCCGGCTGGAACAGTATATCGACGAGGGCGAGGTCGTGAACGGCCGCATCCAGTCGATGTACGACGCCGTCGGCGGCATGTCCGACCTGACCTCCCGCCTCAGCGCGCTGATCACCGGCCTGCAGGGGGACAATGCGGCCGGTGTCGAAGGCGTGGTGGCGGAAGCGGCCCAACTGATGCAGGAATTCGGCGGACTGCTGAACACCCAGCAGGACGGCCGCTATCTCTTCGCCGGCGGGCGCACCGACCAGCAGGCGGTCGACCTCGACAGCTACACCGCCGCGACCTACCCGTCGAGCGCCGACACCGGCTATTACCAGGGAGATTCCACCGTCGCCCATTTCCAGGCGGCCGACGATTTCGTGCTGTCCTACGGCGTCACCGCCGACCAGCCGGCGTTCGAGAAGGCCCTGCGTGCCTTCAGCCTGATCGCCAACATGTCGACCGATCCGGTCGATGACGATCTGCTGGCCGAAGCGACGCAGCTCGCCTCCGACGCCACCGACGGCCTGTCGATCGTCCAGGCGAAGCTGGGCGCCGCCAGTTCCTCGCTGGAAAACACGATCGACCGCCATGTCGACGAGCAGCTGATGCTGCAAACCCAGGTGGAGGACATCCGCAGCGTCGATCTGGCGGAATCCACCACCAAGCTGTCGCAGCTCCAGGCCTCGCTGGAGGCGACCATGAGCCTGATGAAGATCCTCGAGGAGAACAACCTGTCCAAATACCTGTGACCGCAGGGGCAGCGCAAAAAAGCGCTAACCCGATCGAAAATTCCCGCCAGCTTTCGCCACCTGCCCCGTGAGTCCCAGTCAGGGTCGCCGAAACGGCCCGGTTCGATCAGGAGACCACATCATGCCCGTCATCTCGACCAACACGGCTTCCAATTCGGCCCTTCGCTACCTGAACATCAATTCGACCAACCAGTCGGATTCGGTCTCGAAAATCGCCAGCGGTTCGCGCATCACCAAGGCGTCGGACGACGCCGCCGGCCTCGCCGTCGGCACCTCGCTGCAGTCGGACATCACGGTGCTGAACCAGGCGGCCACCAACGCCTCGCACGGGTCGTCGATCCTGCAGACCGCCGACGGCGGCATGTCCAGCATCTCCGACATCGTGCAGCGCATGCGCTCGCTGGCCACGCAATCGCTGTCCGGTTCGGTCACCGACAACGAGCGCTCCTATCTCGACGCCGAGTTCCAGCAGTTGCAGGACGAAATCGACGGCATCGCGTCGGGCACCCGCTTCAACGACGAATCGCTGCTCGATGGTTCGACCAACTGGTCGACCGGCGTGAACTTCCGCGTCGGCACCACCTCGACCGACAACATCACCGTGCAGATTGCCGGGGTCACCACCACGGGGCTGGGTATCAACGCGCTTGATGTCGGCACATCGGCCACCGCCGCCGCCGCGCTGACGGCGCTCGACACCGCGGTGACCACCCTGTCGGACGCCCGCGCGGATGTCGGCGCGCTGATCTCGCGCTTCGAATTCCGCAGCGACATGATCGACACCACCATCGAGAACACCGAGGCCGCGCAGTCCGCCATCATGGACGTCGACGTGGCCGAGGAGCAGTCGAAGCTGTCGTCGGAAAAGGTCCTGACCCAGGCCGCCATCGCGGTGCTGTCCCAAGCGAACTCGATGCCGGAGAATCTCCTCTCCCTTCTCCGCTGACGGTTCGCGAGGCCGTCGGCGGGGGCGCGCTCCGCACAGCCTCACACGCTTGTGGAGCGCGTCCCCGGCGACCGTTATTTTCCTCGGCACCTCAAAATCCGCATCGCCGTGCCATCCGCCGCCCCGCTCGCGGCCGGAACCGGGAGAGCCTTGCCATGACCACTGTCAGCTCCACCTCCTCCAGCACGGCTGCGACGACGGGTTACTCGGCGCTGTCGTCCAGCGATTCGGGCACCGGCATCGATTATCCCACCCTGATCGAGGCGAAGGTCAATGCGAGGCTGGCGAAGGCCGACCGGATCGACACCAAGATCACGGCGAACGAAGCGAAGATCACCGCCTACACCGACCTGCAGGACAAGCTGCAGGCGGTCAACGACGCCATCGACGGGCTGCGCAACCGCAGCGTCTCCACCGGCGCGTCCTCCAACCTGTTCGGCCAGCGGACCGCCTATGTCGGCGGCGACGACGTGTTCAGCGCCACGGTGGACGACGATACGGAGGTCGGCACCTATTCGGTCGTGGTGCAGCAGCTCGCCACCAAGCACAAGATCGCGGCGGACGCCGTCGGCAGCAAGACCGACGCGCTGGGCTATTCCGGCAGCTTCACGCTCCAGGCCGCCGACGGCAGCGCCGTCACCATCCAGGTGGAGAGCGACGACAGCCTGACCGACCTGCGCGACGCCATCAACGCCGACAAATCGACCAGCGGCGTCACCGCCAGCATCGTGCAGGTCGGCGACAGCAGCTATCAGCTGATCCTGACCGCCAACGACACGGGCGAGGAAATCAGCCTGACCGACGGCGGCGACGGCGTGCTGTCCTCGCTTGGCCTGACCGACAGCGACGGCGCCATCAAGAACGAGCTGGTGGCGGTGCAGGATGCGATCGTCGAGATCGACGGCGTCACCATCACCCGCAGTTCCAACACCATCGACGACGCCATCGAGGGCGTGACGCTGAATCTCTACAGCGCCAGCCCCGACACGGCGATCTCGATGGAGGTGTCGACCGACCTGTCCTCGATCAAGTCGGCGATCACCAGCTTCGTCGACGCCTACAACGAATACCGCGACTTCGTGGTGACGCAGCAGGCGACGACCAGCGACGGAACCGCGTCCAGCGACGCGACGCTGTTTTCCGACAGCCTGTTGCGGCAGATCGTGCGGTCGGTGAACAGCGCCCTCAACACGTCGATCACCACCGATGACGGCACGGTGCTGTCGCTCGCATCCCTCGGCATCACCCTCAACAGCTCCAACGAACTGGAGCTGGACGATGACACGCTGAACAGCATCCTCAGCAGCGATGTCGATGCGGTCCAGCAGCTGCTCGGCCTCAATATGACGAGTTCGTCGAGCCAAATGTCGCTGCTACGCTATACCAGCAACTCGTCGGCATTGTCCTTCACGCTGGACATCATGCGCGGCGACGACGGGACTCTCACCTCGGCATCGGTCGACGGCGACAGCAGCCTGTTCACCGTCAGCGGTAACCGCATCATCGGCGCGACCGGCACCGCCTATGAAGGCATCGTTCTGGTCTATTCCGGCAACAGCGGCAGCGTCGACATCGATTTCTCGCAAGGGCTGGCCGACAAGCTGTTCGGCGTCGTCGACGATGCGTCGGCGGACTATGACAGCGACCTCGCCACCGCCATCGACGACCTGGAAACACGGGACACCGAGCTGGAAAGCCGGTCCTCCGACATCAAGACCAAGGCCGAGACCTACCGCACCACCCTGACCGCCTATTACGCGCGGCTGGAAGCGGCAGCCGAGTCGGCGGCCCTTCTGCTGAAGCAGCTGACCTACAGCGACAGCAGCAGTGACAGCTGACCTCGGTCACGGTCCATCCAATTGATGAGGATTTGGCGCCATGCGCAATTCCGCCTATTCGAAAGCCCTGAATGCCTACGCCGTCGCCAACAGCGCGGTGCCGCCGCTGGTCGCCGTGGTGCGGTTGTACGAGCGGGCGATGACCCATCTGTATGCCGCCCGCGACGCCGCCGCCGACCGCCGGTTCGAAGCGCACCACACCGCCGTCCGAAATGCGGTGATGGTGTTCGCAGGCCTTGATTCCATTCTGCTTTTCGACAAAAATGAGGATGTCGCGCTGACGCTTCGGCGGTTCTACCACCGGCTGATCGTGCAGGCGGGCGCCGCCGCCAGCCGGAAGGATCCGGTGGCGGCCTGCGACTCGCTCATCCGCCAGACGTCCTTCATGCTGAAGGCCTGGCAGGCCATCGCCGCAGAACGCGGCGGGCCATCCACTGTCGTCGGTGCGCCGGCCAAAGGGCCGCATGCATCCGTCGTCGGGAGAACGATGGATCATGCAAATGGCGGACTCTCGGCTTGACCTTCTGCGGGAGGATTCCAGCGTCGGGCGCTCCATGTCCGGAGACCTGAGCCGGGGTCCCGCCTCCGGTGTCATCATCCCCGCGGACGAGGACGGCGACGAAGCGCTGATGGCGCAAATCCGCTCCGGCAGCCAGACGGCTTACCGGAGGCTGGTGAATCGCCACCTGAAACGCACCTACGCGCTGGCCCGCCGCCTGACCGGCAACGAGGCGGAGGCCGAGGATGTCGTGCAGGACGCCTTCCTCCAGGTCTGGCAGCGCCGCACCCAATGGAGCGACGACGGCGGCGCCCGCTTCACGACATGGCTCTACCGCGTGGTGGTGAACCGCTGCATCGACCACAAGCGCCGGCCGGTCGGCCAGGATCTGGAAACGGTGGCGGAGCCGTCGGACAGCGCCCCCGACGCGGTCAGCACCATCCACCGCCGGCAGGTCGCCGCCCGACTTCTGGATGCCCAGAACAAGCTGACCCCGCAGCAGCGCGCCGCCGTGACGCTGTTTTATTACGAGAATTTAAGCAACGCCGACATCGCCGCCGTTATGCAAATCAGCGTCGGTGCTGTAGAATCGCTTTTGAAACGCGCGCGCCAGCAGCTCCGGCTGCTGCTGCGCGCCAGTGCGCAGGCGGCCAGGGATTCATTCGATGACGGATGAGGAGTTTCGCGATCGGCTCGATCGCTTTGGGGGCGACCTCGCCCTCTGGCCGGCCGATGCGGCCAGGGATGCGCGGCGCCTTCTTCTGCGTTCGGTCAAGGCGCAGGCGATGCTGGATGAAATGGTGACGATGGAACTGGCGCTCGGGCAATCGGAAGACCGCCCGCCCCCGGACCTTGCCGACCGCATCTTCGCCGCCGCCTTCCGCCTGCCGCCGTCCGACCGGACCTTCGACGAGGATGGCGATCAGCCGCCGCGGCTGATGTAGGCCGGTCAGCCCCCCGCCACCCGCCGCAGTTCCGCCGCGATTCGCTCCAGCGCCTGTTCAAGCCCCTGCCCGCCCAGCGGCTGGAACAGGCGCATCGACGGGTACCAGGGCCGGCCGGCGGTGCCGAGCTGCGTCCAGTCGCGATGGCCGAAGCGCCAGACCGGCACCCCCAGCGCGCCGGCCAGTTCCGCCACCGAATTCGCCGGCGCGATGACGAGGTCGAGTGCCGAGACCAGCGCCGCCGTCTCCTCGAAATCGTCGCGCAGATCCAGCCCGGTCCAGCCATAGATCGGCTGCCCGAACCGGCGCTCCGCCTTCAGGATCTCGCGCTGGCAGTCGTCATACTGCAGGTTCACGAAGGTGACGCCGGGCACCGCGAAGACCGGGCCCCAGGCATCCAGCGGCAGATAGGCGCTGCGGCGGTCGGCGGTCATCACCTGGCTGCGCCAGCTGATGCCGACCCGCAGGTCGTCGCCCGCGCCATCCAGCCGCTCGCGCCAGTCGGCCACGCGGTTGCCGTCGGCGAACAGCCAGCAGGACCGCGCCGGAAAGGTCGACAGCCGCTCGCGCAGCAGGCGCGGGACCGAGCCGGCCGGGATGTGATAGTCGCAATCGACCGTCTCCGCCTCCATCGGCCCGCAGGGCGGCTGTTCGGCGCGCACCGTCGCCTTCGGGAAGGAGCGGGCGAACAGCGGCACCAGCCGGCGTTCGCATTCGATCACCACCCGTCCGGCCATCCTTATGAGGTCGGGATAGCAGGAGGCGAACAGGAACTCGTCCCCCACCCCCTGCTCGCGCCAGACGAACAGGCGCTTGCCGTCCAGCGGCTCGCCCGTCCATTCGGGGATGGTGAAGCGCCGCTCCGGCCGCACCCGTCCGGCCTTGAAGCGGAAGGCGTAGTCGGCCCAGCCGGCGCTGAGCGCGCCGCGTTCCAGTGACAGCAGACCGCGGTTGAAGCGGGCCAGCGCGTGACCGGGCGCGGCAACAACGGCGCGCTCGAACCAGCGGCCGGCGTCGACGCGCCCCTGCCGCTGCTCCGCCAGACCCAGGGTGCAGAGCGGGTCGGCCAACGACGGCGCCAGCGCCAGCGCCTTGCGGCAAGCGACGTCGGCCTCGACGGGGCTCTGGGCGCCGTTCAGCGCATAGGCCAGCACGGCGTGCAAAGGCGCATGGCCGGGCATCAGCCGGATGGCACGGCGCACCTGCACCACCGCCGGCCCAAAAGATTCGCGATCCGACAGGTCGGCGCCGAGATTTCCCAGCGCATCGGCGAAGGCGGGGTGCAGCGCCAGCGCGCGTTTCCAGCAATGCTCGGCTTCCTCCCGCCGCCCCTGGGCCTTGCAGGCGTTGCCCAGATTGTTCCATGCCTCCGCCCGACCCGGCTCGCGGGCAATGGCGCGACGCTGCCACCGTTCCGCACCGCCAAGGTCACCGAGCGCCGAGTCCGCCAGCCCCAGGTTGACGAGCGCCGGAACATGGCACGGGTCGAGCACCAGCGCGGTGCGGAACCGAGACCGCGCCTCTCCATGGCGGCCCTGCGCATGCAGCAGCAGGCCCAAATTGTTGCGGGTCTCGGCATGGCCGGGCTCTCGGCGCAAAGCCTCGACATAGGCGCCTTCAGCCTCGCCGAACCGGCCCAGCCCCTGAAGCGTGGCGCCCAGATTGGCCCAGACCGACCCGTGGTCGGCACCCAGCCCGATGGCGTCCCGATAGGCGGCGGCAGCCTCGGCCATCGCACCCCAACGGCGCAGCGCATTGGCCAGCGCGATGCGGGTGGCGCCATCCTGCGGCCGAAGCTTTGCCGCCAGCCGGTAGCAGCCGATGGCGGGTCCGGTCTGCCGCAGATCCTCCAGCGCCCGGCCCATGCCGAGCCGCGGATCTGCCGCGCTCGGCACCAGACGCGCCGCAGCGCGGTAGCAGCGCAGCGCCGCCACCGGCCGCCCCTGCCGCCCGGCGATGGAACCCAGCAGGCACAGCGCGGCGGCATCCTCAGGATTGACGGCAAGAGCCCGACGGGCGCTGGCGAGTGCGGCAGCCACCCGCCCTTCCTCCATCAGCGCTTGGCCGAGCGCCAGATGGTGGGAGCCGACCAGCGCATTGGACCGCGCCGCGGTATCGAACAGCCGGGTGGCGTCAGTCCTGCGCCCGTCCTGATAGGCGATATGGCCCAGCAGATGGGCGGCATCGCCATGCGTCGGGTCGATCCGCAGGATCTCGCGGCAAAACCGCTCCGCCCGCTCGCTCTGTCCGGCATTGTGATGTTGGACCGCAAGACGCAGCAATCCGTCGGTACGCCGTGTCGCGTTCCCGTCCATGGTCGTCGCCATTCCGTCAATGAACCCGTCGGCGGCATCGGGCCGCGCTTGTTCGTTGTACGGCGGCGAAGCGGAACTCCTGCGCGCGACATCGGCGACGTTTCAAGCCCTGTCCGCATCCGCCTGCCGAGACCGGACAGGCGCAAGGCTCACGGCCGCCCGGGCGACAGCCTCTCCGCACTGGCCTTCAGCGTGTCGATCATCACCTGCTGCGCCTCCTCCGTCGTGTCGGCGGGGACGACGAAGCAGATGGTGGCGATGCAGCGGCCGGCCGGATCGCGGACCGGCGCGGCGAGGCAGGTGGTGAAGCGGTCGACCAGCGCCGTGGTGCGGACATAGCCCTGGGTGCGGGCGCGGCCGATGTCCTCGAGGAACTCGTCCTCGGCGATGCGGCGGCCGTCGGGCAGGATGAAATCCTCGGGCGGGATGAAGCGCCGGATCTCATCGGCGGCCATGTGGTCGACCAGCAGCCGGCCGGACGCCGTCCAGGGGATCGGCACCTTGATGCCGATCTCGGAGCTGATGCGGAACATGCGCCGGCCGGGTTCATTCAGCACGACCAGATATTTGTCGCCTTCCAGCGTGCAGAACTGCGCGGTTTCCCCCACCGTCTCGGCGATGTGGGCGACCTCCACCCGCGCCTTGCGGATCAAATCGACGCTGTCGAGGTAATCGCTGCCGTAATAATGCATCGCCGGCCCGAAATAGACCGTGCCGTCGCCGTCGCGCAGTTCAAGCCAGCGCGCCTCCACCAGCGTGTTGACCAATTCATACATGGTGGAGCGCGGCGTGCCGGTGTCGCGCGCGATGTCGGCGATGCGCGTCGGGGCGCGCCGGTCGTGCAGATGCTCCATCAGCGCGATGACGCGGTCGATGCCGCGGGCGCGGCCCGTCGACTTCTCTTCTGCCTGCTTTTCCATCACGCCACTGCTCTTCATCTGATCCGCGCTCCCCGTCGCCCTACAACCGATTAGCACGCGGATTTTCAGCTTGCCAGTGCTCTTTGTCCGATATACCGTTTCCTTGTCTGGAATACAAGACCGATGTCCGATATTTCGGACAAACGGTTGGGGAGGCAGAAATGACAGGGATCACGCGACGTCTGTTCAACACCGCCCTCGGCACGACGCTGGCCGCCGGCGGGCTTTCCTCTGGAGTTCTCGGAACCTGGACCACGCCGGCGCAGGCCCAGCAGGGCGGCGCCTCGGTCGTCACCGTCGCCACCATCGGCGAGCCGCCGACGCTGGACCCGGTCGGCACCACGTCCGACCTCGTCAGCATCATCACCCAGCATATGTTCGAGACGCTGTTCACCTTCGACGGCGAGTGGAAGCTGGCCCCGCTGGTGGCGTCGGCCCTGCCGCAGGTGTCGGCGGACGGCAAGACCTACACCATCCCTCTGCGCAGCGGCGTCACCTTCCATGACGGCAGCACCGTCACGGCCGACGACGTGGTCGCCTCGCTCGACCACTGGACCAAGGCCTCGCCGCGCGGCAAGACGGTCGCCCCGCTGGTGGAAAGCATCGCCGCCAAGGGTGCGGACGCCGTCGTCATCGCGCTGAAGGAGCCGTTCGCGCCGCTGACCGCGCTGTTGGCGATGAACAACGGCGCCGCCGCCATCGTGCCGAAATCGGTGATCGATGGGCCGGGCACGCTGAAGTCGCTGATCGGCACCGGCCCCTACAAGCTGCTGGAGCACAAGCCCGACCAGTATATCCGGCTGGTCCGCCACGACGGTTACGCCTCTCCTGCCGGCACGCCCAGCGGCTATGCCGGCAGCCGCAAGGCCGTCATCGGCGAGGTGCGCTTCGTCCCGGTGCCGAACGCCGCCACCCGCGTGTCGGGCGTGCTGGCCGGCCAGTACCAGTTCGCCGACAGCCTGCCGGCGGAAACCCTGCCGCGCATCAAGGACGCCGCCGGCGTCAAGCCGGTGATCGTCAAGCCCTTCGGCTTCCCGCTGATGATCATGAACACCCGAACCGGTGTCATGGCGAACCAGAAGATCCGTCAGGCGGTGCTGGCGGCGCTGGAGCCGAACGACATGCTGCTGGCCGGCTTCGGCGACCCCGCCTTCGTCCAGGCTGAGGGGTCGATCTATGCCCAGGGCACGCCCTATTACGACGCGGCCAGCGCCAAGCCCTACAGCGACCATGCGGCCGGCAAGGCGGCGGACTTGCTGAAGGCCGCCGGCTACAAGGGCGAGCCGATCCGCATCATGACCTCGGTGCAGTACGAGTTCCTCTATAAGATGAGCATGGTGGCGCAGGCTCAGCTCGAAATGGCCGGCTTCAAGGTCGATCTGCAGGTGCTGGACTGGGCGACCCTGCTGCAGCGCCGGGGCGACGAAAAGGCCTGGGACGCCTTCTTCACCTACCACACCTTCGTGCCGGAACCGTCGCTGATCACCGTGCTGAACCCCAGCTATCCCGGCTGGTGGGACAGCCCGGCCAAGCATGAGGCGCTTGCCGCCTTCAACCGCGAGATGGACCCGGCCGCCCGCAAGGCGAAATGGGTGACGCTGCAGACGCTGTTCTACAGCGAGGTGCCGAGCATCAAGGTCGGCGATTTCTACAACCTCGCCGCCAGCAGCGACAAACTGACGGGATACACGCCGACGCCCTGGCCCTTCTTCTGGAACACCGACCTGAAGGGCTGAAGTCGGAGTTACGACACCTCGCCGAAGATCCCCTTCTCCCCCCGGGGAGAAGGGGATCGCTCGCTCGCGATTCCCTCCGCCCAGGACCGCAACCATGCTCGTTTACATCGTCCGCCGGTTCGCCGGCATGATGGTCGTCATGCTGCTCGTCGCCATGGTGGTCTTCGTGATCGCCCGCGTCGTGCCGGGCGATCCCGCCGCCGTCATGCTGGGATCCGCCGCCACGCCGGAGGACATCGCGGCGCTGCGCGGCCGGCTGGGGCTCGACGAACCGTTGCTGACGCAGTTCCTGCTCTATCTCGGGCAGATCATCCGCTTCGATCTGGGCGAATCCATCTTCCTCAACCGTCCGGTGACACAGGCGCTGGCCGAACGGTCGGAACTGACGGGGCTGCTGACGATGATGTCGGTGGGGATCGCCATGCTGATCGGCGTGCCGATCGGCATCCTGTCGGCGGCCAAGCGCGGCGGTCTGGTCGACCAGACCGCGGTCGGGCTGGCCATGCTGGCGGCCAGCGTGCCCAGCTTCTGGATCGGGCTGACGCTCATCAAGTATCTGGCGGTCGACCATGCGTGGTTCCCGGTCGCCGGCTATGGTCCTCCGGAAGCCGATCTGCTGGAGCGGATGCGCCATCTGGTGCTGCCGGCCATCGCGCTGGGCATTCCGAATTCGGCGCTGATCCTGCGCTTCACCCGCACCAGCATGCTGGACGTGTTGAGCCACGATTACGTCCGCACCGCGCGGGCCAAGGGGCTGCCGCCGCTGGTCGTCGTGCTGAAGCATGCGCTGCGCAACGCGATGATCCCGATCCTGACGGTGATCGGCCTGACCACCGCGGTGATGATCGCCGGCGCCATCGTGACGGAAACCGTTTTCGGCCTGCCCGGCGTCGGCAACCTGATCGTGTCGGCCGTGCTGCGCCGCGACTATCCGGTGATCCAGGGCGCCCTGCTGGTGGTGTCCGCCATCTATGTGCTGATCAACCTGACGGTCGACCTGCTCTATGCCGTGGTCGATCCGCGGGTCCGTTATTGAGAGGGAGGGTTTCCATGGCAAGCGTCCCCGCCGGTCACGGCAGCGTCCCCCTTCCCTCCTCGGCCAAACCCCATCGCAGCCGGTCGCCCGCCGCCCTGCTGATGCGCCAGCTGTTCCGCCGCCGGCTGGTGGTGCTGTCCTTCCTTATCATGCTGGCGATCCTGGCGGTGGCGCTGCTGGCGCCGTGGATCACGCCCTTCAACCCGATGAAGATGGACATCCTCGGCCGGCTGAAGCCGCCGTCCGCCGCCCATTGGTTCGGCACCGACGAATATGGCCGCGACGTGCTGTCCCGCGTGATGCTGGGCGCCCGGCTGTCGCTGCTGGTCGGCCTGCTGGTGGTGGTGGTGGCGACGGTGCTCGGCACGCTGCTGGGGTTGGCCGCCGGCTATATCCGACCGCTGGACGGCCTGCTGATGCGGCTGACCGACGCGTTGATGGCCTTTCCCGACATCCTGCTGGCCATCGCCTTCATGGCGGCGCTGGGGCCGTCGCTCTACAACGTCGTGCTGGCGCTCGGCATCGTCTACACCCCGCGCGTCGCCCGCGTGGTGCGCGCCGCCTGCCTCGTGGTGCGCGAGATGCCGTTCATCGAGGCGGCGACGGCGCTCGGCGCCTCCACCCCGCGCATCGTCTTCCTGCACATCCTGCCCAACCTGATCTCGCCGATCCTGGTGCAGGCCACCTTCATCTTCGCCTACGCCATCCTGACGGAGGCGGCGCTGTCCTTCCTCGGCGTCGGCGTGCCGCCGACCACGCCGACCTGGGGCAACATGATCGCCGGCGCCCAGCAGTATTTCCAGCAGGCCGACTGGCTGATCCTGTTCCCCGGCTGCGCCATCGTCCTGACCGTGCTGTCGCTCCAGATCGTCGGCGACGGGCTGCGCGACGCGCTCGACCCCCGGCTCCAGAAGGCGAAGTGAGATGAGTGCCACTTTCCTCATCAAGGGCGCCCGCGTCATCGACGGCACCGGCGCTCCCTGGTTTCCCGCCGACGTGCTGGTGGAGCGCGGACGCATCGCCGCCGTCGGCCCGATGCTGGACGCGCCGGACGCCGAACCGCTGGAGGCGCAGGGCCGCTTCCTCGCCCCCGGCTTCATCGACGCCCATTGCCACGACGACCTGATCCAGCTGCGCCAGCCCGGCCGGCCCGAGAAGGTGGCGCAGGGCGTCACCACCGTGGTGGTCGGCAACTGCTCCTTCGGGCTCTACCCGCAGAACCCGGACAGCGGCGCCCCCCTGCGCGAGCATTTCGGCAATCTGCTGGGCACCGTATCGGAACAGGAGACCTTCGCCGATTTCGATGCCTACCGCGCGGCGCTCGACGAGCGCGGCACCGCCATAAACCTCGTCTCGCTGGTCGGGCACGCCGCGCTTCGCCTCGCCGTCATGGGCTGGCAGAACCGCGCCGCCACGCTGGAAGAGCGCGAGGCGATGGCAACACTGCTGGCGGACCAGCTTCGCCAGGGCGCGCACGGTCTGTCGCTCGGCCTCGTCTATCCGCCCAGTGCCTGGGCCGACCGCGCCGAGCTGGTGCGGCTGGCGGAGGTGGTGGCGGAGCATGGCGCGCTGCTGACCGCCCATGTCCGGTCCTACGAAGGCGGGCTGATCGCCTCGGTGGACGAGTTCCTCGACCTGCTGAAGGCCGGTGGGGCGAGCGGTCTGTTGTCCCACCTGCAAGCGGCGGGAAAGCCCTATTGGGGAAGCCTGCCGCGGGCGGTGGAGCGGCTGGAGATCGCCCGCAAGGGCGGCACCGACGTCAGCTTCGACATGTACCCCTACCCGGCCGGCTCCAGCACCATCCTGCAACTGCTGCCGCCCTCGGCGCTGGCGGGCGGGGTGGAGGCGCTGCTGGCGCGCATGGCCGATGCCGACGGGCTGGCGGCTCTGCGCCGGGCGGTGGAGGACGGTGAGGCGCCCGACGATGCCGGATGGGAATCCAAGATCCGCCTGATCGGCTGGGAGAATGTCCGCATCGGCGGCGTTTCGGCCGACGATCTGCGCGAGTTGGAAGGGATGTCGCTGGCGGAAATCGCGGCGACGCGGTGGGAGCAGCCCTTCGACACGCTGGTCCGGCTGATCGCCCTCGACCGCGGCCGGACCAACATCGTCATGTTCCAGTTGGCCGAGGCCGATCTGGAAACCGCGCTGTCGCACCCGCTGCACATGCTGGGATCGGACGGCCTGCCGCGCGAAACCGGCAAGCCGCATCCCCGCGCCTTCGGCAGCTTCCCGCGCTACCTCGCCCGCGCCACCAACGGCGAGGGCAAGCTGGGGCTGGAGGATGCCGTGCGCCACATGACCGCCGTCCCGGCCCAGCGCTTCGGCCTGTCCGACCGCGGGCTGATCCGGCCGGGCATGGTGGCCGACCTGACCCTGTTCACCGCCGACGTGGCGGACCGCGCGACCTTCCAGGATCCGACGCGCCCGCCCCACGGCATCACCGACGTGCTCGTGGCCGGACAGTTCGTCCTGCGCGACGGCGGGCACACCGGCGCGCGTCCGGGCCGAACCCTGGCCCGCGCCTGAACCATCAAAACCCAAGTTTCAGAACCTGTGAGGACCGAATGACCAACCGCAAGCCGATCTTCGCCGAAAAGGGTGCGAAGCCCGCCGGCCAGTACAGCCACGCGATCGTCGCCAACGGCTTCGTCTATGTGTCGGGCCAAGGGCCGCACCATCCGGAGACCGGCGCGCTGCCCGAGGATTTCGCCGGTGAGGTGCGCCAGACCCTGCGCAACCTGGAGATCATCCTGAAGGCCGCCGGCACCGACCTCGCCCATGTGGTGAAGGTCAACAGCTATCTCAGCGACCTCGGCCGCTTCCAGGAATACAACGCGCTCTATTCGGAGTTCTTCCCGACCGAGCCGCCGGCCCGCACCACCATCGGCTGCCAGCTGAACAACATCCAGGTCGAAATCGACTGCATCGCCGTCCTGCCGACGGCGTAACATCCTATGTGAACGGCCGATCCCGCGCCACCCCGCCGGGATCGGCCCCTTTCCCAAATCTGCGTTCCGGAGCGGCCCCATGCGCGTCGACGAACTCGACACCCCCGTCCCCGTCATCGACCTCGACCGGGTCGAGCATAACCTGACCAAGATGCAGGAATACTGCGACCGGCACGGGTTGGCGCTGCGCCCGCACATCAAGACCCACAAGCTTCCCCAATTCGCGCTGCGCCAGATCGAGCTGGGCGCCGTCGGCATCACCTGCCAGAAGATCAGCGAGGCGATGGTGATGGCCGAAGCCGGCTGCAAAGACATCCTGCTGACCTACCCCATCGTCGGCGCCGCCAAGGTGAAGCCGCTGGCGGATCTTGCCGGCAAGACCAAGCTGACGGTCGCGCTCGACAACGCCGTCGCGCTCGACACCGTGGCCGCCGCCGCGGCGGAGGCCGGCGTCGAGATCGGCATTCTCGTGGAGTTCGACAGCGGCGACGGCCGCTGCGGCGTGCAGAGCCCCGACGAGGTGCTGACGCTGGCCCGCCGCGCCGCCGGCAACGGGCTGACCCGCTTCCGCGGCCTGATGACCTACCCGCGCGGCCCCCGCACCGTGCCCTTCGTCGCCGAGACGCGCAGGCTGCTGGACAGCGCCGGCATCGCGGTGGAAACGGTGTCGGTCGGCGGCACCCCCGGCTGCTGGGACACCCACGAGCTTCCCGGCGTGACCGAACTGCGCGTCGGCACCTACATCTACCACGACCGCGCCACCGTCGGCGGCGGGGTGGCGACGCTGGACGAATGCGCCGTTCATGTCCACGCCACCGTGGTCAGCCGCCCGACCGCCGACCGCGCCGTTCTCGATTGCGGCAGCAAGACCCTGTCGAGCGACCGCGTCGCCCCGTCGGTCGGCGAAGGCTATGGCCTGATCCTCGACTACCCGGACGCGGTGATCGTCCGCGTGAACGAGGAGCACGCGGTGGTCGACCTCAGCAGGAGCGAGGCGAAGCCGGAGATCGGCGACCGCGTTCGCATCCTGCCCAACCATGTCTGCGTGGTGACCAACCTGCACGACCGCATGGCGATCACGCGCAATGGCGAGGTTGTCGGCGACTGGCCGGTGCCGGCGCGCGGCTGCACACGCTGATCCAAACCATGGGATCCCGTCATGGACGCTGACCTCACGCTCGACATCCGCAACCTGCAAACCCACTTCACCGCCGATCCCGGCGTGTCGAAGGCGGTGGACGGCGTGTCCTTCGCCGTGCGCCGCAACGAGACGCTGGCCGTCGTCGGCGAATCCGGCAGCGGCAAGTCGGTGACCAGCCTGTCGGCGATGCGGCTGATCCCGTCGCCGCCGGGCATCATCGCCGGCGGCGAGATCCTGTTCCGCGGTCGCGACGGCCAGGTGCGCGACCTCGCCCGCATCAGCGAGCGGGCGATGCGCGGCATCCGCGGCAACGAGATCGGCATGATCTTCCAGGAGCCGATGACCTCGCTGAACCCGGTCTACACCGTTGGCGACCAGATCGGCGAGGCGTTGCGCTACCACCAGGGCCTCGACCGCCGGGCGGCGCGGGCGGAGGCGCTGGCCATGCTGAAGAAGGTCGGCATTCCGGCGGCGGAGCGGCGGCTGGACGAATATCCGCACCAGATGTCGGGCGGCATGCGCCAGCGCGTGATGATCGCCATGGCGCTGGCCTGCCGCCCCACCCTGCTGATCGCCGA
The DNA here is from genome assembly GCA_966212305.1 of uncultured Azospirillum sp. Classification (GTDB taxonomy): domain Bacteria; phylum Pseudomonadota; class Alphaproteobacteria; order Azospirillales; family Azospirillaceae; genus Azospirillum. The sequence goes on from CBIHQY010000022.1 coordinate 21,824, forward strand.
CGAGCCGACCACCGCGCTGGACGTGACCATCCAGGCGCAGATCCTCGACCTGATGCGGCGGCTCCAGGAGGAGACCGGCACCTCGATCCTGTTCATCACCCACAATCTGGGCGTGGTGGCGGAGGTGGCGCACCGGGTGGTGGTGATGTATGCCGGCCGCATCGTCGAGGAAGGCGATGTCCGCTCCCTGCTGAAATCGCCCAGGCACCCCTACACCCGCGGGCTGCTGGCCTGCATGCCGCATCTGGGCCAGCGCCGTGGCGACGGCGGCCGCCTGCACGCCATCCCCGGCAGCGTGCCGAGCCCGGTGAACCGCCCGGCCGGCTGCACCTTCGCCCTGCGCTGTCCGCTGGCCGAACCGGCCTGCACTGCCGCCGAACCCGTGCTGGAGCCGGTCGGCCCCGACCATTCCGCCCGCTGCCGCCGCTGGAGGGACGTGCAATGAGCGCCGTTGCCATGACTCCCGATGTTGCGACCGAAGAGCCATTGCTGAGCATCCGCAATCTGGAAAAGCGCTTTCCCGTGCGCGGCGGGCTGCTGCAGCGGCCGGTCGGCTGGGTCAAGGCGGTGGACGATCTGTCCTTCGACCTGAACCGCGGAGAGGTGCTGGGGCTGGTCGGCGAATCCGGCTCCGGCAAGACCACCGCCGGCCGCAGCATCCTGCGGCTGATCGAGCCGACCGGCGGCTCCATCCGCTTCAACGGGCAGGAGATCACCGGTCTGCCGACGGGGGAGATGCGGGCGCAGCGCCGCCGCATGCAGATCGTCTTCCAGGACCCCTACGCCAGTCTCGACCCGCGCCAGCGCGTGCGCGACGTGATCGGCGAGGCGCTGGTGATCCACAACATCGGCAGCCGCGCCGACCGCCGCGACCGCGTGGCCGCCCTGCTGGAGAAGGTCGGCCTGACCGCCGACGCCATGGACCGCTTCCCGCACGAATTCTCCGGCGGCCAGCGCCAGCGCATCGGCATCGCCCGAGCGCTGGCGGTGGAACCCGACTTCATCGTCGCGGACGAGCCGGTGTCGGCGCTCGACGTCTCGGTGCAGGCGCAGGTGGTCAATCTGCTGGGCGATTTGCAGCGCGAGCTGGGGTTGGCGGTGCTGTTCATCGCCCATGATCTGGCGGTGGTGCGCTACATCAGCGACCGGGTGGCGGTGATGTATCTCGGCCGGCTGATGGAGATTGCGCCCAGCGACTCCCTCTACGAACGCCCGCGCCATCCCTACACCATGGCCCTGCTGTCGGCCGCCCCCAACCCGGACCCCGACGCGCCGAAGTCCCGCATGCTGCTGGACGGCGACGTGCCGAGCCCGATGAACCCGCCGTCAGGCTGCGTCTTCCGCACCCGCTGCCCCTTCGCCCTGCCCGCCTGCGCGGAGCCGGAGGCGCGGGCGCTGCGGGAGGTGGCGCCGGGGCATTCAGTGTCGTGCATCCGGGATGATGTGACGGCGGGGTGATCGGCTCCCTTGACTGGGATGACGTACCCGCCCGGCCTTATCCGCCTAGCACGCCGGACGACCGCAGTTGTTCGACCCGGTCGGGGCTGTAGCCCAGCATCTCCTCCAGAACCTCCGCGGTCTGCTGTCCCAGCCGGGGCGGCGGGCGGCGGTAGGTCGCGGGGGAGTTCGACAGCCGGGCCGGATAGCCCACCACCGGCACCTTGCGACCGTCCTCGAGCCTCATCTCCCGCACCAGCCCACGTTCGGCCAGATGGGGTTCGGCGAAGACCTGATCAATCCGGTTGATCGGCCCACCGGGCACGCCGGCCTCCGCCATGGCGGCAATCAGCGCCGCCTGATCCCAGCCGGCGATGGCGTCGGCCAGCAGCCCCTCCAGTTCGTCGCGCCGGGCGAGCCGGCTGGCGTTGTCGGCGAAGCGCGGGCTGGCCGCCACCTCCTCCAACCCCAGCAGCCGGCACAGCGCCCGGAACTGGCCGTCATTGCCGGTGGCGACGATCACGTGACCGTCGCGGGCCTTGAAGGTGCGGTATGGCACGACGTTCGGGTGTTTGTTGCCCATCAGTCCGGGAACCATTCCACCGACCAGCCAGTTCATCGCCTGATTGGCGAGGACCGACACCTGGGTATCCAGAAGCGCGCAGTCGATATGCTGCCCCTGCCCGGTGCTGTCGCGATGGCGCAGCGCGGCCAGAATCGAGATCGTGGCGTAAAGCCCGGTGAAGACGTCCGACACGGCGACCCCGACCTTCAGCGGCTCGCTGCCCGGTTCGCCTTCGGGCTGGCCGGTGATGCTCATCAGTCCGCTCATTCCCTGGATCAGGAAATCATAGCCGGGACGCGGGGCCAGCGGCCCGGTCTGGCCGAAGCCGGTGATGGAGCAATAGACCAGACGCGGGTTGATGCGTGACAGGGCGGCATAATCCAGCCCATAGCGGGCAAGGCCGCCGACCTTGAAATTCTCGATCACCACGTCGCAGTCCGCGGCGAGCCGGCGGACGATGTCGGCCCCCTCCGGCTTGGCGATGTCGATGGCGATGGATCGCTTGTTGCGGTTGCAGGACAGGTAATAGGCGCTCAGCCGCTCCGCATCGCCATTCGCCCCGTCAGCCGACAGGAACGGCGGCCCCCAGGCGCGGGTGTCGTCGCCATGTCCGGGATGCTCCACCTTGATGACGTCGGCGCCGAGATCGCCCAGCGCCTGCGACGCCCAGGGACCCGCCAGCACCCGGCTGAGGTCGAGGACGCGGATGCCGGCCAGCGCCCCGCCTCCTTCTGCTCCGGTTCCGGCGCCACCATGCGAATCCTCGTGGTTTTCTGTGCTCATGATCGTCCCGGCTTGAATGCTGTCCGATGGTCGCCGTCTGGTCGACCAAGCGCCGCTCCGGCGCCTATCGTTTCACTGTGCGAAATGGCTTTTCATATCGATGGTAGCGTGCCGCCGGCTGGGTTACAATGCTCAACGGAAAGGCAATCGGCCGCCTGTACAATCCCATGCGGTCCGGCTAACGTCCCCGGCCCCCGCCGGGCCGGACAGACCGCCATCAGTTGCCATGGCCGATAGGCCATCACTTGCAATGGCCCAGAGTTGGAGGAACCGAGATGCCGTCCTTTAAGCCCGTGGTCGCCCTGCTGCGTGGTCTGGACGTCCTCAATGCGGTGAATGCATCGCGGGAGGCGACGGTCGGATCGGTCCATGCCGCGACCGGGCTGGACAAGGCGACCGTGGTGCGGATGCTGGAAACGCTGGAACATGCCGGCTACATCGTGCGCGTCGCCGGCCGGCCGGCCTATGTTCCATCCTGGCGCACCCTGCAGCTCAGCCAGGGCTACGACCTGCAGCGCAGCCTGGGTGCCGCGGCGGAACCGATCCTGACGAACTTCCGCAAATCCATCGGCTGGCCGTCCGATCTGGCGATCTGCGATCGCGGCGCCATGATCGTCGTCCAGACCAGCCGCGAACAGGGGCCGCTGTCCCTGAACCGCCGGCCCGGCTATCAGGCGCCGGTCCTGTCGACCTCGCTCGGCCGCGCCTATCTGGCCTTCTGCCCGGACGAGGAGCGGCAGGGCATCCTCGCCCAGATCGCCGCCCGCCCGAATGCGGAGAGCGTCGATCTGGACAAGGCCGACGCCATACTGGCCGAGGTGCGGGAGCGCGGCTTCTCCGTGATGGACAGCACATACAGCGACCGCGAATACGAGGGCCTCGTCTGGGCCATCGCCGTCCCGGTGATGAACGGCGAGCGCGCCTGCGCATCGGTGAACATCCTGATGCTGCGCAATGCCATGTCCTACGAGATGGCGGTGGACCGCCTGCTGGAGCCGCTGAAGGCGACCGCCGCCCGCCTCGCCGAGGTTTTCCGCGCCCAGGGCTGATCCGGCCCCCTTTTTCCCCGGTTGATCAGTCCAGTCGGGCAGGCCTCCCCTTGCCCGCAGTCCGCCATCCGCATGCCGCCATCTGCATGCCCGGATATGCGGCGCCGAACCTCCGCCTCCCCTCGGCTATTGGTGGTGACCCTAACAAATTTGGTTGCCAACCAAACCATCCCCCTGTACGGTTTCAACAATGAAAAGGCGTTTCATCTAGTGAAACGATCTTGAACCGGCAAAGCTGGGGGGACGAAGATGAGCGAATCCGGTCGGATCCTCGTCGATACGGCGACCAGACTGTTCCAGAACATCGTCACGCCCAGGGAACTGGCCCGCGCCGAAGCGGGTGAGTGGCTGGGCGACGTCTGGAACGCGGTGGAGGAGCTTGGCCTGCCGCTGGCGCTGGTCCCGGAGGACCGGGGCGGCTTCGGCATCGACCCGGTGGAGGCGCTGGCGGCTGTCCGCGTCGCCGCCGCTTTCGCGCTGCCGCTTCCGCTGGGCGAGACGATGCTGGCGAACCGCCTGCTGGCCGGCGCCGGCATTGACGCGCCGGGCGGTGCGCTGTCGGTCGCACCGACCACCACCGCCGGCCGGACGGCCCACCCTCTCTACCTCGTGCCGGAAAACGGCGGCTGGCGGCTGACCGGGCTGGCTCGCCGCGTGCCCTGGGGCGGCAAGGTGTCCGGCGTTGTGGTGGTCGCCGAGGCCGCCGGCATGCCGCATGTCGCGCTGGTCCCCGCCGGCCGCTTCGCCGTGGCGCCCGGCAACAACCTCGCCGGGGAGCCGCGCGACGACCTGAGCTTCGACTGCCTGCTGGAGCCGTCGCAGGTGGCGCCCGCCGCCGGTGTCACCGCCGAAGGCCTGCACGCCGCCGGCGCCGCCCTGCGCAGCATCCAGATCGCCGGGGCGCTGGCGCGGGTTCTGGAGATGACGGTGCAGTACGCCAACGAGCGGTCGCAGTTCGGCCGGCCCATCGGCAAGTTCCAGGCGATCCAGCAATCCCTCGCGGTGCTGGCCGGCCAGACGGCAGCCGCCTCGGCCGCCGCCGATCTGGCCGCGGAAGCCATCACCGCCCCCGCCGGCGACCATCGCATCGCCGTCGCCAAGGCGCGCACCGGCGAGGCCGCGAGCGTGGCGGCGGCCATCGCCCATCAGGTCCATGGCGCCATCGGCTTTACCCACGAACACAGCCTCCACCACCTCACCCGGCGCCTGTGGTCCTGGCGCGACGAGTTCGGCAACGACGCCGAATGGTCCCGCCGCCTGGGACACGCCGCCATTGCCGCGGGCGCCGACGGCTTGTGGCCGATGATCACGGCGGCCTGAGCCGCGGAGATACCCGACGATGACCGTATTCACCTTCCCTGCGCCTCCGCCCGCCGATGTCGAGGCGTTGCGCGCCGAAGTCCGCGACTTCCTTGCCACCGAACTGGCCGCCCGCAAGCCGCGTGACCGCGCCCGCTCCTGGAGCGGCTTCGACGCCGATTTCAGCCGCAAACTGGGCGAGCGCGGCTGGATCGGCATGACCTGGCCGAGGGCCTATGGCGGCCATGAACGCAGCGCGCTCGAACGCTATGTCGTGCTGGAGGAGATGCTGGCGGCCGGGGCGCCGGTGGCGGCCCACTGGATCGCCGACCGCCAGAGCGGCCCGCTTCTGCTGAAGGTCGGGACCGAGGAGCAGCGCCGGACGATCCTGCCACGCATCGCCGCCGGTGAATGCTACTTCTGCATCGGCATGAGCGAGCCGGATTCCGGGTCCGACCTTGCCGCGGTGCGCACCCGCGCCACCCCGATGGACGGCGGATTCCGCGTCACCGGCACCAAGCTGTGGACCACCTACGCCCACAAATCCCACTACATGATCCTGTTCTGCCGCACCGGCGGCCAGGAGGAGCGGCAGGGCGGCACCAGCCAGCTGCTGGTCGACCTGAACACGCCGGGGATCACCATCCGCCCCATCGCCGACCTGTCGGGCGAGCATCACTTCAACGAGGTGGTGTTCGAGGACGCCTTCATCCCGGACAGCGCCCTGATCGGCCGGATGGGCGACGGTTGGAATCAGGTGATGGGCGAGCTGGCCTTCGAGCGCAGCGGGCCGGAACGTTTCCTGTCCTCCTTCACCCTGCTGGTGGAGTTGGTGCGCGCGCTGGGCAACGACCCGTCGGATCGCGCCAGGGAGGCGGTCGGCCGGCTGACCGCGCACATCGTCACGCTGCGGCGGCTGTCCCGCTCGGTGGCCGGCATGCTCCAGAACGGCGAGAACCCGGCGCTGCAGGCGGCGCTGGTCAAGGATCTCGGCGCCCTGGTGGAGCAGGAAATCCCCGAGATCGTCCGCGGCGTCGTGTCGGTGGAGCCCTCGCTGCAGGCCGACACCGAGCTGGCCGCCGTCCTGGCCCACACCATCCTCAACGCCCCGGCCTATTCGCTGCGCGGCGGCACCCGCGAGATCCTGCGCGGCATCATCGCCCGCGGCCTCGGCCTGCGCTGACGCACCGTCGGCGTGAACACGCAGGGGCCGGAGAAGACACAACAGGAAGGACCCGACCGCCATGACCGACGCGGTGCTTGAAGAGAATGCGGACGGCATCGTCACGCTGACCCTGAACCGGCCGGAACAGCGCAACCCGATCTCCGACGACGACGTTCTGGAAACGCTGATCGCCGCGCTGGCCCGGCTCGACGCCGACAACGCCACCCGTGCGATCATCATCACCGGTGCCGGCTCGGCCTTCTCCTCCGGCGGGAACCTCAAGAAGATGGGGGCGTCCGGCGGGCTCAACGATCCGCTGCCGGCGCAGACCCGGCTGAATTACCGCCGCGGTATCCAGCGCCTTCCCCTGCTGATCGAGGCGATGGAGGTGCCGACCATCGCCGCGGTGAACGGCCCGGCCGTCGGTGCGGGCTGCGACCTTGCCTGCATGTGCGATCTGCGTATCGCCGGGGAAAGCGCCCGCTTCGCCGAAAGCTTCGTCAAGGTCGGCATCGTGCCTGGCGACGGCGGCGCCTGGTTCCTGCCGCGGGTCGTCGGCTTTTCGAAGGCCTGCGAGATGGCGCTCACCGGCGACGCCATCGACGCGCGGGAGGCGCTGGCCTGCGGGTTGGTCTCCCGCGTCGTGCCCGATGCCGACCTGCTGGCGGAGGCGCGGGCGCTCGCCGCCCGCATCGCCGCCAACCCGCCGCACGCCGTGCGGATGACGCGGCGCCTGCTGCGCCAGGGCCGCAACGCCGACCTCGACAGCCTGCTGGAGATGTCGGCCGCGATGCAGGCGCTTGCCCATGCGACGGACGATCACCGCGAAGCCGTGGCGGGCCTGCTGGAGCGGCGGGACCCGCGTTTCACCGGCCGCTGACCACTTGGCCGCTGACCACCGGCGGCCGACCCGCGACCTTGCGCACCGGAAACCGCCGAACGGGAGGATAGGGCCATGCAAGCGATCGTCATGGAGGCGGGAGGGGTCTTCGCATTGCGCGACGTGTCGCCCCCCGATCCGAAGCCCTCCGAGGCGCTGGTGCGGGTGGAGGCGATCTCGCTCAATCGCGGCGAGGCGACGCGGGCGCTGTCCGCCCGTGCGGGCACACGGCCGGGGTGGGATCTTGCCGGCGTGGTGGAACGACAGGCGGCCGACGGCTCCGGCCCCGCCGCCGGGACCAGCGTCGCCGGACTGCTGGTCTCCGGCGCATGGTCCGAACTGGCCGCCGTGCCGGTCCGCCAGCTTGCAGCGATTCCCGACGGGGTGGCGACGGAACAGGCCGCCTGCCTGCCGGTCGCCGGATTGACGGCGCTGCATGCGCTGAGGCGGGGCGGCGACCTGCTGGGCAAGCGCGTGCTGGTCACCGGCGCCACCGGCGGCGTCGGCCATTTCGCCTGCCAGCTTGCCCGGCAGGCCGGGGCGCGGGTGACCGCGATGGTCCGCACCGCCGAGGATGTGCCGCGGGCGCTCGGCTTTGGCGCCCACCATGCCGTGGTGATGGCGGAGGATCAGGGCGAGGCTGCGGGCACCGGACCGTTCGACCTGATCGTCGAATCCGTCGGCGGACCGTCCCTGGCGCGGTCGCTCGGCATGCTGGCGCCCGGGGGCATCTGCGTGGTCTTCGGCGTCACCGGCGGTCCCGAGACCACCATCGACGCCCGCGCCTTCTACATGAGCGGATCGCGGACCGTGACCGGCCTCGCCGTCTTCGAAGAGATCAAAAGCGGCGAGCCGGCGGCGCGCGGCCTGTCCCTGCTGCTGGCGCTGGCCGCCGAGGGTCGGCTGGCGCCAGAAATCGCCGTCCGGCGCCCTTGGGCGGAAATGCCGGCCGCCGCCGCGGACCTGTTGGCCCGCCGGCACAAGGGAAAGACGGTGCTGCTCGTCCATGAGAGCGGTCGATAAAACATCGAGGGAGGTGCCAGCCATGAGCAAGACACGCGGATCGACGGGAATCCTCGATGCCGTCGACCACGTCTTCTCCATGGTCGCGGCGGCCTGCATGATGCTTATCATGCTGGTTGTCGTGGCCGACGTGGTCCTGAGGTATTTCTTCGCCATGCCGCTGGCGTGGTCCTACGACGTGATCTCCCTGTACCTCATGGTCGGGATGTTCTTCTTCGGTGTGTCGGACACCCTGCGCGAGAACGGCCATATCGGCATCGACATCCTCCAGCGCAGCATGCCCCAGCCATTGCGCCATATCGGTGAGGCGGCCGGGTACCTTGTGTCCGCCATGGTCACGGCGGCGATCGGCTGGCTTGCCTTCCAGCGCTCCCTCTCCGCTTGGCAGAACGACGAGGCGCTGTCCGGCGCCTACCTGTGGCCGACCTGGATCGCGCTGGTGCCGGTCGTCATCGGCGGGGTCCTGCTGACGCTCCGCAATCTTCTGCTGACCGCGACCCATCTCCGGGACGCCTTCGGTGGCGCCCAGGGCGTCGACCATGCTCCCACCCCAAATCTGGAGGAACGCATCTGATGGTGGCGCTCGGCGGAATCTCCATCCTCTTCCTGATGCTGGCCTTCGGGCTGCCGGTGGCCTTCGCCATGGCGGTTTCCGGCGCGGCCGGGCTGCTGATGATCGGCGGTGTCGACATGGTGATGGGCATCCTCGAAACGGTGCCCTTCTCCACCGCCAACTCCTACGAGATGATCACCATCCCGATGTTCATCCTGATGGCGGAGTTCGTGATCCTCAGCGGGGTCGCCAACGACCTGTTCGCCGCCGCCGCCAAATGGGTCGGCCGGGTGCCGGGCGGGCTGGGAATGGCGACGGCGGTGGCCGGCGCCGGCTTCGGCGCCATCTCCGGCTCCAGCACGGCGGCGGCGGCGACGCTGTCCTCCACCTCGATCCCGGCCATGCTGGAACAGGGCTACGAGCCGAAGCTGGCCGGCGGCGTGGTGGCGATCTCCGGCACGCTGGCGATGCTGATCCCGCCCAGCATCGCGCTGGTGCTCTATGGCATCATCGCCGACGTCAGCATCGGCGCGCTGCTGGTGGGCGGCATCATTCCCGGCATCCTGGTGACGCTGACCATCATCCTGACCGTCTACCTGCTGGTCGTCCAGGACCGCAGCCGCGCTCCCGCAGGCCGCAGCTATACCCTGCGCGAGAAATTCGCCTCGCTGAAGGTGTGCGGCGCGATGATCCTGCTGTTCTCCGGCGTCACCGGGACGATCTATGCCGGCATCGCCACCCCGACCGAGGCGGCGGGCATCGGCGCCTTCGGCGCGTTCCTGCTGGCGCTGCGCTCGGGCAACCTGACCGCCGGAACCCTGCGCGCCGCCCTGGTCCGCGCGGTCCATGCCACCGCGATGATCCTGATGATCATGCTGGGCGCCCATGTGTTCGGGACCTTCTTCACCCTGACGCAGATCACCCAGGAGTTGGTCCATTGGGTCGGAGCGCTCGACGTGTCGCCGTGGGTGATCATGGCGCTGATCCTGTTCGGCTATGTGCTGCTGGGCTGCGTCATGGACCAGATCGCCATCCTGATCCTGACCGTGCCGGTGGTGCTGCCGGTCGTCCTGTCGCTGGGCTTCGACCCGGTCTGGTTCGGCGTGATCGTCGTCATCACCGCCGAGGTCGGCATGGTGACTCCACCGATGGGGCTGAACGTCTTCGTCGTCGCCCGCTACACCGGCCGGCCGCTGGAGGAGATCTTCGCCGGCGTGATGCCCCATGTGGTCGCGCACCTGATCCTGATCGCGGCGCTGACCGCCTTCCCGCAGATCATCACCTGGCTGCCGTCGACGATGCGCTACTGACCCGCGGCCAAACGACAACAAACCTGCAGAAAAATCCGGAGGAAACCCATGAAGCCGACCACCGCCGCGACCCTGTTCGCTCTCAACGCACCGCTGGCCGTCACTATTGCCCTCACCGCGGCGCCGGCGGCGGCACAGCAGACGAAGCTGCGCGTCGCCGATTCCTTCCCCGCCGGCCATTATGTCGTCGAATACGGCACCAAGCCCTGGATGGACGAGATCAAGCGCCTGACCAACGGCAAGGTGGATTTCGAATACTACCCGGCCGAACAGCTGGGCAAGGCCAAGGACCTGCTGTCCCTGACGCAGAACGGCGTGGTCGACATCGGCTATGTCGCGCCGGCCTTCGTGACCGACAAGCTGCCGCTGTCCACCGTGGCCGAACTGCCGGAGGCCTTCAATTCCTCCTGCGCCGGCACCAACGCCTATTGGCAGCTGGTCAAGCCCGGCGGCATCCTCGACAAGCGCGAGATCGGGCCGGCGGGCATGCGGGTGCTGTGGACGATGGTCCTGCCGCCCTACCAGCTTTACATGGGCAAGACCGGGATCGAGGGCATCGACGTCGTCAAGGGCAAGAAGATCCGCACCACCGGCGCCGCGAAGGAACTGGCGATCCGCAAGATGGGCGCCGTGCCGGTGCAGATCCCGACCCCCGACGTGATGGAGGCGCTGTCTCGCGGCACCGTCGACGGGATGCTGTTCCCCCACTCCAGCGTGCTGTCCTACGACCTGCAGAACACCGTGAAATCGGCGACCGTCGGCGAGAATCTGGGCAGCTTCGTCATCACCTACATGATCAGCAAGCGCAAATGGGACCAGCTTCCCGCCGAAATCCGCGATGCCATGGACAAGGCCGCCGAGACCATCAACCACAGCACCTGTGAAAAGACCGACCACGACGAGGCCAACGACATCGAACGGCTGAAGAAGGCCGGAGTGACCATGGTCCATCTGCCGGAAGCGGAAAGCGCGAAGCTGAAGGACATGCTGTCGTCGGTCAGCAAGGAATGGGCGGCCAACCTGGACAAGCGCCGCCTGCCGGGAAGCGAGGTGCTGGCCGCCTTCCAGCAGGCGCTGAAGGACGGGAAATAATCTCCCGGACCTGATCCCCGCTCCGCCTGACAGGAAAGCCGCTTTACAGGAAAGCCGATGACATCCGACCGGTCTTCTGAATCCTGGTGTCCGCTGGCCGGCACCAGGGTGGTCGATTTCTCAGCCCTGCTGCCGGGTCCCTTCATCTCCACGGTGCTGGCCGATCTGGGCGCCAGAGTCGTGAAGGTCGAGCCGCCCGGCGGCGACAGCGCCCGCAGCTATCAGCAGGCGATGTTCGCAGCGGTCAACCGCGGCAAGCGGAGTCTGGCCCTCGACCTCAAGGACCCGCAGTCCGCGCCCATCGTGGCGCGGCTGGCGGGCTGGGCCGACGTGGTGATCGAATCCAGCCGGCCCGGCGTCGCCGACCGGCTGGGCATCGGCTACGCGGCGCTCAGCGCCCTGAACCCGCGGATCGTCTACTGCTCCGTCTCCAGCTTTGGCCAGTCCGGACCGGCGCGGGACCGTCCGGCCCATGACATCAACATCATGGCGGCGGCCGGCGCGCTCGGGCTTCCCGGACATTGGAGCCGCCCGCCGTCCCGCCCCAGCATTCCCGTCGGCGACTTCGCGGCGGGGGCGCTGGCCGCCGCTTCCATCACCGCGGCGCTGGCCGAACGGGACCGTACCGGACGCGGCCGGCATCTCGACGCCAGCCTGTTCGGCGCCGTGCTCTATTGCGCCGGCCTGCGCCATGGCACCGAGCCGCAGCAGGACCCGCGCGCCCATCTCAGCCCGGCCAACGACATCTACCGGACCGCCGACGACCGCTGGATCGCGCTCGGCCTGATGGAGGACCATTTCTGGCGACGCTTCCGCGCCGCGGTGGCGACCCAGCCGTCCGGCCAAGCCGCGGAGGCGCTCTCCGACCCGGCATTCGACAGCTATTCCGGCCGTCAGGCGCATGGCGACCGGCTCGCCGGCCTGCTGGCGGAGGTGATCGCCGGCGACAGCGCCGACCGCTGGATCGCGAGGCTGACCGAGGCCGACGTGCCGGCCGACATCTGCCGCCTTCCCCACGAGGCCGCCGCCTCTGCCCAGGCGGAGGCGCTGGGCCTGTCGGTCGCCGGTCCCGACGGGCGGCAGGTCGGCTTTCCCGTCCGCGCCGACGGGCAGACCTCCCCCTTGCATGCACCGGCGCCGGCCCTGAACGGCGACGCCGAGGCCATTCTGGCGGAGATCGGCGCCGCCGCTCCGACCCCGTCCAAACTCCCCCATCACGGAGGCCCGGCATGAACGGTCCGCTGAACGGCGTTCGGATCCTCGATCTCACCTCGGTTCTGGTGGGGCCCTATGCGACGCAGATCCTGGGCGATCTCGGCGCCGATGTCCTCAAGGTCGAATCCCCGGCCGGCGACAATGTCCGCGGCATCGGGCCGATGCGCCATCCCGGCATGGGCGCCATCTTCCTGCACGCCAACCGCTCCAAGCGCAGCATCGTGCTGGACCTGAAGGCGCCGGACGGGCGGCAGGCGCTGCTCGATCTGGCCCGCGGCGCCGACGTCCTCATCCACAATGTCCGGCCGCGCGCCATGGCGCGGCTCGGGCTGTCCTATGACGACCTCGCCGCGGTCAACCCGTCGATCATCTACGCGGCGGTCACCGGGTTCGGCCAGGACGGCCCATATGCGGAAAAGCCGGCTTACGACGATCTGATCCAGGGCGCGGCGGCGATTCCCACCCTGATCGCCGACTCATCCCGCGGCGATCCGCGCTATGTGCCGGCGACCATGGCCGACCGTACCGTCGGGCTGCACGCCGTCTATGCGGTCGCCGCCGCCCTGTTCCACCGCGAGCGCACCGGCGAGGGGCAGGAGATCGAAATCCCGATGTTCGAGGCGATGACCGAATTCGTCCTCGGCGACCATATGGGCGGCATGACCTTCGAGCCGCCGCTGGGTCCCACCGGCTATCCCCGGCTGCTCGCCCGCCACCGCCGCCCCTACCGCACCAGCGACGGCCACATCTGCGTGGTGATCTACAACGACAAGCAATGGCGCAATTTCTTCACGCTGATCGGGCGGGACAGCGAACTCGACAGCGATCCCCGCTTCGCCGACATCGGCAGCCGTACCCGCCACATCAACGAACTGTACGGGCTGGTCGCCGACGCCATCGCCACCCGCAGCACGGCGGACTGGCTGACCGCCCTGACGAAGGCCGACATTCCGGTCATGCCGCTGCACACGCCCGACAGCCTGATCGACGACGGCCACCATGCCGCGACCGGCTTCCTGCGGACGGTCGAGCATCCCCATGAGGGGACGGTGCGCTCCATCGGCGTCCCGACGCGCTGGTCCGGCCGCCGTCCGGAACCCGTCCGCCAAGCCCCGCGCCTGGGCGAACACAGCGTGGAACTGCTGCGCGAGGCCGGATACGGCGAGGAGCGGATCGCCGACCTTCTGGCGCGCGGCATCACGCAAAGCCCTTCTCCGGCCGCCACCGCCGTGGAGGGCTGAGCCTTGCCCTTCGGCAACCGGCCCTGCGGAGGACCGCCACGGAACCCGACGCTGTCGCCGGCGCTGCTCGTCGTCCTGTTCGCCTTCCTTTTCAATTTCGTGGCGCGGGGGGTTGCCGATGCCTACACGGTCTTCCTGGTTCCCATCGAACAGGAAACCGGCTGGCCGCGCAGCACCCTGACCAGCGTCTATGCGCTCTACATGCTGGTGCAGGGGCTCGCCGCTCCCGTCAGCGGCATGGCGTTCGAACGGTTCGGCCCGCGCGTCGTCTACCCGGTGGGGCTGGTCCTGCTGGCGCTGGCAACGTTGGGCGGCAGCATGCTGGAGGCGCGCTGGCAGCTCTATCTCTGTCTTGGCATCGTCACCGGGCTCGGGGTCGCCGCCATCGGCATGATCCCGGCGGCGGCGCTGATCGGCCGTTGGCACCGTCGGCATCTCGGCACGGCCATCGCCATCGCCTATGCCGGCTTCGGGTCGGGCATCCTGGTGATCGCGCCGCTGGCGCAGCTGCTGATCGAAAGGCTCGGCTGGCGCGGCGCCTATCAGGCGATGGGCCTGCTGCTCGCCGCGCTGGCCCTGCCGGTGCTTCTGCTGCCGTGGCGCCGGCTGGCCGACGGCCGACCGGCGGAGCAGGAGGATGGCGGCGCCACCCCCGTCCGCCGCGCCGGAACCGGATGGCGCCTGCCGGAGGCCATGCGTACCCTGCCCTTCTGGGGTCTGGTCCATGTCCTGTTCTTCACCGCCTTCGGCATGTACATCGTCATCGTCCAGGTCGTGGCGATGCTGGTGGAGAGCGGCTATCCGCCGATCGAGGCGGCGGCGGCCTTCGGATCGGCCGGCATGCTGTCGGTGGCCGGGGTGATCGCCGCCGGCGGCCTGTGCGACCGCATCGGCTTCCGCACCACGGCGCTGGCAAGCTTCGCCGGCACGCTGGCCGGCATCCTCTGCCTGATCGGGCTGTATGAGCGGCCGAGTCCGATCCTGCTTGCCGGCTACACGCTGCTGTTCGGCATCGCCCAGGGGGCACGCGGCCCCATCGTCTCCACCCTGACCAGCCGGCTCTTCGTCGGCGGTTCGGCGACCATCTTCGGGAGCATCTACGCCACCATGTCGATCGGCGCGGCGCTGGGGGCGTGGCTGTCCGGTCTGCTGCACGACATCACGCAGGGATACGCGGTCTCGCTGGTCGTGGCCGCCGCCGCCATCAGCGCGGCCCCCCTGCCCTTCCTTCTCAGCCCGGCGATTGCCGGAGCGATCCCGGCTCCGCCGCCGCTGCGGGCCGGAACGGCCATCACCGCAAAAGGGGACGCACCATGACCATCGGTAGCCAGGACCAGGAAGGCCCCACCATCGGGCTCGGTTTTCATTTCGAGGATCTGCCCGTCGGCACGCGCTTTCGCACGGTCGCCCGCACGATCACCGAATCCGACCTCACCGCTTTCGTGAATCTCAGCTGGTTCACCGAGGAGCTGTTCACCAACACCGCCGACCGCGAGCATATGGCGATCGCCGGCCGGGTCGTGCCCGCCGCCCTGGTCTATTCCTTTTCCGAAGGCCTGCTGACCGCCAGCATGCAGCGCACCGGCCTCGCTTTTCTCAATGCCGAAATCGACGTGAAGGCGCCGACCTTCGTCGGCGACACCATCCATGTCGCCTGCGAGGTGATCGAAGCCCGCCCGACCTCAAAGCCGGGCCGCGGCCTGATCCGCACGCTCAATCGCGTGACGCGGCAGGACGGAACCGTCGTCCTGACCTACAACCCCCTGCGCATGCTGCGGACCCGCGACGGCGCAGCGGCATAAGGCGCCATCCTCACGGCACGACGCCGGCCATCGCAGGTTCGGCAGGCGTCGCCTCCCGCTCCTCCTGCCGGCGCGCATAAACCGTCGGCGGAACGCCGATATGGCGGGTGAAGGCGACGCTGAACGTGCTGGCGGAGCTGTAGCCGACACGCTCGGCGACATCGGCGATCCCGCCGTCGCGGCGGCGGAGCATGTCCTTGGCCAGGGCCATGCGCCATTGCAGCAGATATTCCATGGGGGCGACGCCGACCGCCTGCCGGAACCGCTCGAAGAAGGTCGAACGCGACAGCGCCGCCTCCTTCGCCAGCTGGGCGACCGTCCAGGGCGCGGACGGGCGGTCATGGATGTGCCGGAGGGCGACGGCGAGCCGGTCGTCGCCCAGCCCCCGCAGCAGCCCCGGCGATCCCGTGGACACCACCGTGGATCGCAGGGCCTCGATCAGCAGAATTTCCAGCAGGCGCGCCAGGATCACCTCGCGCGCTGGCCGCAGCGCGCGCGATTCCTCGTTCACCATCCGCACCAGCGCGCTCAGCCGCTTCTCGCCACGAACATGGATCAGTTGCGGCAGCAGCGACACCAGCAGGTCGGCGTCGGGCGACGCGAAGGCGCAGTAACCGACGAGATTGCAGACGTCCGGTGACCGGTCGGGACTGCCCAGCAGATATTCTCCCGGCCGCAGCTCGACCGGACTGGTGTCGGCGGCCCCCGGCGGCATCGGCGCGATGCTCGCCACCGTGAACTCGTTGACCGCGGGGATCAGCACGAAGTCATCGGCCTCCAGTGTGATCGGATCGCCTCCGCCGAGGCTCAGTCGGCACGATCCGTCGAGGACCACACAGTAGAATGGCCGCCCGACCTCCGTCCGCCGGACCCGCCAGCAGCCGGCCCCATAGGTGAGCTTCGAGAACGAGGCACTCGGCCGCAGCAGGCTGACCACCTGCGCCAGAGGGTCGACCATATTCGGACTCCTGCAAATGAATTCCGGACTTCTGATTATAGATAGTCCGGCCGTCACGGTCTATCTTCCGCTTCACACCAAATCGGCAGGAGCCATTCCATGAAAACCATCCTCATCACCGGCTGCTCGTCCGGCTTCGGCCTGGAAACGGCCCGTCATTTCCTCGACCGCGACTGGACGGTCATCGCCACCATGCGCACCCCGCGCGAGGATGTGCTGCCCCGCTCCGACCGGCTGCGGATCCTCCGCCTCGACGTCACCGATGCGGACAGCATCGGCCGCGCGGTGGAAGAGGCCGGAGCGGTCGATGTGCTGGTCAACAATGCCGGCATCGGCTTGCTGGGCGCGCTGGAAGGGGTGACGATGGACAGCGTGCGCGGGATCTTCGCGACCAACACCTTCGGCACCATGGCGATGACGCAGGCGCTGCTGCCGCAATTCAGGGCGCGGAAGTCGGGTGTCATCGTCAACGTCACCTCCACCGTGACGCTGAAGCCGCTGCATCTGCTCTCGGTCTATACGGCGAGCAAGGCGGCGGTGAACGCCTTCACCGAATCGCTGGCTCTGGAACTGGAGCCGTTCAATGTGCGGACGCATCTGGTCCTTCCCGGCCGGGCGCCGGACACCGCATTCAGCGAGAATGCCCGGTCTCTCATGCGCGACGCCATTCCGGAGGCTTATGCGCCCCTGGCGCAAACCGTTTTCGCGGCTTGGCAGCAGCCGGGTCCGGTCACCAACGCCTCAGATGTCGCAGAAGCGGTGTGGCGCGCGGCGACCGATCCGTCCTGCCCGATGCGCCTTGCCGCCGGTGCCGACGCGGTGGCGCTCGCATCGGCCTGAGGAGCGCAATGCGGTCAGCCGCTGCTCCGAAGCGCGTCCGCGACGGCGCGTACGGCCGGAGACAGCGGCGCACCCGCTGCATAATAGAGGTGGAATCCGGGAAAACTCGGCGACCAGTCGGTCAAGACCCGCAGCAATCGGCCATCGTCGATCATCGGCTGCACGACGCGGTCGATGCCATGCCACAGGCCGACGCCGCCGATCGCCGCATTCAGCATGAGGTCGGCGTCGTCCGTAACCAGCGTGCCGCCGACGTCGAGCACCACCGTTTCGCCGTCGCGCTCGAAGACCCAGCGGTAGAGCGCACCGGCCGGGCCGCTGAGACAACCGATGCAGCGGTGCCGCACCAGGTCGGCGGGATGGCGCGGGGGCGGATGATCCGCGAAATAGCCGGGCGAACCGACCACCGCGGCGGTGAACGGCTTGGTCAGCGCCACAGCCACCATGTCCTGCGCCACATCGTTGCCGTACTGGATGCCAAGGTCGAACCCGTCGGTCAGGTCGCCCGGCCATTCGGCTGTGCGCACGTCCAGCGTCACATGCGGACAGTCGTGGGCCAGTTGCCGGACCGCCGGCTCGACCAGCATCTGGATCGCCAGCCGCGGCGCCGCCAACCGCACGGTTCCGACCGGCGCGCCCTCGGGTATGCCGACCCCTGCCACGGCATCGTCCAGCCGCGCCAGCGCCGGCCGCAAGTCCTGCAGGAGCTTGGCCCCGGCCTCCGTCACCGTAACCGCCCGCGTGGTCCGGTTCAGCAGCCGCTGGCCGATCCGGTCCTCGAAGGCGCGGACCGCATGGCTCAGCGTCGATGGCGTCAGGCCCAGTTCGGCCGCCGCCCGGCGGAAGCTGCAGGCTTCCGCCACTGCGACGAAGGCCCGCAGCTCCGCATATTCCCCCGGCTTCAGGCGTCTGCGCATTGCTGAATGTCACCCACCATGCTGTTGAACCGTTGCCGCCTTATGCAGAAGCCCGCCCGATACTAGCTGAGGTGGATCGGACCCACCATTCCAAGGAGGCGCAGATGACCGTCCGCAAATTCGCCCTGACCGACGTTTCGCTGGAGCGCACCCCCGGCCAGCAAGCCGACGTGTTCGTCGGCAACGCGATCGACCAGCGCCACGGCGCCCCGATCACCGTCGGCTACGGCCGCTACGAGCCCAACCAGAGCATCAACGAGGAGATTGCCGTCGACGACGTGATGGTGGTGCTGGAGGGGCGGGTCTCGGTCGCGTCCGACGCCGGCACGGTCACCGCCGGCCCTGGCGAGATCGTCCACATGCCCAAGGGCTCGTCCGTCACCATCCGCTCGCACGAACAGGGCGCTCTGACCGCCTACGTCACCTATCCGCACTGGCAGGAGGCGCATCCAGACGCAAAACCGCGCTGATCGGGAAAAGGCGCAAGTTTGTGGTGCGGCTCACATCCCGGAATCCGGGTCTTGGGTAGGGTCTGTCCATCGGCAACACGCCGCATCCCGCGGCACCGAGACAGGAGACCAGATCATGATCCGCACCTCCCTGCTGACCGGCTTCGCTTCGCTCGCCCTGTTCGCCGCCCCGGCGATGGCCCAGAACATCTCCGACATCTCCAACACCGCGGCCGGCATCGGCAACACCGCCAACCAGAGCGCGCTGGTCATGCAGCGGTCGAAGGGTCCCTTCGCCGGGCCGAACGTCGCCACCGTGTCGAACCTCGCCGCCGGCATCGGCAACACGGCCAACCAGGGCGCCTTCGTGAAGCAGCGCAGCGGCGGCGTGTTCGGCGGCGGCTCGGCGGCGACCATCGGCAACACCGCCGCCGGCATCGGTAACAACGCCGGCCAGATGGCCACGGTGATGCAGCGGAGCGGCGGCCTGCTGAGCGGCGGCTCGGTCGCCAATGTCGGCAACACGGCGGCCGGCATCGGCAACACCGCCCTGCAGAACGGCACGGTGCTGCAGCGCTCCGGCGGGCTGCTCGGTCCCTTCAACCACAGCTCCATGCAGAACCTGTCGGCCGGCGTCGGCAACTTTGCCGGCCAGAGCGCCCTGGTCAAGCAGCGCTGACCGCCACTCCTCCTTCCAGGCTTCCTCCCCAGACCTCGCTCCGGCCGGTTCCCGGCCGGAGCTTTCTTTTGCCCGCTTGGCCCCGCCGGAACATTGCCGGAAAAGGCCGGCCAACTGTGGGTCAGCTCACAGAAGCAATTCCGGCGTTTCGCTAAGCTTTCTTCAAGAGAACACCGGGGCGCGGAAGCCCGAAGCCTCACCCCCCATCGAAGGAACCCACGCCATGATCCGCAATATCGTTCTGGGCGCTCTCGCCACCGCTCTGCTGGCGACCCCCGCCCTGGCGCAGCCCAAATCCGCCACCGGCCCCGGTCTGCCCTCCATGATGGCCGTTCCCGGTCTGGTCAGCACCAACGTCGCCAACGCCACCAATGTCGGCGCCGGCATCGGCAATTCGGCGCAACAGCAGGGCGCCGTCTTCCAGGGCGGCGGCGGCGCGCCCATCCGCGGCGTCGGCCCGCTGGTCAGCACCAATGTCGGCACCGCCACCAACGTCGCCGCCGGGATCGGCAACAGTGCCGGGCAGAGGCTGCTCGGCTTCCAGGGCAACGCCCAAGGGAGCGGCGTTCAGGTCGGGCTGAATTTCAGCGGTCGCGGGCCTCTGGTCAGCACCAATGTCGGGGTCGGCACCAACATCACCGCCGGCCTCGGCAACAGCGCCGGCCAAGCGCTGACCGGCCTGCGCCGCTGATCCCCACACCCACCCCTACCCCCCTGCACGGGAGGCCACCGATGCCGAAGCTCCCGCTCAAAGTCCCGACAATCCTGACCATCGCCGTGCCCGCCCTGCTGTTCGCGGCGCTTTCGGCGCCGGTGCAGGCCGGCTCCCTCGCCTGCCAGACGGTCAACGGCAAGACAGTCTGCATGCGGGGATCGGGAACGCTCAGCTGCGTGACGCTCGACGGCCTGACCCGTTGCTCCGCCACGCCGTCCGATCCGCGGTCGGAGGTCGTTCCCGATGCGGAAGCCCTTCTGCTCCCCCGTCCGGTCGCCCCCGACCTGCACGGCCTCTTCGACCGCCGGGGCTTCCCCTTCGGTCATCAGGCCCGCTCCCTCGACATGGATGAGGACGACGCCCCCGACATCGACTGATCCCCACCGCAACCGAACCGGAGACACCGCCATGTCCCGCCTTTTGACCCTGTCGCTGGCGCTTGCCACCATCGCCGCGGCACCGGCCTTCGCCGCGACGCCGACCATGTCCTACACGCGGGCCACCTCGCTCGGCCCGCTGATCCTCCAGCCGGCCCCCGGCATCCCGAAGCCGCCGCCCTGCCTGACCTGCGGCCGGACGACCCTGCCGGGGATCACGCCGGGTCCAACCTTCGGCGGCGACCGCGCCCTGAACCCGCAGCCTTTGCCGCCGAAGGCGATCTTCCGCTGATCCCTGACCTTCCAACCAAAGGGCGACCGGCCAGCGCCGGCCGCCCTTTTCGTGTCCGTCCCACGCGCGGACGGAGCAGCAGCGCCAACGACGGCGTACCGCCTTTGATGGAGTAAGACGGCCCGGTTGCGGGCGTACCATTCCCTGGCTGGAGAAGCGGCCCGTGATGTCAGTCACGATGTCAGCTACGATGTCAGCCGGGGGGTGGCGGCCATGACCGCGATACGGATCAACTTCGACAAGGATCTCGTCCTCGCCGGACACTTCCTGCTCAAGCATCTGGAGCGGGAGGAACGGCAGCGTCTCGCCAATACCGCCCGGCTGTCCCACCACTCGCGCGGCGCCATGATCTTCCAGAAGGGTGATCCGGGCGACAGCATGATGGCGGTCATCCGCGGCCGGGTGAAGATCTGCTGCCACTCGATGGACGGCAAGGAGCTGGTGCTGAGCATCATCAACAAGGGCGGCCTGTTCGGCGAGATCGCGGTTCTGGACGGCGAGCCGCGCACCGCCGACGCAGTGGCGCTGGAGGAGACCGATCTGCTCGTCCTCGACCGGTCGCAACTGATGCCGGTGCTGACCGCAAGGCCCGACCTGGCCTTCCGCATCATCGGCGTGCTGTGCAAGCGGCTGCGCACGACCAGCGAGCATCTGGAGGAC
Source organism: uncultured Azospirillum sp. (assembly GCA_966212305.1). GTDB lineage: Bacteria > Pseudomonadota > Alphaproteobacteria > Azospirillales > Azospirillaceae > Azospirillum. Next base: position 43,125 of record CBIHQY010000022.1, read on the forward strand.
ACGCTGTTCCTGGAAGCGTCCTCCCGCTTCGCCCGCGCGCTGAAACGGCTGGGCGAGGCCTTCGGCAAGCCGGGACCGCAGGGTCTGCGGCTGGATATCAAGCTGTCGCAGCAGCAGCTTGGCTGCCTCGTCGGCGTGTCGCGCGAGAGCGTCAACAAGCTGCTGAACGAATGGCAGCGCGCCGGCGTGATTGAAATGGACGCCGGCTGCATCGTCATCCGCGACACCGGCGCGCTGGACGAAATCGGCGAATCCTGCGGCTGAGTCGCCCCATCGACACCGTCCTGTGAGCCGCGCCACAGCGCCGGCGTCCGGTGCCGCCTACCCTGCTCCCCATGCCCGGCGCCAGCCCCGGCCGCCGATCCGGAGGGAGCCCCTGACGATGTCGCCCCGAACCGCTCTTTTTCCCACGGTCGCCGCCCTGCTGCTGACCGCCGGGACGGCCGCAGCCCAGGTCGCCGGCGGCATCGCCTTTCCGCCCGGCCCGATCCCCGGCGCCGCGATGGCGCAGGCCTTCTCCCAGGCGCCGCGCCTGCCAGTGTCGGTGAATCCGACACCCCGTGGCGCGCCTCCCGGCGCGATGGTGACCAACCCGTCGGTCCGCCGGTCTTCCGTGAACCAGCAGGCGATCACCCGCATCCGCGGCGACGCCGGCTATCTCGCCGGCTTCAACAAGGGCCAGCCGCTGGCCGCCAGCCGCCAGCCGCCGGTGCAGCCCGATCCCGGCTTCACCATCATCGACGCGCCCTTCATCGTGAACAACTTCAACAGCGCGCTGAACTTCGCCTTCGGCGACGGCAACGTGAGTCAGCAGCAACTCGGCGACGGCGCCGCCGGCCCGGTGGAAACCGCTGCCCCCGCCCAGCCGGCGCCCGAACCGGCCCCCGCTCCCGCGCCGTCCGCCAAGCCCGCAGGCCCGTCAACGCTGGATCTGCTGATGACCACCGCCGGACCGCTGCCGCACCTGCCCACGGCGCTGGCCCATGGCGGGGTGCAGTTCAACAACGTGAACACCGTGACCAACACCGCGGTCGGCACGCGCAACCGCGCGACCCAGAACACGGTCACCGTCCAGCGCTGAGCACCCTCAGTTCACCTCGCGCGCCACCCGGAAGCCGTTGGTGAGATAGCGCACATCGATGTCGTAGTTGTTGCGCACCGTACCGTTGATGGCCTCCGGCTTGTCGCGCCAGGAGCCGCCGCGCAGCACCCGCTTGCGGCAGTCGCCGCGGGTCCAGGCGCTGCCGTCGTCCGGCGCGCCGTGATAGTTCCTGTTCCAGCAATCCTCCACCCATTCCGCCACGCTGCCGTTCATGTCGTGCAGGCCGAAGGGGTTCGCCTTGTAGCTGCCGGCCGCGATCGGGGTCAGGTGCTCGTGCGGGCCGCCGCATCCGTCGCAGTCGGCATACGTCCCCCCTTCTCCTCCCCACCAGTAGGGCGCGGTGGTGCCGGCGCGCGCGGCGAATTCCCATTCCGCCTCGCTCGGCAGCCGGTAGCGCTGTCCGGTCTTGCGGCTGAGCCACGCCACATAGGCCTGGGCATCCTGCCAATGCAGATTGTGGACGGGCGTGCCGTCGGTGGGATTGACCATGCGCGGCATGTCGGTGCAGCCGCCCTCCTGGATGCAGGCGCGCCATTCGCCGACCGTCACCTCATACATGCCGAGTGCGAAGGGCTTGGCGATGGTGACGCGGTGGACCGGCCGTTCCGACGGATCGCCCTTGTCGTTCCCCATCATGAAGCTGCCGGCCGGCACCCGCACCAGCACCGGGCAGGTCGGGCAATCCTGGAAGCTGTTGCCGTTGCCATGGTTGCGCGCCGTCCCGTTGCCCTGTGCCGGTGCGGGCGCCGGCGGCGTGGCCGCCACCACCTGCGGCTCGGCCTTGGAGGGCTCGGGCGGTGGTTGCTGGGGCGCGGCCTCCACCACGGGTGCCGCCGGGGGTGCCGCCGGTTCGTGCTTCAACAGCGTGGCGGCAATGAAGCCCTGGGTGCCGTCCTCCAGCGCGATGCGGTACCACCCGCCGTCCGGCACGCGGCCCAGCACCTGCACCGCCGATCCGCGCGCCACCCGGCCGACCCGCGCGCCACTGTTGGCCGGCGCCGCCCGCAGCACGCTGTCCACCGTGGCGGTATAGCGTCCGGGTTCCGCCGGCTCCAGGCCGGGGCCCAACGTCGCGTCCTGTTTCGTCGCGTCCTGTTTGCCCGCCTCTTGTTTGGCCGCCTCCTGCCTGCCCTCCGCCTTCGGCGGCTCTTCCGCCCGCTTGCGGGCGAGGGTCAGCGTTTCCAGCTGGCGGCGGGCGATGGGAGCGTAGCCGCTGCCGCCGAACAGCTGCAGAAAGGCCTGATAGTCGCCGGGCTCCCTGCTGGACTGGACGCGCTTCCACAGGCTGTCCTCCAGCTCCGCCACCGGCGTGGTTCCCGGCGGCGCGATCTCCACGCTGACGCTCGCCGTGGCGGTGCCGCCGCGCCCGTCGTCGACGCTGTAGCGCAGGTTTCCGGCCGGTCCGGGGGCCGCGGCCTCCGGGTCGAAGGTCAGCGCGGTCAGCGCCTGGACCGTCAGCCGGTCGCCCGGCTTCACCACCGCCGCACCGTCATGAACGCTGCCGCGTTCCGGCACGGCGGTGACGGTGACGGTCAGCGGATCGCCGTCGGGATCGGCCGGGGCATCGATCCCCATCGGGTTGCCGGCGACGCGCAGCTTGCGCTCCGCCACCACGGCCGGCGGCTGGTTGCTCGGCTTGATGGTGACCGGAATGGTGCCGGTGACCATGCCGCCGCGGCCGTCGGCCACCAGGAACTCGAAGGCGCCGGCCTCGCCGCGGAAGCTGCCGTCGGGCTTGAAGCTGGTGGCCGCCAGCTGCTCCACCGTCAGATAGTCGCCGATCAGCACGCTGCGTTCCCCGACGCGGACGGTGCCGCCGCGCGGCAGGCCGGTGATGCGGGCGTACATCTGGTCGTCGTCGGGGTCGGTCGGCTTGCCGGCCCCCAGCGGCTCCGGGCCTGCGTGGTCGAGCACGGTCAGCACCCGCAACTCGCCCAGCACCGGCGGCCGGTTGGGCGGGCGCGGGTTAAAGTAAAAGGGCGTGGCGCCGAGCGACCCGTAGACGAACGGCTCCTGCCGGCCGTTGGTCGCCTGCTTGACCGTATCGCGCACATTGCGGAAGAACAGGCTCAGTTCCAGCCCCGGCGTCTGCAGATGCTGGAGCAGCGCCGCACTGAAGGGGCTGTGGTCGCCGGTGCCGTCCTCCGCCAGCTGGTCGGCGCGGGTCGCCATCGCCACCAGCGTGTCGCTTGGCGTGTCGTCGACGCTGCCGAAGCCGGGATGCGCCTGATTGCGGTTCGACCCGCTGCGGGTCAGGCGGTCGACGAATGGATTGTTGCGGCAGGCATCGAGGATGAGGATGCCGAGCTTGCGAGCGCCGGCCAGCTCCCCCATCGGCAGGTTCAGCGGGATCGCCTCATAGACCAGATCGCGTTCGCGCTCCAGCTGGGCGTCGGCGGGCAGAAGGTAATTGACGCCGTTCACCTGGATGCCGTGCCCGGCATAGAAGATCACCGCCACATCGGCCTGCGACGCCTTGATGCCGAACCGGCGCAGAGCGATGGCGAAGCCGCGGGCGTCGAGGTCGTACTCTTCGTCCACCGTGAAGTTCAGCCCTCGCAGCGCCTCGCCGATGGCGCGGGCATCGTTGCGCGGATTCAGCAGTTCCGGAGCATTTCGGTATTTGCTGACCCCGATCACCAGCGCCAGCCGGCTTTCCGCCGCAGCGCCGGGACCTGTGGCCTGCCCGCCGCCTGCCGAACGGGCCGCATGCGCAAAGCCGCCCGGCACCGCGACCGCCAGCAGGAGCAGCAGCACCGCGAAAAGCGTCCGGCAGGGTCCGACCGGTCCCATCATCCCCGCCTCCATCACCAATCGAATAGGCGCCACGTTCCCCCGGCCGCATCCGTTGATTGCGTCCGACCACGGGGTTCGCCGGAAAGGCTTGCGGGGCATAGCGGATGGCTGTTGGATGGATTTTCGGAAATTGCCGGCAGCCCGCCATGGATGGAAGAAGCATACCCGTGGCTGGCGACAATGCCAAGCCGCCCCTTCTGTCTAACTCCGGCAAAAGAGGAGGTGGCATGCCGAAATGATTACTTCCCAAATCCCGGATGATTTCTGTCTCCCTTCACCCGCAGACGTCGACATCCTCATCGTCGATCAGCAGCCAGATGCGTACCGTCCGGGTCTTGCCCTTCAGCGCCACCTCCCCCACCGGCAGCGCCTTGCAGCGGTCGCGCACCGCCTGCCAGGTCGGATCGCCGACGATGATGCGGGCGTGGCGGGAGGACCGGGAATCCACCAGCTTGCCGTAGGCTTCCAGCCGGGCGGCGGTGTTGGCGGTGTCGCCCAGCAGCGAATATTCGCTGTGCCGCAGCCCGCCCAGACTGCCGGCCACCAGCGGGCCGGTATACAGGCCGACGCGGATCCCCACCGGCGGCAGCCCTTCCGCCTGCCACCGGTGGTTCAGCGCCACCAGTTCCCGCCCCATCTGCAGGGCGCAGCGGACGGCGCGGGCGGCGTCGGCATCGATCTGCGCCTGGGTGGTGCGGGCGACCGGCGCGCCGAAGACTGCCAGGATCGCATCGCCGACGAAGCGCAGCACCACCCCCTCGTTGGCGGTGACGATGCGCACCATGGCATCGAGATAGCCTTCCAGCCAGCGGATCAGCGGCTCCGGCTCCAGCGCCTCGCAGATGGTGGTGAAGCCTTCGATGTCGGAGAACAGCACGGTGGCGGTCAGCTGCTGCGGGCGCGGGCGGTTGCCGGCCATGAAGGTCGCGCGCTCCCGCCAGATCTCCTCCGCCACCGGCTGGGAGACATGGTTGGCGAACAGCTGCATCATCACGCGGCGGTCGGCCCGTTCGCGCAGCGACATCTGCACGGTCATGGCGGCGATGCCGGCACCCCAGGCCAGCGACGGCGCCACCAGCGGCACCAGCGGCCCACCTGCCGCGAACAGCGCCGCCGAACCGGCCCAGGCCCCCGCCGGTACCAGCAGCCCCGCCGCCGCCAGCAGCCCCAGCGGCAGCCCGACCATCGCCAGCGCCACGCCGGCCGCCGCCGTCAGCAGCGTCAGCGCCGCCTCTCCGGCGAAGGGAAGCCGCGGGCTGCTCCGCCCGTCCAGCAGTTGGGCCAGCACATGCGCCTCGATCTCCACCCCCGGCGTCGAGGCTCCGGCGGACGACAGCGGCGTGCGGTGCTGGTCGATGCCGGCAAGCGCCGTGCCCACCAGCACCGTCCGCCCGGTCAGCCAGCTCTTCGGCAGCACTGCGACCGCCTCGGCGGGATAGATCGGAAACGGGGTGGTTGCGCCGTCGGGCCGGCCGTGCCAGTCGATGCGGAACGGCTCCGCCGGCACGTCGGACACACCTCCCAGCCGGGCGAGCTGCACCGGCAGGCTGGGCGTGCCGTCGTCGCCGAAGGGGACGTGCCAGCGCACGGCGGCGTCCAGCCGGTCCTTCGCCAGATTGGCATGGCCGCGCGGCACGCCTTCGGTGAACTCGCCGAGGAAGCGGCGCTGCCGCTCGGTCAGCGGCGTCTGGTCCAATGCCGTGATCGCCACCACCGGGACCGACGCGCCCAGCATGGTGTGGCGCAGCCGCTCATCTAGGGCCGGCAAGGTCGGCTGGTCGAACAGCACGTCGATGCCGATGGCGCGGACCCGGGCCGCCTCCAACACGCCGATGATGTCGGCCAGCATGCCGCGATCGACCGGCGACCGGCAGGCGAGGCCGGCGAAGCTGTCCTCCCCGAACAGAACCAGCGCGATGGCCGGATGCTGCGGCCGGGCCGGGGCGGCCGTGGCGATCAGCCGGTCGGCCAAACTCTCGTCGGCGGTGCGCAGCGGCGGCACCAGCCGCGCGGCGGCGAGCGCCAGCAGGGCGCTGCCCAGCACGATGGCCAGGGCCAGCCAGCCTCCCGGCCAGCGGCGCCGGCCGGATGCCCGCCGATCTTCCTCCGCCGGCCCGGCGATGGGGGAGGATTGCGGCCTCCCCCGCGGTCTCGCCGGTGCGCCGTCCATGCGCCCCTCACCGGACCTTCAGGAACAGTTGGGCGGAGGCCACCTCGGTTTCGCGCAGGCGCGACACCGCACGGTCGAGCTGGACGGCGGCCTCCTCGGACAGCGGGCGGAAGGCGGCGGCGCGGCCGGGCATCTCGTCGTCCAGATTGCGGCTGGCGGCGATGCAGCGCACCTCCAGATCGGCGGGCCCCTCCCCGGCGCGCAGCGGCATGCGGTCGCCCGACAGGCTGAGCGGCACATTGCCGGCCACCCGAGCGCTCATCGCGGCGCCGGCCGGGAAGATGGGAATCAGCTGGGCGCGCGCGTTGCGCAGATAGCAGTAGAGATGGGCGTCGCGGTCGGTCTGGACCAGCAGGCGGATGTCCTCGCCCGGCCGGTAGGCGGGTCCGCCGTCGCGATCCGCCGAGAGATAGAGGTCGAGCGGCACCGTCGCGTCGCGCAGGGCCGCCATCGCCGCGGCGATCTGCCCGGCGCAGCCGGCCGAGGCCATGCCCACCGCCAGCGCCGCCCCGCCCGCCGCCCCCACCATGCGGACATGCAGCGTTCCGACCAGGGTACCATCCGGCCGCAGCGCGCCGATGTCGGTCCCGTCCGCCAGCGGCAGGGACCGCGGCCAGGACGCCAAACCGTCGTTCGTCCAGCTGACCGTCGCTCGCTCTCCGCCCGCCATGTCCTGCAATGTCAGGCGGTCCAGTCCCCGCTCCGCCGGGCGACGCAGCGCGGGCGGGCTTCCCGCCTTCACGCATTGGACGCCGGACACCGACGGGTCGATCGCCAGCGCCCGATCCAGCGCCGCGTCCAGCGGATTCCCAAGGGCGCGCGCCGCACCCAGGTCGCTCTGCATGAAACGGTCGTCACCGGGGCCGGCACGGGCCGAAACCGCGCTGTCGGTCATCTCGCCGGGCACCCCGTCATAGGGGCCGCGCAGCCGCAGCAGCCGGCCGTTGGCGAACAGCAGCGTGGCATTCGCCCCATCGGGAAGCCGCAAGGCCTGCCCGTCGCCCACGAGCTGGCCCTGGATGAAGCCGGGCGCGCTGGACGACACGACCACGGCCTCGGCCCGCACCGCCGCGGCATGGCCGCAGCCCAGCGCCAGAACGGCGGCCGCACCGAACGCATGGGAAAAGGATCTCTTGAGCATGGTGGTCACCTTCTGGTTGGCAGGCCTGGTTGGGAGACGGATCAGTCGCGGCTGCGCTCCCGTCCCTCATCGGGGGAGAGCAGGCAGGCGGTGCGCGACTGCGTCACCACCGACACCGCCCCGTCCGTCGCGCCGTTTCGGCGGAAGCGCAGCCCGTTCATCTGGCTGGCGATGCTGAGCGAGACGACGGCAAGGTCCGCTTCGTCGATGATCTTGTGGCCGTCCTGCCAGCACTGGACGCGGACCTTCTTGCCGGCGGGGGCGACGTCGACACCGCCGCTCGCCGCTCCGGAGGTTTCGCCATCCTTCTTGCGGACCACCGTGGCATCGGCCCCGGTGGAAGCAGCAAGACCGAGACAGACCAAGAGGAGCAAGGCGTGTTTCATGGCATCCCCTCCGTTCCGACCGCCGCTCAATGGGTCGGCTTGAATTCGACGCGCCGGTTGCGGCCGTCATAGGGGTTGGCGGCGAGCGGCGCGGTGGGACCCTTGCCGTCGACGGTGATGCGCTTGGGATCGATCTGGTGGACGCGGACCAGATACTCGCCCACCGACACCGCGCGGCGCTGCGACAGCAGCATGTTGTAGGAAAGGCTGCCGCTGGCGTCGGTGTGGCCCTCCACCGTCAGCCCCAGGTTCGGATCCTCCTTCATCAGCGCCCCGACGGCGTCGATGTAGGAGGCGGACTCCGCCGGGATCTCGGCCGAATTGAGGGCGAAGTTGATGCGGAAGCCGAAAGCCTGCGGCGCCGCTTCCGGTTCCGCAGTGGCCGGCGGTTCGGCGGCGGGCTGCGGAGCGGCGGCTGCCTCCATGCGCGCCTCGTGCCGGCGCTGCTTGTGCGCGGGACGGCTCGGGGCCGGCTGCGGAGCGGGTTGGGCGACCGGCTGCATCTCCGCCTGGGGGGCCGGCTGCATCTCCACCTGAGAGGCCGGCGGCAGGGGAGCCGTACCGTAATTGATCTCGTCGATGGGGCGGGGGCGCCGGGCGGCGGCACCGGCCGCACCGCCGATGATCTCGATGCTGCGGGTGCGGATCTTCGGCTCCGGCGCCACCACCTCGCGCAGTTCCTCCACGCTGGGCGGCCGGTCGAACATCATCACCTTCGACTGGCCGGAGCCCTCCACCGTCTGGGCGGACGCCGAACCGGCCCAGACGGCCAGCATCGGCAGGGTGGCGGCCAGAACGCGGGGCAGAACATGGGACAGAGTGGATTTGGTCATGTGAGGCTCCATGGGCAGGAGGAGGAACGGCGTTGCCCCTGGTTCTAGCGCCACCCCCACCCCCGCGCTGTGAGCCGGCCAACAGTCGGCCCCATTTTCCGAAATGGTTTCCCGCAATCGCCTGGGCCTCACTCCCCCTGCGCCAGCGTGCCGGGCAGCACCTTCACCGTCAGCCGCTTGGTGCGGGCGTCGCTTCCCTTCGCCGTCGCGAAGGCGTTGATGACGTCGTCCAGCGCGGCGCCGGGAATGGGCTGCAGATCCTCGCTCTTGAACGCTTCGGGGATCCGCACGCCGATCTCGTCGTGGGACAGCACGCAGGCCACCGTCTCCTCTGCATTCGGCCGGTCCATGCGCAGGTTGAAGGGCTTCTGCACGCCGGGGGGAACCTCCACCTGCCGTCCGGCCTCGACGAAGGCGTCGGGCTGGAAGCGGTTGGGGAAGATGCGGGAGACCGTGCCGGCGGCATCGCGGTAATAGCAATAGACGAAGCCGTCCGCCGTCGGCTGCATCCGCACCACCAGCGCCTCCCCGGCGCGGTAGCGCGGTGCCGGCCCGCGATCCGACGACAGCAGCAGGTCGAGCCGGTTCGGCGACGGCTGGGCGCGCGGCAACCCCTCGCCGCCGGCATTGCTGACGCTCTGCAGCCGGGCCGGCGGCGCCCCGCCCTCGGCCGGCGGCTTGGCGAGCAGGCGCTGATAGAGGTCGAAATCGATGCGCCCTGTGGCGATCAGGTCATGGTCAGCCTGGAATCGCCCGACGGCGTCGGCGGTCCGCTGGTCGAGTTGCCCGTTGACCGGCCCGTCGTAATAGCCCTGCGCCGACAGCGCGCGCTGGGTGAAGGTGACCCGCTCCGTCGGCGCCATGCCGTCGAACCAGCCGCGCGCCTCCGCCATGAAGGCGGGGTTGGTCTGGTCGATGCCCAGGCATTGCCAATAGGGCACGCGGGTCAGCTTGCCCAGCACCTCGATGGTGCTGAGTTCGACCAGCGTGCGCACGCCCTGGTGCAGCCCCTCCGACCGGTTCAGCGAGATGTTGAAGGACAGGCCAGCCTTGCCGATCACCCCGCCGGCATCCGCTCCGCGCCCCGACGACACCACGGCCAGCGTGTTGGACGCCGACATGCCGGGGATGATCTGGCGCGTCACCAGCTCCCCGACATTCAGGTCGACCGAGACCATCGACACCACCTGATCGGCCGACACGCCGATGTCCAGATTGGGCAGCGACAGCCCCGCCCCCGCCGCCTCGCTGACCACATTGTCGTCCAGCTGGGTGATGGCGCCGCGGATGTAATAGGACGGCGCGCGGAAGTTCGGCTGCACGCCGATCATCCAATACAGCGCGTTGACGTCGTCCAGCGCCGGTTCGAAATCGACGAAGCGGAAGGCGTTGGAGGTCTCCGACATGCGGGAGACGGCCGTGATCAACATCTCCTTGGTGCCGCCGGCCACCCGGCCGGTGGCATCGGGCAGGCCGTTGGCGGTGATGTAGATGTCGCGCTTGCCGTGGGTCCACAGCAGCCTGTCCATGCAGCGCAGCGCCTCGCTGAAGCTGCTGATGGTGCGGACCGCCGGGGTCTTCGGCTGCTGTACCACCCGCGCCATCTCGCCGGAGGTGAAGCAGCCGCTCAGCGCCAACGTCAGCCCGGCGGAAAGCGCGACGGAACCAAGGACCCGGACCATGCTCATCGGCGCTGTCTCCTCTGGGTTGGTGCGTCCGGCCCCGCCGTCGGTTCACGGGCTTGGCGCGATGGACCCGTCACCGCTCCGACAGCTGCTGCCCCCGATCGGCCCGGACCGTGATGGTGATCTTCTTCGACATGATCGGCGGGTCGTGCGGCACATGGTCGGCGTCGGCCAGGACCAGCTGCAGCGTGTGACGGCCGGGCGGCAGTTCCAGCACCGTTTCGGTCTGGCCCTTGCCGAAATGCAGGTGCTGCTTGTCGTTGGGAACCGGTTCGTCGAAATTCTTCAGGTCGGTGTCGACCAGCAGGTGATGGTGCCCGGTGCCGTCCTTGCGCACGCCGGCCGGCGCGACGCCGAAATTGCGCAGCCCGAACCACACCTTGAACCGCGTTCCCACCACCTCGCCGTTGTTGGGCCAGCCGATGTAGAGCCAGGCATCCTTGCGGCCGGGCGTCCGCTGCGGGGAGGCGGTGGCGTTCTGATCGGCCTTATGATCGGCCCCATGACCTGCACTCTGCGCGCCGGACGCTTCTTCGGCAGCCGCCGGGGCCACCGCGCAGAGCAACGGGGCGACCGCCAGCGCCGCCCACAGCACCGCCCACAGCACCGCCATCCGGGCGGCGCACGGTGCGGGACCGGTCGCAATACTTGGGAATCCTGACTTCATGGTGCCCTCCCTGGCGGACATGAACCGGATGGGACCGGTCAGCGGACGGTGATGGTCACCTTGTCCGACATCACCGGCGGGTTGTGCGGAACATGCTCGGCGTCGCCCACCACCATCTGCAGCGTGTGGGTTCCGGGCGGCAGGTCCAGCCGCGCCTCGGTCTGGCCGGCGCCGAAATGCAGGTGCTGCTTGTCGTTGGGGATCGGCTCGTCCGGGTTCTGCAGGTCGGTGTCGACCAGCAGATGATGGTGTCCGGTGTCGGCATGGCTGATGCCGGCCGGCGCCACCCCCATGTTCTGGAGCCCCATGCGCACCCAAAGCTTCCCGCCATTGATGACCGCCCCGTTGGGAGGCCACAGGATGTAGGCACGCGCGTCTTCGGGCGCTTTCGCCCGGTCGGCCATTCCCTGCCCAGCCAGAAACAGCGGCAGAAGCAGCAGGGCGCCGACTGCGATCACGGCAGTCCGCAGCATGATTTCCCCCTGTGTTCTTCATTGCCCTTCGTCTGATGACTTCGATCTTAGTCTTCCACCGGGAAGCAGGGTCCCCCCGAATTCTTGGGTAATCCCATCCCGTTGAAAAACAGCCGGTTCTGCGATGCCTGCTTCCGAATTGGCGGAGAAATGCGGTCGCATTCCCCATCATTGCGGCCATCGCCGTTCAGCGCCGGATTCCGAACAGTTGCTCGTTCATCGCCGCCCGATCCGGCACACCCGCGCCTGCCGCCCGGCCCGGCGGCGGCAAGCCGACGCCCTTCATTCCCGGCAGCCCGGCGCCGGCAGCCTCGGTCCGGCCGCCGCCCATCCAGGGCGGAAAGGCGCCGCCGGCACCGCTTGCAGCGGGCTGCGCGGCACCGGCCCGGTTCGCCAGCATGGAAACGGCGGCGGCCGACAGCGGAATACCGCCGGACTGTACCTCGAACGCGGATGCCGGCCGGACGGCGGCGGGAATCGCCGCGAGGACGGACAGGCAAAGCATGACGGCGGCAAGGCGGCGCATCGGGCGTTTCCTCCGCGAAAAGGGCCGGAGCCGGGGAGACGCCCATCCTGCCGCAATCACCTGCCGCCCGCTGTGGCCTGCACCACAGATGCCGATGGATTCAGAAATCCAGCATCGCGTTGTCGATCACCTCCTTCATGACGAAGAAGGTGCGCGTCTGCCGCACTCCGGGCAGCGCGATCAACTCCTGCCCGTGCAGGCGGTTGAAATCCGCGATGTCGCTGACCCGGATCTTCAGGAAGAAATCGAAATCCCCGGCAACCAGATGGCAGTCGAGGACGAAGGGCAGCTTGCGGATCGCCCGCTCGAACTCGGCGAAGCTCTCCGGGGTGGAGCGGTCCAGCTCGACCCCGACCATCACCAGAGTGCCGCGATCGACCTTCGCCGGCTCGATCTCGGCCCGGACTGAGCGGATGTAGCCTTCGGCGAACAGGCGCTGGGTGTGGCGGTGACAGGTGGCGGGGCTGAGATTGACCGCAGCCGCCAGATCGGCGTTCGTCATCCGGCCATCCCGTTGAAGATGCAGGAGAATCTTGCGATCCGCGGGGCTCAGCTCATCGGTGGTGGTGGTTTCTCTCATTTTAGCCCCGGATTTTGCACGAAATCTTGCATCCGATGGCATTTTAGAGGCGATTCACGGAAATTCACCAGCGAAGTTCGAGAGCACCTTTCATTTCGGCGGTGATACCGTCCCTTCACCTAGACAGTGGAGCCCCGCCATGCTGCGCCTCGATCGTTTCGAACGTTATCCGCTCACCTTCGGCCCGACGCCCATCGAACATCTGCCGCGCCTGACCGAGGCGCTCGGCGGCAAGGTCGAGATCTACGCCAAACGCGACGACTGCAACTCCGGCCTCGCCATGGGCGGCAACAAGCTGCGCAAGCTGGAATACATCGTTCCCGACGCGATCGCAGCCGGCGCCGACACGCTGGTGTCGATCGGCGGCGTGCAGTCGAACCACACCCGCATGGTGGCGGCGACCGCGGCGAAGCTCGGCATGAAGTGCGTGGTGGTCCAGGAAAGCTGGGTTCCGCACGAGGACGCCGTCTATGACCGCGTCGGCAACATCCTGCTGACCCGCCTGATGGGTGCCGACAGCCGCATCGTTTCGGATGGCTTCGACATCGGCATCCGCAAGAGCTGGGAAGACGCCATCCAGTCGGTGAAGGATGCCGGCGGCAGGCCCTACGGCATTCCGGCCGGCGGCTCCGTCCACAAGTACGGCGGTCTCGGCTATGTCAACTTCGCCGAAGAGGTCCGCAAGCAGGAGGCCGACCTCGGCTTCAAGTTCGACTACATCGTCGTCTGCGTGGTGACCGGCTCGACCCAGGGCGGCATGATCGTCGGCTTCGCCGCTGACGACCGCGCCGACCGCGTGATCGGCATCGACGCCTCCGGCACCCCGGAACAGACCCGCGCCCAGGTCCGCCAGATCGTCGACAATACCGCCGAACTGGTCGAACTCGGCCGCAAGGTCCGCGACGACGAGATCGTCATCCTCGAAGACTACGCCTATCCGGCCTATGGCGTGCCGAGCGCCGAGACCAACGAGGCGATCCGTCTCGCCGCCCGCACCGAGGCGATGATCACCGACCCGGTTTACGAGGGCAAGTCGATGCAGGGCATGATCGACCTCGTGAAGAAGGGCTATTTCCCCGAAGGCTCGAAGGTCCTCTACGCCCATCTCGGCGGCGCCCCGGCGCTGAACGGCTACAGCTATACGTATCGCAACGGCTAATAATTCTCCCCGACCGAATATCCCCTCTCCCCCCGGGGAGAGGGTTAGGGTGAGGGGGTCGCAAGGCGAGGATTCTCGAGAATACACCCCGTGCGTCCCCCTCACCCCGACCCTCTCCCCGGGGGGGAGAGGGGGATACCCGCCCCTATGAACCGACCTACCCCTCCAGCCCTGCGATGGTGACCGCCAGCGCCTGGGCGCGCGGCACCAGCGTTTCGAGCCGGCACCATTCCCGCTCCGTGTGCGCCGCTCCGCCGACCGGCCCCAGCCCGCACAGCGAGGGCACGCCCAGCGCCCCGGTGAAGCCGGAGTCCGCGCAGCCGCCGGTGAACTCGCCATCCACCTCAAATCCGACCTCCGCCGCCGCCGCCTTGTAGCGGGCGAACAGATCGGCCGAATGCTGTTCCTCCAGCGGCATGAAAAGGTGTCCTCGCTGGTAGGACGCGCTGGTGCCCGGCACGTCTTCCGCCGCCAGGATCGCCTCCACCCGCGCCAGGATCCCGTCCAACTGTTCGACCGAGCGGAAGCGGATGTCCAGCGCCGCCTCCGCATGGTCGGCGACGGTGTTGTGGGTCCGGCCGCCACGGATGACGCCGACATTGGTGGTGATGCCGCTGTCATAGTCGGTCAGCGCATGCAGCGCGGTGATCTTCGCCGCCAGCGCACCGATGGCGCTGGCCCCGTCGGCATGGTTGACGCCGGAATGCGCCGCCCGTCCGGTCACCGTGATGTCCAGCGTCAGCCCGCCCTTGCGCGCGGTGACGACATTGCCCGACACCCGCCCCGGTTCGGCGTTGAAGGCGGCGCGAGCCCCCCGCGCCACCTCCTCGATGATCTTGCGGCCGGAGGGCGAGCCGATCTCCTCGTCGGCGGTGAACAGGCCGATCAGCGGAAAGCCGGTGCCGCCCGCCGCCTTCAACGCCCGCAGCACGAAGACGTCGACGACCAGCCCGCCCTTCATGTCGGCCACCCCCGGCCCGCGCGCGGTGTCGCCGTCGCGGGTGAAGGGCCGGGCCGCGACCGTCCCCTTGGGATAGACGGTGTCGCGGTGCCCCATCAGCAGCACCGGCGCCCCGCCATCCCGTCCGGGAATATCGGCCTTCAGAACGGCGCCGTAGATCTCGTTCGGAAAGCGCGTCACAGCGATGCCGTCGGCCTCCAGCATCGCGGCCATAATGTCGCCGACCTTATCGATGCCGGCGCCGTCGCGGCTGCCGGAATCGATGTCGACGATGCGCTGGAGCATGTCCTCCATCTCCGCGCGGCGGGATGCCAGCCAATCGCTGGCGCGTTGGGCGAGCGGGGTCATGCGCGGCGGGCCTCCTTGCGAGCGTCCCGGATGGCGGGGCCGGTCTCGCCCAGGTCCCAGAACAGCCCGGCCATCACCCGCAGGCCCTCCTCGACGACCGGCGCCAGCAGATGTTCGTCGGGAGCGTGCTGGGAACAGGCGGGGTAGGAATGCGGCACCCAGATGGTCGGCAGCCCCAGGATATCGGAGAAGACATCGTTGGGGATCGAGCCGCCCAGGTTGGGCAGCAGCGCCGGCTTCTTGCCCGTCGTCCGCGCCAGCGAGTCCAGCGCCCAGCCCACCCAGGGGTCGTTGGGATCCAGACGGGTGGCGGTGAAGGCCTCCATGCGACTGGGCGTCACCTGCACCCGGTCGAAGCCGTTGGCGGCGAGATGGGCGCGCACGGCGTCGATCACCGTCGTCGGATCGGTGCCGACGACGAAGCGCAGCTGCAGCGTCGCCTTGGCGATGCCGGGCACGGCGTTGACAGGCGCGCGCGGGTTGCCGGTCTCGAAGGCCAGCACCTCCAGCGCGTTCCAGCCGAACACCCGTTCCTCCGGCGTCAGGCCCGGCTCGCCCCAGTCGCGGTCGATCTCCGGATCGTTCGGCCCGCCGCCGACAGACAGATCGGCGATGGCGGCCTTGACCGCCGGCGGGATGCCGGCCGGCTTCAGCGCATCCAGCCTGATCCGCCCCCGCGCGTCGATCAGCGAGGCGATGGCGTTGGCCAGGATGGTGCCCGGATTGGCGAGCAGCCCGCCCCAGTTGCCGGAATGGTGGGCGCCCTTGCGCAGATCGACCGTCAGTTCGAAATTGATGGCGCCGCGCGAGCCGAGGAACACCGTCGGCCGTTCGGCGATCACCCGCGGCCCGTCGGATGCGATCAGCACGTCGGCGGAGAGATCCTCGCCATGGCTTTCGGCCAGCGCGCGCAGGCCGGGCGATCCCGCCTCCTCGCCCATCTCGATCACGAACTTGGCGTTGAAGCCCAGGCTGCCGCCGCGCTCCGCCATCACCTGGGACAGCGCCGCGATATTGACGGAATGCTGGCCCTTGTTGTCGGCGGTGCCGCGGCCGTACCAGCGGTCGCCCTGCACCGTCACCGTCCACGGGTCGATGCCGTCGCGCCAGCGCCCCTCATGGCCCGGCACCACGTCGCCATGGCCATAGATCAGCACGGTCGGCAGATGGTCGGCCTCGTGGCGTTCGGCGATCAGGAACGGCCCGCGCCCGGCCACCGGGTTCTCCACGATGGTGCCGGTGAAGCCGAGCTTGCCCAGCGACGGGATCATCTCCTCGTCCAGATAGGCATGCAGTTCCGCCCCACGGTCGGATGACTGGCTTTCCGACTTGATGGCGACACGCCGCGTCAGGTCGGCCAGGAAGGCGCCGGACGCGAAATGATGGGCGGCGCGCGCAATGGCGCCGTCACGCGATGGCTGATGGGTCATGGCGGAACTCGGGTGTGGGGGATGGGTCGTCAATTGGCGTAATGGCAGGCGGCGACTCCGTCGGCGACCGGCACGGGGCCGGGCGCTTCGGAGTGGCAGCGGTCGGTGGCGCGCGGGCAGCGCGGGTGGAAGGCGCAGCCGGACGGCGGCGCGATCGGGTTGGGGAAAGAGCCGGAAATTACCGTGTCGGGCATGCCCAACGTCGGATCGGGCGTCAGCACGCAGTCGAGCAGCGCGCGGGAATAGGGGTGGCTGGCGTGGGTGAACAGCGCCTCGCGCCCGCGTTCCTCGACGATGCGGCCGAGATACATCACCGCCACCCGGTCGGCCAGATGCTCGACCACCGCAAGGTTGTGGCTGATGAAGAAGTAGGTCAGCTTGAACTCGCGCTTCAAATCCATCAGCAGGTTCAGGATCTGCGCCTGCACCGACACGTCGAGCGCCGAAGTCGGCTCGTCGCAGATCAGCACGTCCGGCTGCATGACCAGCGCGCGGGCGATGGCGACGCGCTGGCGCTGGCCGCCCGACATCTGGCCGGGATAGGCGTCGATCATC
The DNA here is from genome assembly GCA_966212305.1 of uncultured Azospirillum sp. Lineage (GTDB taxonomy): Bacteria > Pseudomonadota > Alphaproteobacteria > Azospirillales > Azospirillaceae > Azospirillum. The sequence continues at coordinate 59,937 of CBIHQY010000022.1, forward strand.
CGGCGCGGCAGCCCGACCGCGTCCAGCATTTCCGCCACCTTCTTCTGCCGGCTGGCCGAGGTGCCGATGCGGTGGGCGACCAGCGGCAGGGCGATCAGGTCGGCCACCGACTTTCGCGGGTTCAGCGAGGAATAAGGGTCCTGGAACACCGGCTGGATGCGCCGCGCCACGTCGCGCCGGTCGGTCTTGGCAATCGGCACGCCGTCGATGCGGATTTCGCCGGAGGTCGGTTTGGTCAGCCCCAGCAGCATCTTCGCCAGCGTCGATTTGCCCGATCCGCTTTCGCCGACCAGCGCATGCACCTCGCCGCGGGCGACGCTCAGCGACACCCCGCCGACGGCGGTCAGCATCGCCCTGGGTTTGAACATCCCCTGCGGCACCGGATAGATCTTGGTGACGTTTTCGAGTTCGAGCACCGGAACGGTCATTTCGGTCTCCGGTCAAATAGCGGTGGCGACGGGGTCGAGCACGCAGGCCATGCGGTGGCCGGGGCCGAGATCCCGCTCCGGAATGTCGGCGGCGCAGGCGTCGGTGGCGTGGTCGCAGCGGTTGCGGAAGGCGCAGCCGGCCAGCGTTCCGATCAGGTTCGGCACCTGCCCCGGAATGGTGCCCAGCGGCTCGCCCGGCCGGGTGCGGCCGGGGACCGGGATCGCCCGCAGCAGCCCTTGGGTGTAGGGGTGGCTCGGGGCGCCGAACACCGCCTCGACCGGCCCGGTCTCCACCAGCCGGCCGGCATACATCACCGCCACCTTGGTGGCGACACGGGCGACCACGCCCAGATCATGGGTGACCAGGATCAGCCCCATGCCGAACTCGCGCTGGATGTCGCGCAGCAGCATCAGGATCTGCGCCTGGATCGTCACGTCCAGCGCGGTGGTCGGCTCGTCGGCGATGATCAGATCCGGTTCGCACATCAACCCCATGGCGATCATCACCCGCTGGCGCAGGCCGCCCGACAGCTGGTGCGGATATTGCCCGAGGCGGGAGGAGGCGGCGGTGATGCCGACGCGCTCCAGCAGATGGACCGCCCGCTCCCGCGCCACCGCCCTGCTGACCGGACGATGACGGCGCAGCGCCTCGATCAGCTGGTCGCCGACGGTGTAGGCCGGGTTCAGCGAGGTCATCGGCTCCTGGAAGATCATCGCCATGCGGTCGCCGCGCAGATCCTCCATCTTGCGCTGGCCGACCGCCATCAGGTCTATGCCGTCGAAGCGCATGGAGCGCGCCTTGCGCACCGCCCTGGACGGCAGCAGATCCATCAGGGCCAGCGAGGTCAGCGACTTGCCCGACCCGCTCTCCCCGACGATGGCCAGCGTCTCGCCGCGCTCCAGCGTGAAGGACACCCCGTTGACGGCGCGCAGCAGTCCGGCCTCGGTGGGGATCTCGATGGTGAGGTGATCGACGTCGAGCAGGGGCATGGCCGTCAGCTCCGGTTGTCGGGGGCGGAGACGTCGCGCAGGCCGTCGCCCAGAAGGTTGATGCCCAGGACCAGCGCCACCAGCGCCACGCCGGGGATGGTGATGACCCAGGGGCTGAAGAACATGTACTGCTTGCCCTCCGAGATCATCAGGCCCCAGGACGGCAGCGGCGGCTGCACGCCAAGCCCCAGGAAGGACAGCGCCGCCTCCAGCAGGATGGCATGGGCCATCTCCAGCGTGGCGACCACGATCAGCGGGTTGATGATGTTGGGCAGCACTTCGGAGAAGACGATCAGCCGGGTCGAACAGCCGATGGCTCGGGCCGCCGCGACGAAATCGGCGTGGGCGATCTGCTGCGTCGTCGATCGCGCCACCACGGCGAAGCGGTCCCACAGCAGCAGCCCGAGCACGACGATGACCGTGTTCAGCGAGGTGCCGACCAGCGCCGCCACCGCCAGCGCCACCAGCACCACCGGAAGCGCCAGCCGCACGTTGATGAGATAGCCGATGACCAGATCGACCCGTCCGCCGAAGAAGCCGGCGGCGACGCCCAGCGCCGTGCCGATGGCGCCCGACAGCAGCACCGTCGCCCCTCCGATCATCAGCGAGATGCGCCCGCCATAGAGCAGCCGGGCGAAATAGTCGCGCCCCAGCTTGTCGGTGCCCAGCCAATGCTCCCAAGTCCCCTTGGCGTGCCAGATCGGTGGGATCAGCCGCTTGGAGATGTCCTGGGCGTAGGGATCGTGAGTGGTGAACAGCGGCGCGCCGATCGACATCACCAGGATGACGGCGAGGATGAAGGCGCCGGCCATGAAACCGGGGTGGCGCGCCGCCCGCTTGGTGAAGCGGGCCAACGGCGACCGGCGGACCGGAACGGCGTCGAATCCGGCAGCCGTGGCGGCGGCACCTGAAGCGCTCGTGGTGCTCATGCGACGCGGATCCTTGGGTCCAGCCAGGCGTTGAGGATGTCGGCGAGGAGGGTCAGCAGGATGTAGATCGTGGCCAGCAGCATCACGATGGCCTGGACGACCGGGAAATCCTTGCGCCCGATGGCTTCCCAGGCGAGCTGCCCCAGCCCCTGCATCGAGAAGACCGCCTCGACCACGATGGAGCCGCCGAGCATGAAGCCGAACTGCACCGCCGCCAGCGCCACCACCGGCACCACCGCGTTGCGCAGCGCATGCTTGAAGATCACCGTCTTCGGACGCAGGCCCTTCGCCCGCGCGGTCCGGATATAGTCGGACGCCATCACGTCCAGCATGCCGTTGCGGGTCAGCCGCATCACCGCCGGGATCGCGTACCAGCCCAGCGCCACCGACGGCAGCACATAATGGCTCCAGGTCGCGTTGCCGGAAACCGGCAGCCAGCGCAGATTGACCGAGAAGATGATGATCAGCGTCAGGCCGAGCCAGAAGGTCGGCACCGCCTGCCCCAGCGCGCAGAAGGCCAGCGTCGCGCGGTCGAACCAGCTGCCGCGCTTCACGGCGGCCAGCGCCCCCAACGGAATGGCGAGCAGCAGGGCGAGGCCGAGCGCGATGGCGCCGAGTTTCAGGGTAATGGGAATGCGGTCGCCGACCAGCGACGCCACCGATTCCCGGAAGTAGAAGGATTGGCCGAAATCGAACCGCACGGCCCCGGCCAGCCAATGGCCGTACTGGACGGCGAGAGGCTGGTCCAGGCCATATTCGGCCCGCACCTGCGCCACCTGTTCGGGCGACGCCTCGGGACCGGCGAGGTCGGTGGCGAGGTCGCCGGACAGATGCAGAAGCAGGAAGGCGATGACCGATACGGTCAGCACCACCGACAGCGCTACGGCGAGCCGGCGAAACAGGAAGGCGAGCATGGCGGTCTCCTGAAAAGGAGCGTGCGAAGAGGCGCTGCGGGCCGGCCTTCAACCATGCCGGCCCGCCGCCGCGGCCTCACTTCCAGTGAGCGGCGAAGAAGCGCGGAAGCTCGTCCGGCTGGGCGGTGAAGGCGAGGTCGGAGGTGAAGGCGTAATTGCTGGGATAGGAGAACAGCGGCAGCAGATAGGCCTTCTGCGCGATCATCGACAGCGCTTCCTTGTAGAGGTCCTTTCGCGCCGCGATGTCGGTCGTCGTATCGGCCTTATCGAGCAGTGCCTTGACCTTCGGGTCGCGGCTCATGTCGTCCTCGTTCTCCTTGAACCACACGCCGGTGAAGGCGGAGGCGTCGTTGACCGAGAAGGAGCCCCAGGTCTGGTACTCCAACGGAACCTTGCCGGCACGGGCGGCTTCGCGCATCGCCGCGTATTTCAGGAAGCGCAGGTTGGCGCGGATGCCGACAGCGCGCAGATAGCCGATGACCGCCTCGGCATAGTCGCGCTCGCGATAGGCGTAGAGATCGGTGTCGAACCCGTCCGGATAGCCGGCCTCGGCCAGCAACTTCTTCGCCTTTTCCGGATTGTACTCATAGCGCGGAACGCCGTCGTCGGTGCAGCCGGTCTGGTCGATGAAGCAGGCGGAATGCATCACCCGCGCGCCCTCGCCGGCCAGATTCTTGACCATCGCCTGACGGTCGATGGCATAGGCGACGGCCTGGCGCACCTTCTCCTTCTTCATCGGCGTGTCGGCGGCGGTGCGGCCGGCGGCATCGAACTGCAGGAAGCCGACACGCATCGTCTCGGCCGACAGCACGGTGATGTTCGGCACCGCCTTCAGCTGCTCCGCCTGATCCTTAGGCACGCGCCAGATCCAGTCGACGCCGCCGGTCATCAGTTCGGCCATGCGGGTTTCACCGTCGGGGATGACGCGGAACTGGATCTTGCCGATGGCGGGCTGGCCGAGCGGGCTGTCTTTGAAATAGTCCTTGTACTTCTCCATCATGACGCCCTTGCCGTTGTCCACCGCGGTGACGCGGTAGGGACCGGTGCCGATGGGCGCCTTGGAGAAGCCGTCCAGCCCGACCTTCTTGAAATAGGCGGCGGGATAGATCGGCGTCGGGCCGGACAGGTATTCAAGCGCCGCCGGGAACGGGCCCTTCAGACGGACGCGCACCGTGTAATCGTCGACCTTGTCGGCGCCGGCCATCCATTCGACGTTCTGCTTGGTCACCACCTTCGCTTCGGGCGTCAGCACGTAATTGAAGGTGAAGACCACGTCGTCGGCGGTGAAGGGCGAGCCGTCCTGGAAGGTCACGCCCTTGCGCAGCTTCAGTTCAAGCGTGACCGGATCGATCCACTTCCACGAGGTCGCCAGCTCCGGCTCATACTCGCCGGTCTTGGGATTCCGGTAGACCAGCGTGTCCCACACGAGATGGGCGATGATGACGCCTTCGCGCAGATTGTTGTGATAGGGGCTGATGTTCTCCGGCTCGCTGTCGGAAGCGTAGACCAGCGTGTCGTTCGCCTTGTTGGCGAAAGCCGCCGAAGGCAAGGCGAAAGCCGCGACCGCCGCGGCTGCGAACATCATCGACTTACCGTACGCAAAGGGCGCCATGTCCGAACTCCGTCCAAGAGGGTCCATTTGCACGAAAGTTAGCCATGACACGGTATTGTGCAGATTGGCATGCCGCAATTATAATAGTTGGAAGTTCCCGTTGCCGAAGCAGCAAGGATATGGTTGACGGCCCTGATTTTCCGTCAATTTAGCAAACAGGCGCCGCCCAAGGGAATCGCCATGAACGCCACCGCGCTCCGTTATTTCCTCGAGGTCGTCCGCACCGGCTCGATCGCCGACGCCTCCGCGCGGCTGCATGTCGCCTCCTCCGCCATCAGCCGGCAGATCGCCCATCTCGAAGCCGATCTCGGTGTCGAATTGTTCGAACGCCGGCCGCGCGGCATGGTGCCGAGCTATGCCGGCGACCTGCTCGCCCGCCATGCCCAGCGCGTCTTCCTCGAGGAAGAGGCCATCGTGACCGAGCTGAAGCGGCTGCGCGGGCTGGCCAGCGGACGGGTGCGCGTCGCCGCGACCGAGGGGTTCGGCATGAGCCTGATCCCGGCGGCCATCCGCAGCTTCCGCGACCGTCATCCCGGCATCCGCATCGAACTGCGCATCGTCGCGCCGGCCGCCGTCACCCGCATGGTGCGGGAGGGGGAGGTCGATATCGGCGCGACCTTCTCCTTCGCCCCCGAACCGGGGGTCAGGGCGATGGGGGAAGGCCGCGCGCCGGTCCTGGCGGTGATGGCCAGGGACCACCCGTTGGCCGGCCGGCCCATCCTGTCGCTGGCCCAACTGTCCCGCGAATCGATCGCACTGCCGGAGAAGGACACGACGGTGCGGCAGCTGTTCGACATCGCCTGCGGGCTGGCCGGGGTGGTGATCGAACCGGTGCTGGTTTCAAACTACATCGCCGGGCTGTGGGCCTTCGCTGCGGAAGGTGGCGGCATCACCATCGCCAGCCCCTTCACCGTCCATGCCAGCGCGGTGGGCCATCCGGTGGCGTCGGTCCCGATCGACTCGCCCACCCTCGACCAGCGCTATTACCAGATCCAGACCATGCTCGGCCGCCATCTGCCGGAGGCGGTGTATGCCTTCGCGACCCATCTGACCGGCATCATCAAGCGCATGGACCGCAGTGCCGAACCGCCGCTGCCGTCCGCCGGGCAGGAGGAGCTGTCATAGAGGGACCGGGAAATTCCATTGTCGCCGTCACGACGCCCCGACCCACTCGGCAACGACGTCGATGAAGCTCCGAACCGTCGCCGGCATCAGGGCGCGATGGGGGATGATCGCGTGCAGCGGCAGCGTCCGCGCGGACCAGTCCGGCAGGACGTGAATCAACCGACCTTCGGCGATGTGCGCCATGACGAGGAAGGACGGCGCCAGAACAATCCCCTGCCCCAGCAGCGCGAGCGTAACGAGGAATCCGGCATCCGTTGCCCGAAGCTGCGCCTCGAAAGCAACCGGCACCCGCTGTCCCGCAGCGTTCGACAACGCAAATCGCCCCGGCGTCGCGGTCTGCATATAGGCGAGAAGCCCGTGCTCCTGCAGATCCTCCGGATGCTCCGGTGAGGTGCGGGAGCTGAAATAGCTTGGCGCGCCGACCAGGATCAGTGGAAAGCTGCCCAGTCTCTTGGCGACCATCGCGGTGTCCGGCAGCGTGCCAAGGCGCAAGGCGACGTCGAACCCTTCGCCGAGCAGATCGGATTCCCGTTCACTGAGATCCAGCGTCAGGGTGACGCCCGGAAAGCGGCGCATGTAATCGGCCACCGCCGGCCCCAGCACCGCATTGGAAAAGGCAAGCGGCGCCGCCACGCGCAATTGACCGCGCGGTTCGGCCTGCCGGGTTCCGGCATCGGCTTCGGCCAGGGCGATTTCATCCAGGATCGCCACGCAACGACGAAAATAAGCCTGACCAGCCTCCGTCAAACTCAATTTGCGTGTGGATCGGTTGACCAGCCGGACCCCCAGCCGCGCCTCCAGCGCCTTGAGATGCCGTCCTGCCATTTCCGCCGACATGCTATTCCGCCGCGCCGCGGCGGCCAAACTGCCCTCTTCGATGGCCTGGCGGAACACGGTCATGCCGGTCAGGGTATCCAGCGCCATCATCTACTCCTGGTTCGGAATAAATCCATTCTGCGCCTGATTATCACAGCCTCGTTCGGCCGCTAAATCAAATCCAGCGCAACACGCAGATCAAGGGGCTTTGAAATGTCCAAAAACATCGAAACGACTGGGGCGGTCATCCACGTTCTGGACGAAGGGCAGGGGGACACGGCACTGGTGTTCCTGCATTACTGGGGCGGTTCCGCCCGAACCTGGCGCCATGTCGTCGCACGACTGAAGGATCGGGCACGCTGCGTCAGCCTGGATTTGCGCGGCTGGGGCCGATCCATCGCCCAGGACGGGCGCTATGATCTCAACGCGATGGCCGGGGACGTGTCGGAGGTCATCGCGTCGATGGGACTGACCCGCTGCATTCTGGTGGGCCATTCCATGGGCGGCAAGGTTGCCCAGATCGTGGCCGCAAAGGGCGCCGGCGACATTCTGGGACTGGTCCTGATCGCCCCCTCCCCGCCGACAGGCATGCCGGTGCCGGCCGGAACGCGCGAGGCGATGCTCGCCTCCTATCAGAACGCGGAGGGCGTAAGCGAAGCGCTGAAAATCCTCTGCCACCGTGACCTAACGGAGGAGGACCGGCGGCAGGTGGTCGAGGATACGCTGCGGGGGGCGGCGGGCGCCAAACGGGAATGGACGACAACCGGTATGCTCGCCCGCCTTGATGGAATCTCAGGCATCGGCATCCCGACGCTGATCGCGGTGGGCGATTGCGATCGTGTCGAACGCGCGGAAGCTCTCCGGCGGATCTACGGCGAAGTCCTACCCGCGGCAGAGTTCCGCACTCTCTCCGGCGTCGGCCACCTGTCGCCGCTGGAGGCCCCCGCCGACATCGCCGGCGCCTGTTCCGACCTGCTGTCGGCGGTCGCCGCCGGTTGATCCCCGCAAGTACCCGACAAACGCAAAAGGCACCGGATGCGGTCCCGCCAAGGATCACATCCGGTGCCTTCCGTCGATCAGGTCACCCCGACCTTACTTGGACTCGCTCGCCAGATAGGCGATCAGGTCGGCGCGCTTGGCGTCGTCCTTGACGCCGGCGAAGGCCATCTTGTTGCCGGGGACGGTCGCCTTCGGGTCCTTCAGATATTCGTTCAGCTTCGCCTCGTCCCAGGTGATGCCGGAATCCTTCATCGCCGCCGAATAGCTGAAGCCGTCGTGGGTGCCCGCCTTGCGGCCGACGATGCCGTGCAGGTTGGGACCGACGCGGTTGGGGCCGCCGGCCTCGATCGTGTGGCAGGCCTTGCAAACGTTGAACACCGTCTTGCCCGACGCGGCATCGCCATCCGCGGCCTGGGCGGCGACGGTTCCACCGGAGATGAGAAGGACGGACGCCAACATAACATTGCGCATGACGGACACAGCGGAACTCCCATTTCTCAACGTTGCCTCCGGATGTCCGGAGAAGTCGGCCGGATCGCTTCCGGCTGGCGAAGCGGAGGCTACTGGCGCTCGGAAGAGCCAGAAAGCGAATTTAACCGATGGTTGTTATCAATTTTTCCGATACCATTTCCTCCCACCAGGGGATCCGCCGGTCGCGACTGCATCCAACGGATGCGACGAATCGTCTCACACCGCCCGGTCGCGATCAAGCCATCGATGCTTTAGGTCTGGTCCCAAGAAACCGGCAGGCGACTGGACGCGAAGGCCGGCAGTCAGGTGAGGTGTCATGGATACGGAAATGGCGCGGACATTTCTGGAGGTCACGGCGGCGGGCAGCTTCATGGCGGCGGCCGACCGGCTTCACGTCACCCAATCGACGGTCAGCACGCGGATCCAGCAGTTGGAACAGCAGCTTGGCTGCCGATTGTTCGTGCGCAACAAGACCGGCGCCACGCTGACCACCGCCGGCCTGCGCTTCCAGCGTCATGCCGCCGCCATCCTCCGCCTGTGGGAGCAGGCGCGCCAGGAGGCCTCCCTGCCCACCGGCCACAAGGCGCTTCTGCGCATCGGCAGCGAAGCCGGCTTGTGGAACCGCCTGCTCTACCGCTGGATCCCCTGGATGCGGCGCAATGCCAACGAGATCGCCCTGCGCTGCGACGTCGGCCTGCCCAGCGGGCTGCTGCAGGGCCTTCAGGACGGGACGCTGGACGTCGCCGTCCTTTATTCGCCGCGCGCCCTGCCCGGCCTCTCCATCCGCCTGCTTCTTGAGGAGGAACTGGTCCTTTTCCGCATGCCGGCGGTCGACGACTACTCGGAAGAGCCGTATGTCCATATCGATTGGGGCGACGATTTCCGGCGCAACGTGCGCCTGCACCGACCAGACGACGTACAGTCGGCGCCGGTGTCGATCGGTGTCGGCACGCTGGGACTCGACTATGTCAAGCAATGCGGCGGCACCGGCCATTTCCCCCGCCAGCTCGTCCAACCCCTGATCGATGCAGGCAAGGGCGAAATCCTGCCGGAAGCCCGCCCCTTGAGCCTTCCCATCTATGCCGCCTACCCGACCGACGCCGACGAGGCCATCATCGATCCGGCGCTCACCGGGCTGAAGACCATTCTGGCCGCTCCCGCAGAGGCGCGCGGTTGAATTGAAAACACCGATATGAACCATCGGTTAATTTCGCTTTTTCCGATGGATGCCGCTGCCTAGGATCGGCGCCGCCGGGCTGTTGCCGGCCCGCACACCCAACCATCAACAAGGGTTCCGATCCCATGACCATGCAAATGGCGCAGCCGGCGCTGTCGGCGGACGAAGACACCGCGGCGCAGGTGGAACATTCCCGCCGGCTCGATTCCCCCTACATCGTGTTTCCGGCGCTCATCCTCCTGCTCATCATGCCGCTGGGGATCGTGTTCCACCCGGCCTGGCTGGCCACGCTGGCCGAAGTGGGCGTGGTGGTGATGTTCATCGCCATCTTCCGCATGATGCGCATGTGACCTGACCGTCCTTCGCCGGTTATCCTTCGCCGCCCCGTCCGCGGCCGATATTCCGCTTTGTCCGGCACCGGGGCCTGTGGGACAAAGCCGCATGTCGATCAAGCTGGACTTCCGCCGCCTCCGCTATTTCGTCGCCGTCTGCGAACTCGGCAGCTTCTCCAAGGCCAGCGAGTTCCTGAACGTCGCGCAATCGGCGCTCAGCCAGCATGTGGCGACGCTGGAGGGGGACTTGGGCGTCCAGCTCCTGCTGCGGCAGCCGCGCGGCGTCAGCCGGACCGAGGCGGGCGACCGGCTGTTCGCCCATGCGCGCGGCGTGCTGCACGCGCTGGAACAGGCAGAACTGGACGTGCTGTCGCTGTCGCGGGCGGTGGTCGGGCCGGTGATGGTCGGCTTCAACTATACGGCGATGGAAGCCATCGGCCTGCCCTTCATCCGCCGCGTCGCCTCCACCCTGACCGAGGTCAAGCTGCGCGTGATCGAAGCGCACAGCGAGATCATGCATCAATGGATGCTGTCCGGTCAGGCCGACCTCGCCCTTACCCTGGTTCCCCCCAACGACGACCGGCTGGAGGGTGTGCCGCTGCTGGACGAGGAGTTGGTCTGCCTCGGCACCCGCGCCATGATCGGCGACGGCGGCCCCATCGATCTGGACGAGGTGCTGCGCCTGCCGCTGATCATGCCCGGCCGCACCGCCGTGCTGCAGGCGCTGGCCAGCGATGCCCAGGTGCGCAACGCCATCGCCGCCAAGGTCTATCTGGAAATCGAATCCGCCATCCCACTGAAACGCGCGGTCAGCGCCGGGCTGGGCGTGACGGTGCAGTCGGCGGCGCTGGCCGGCGACGAGATCGCCTGCGGCGAGCTGGTGGCGCGGCCGGTGGTGAACCCGTCGATGGGCCGCACGCTCTATCTGGTGTCCTCGCGGATGAAGACCGCCTCCCGCGCCGTGGTCGAGGCGCGGCGGCTGATGATCGACGTGGTGCGCGAGGCGCATGCAACCGGCCGCTGGCCAGGCCGGCCCCGCGAAACCCTTCTCTGAAGCAGCCATCTCGAAACCAGATAGCTCGCTTCTCTTCTTTATGCTTTTACGACCTTCCCTCCCCGTGCTGTTCTGTTTCGCAGACGAACAATCCGAAGGCCGGCAAGTTGACCGGCCCTGGCGTTCCAACCCCTTGGACCGCCGCTAAGGAATCACCAGAGGGAGGTGCAGGACATGATGCCCACCAGGACGTCCAACCGTTTCAAGACCATGCTGGCTCTGCTCGCCACCGCGTCCGCCACGGCTCTGCTGGCGCCGCCGACGGATGCCGAAGCCGCGACCCGGATGCGCTGCAGCCACCAGCTGCCGCCGGCCCACCACATCTCGAAGGTGGTCGAGCGCTGGGCGGCGGAGGTGAAGACGCTGTCGGACGGCGATCTCGATGTCCAGGTGTTCGGCTCCGACAGCCTGATCAAGGCCAACGAGAACATCCTGGCCGTCGCCAAGGGCGACATCGAATGCGCCTTCTCGCTGAATTTCCAGTGGGGCAAGACCCTGCCGCTGATGAACGTCACGGTCGGCCCCTACACCATGTCCTCCATCGAGGCGTGGAAGAAGTGGCCGACCTCCGAAGCGGCGGCTTTTCTGGAAGAGCGCCTGCTGAAGAAGGGCGTGAAGAACATCGTCTGGATGTTCCAGACCAACACCAGCGTCTTCACCTCCAAGGGCAAGCCGCTGCTTAAGCCGGAGGATTTCCAGGGCCTGAAGATGCGCGGCCTCGGCCCGGCCTTCGACCGAGGTCTGAAGGCGATGGGCGCCACCCCGGTCGCGATCCCCGGCAGCGAGGTCTATCAGGCGCTGGCAACCGGCGTCATCGACGCCGCCATCACCGACGTCGCCGCCGCCTGGTCGCGCAAATACTACGAGGTGCAGGACCACATGACGGTGGTGCCGGTGCTGGCCGCCTATCTGCACGGCTACGTCAATCCCGGCTGGTACAACAAGCTGTCCGACAAGAACAAGGCCGCGCTGAAGAAGGCCGGCGAGGACGCTGCCATCTGGGCGATCGAAGCCTCGCAGGAGGCCGCGGCCAACGCCCCGGCGGAGCTGGAATCGAAGGGCGTCAAGGTCCACATCGCGACCCCTGAGGAGAATGCCGCCTTCAAGGCCGCGATGGCCCCCGCCTTCGCCGAGGGTTTCGCCGACGAGACCGGCGCCGACGGCCGCAAGCTGCTGGAACTCGTCAACAAACTCCAGTGAAGAGGGGACCGGCCATGAGCAGCATGTCCACCCCCGATGCCGTCACCCCCGCACGCGAAAAGGGCGCGCCCCACACCGTGCTCCGCCTGCTGACCGGCACCGCATCGGTCCTGTCGCGCATCGGCGGCGCGCTGAGCGTCCTGCTGATCGTCGTCGTGCTGGCCCTGACCACCGCGGGGGTCTTCGCCCGCTATGTCCTGGGCCATCCGCTGGAAGGGGTCGACGAGGCCTGCGGCTTCATGGTCGTCGCCATGGTGATGGCCGGTGCGGCTGAAGCGCTGCGCACCGGCCACCATATCCGCATCGACCTCATCATGGGCCTGGTCGGTTCGCGCGGCCGGCGCTGGCTGGATGCCTGGGCCAATCTGGCGGTGCTGGTCTTCGCCGTGCTGCTGGCCCGCACCGGCTGGGAGACCGCGATGTTCTCCTACGACTTCGAGGCGTTCTCGCCGGGCCAGTTGGAACTAGCGCTGTGGATCCCGCAGGCGACGCTTCCCATCGGCGCCGCCCTGCTGGGGATCGTCGCTTTCGCCAAGCTGGTCGCCGCGCTTGCGGGTGACGGGGCGGAAGAACAAAGCGGAGGCCATTGATGACGTTCCTGATCCTGGGCCTGCTGCTGCTCCTGCTGTTCAGCGGCATGCCGATCTTCGCGGCGCTGTCCCTCACCTCGCTCGGCGTGCTGGCCCTGTTCGAGGGCAGCATCGACAGCATGGCCGACGCGGTGTTCTCCAGCCTGAACAACCCGCTGCTCGCCACCATCCCGATGTTCGCCTTCATGGCGCACATTATGATCAAGGCCAAGGTGGTCGACGATCTCTATGAGATGTCGAACACGCTGGTCGGCCACATCAAGGGCGGGCTCAGCTTCGCCACCATCCTGTCCTGCACAATCTTCTCGACCATTTCCGGCTCGTCGGTGGCGACGGCGCTGACCATCGGCTCGATCTCCATCCCGCAGATGAAGCGCTTCGGCTACCGCCAGCGCGACACCTACGGGCTGATCGCCGCCGGCGGCACGCTGGGCATCCTGATCCCGCCGTCGGGGCCGATGATCCTCTACGCCATCGTCACCGACGCCTCGATCGGCGCGCTGTTCCTCGCCGGCATTATTCCGGGCCTGCTGATGGCGGTGCTGTTCGCCGGCTACAGCTGGCTCCAGGCCAAGCGGCAGGACGCCGTCCGCTCGCAGCCCTGGCCCGGCTTCGCCACCGTCGCCACCGCCTTCCGCAAGTCGCTCTGGGCGGTGATGATGCCGCCGCTGATCCTGGGCGGCATCTATCTCGGCGTCTTCACGCCGGGCGAGGCGGCGGCGGTCGGCGCGGTCTATGCGCTGGCGGTGGCCCTGCTGGTCTACCGCAACGTCTCACTTGCCGACCTGCTGGATTGCGGCGTGCAGACCATGCGGACCAGCGTCATGCTGTTCATGATCATCGCCGCCGCCGGCATGTTCGGCCACGCCATCACCATCATCCGCCTGCCGGCCCAGATCATGGAGACGGTGGCCGCGCTGGGGCTGTCGCAGGGCGGCTTCATCCTGGCGGTGATGCTGGCGATCTTCATCTTGGGCATGTTCCTGGAAACGATCGCGATCATCCTGATCACCACCCCGATCATCCTGCCGGTGATGACGGCGCTGGGGATCAACCCGATCTGGTACGGCGTGATGCTGATGGTCAACCTGGAACTGGCGCTGATCACCCCGCCGGTCGGCATGAACCTGTTCGTCATCAAGGGCATCACCAACTCCTCCCTGGCCGAGGTGACGCGCGGCGCCCTGCCCTATGTCCTGCTGATGATGGCCGGCCTCTTCATCATCTGGCTGGTCCCGTCCCTGTCGCTCTGGCTGCCGCAAGCCGCCGGCTTCGGAACGTGATCGCCGGCTTCGGCATCTGACCGCCCCTTAGACCTTTCCTCTTCCCGTTTCCACCGGATGCGCCCCGTCCCGGCGCATCCGAACGGAGGACCCTTGCCATGACGAAAGCCCCCGTGACCATCGTCGAGGTCGGCCTGCGCGACGGGCTCCAGATCCTCGACCGCGTCATGCCGACCGCCGACAAGCTGCGCTGGCTGGAGGCAGAACACCGCGCCGGCGTCCGCCGCTTCGAGGCCGCCTCCTTCGTCCCGCCCAAGCTGCTGCCCCAGATGGCGGATGCCGCCGAGGTGGTGGCCGGCGCCCGCCAACTGCCCGGCATCATCGTCCATACGCTGGCCCCCAACCTGAAGGGCGCCACGGCGGCGCTCGCCGCCGGCTCCGACGTCATCGTCCTGCCGCTGTCGGCCAGCGAGGCGCACAGCCGCGCCAACATCCGCAAGACCCGCGAGGAGTCGGTGGAGGAGCTGGCCCGCGTCTGCCGCGCCCGTGACGAGAGCATTCGGGAAGGCGGCCACAAGACCCGCATCGACGCCGGCATCTCCACCGCCTTCGGCTGCACCATCCAGGGCGAGGTGCCGGAGGACGACGTGGTCCGCCTCGCCGAAGCCTGCCTGGAGGCCGGGGCCGACCGCGTGGCGCTGGCCGATACCGTTGGTTACGCAAATCCGGCACAGGTCCGCCGCCTCTACAAGCGGGTGAAGGACATTGCCGGCGACCGGCTGCAGAGCGCCCATTTCCACGACACCCGCGGCCTCGGCCTCGCCAACTGCCTCGCCGTGCTGGACATCGGCATCCGCGAGTTCGACTCCTCGCTCGGCGGGCTGGGCGGCTGCCCGCACGCCCCCGGCGCCAGCGGCAACGTCGCGACCGAGGATCTGGTCTTCATGCTGGAGGCGATGGGCTTCGATACCGGTATCGACCTGGACGCCCTGATCGAGGCGCAGCGCCTGCTCGCCACCCTTCTTCCCGGCCAGACGCTGCACGGCAAGATCGCCGCCGCCGGCCTGCCCAAGCACTTCAACCGGAGCCCCGTCCATGCCTGACGCCACCAACCTTCCCCTGGCCGGCATCCGCGTCGTCGAATTCTCCCACATGGTGATGGGGCCGACCTGCGGCATGATCCTGGGCGATCTCGGCGCCGACGTCATCAAGGTGGAGCCGGTGACCGGCGATAAGACGCGCGCCCTGCCGGGGGCCGCCGCCGGCTTCTTCCGCACCTTCAACCGCAACAAGCAGTCGCTGGCCGTCGACCTGAACAGCCCCGACGGGCTGGCCGCCGTCCACAGGCTGGTCGATACCGCCGACGTGGTGCTGGAGAATTTCCGCCCCGGCCTGATGTCGCGCTACGGCCTCGACTATGCCAGCCTCAAAGCGCGCAATCCGCGCATCATCAACCTGTCGCTGAAGGGTTTCCTGCCCGGCCCCTATGAAAAGCGCACGGCGCTGGACGAGGTGGTGCAGATGATGGCCGGGCTGGCCTACATGACCGGCCCGACCGGACGGCCGCTGCGCGCCGGCAGTTCGGTCAACGACATCATGGGCGGCATGTTCGGCGTGATCGGCATCATGGCGGCGCTCCGCACCCGCGAGGCAACCGGCCGCGGCCAGGACATCCAGTCCGGCCTCTACGAAACCTGCGTCCTGCTGTCGGCACAGCACATGCAACAGTTCGCCGTCACCGGCGAGGCGCCCCCCCCCTTCCCGGAGCGCATCGCCGCCTTCAGCGTCTACGACACCTTCGAGGTGAAGGACGGTGAGCAGATCTTCCTGGGCGCGGTCAGCGACGTGCAATGGCGGACCTTCTGCACCGCCTTCGGCTTCGACGATCTGCTGGCCGACCCCAGGCTGGACGGCAACACCAAGCGCTGTCAGGCCCGCGACTGGATGTTGCCGGAGATCCGCCGCCGGCTGGCCGCCTACAGCAAGGCCGAAATCGCCGATCTGTTCGAGCGCAACGGCCTGCCCTACGCCCCGATCAACCGGCCGGAGGAGCTGTTCGACGACCCCCACCTGAACCAGAGCGGCGGCCTCGCCGCCATCACCACCGAAACCGGCGGCGAGACCCGTGTCCCGCTGCTGCCGCTGACGCTGGACGGCCAGCGGCTGGGACCGCGCATGGCGCTGCCGCCGGTGGGTGCGCAGAGCGCGACGCTGCTGGCCGAACTGGGCTACACTCGCGACGACATCGACCGGCTGCTCGCCGCCGGGGTGGTCGCCGTTCCGAAGACCGAGAAGGAGACGGAACGGCTCGCCTCCTGACCGGCACGAAGACCCGGCAGGACCAACAAGGATAAAAAGAATGACCACCGAGAGCGCAACCGAAACGCATTTCGAGACGGGGGAGGCCCTGCTCGCCCGCCACCCCGGCGCCATCATCCAGCCCGTCCGCGGCGTGTGGCCGCGCATCGCCGCCGACGCCTTCATTGCCCCCGGCGCGGTGGTGGTCGGCGACGTCACCATAGGGGCGGAGGCCAGCGTCTGGTACGGCTGCGTCCTGCGCGGCGACGACCACAGCATCACGGTGGGGCCGCGCACCAACATCCAGGACGGCACCATCATCCACGTCATGCTGAACGACTACCCCACGATCATCGGCGCCGACGTGGTGATCGGCCATGGCGTGCGGATGCATGGCTGCACGCTGGAGGACGGCTGCCTGATCGGCATCGGCTCCATCGTGCTGGACGGGGCGGTGGTGGAAAGCGGCGCCATGCTCGCCGCCGGTGCGGTGCTGACCCCGCGCAAGCGCATCCCCGCCCGCCAGCTCTGGGCCGGTAGTCCGGCCAAGCATCTGCGCGACGTCACAGATGCGGAGGTGGAGTTCATCGCCTTCGACGTCCGCCACTATGCCGGCCTCGCACGTGCGGCATCGAGCCGCGGGCAACTCGATCTCGGCGCGGAGATTTAACCGAGAAGGGTATCGACAATACGGGTCAGTATGGGTTCAGTACCGGAATGCGCAGCCACCCCAACTGCTGCGCACAAGAACGAATTCCGGAGGAACGCAGCCATGCATACCGACACCCAGCCGCTGACCCAGAGCTATGTTCACGGGGCGAGCCGCACCCCGCTGTTGGGCGAGACCATCGGCGCCCATCTCGACCGCATGGCCTCTCTGTCCCCCGACCGGCCGGCCCTCATCGTCCGTCACCAGAACGTCCGCTGGACCTATGCGGAGTTCAAACGCCGGGTCGATCAGGTGGCGGCGGGGCTGGTCGGGCTGGGGCTGAAGCCGGGCGAGCGCATCGGCATCTGGTCGCAGAACAACGCCGAGTGGGTGGTGACCCAGTTCGCCACCGCCAAGGCCGGCCTGATCCTGGTCAACATCAACCCCGCCTACCGCCTGCACGAGCTGGAATACGCCATCAACAAGGTCGGCTGCGCCGCCCTGATCCTGGCGCCGTCCTTCAAGTCCAGCGACTATCTCGGCATGATGGCCAAGCTGGCGCCGGAACTGGAGCAGGCGACCTCCGCCGGTCCGCTGTCGCTGCAACGGCTGCCGACCCTGCGCCACCTGATCCGGATGGGGACGGAGAAGACGCCGGGCATGCTGAACTTCGACGATCTGCCGGCGCTGGCCCGCCCGGCCGACGTGGCGGAGCTGGGGCGGCTGACCTCCATCCTGCAGTTCGACGATCCCGTGAACATCCAGTTCACCAGCGGCACCACCGGCAGCCCGAAGGGTGCCACGCTGACCCACCACAACATCCTGAACAACGGCTTCTCCGTCGGCGAGGCGATGCGCCTGACCGAACAGGACCGGCTGTGCATCCCGGTGCCCTTCTATCATTGCTTCGGCATGGTGCTGGGCAACCTCGCCTGCGTCACCCACCGCGCCTGCATGGTGATTCCGGGCGAGGGCTTCGATCCCGTCGCCGTGCTGACCGCGGTGCAGGAGGAACGCTGCACCGGCCTGCACGGCGTGCCGACCATGTTCATCGCCCTGCTCGACCACCCGGACTTCGCCAAATACGACCTGTCGAGCCTGCGCACCGGCATCATGGCCGGCTCGCCCTGCCCGATCGAGGTGATGAAGCGCGTGGTCTCCGAAATGAACCAGCGCGAGATCACCATCGCCTACGGCATGACCGAGACCAGCCCGGTCAGCTTCCAAAGCTCCACCGACGATCCGCTGGAACGGCGCGTCTCCACCGTCGGGCGCATCCAGCCGCATCTGGAGGTGAAGATCGTCGATGCCGAGGGGCGCATTGTCCCGCCGGGAACGCCGGGCGAGTTGCTGACCCGCGGCTATTCGGTGATGCGCGGCTATTGGGGCGACGCGGAGCAGACGGCGCGGGCCATCGACGAGGCGGGCTGGATGCACACCGGCGACCTCGCCACCATCGACACCGAGGGCTACTGCAACATCGTCGGCCGGCTGAAGGACATGGTGATCCGCGGCGGCGAGAACATCTACCCGCGCGAGGTGGAGGAATTCCTCTACACCCACCCCGACATCGCCGACGTGCAGGTGTTCGGCGTTCCCGACCAACAGTATGGCGAACAGCTCTGCGCCTGGATCCGGCCGAAGCCCGAGACGGCGCTGACCGAACAGCAGGTGATCGCCTTCTGCCAGGGCGCCATCGCGCACTACAAGATCCCGAAATACATCCGCTTCGTCGAAGACTTCCCGATGACGGTGACCGGCAAGATCCAGAAGTTCGTCATGCGCCAGACCATGATCGAGGAGCTGAACCTGAGCCAGGACCGGACTGCCTAACCGCTCGCCGGCTGAAGCGGTTCGGCACTGAGAAGCGCGCGCAGCAGCGCGTTGGGAAAGCGCCGCCGCACGGTGACGGCATAGAAGGTCTCGGTGATCCCCGGCAGCACGTCGGCGGCGTGCAGCCGGCCGGATGCCAGTTCGTCCTTCACCACGATGGGCGGCAGAACGGCCAGCCCGACATCCTCGCGGGCGAGCAGGCGCATCATCGCCATGTCGTCGACCTCGGCGGCGATCTGCGGGCGGATGCCGATCCGGTCGGCCAGCGCGTCGAAGGCGATGCGCACGCTGCTGTCCAACGTCGGCAGGATCACCGGATGCCCGGTCAGCAGCTCCGCGATGGTGCCGCCGCCGGCGACCCGGTGCGGCGTTCCCACCAGATTGACCGGCTGTTCCGCCAGCCGGTGGGCGACGAAGGGCGATGCCGCGTCGCCGGCCGGCGCCCGGTTCATCAGCACCACGTCCAGGTTCAGCGCCTCCAGCGCCTGCAGCAGCTCGGCCTGGCTGCCGGAGCGCAGGATGACGTCGACATCCTCCTGCCCCAGGATCGGCCGCAGGAAACCGATCTGGAAATTGCGCGACAGCGTCGCCTGAGCGCCGACCCGCAGGGCCCGCCGACTCCGGCCGCTTTCCTTCAGCGTCCCCACCAGCTCCTCGCCCAGCGCGAAGATCGAATCCGCGTGGTCGAGCGCGATCCGCCCGGCTTCGGTAAGGCGAAGCTGCCGGCCCTCGCGCTCGAACAGCGCATGGCCCAGCCGCTCCTCCAGCTTGCGGATCTGCACCGACAGCGCCGACTGGGTCAGGTTCAGCCGCGCTGCGGTGCGCGTCAGGTTGCCGTCATGGGCGACGGCCTGGAAATAGAAGAGGTGATGGTAGTTCAGATCGCGCATCGTTCGATTTTATCGAACGATATCCCGAGAACAATGAATTTTTTTTGAAGCGGCAGCGCTGCTAGATCGAAGGGACAGGCTCCTCACGCTGTTCCGGAGAGACCGCTTTGTCCACCCACCTCCTGCCGCTCCTCAGCCCGATAGCCCTCCTGCTGGCCGCCTTTGCCGGGTTCCGCACTCCGGGCCGACGCCCCGGCTCCGTCCCGCAACTGGCGGAGGCCGCGGCGCTGGCCGCCTTCGTCGTCGCCCTGCTGTCGGCCGGCCTGCTCGCCGTCACCGGCGCCGGCACCAGCCCGCTGCTCGGCGCCGTGGGCGTCGGCCTGTCGGTGCGGCTCGACGCGGTGAGTGTGACGATGCTGACCCTGGTCTCCTTCGTCGGCTGGATCGTCGTCCGCTACACCGCCACCTACCTGGATGGCGAGGACCGGCAGGGCGCCTTCACCGGCTGGCTCTGCGCCACGCTGGCCTCGGTCCTGCTGCTGGTGCAGGCCGGCAACCTCGTCCATTTCGTCCTGGCCTGGATCGCCACCAGCCTGTTCCTGCACCGGCTGCTGCTGTTCTACCCGAACCGGCCCACCGCGCGGCGGGCGGCGCGCAAGAAGGCGATCACCGCGCGGGTCGGCGATGCCGCGCTGATCGGCGCCGCGGTCCTGCTGGCGGCCGGTTACGGCACCTCCGACATCGCCGCCATCGCCGAGGCGGCCCGCGCCGGCCAAGGTACGGGGGTTGCCGTCTGGGCCGCCGGGCTGCTCGCGCTGGCCGCCCTGCTGAAGTCGGCGCAGTTCCCCACCCATGGCTGGGTGACCGAGGTGATGGAGACGCCGACGCCGGTGTCGGCTCTGCTGCATGCCGGCGTCATCAACGGCGGCGGTTTCCTGCTGATCCGCTTCGCCGACCTGATGCTGATGGCGCCCGGCGTGCTGTCGGTACTGGTGATCGTCGGCGGCTTCACCGCCCTGTTCGGCGGTCTGGTGATGCTGACCCAGCCGGCGGTCAAGACCTCGCTCGCCTGGTCCACCGTGGCCCAGATGGGCTTCATGGTCCTGCAATGCGGGCTGGCGCTGTTCCCGCTCGCCCTGCTGCACATCGTGGCGCACTCGCTCTACAAGGCGCACGCCTTCCTGGCGGCCGGTGGTGCTGTGGAGGGGGTGGCGGCGATCCGGCGGCCCGGTCCTGTGACGATCCCCAACGGCGCCGCGGTCGGCCGCGCCTTCCTCGCCGCCCTGGCAATCTACGCTGCCTTCTACCTTCTGTTCGGCACGCTGTTCGGCTTCGCCGCCAAGCCGCCGCAGGCGGTGGCGCTGGGCGCCATCCTGATCTTCGGCGTCGCCTATCTGCTGGCGCAGGGCTTGGCCGGCGCCGCCCCTGCCTTCCTGACCCGGCGCACCGCGCTCTACGCCGTCGCCGCCTCCACCGCCTATTTCGCGTTGCAGAGCGTCGCCGAATGGGCGTTGACCGGCCCGCTGCCGCACACGCCGGCCCCCGGCCCGCTGGAATGGGCGTTGATGGTTCTGGCGGTGGTCAGCTTCGGCCTCGTCGCCGTCGCCCAGTCGATGTTCCCGCTGTGGGCCTACCATCCGGCCGCCGCCGGACTGCGCGTCCACCTGTCCAACGGCCTCTACGCCAACGCCGTCTTCGACCGGCTGCTCGGCGGCTGGTCCGTGCGCAAGATTTCCTGATCCCGGAAGGACGATCCTCATGACCGCCCAGTCATCCGCTCAGCCGGCTGCCCAGTCATCCGCCCGGCCCATCGACGCCACCGCGACCCGCAGCCCCGCCCTTGCCGCCGTCGCCAACGCCGCCGTTCGCGCTATTCCGCCAGTCTGGCCGCTCGCCTCCAGCGTCGCCGTCAACCCCTTCCTGGGACAGAGCGGCGAAAGCCTCGGCCAAACCGCCGCCCGGCTCGGCCGGGTCGCCGGCATCGCCGTGACCATGCCGCGCTCCTGGTATCTGGAGCGGATCGCGTCCGGCGCCATCACCGACGACGACCTCGCCGGCGCGCTGTCGGCCTCCCCGCACGCCCAGCGTCCGGCCTCGCCGGCCGCCCTCAAGGCCGCCGCCGCAACCGCCGCCCCGCCGCCGAAGGCGCTGCCGACCGTCGCTGATCTCGCGGCCGAGGTATCCGGCACCGACTGGCCGGGTCTGATCGCCGAGCGGTTCGGCGGCTGGGCCGGCGGCTATTTCGACGTGGGCCAAGCGCTGTGGGCGGCACCGCGGGGCAAGTCCGCCTATGCCGCCTGGCGCGCCGTCGCCACCCACGACCTGACGCCGGAAATCCTGGGCCTCACCGGCTTCGCCACCCAGGTCGCCGAGGGTCCGGAAACCGCCGGGCAGGCGCTGGCCGCCGCCGTCGCCCGGCTCGGCCTGCCGACCGCCGCTTGCGAGACCTACTTCCACCAGCTTCTGGCGAGCCTCGGCGGTTGGGCGCAGTTCGCCCGCTACCGGCTGTGGCAGGCCGAACTCGCCGGCGGCCATGACACGACGCTGACCGATTTCCTGGCGATCCGGCTGATCTGGGAACAGGCGCTCCACGACCGCTATGAACCGCAGATCGCCGAGCGCTGGCGCGCCGTCTGCGCCGCCCATGCCGAGCCGGTGGCACCCACCGCCGACCAGATCGTCGACGCCATCCTGCAGGACGCCGCCGACCGCGCCGCCCAGCGGGCGCTGGCCGAGACGCTCGCGCAAGCCCAACCGGCCAAGCCGCATCCCGTGCGCCCCACCCTCCAGGCCGCCTTCTGTATCGACGTGCGGTCGGAGCTGTTCCGGCGCGCCCTGGAATCGACCGGTCCGGGCATCGAGACCATCGGCTTCGCCGGCTTCTTCGGTCTCGCCCTGTCGCACCGGCGCCATGCCTCCGACGTGGACGAGGCGCGCTGCCCGGTGCTGCTGACCCCCGCCGCCACGTCGCGGACCACCGACTGCGGCCATCACCACGACCATGAGCACGGGCATGACCATGGACACGAGCCCCTGTCCGGCGACGCCAAGGCCCGGCTGACGGCGCGGGCCAAGCGCGCCTGGGGCCGGTTCAAGCTCGCCGCCGTGTCGTCCTTCGCCTTCGTCGAGGCGATGGGGCCGGTCTATGCCGGCAAGCTGCTGCGCGACTCCTTCCCGATGGGCGGCGCCAAGGCGCACCACGACCCGGCGCCGCGCCTCGATCCGGCGCTGCCGGTGGACCAGCGCGCCGGCATGGCGGCAACCATCCTGCGGGCGATGTCGCTGACCGACGGCTTCGCCCGGATCGTCCTGCTCGCCGGCCATGGCGCCACCACCGTCAACAATCCACATGCCAGCGCCCTGCAATGCGGCGCCTGCGGCGGCTATTCGGGGGAGGCGAACGCCCGCCTGCTCGCCGGCCTGCTCAACGATCCGGAAGTGCGGATCGCGCTGGCCGCCCAGCGCATCCTCATCCCGGACGACA
The DNA here is from genome assembly GCA_966212305.1 of uncultured Azospirillum sp. Taxonomy (GTDB): domain Bacteria; phylum Pseudomonadota; class Alphaproteobacteria; order Azospirillales; family Azospirillaceae; genus Azospirillum. Next base: position 82,891 of record CBIHQY010000022.1, read on the forward strand.
CGCTGTTCGTCGGCGCACTGCACGACACCACCACCGACGCGGTGACGCTCTACGACGCCGACCATCCCTCCGCAGTCCACGCCGCCGACCTGCGGCGGGTACGCGGCTGGCTGGCCGCCGCCGGGGCCATCGCCAGGGGCGAGCGGGCGCTGCGCCTGCCGCGGGCCAATGGCGCCGACGACGTCGCCGGGCGCAGCCGCGACTGGGCGGAGATCCGTCCGGAATGGGGTCTTGCCGGATGCAGCGCCTTCATCGCCGCGCCGCGCGGCCGCACGGCCGGCCGCGACCTGCGGGGCCGCAGCTTCCTGCACAGCTACGACTGGCGGCAGGACGACGGCTTCCGGGTGCTGGAACTGATCCTGACAGCGCCGGTGGTGGTGGCGAGCTGGATCAGCCTGCAATATTACGGTTCCACCGTCGCGCCGACCATGTTCGGCGCCGGCAACAAGCTGCTGCACAACGTCACCGGCGGCATCGGCGTGGTCGAGGGCAACGGCGGGCCCCTGCGCGTCGGCCTGCCCTGGCAGTCGGTCCATGACGGCGAGCGCTACATGCACGAACCGCTGCGGCTTTCGGTGGTGGTGGAGGCGCCGCAGGAGGCGATCGACGGGGTGCTGTCCCGCCATCCCGAGCTGCGCGCGCTGTTCGACAACGGCTGGCTCCACCTGTTCCGCCTGAACGAACAGGGCCGCATGGCGAGCCGCTACGTCCGGTCCCTGCAATGGACCGACCTCGACGCCTCTCCCACTCGGGAGGAGCCCCACAAGGAATTGTTGCGGGCCGCCGGCTGAGCCGGCACATCCGCTTCGGCTATCCGACCGCGCGCTTGCGCTGGGTGGCGAAGGGGCTGAGGCCGAGCCACAGGTGCATGGAGCGGACAAGCGCGGAATCGCCGGTCAGCTCCACGCGCCCGTCCTCGACCGCTTCGCCGAGGCGCATCAACCCCATCCAGATGGCGGTCATGATGCGCAGTTCGGTCACGACATAGAGATCGACGTCGAATCCGGGATCGACCGAGCAGAGATCGACCTCGCCGGTCTCGACGACGAGCCACCAATTGCGCCGGGCGGGCGGCTGGTCCGGATACAGAAACTGTATCACCCGCCGCCCGTCGGAGATCGGCGTGGTGTCGAGATTGCGCCGCATGTCCCACATCAGCAGGCTGGGGTCGAGGTTGCGCAGGCTGGGGTTGGATTGAACCCAGCGCTGCCCCCAGAAGCCGATGCACTCCACGACCGTGCGCAGGTCGCGCCCCGCTTCGGTCAGGCGGTATTCCCCGGCGCCCTGTCCGTCCACCACCCGGAAGAGGACGCCGGCCTCCTCCAGTTCCTTCAGGCGCTTGGACAGCAGTGCCGGCGACATGCGCGGCACGCCCCTGCGCAACTCGTTGAAGTGGGTGCTGCCGGCGACCAGCTCGCGCAGGACCAGCATGGTCCAACGGGTGCACAGGACCTCTGATGCCATGGCGACGGGGCAGAACTGCCCATAGCTCTGTGACTCCATGCGGGCCTCCCTGCGGCTGCCGGTACAGATGCTGAACTTGAGGCACGCCGTCACGCGGGGACATGCTGGCCTTCTGCAAAAATCACGAAGCAAGGAGGCTGTAATGTCCGACGGCATTCGCAAGCATACGCCCGTATCCGCCCGCGAACGATGGTGCGGAAGGGGGTGGCTCTCCCTCGGCTGCGGCCTGATGGGCGCGATGCTCGCCACGGCACCCGCGCATGCGGAGATGAGCCGCGACCAGATCATCGAAAAGGCTCTAAGCGCCGGGCCGCCGCAACTCGCCGCGACGGCGACGGTCGTCGGCCCGGACGGCACCGTGCTGAAGCAGGGAACCGGCGCGTTCACCTGCATGCTGACGCCGGCCGTGCCCACCGGCGGCGCGCCGATGTGCGCCGACAAGAACTGGATGCCCTGGGCCGACGCCTGGGTGAACGGCAAGCCCTACACCCCGTCCGACCGTCTCGGAGTGGCCTATATGCTGGCGGGTGACACGTCCGACGGCGGGGCCAGCAACACCGATCCGTCCGCAAGGGAGCCGACCGCCGGCAATGACTGGATCGTGGAGGGACCGCATCTCATGCTGATTGTCCCCGACGAAGCGCTGCTGGCCGGCATTCCGTCCGACCCGAGCGGCGGCGGCCCCTACGTCATGTGGCGGGGAACCCCCTTCGCCCATGTGATGGTGCCCGTGGGTCCGCGTCCGGCGCAGCGTCAGGTCGCCGGGAAATAACCAGCACAGGGAGGGTGTCATGACCGAGTTGTCGCTGCGCACCATCGACGGAGGCCGGGTCTCCCTGGACGGGGAGGCCGTCGGCGGGTTGGCCGCGCAACTGCGCGGCACCATGATACCGCCGGAGTCCCCGTCCTATGACGAGGCCCGCCGGATCTGGAACGCCATGATCGACCGGCGGCCGGGACTGATCGTCCGCTGCCAAGGGGCGGCCGACGTGCTGCAATGTGTCCGGCTTGCCCGGCGGCACCGGTTGCTGACCGCCGTTCGCGGGGCCGGACACAACATCGCCGGCAATGCGGTCTGCGACGGCGGGCTGATGATCGACCTGTCGTCGATGGCGTCGGTGCGCGTCGACCCCGGCCGCCGCGCCGCTTGGGTCGGTCCCGGCGCGACGCTCGGTGACTTCGACCGCGAGGCGCAGGCCTTCGGGCTGGCGACACCGCTCGGCATCAACTCGACCACCGGGGTGGCCGGGCTGACGCTTGGCGGCGGCTTCGGCTGGCTGAGCCGCAAGCATGGGCTGACGGTCGACAATCTGGCCGCCGCCGACGTGGTCACGGCCGAAGGACAGTTCATGCGGGCCAGCGCGACGGAGAACCCGGACCTGTTCTGGGGAATCCGCGGTGGCGGCGGCAATTTCGGCGTCGTCACCGCGTTCGAGTTCCAACTGCACCCGGTCGGGCCGGAGGTGCTGGCCGGCCTAGTCGTCTATCCGTTCGACCGGGCCGGCGAGCTGCTGCGCCGCTATCGGGAGGTCGCCGCCCGCATGCCGGACGAGCTGGCCTGCTGGGTGGTGCTGCGCAAGGCGCCGCCCCTGCCCTTCCTACCCGCCGAGGCGCACGGGACGGAGGTGGTGGTCTTCGCCCTCTGCCATACCGGTGATCCGGCGGCGGGGCGCAAGGCGGTGGAACCGATCCTGGCGCTGGGCCAATCGCTGGGTCAATCGCCGGGCCAGCCGCAGGTGCAGCCGCTGGGCACGCATCTGGACATGATGCCCTATGTCGCGTGGCAAGCCGCCTTCGACCCGCTGCTGACGCCGGGCGCCCGCAATTACTGGAAATCCCACAACTTCACGGCCCTGGAGGACGGCCTGCTCGACCTCTCCGTCCAATACGCCCGGCAGTTGCCGACTCCCCAATGCGAGATCTTCATCGCGCAGGTCGGCGGGGCGACCCGGCGGGTATCCCCCGATGCCATGGCCTATCCGCACCGCGACGCGGAGTATGTCATGAACGTCCACACCCGTTGGGACGACCCGGCGGATGACCGGCGTTGCGTGGACTGGGCGCGGGACTTCTTCACGGCGACCACGCCCTATGCCACCGGCGGCGTTTACGTGAACTTCATCACCGAAGACGAGGAACGGGTCACGGCGGCCTACGGCGCCAACTACCGGCGCATGACCGAGCTGAAGCACCGCTACGACCCGGAGAATCTGTTCCGCATGAACCAGAACGTCCCGGCGCAGGCGGCGGCCTGATCCTCCGCCTGATTTTTCATCGCCATCGGCCGGGGCAGGCCCCGCAGGGACAGCATGGGTGCGGCGAGAAGAGGGCGTTGGCGCAGGCAAGGTCGAGCCGGCGCTTTCGCCCCCTCCCGCCGCACCCATGCCCGTTCGGCGCCCCCGGTGGAACGGCGGGTCCGATGCCCTCCTTGCGGGTTGCTCTCCCCCAGTGCCGTTTGGAACCTCATCCACCTCCGCGGACGTCGGCGGCATCTTTGAAGACAGACGATCTCTCAAATACACCTATTTGCGGCGCATATTCCGGTATTTATGCGACTTTTGGACGCATACCCCAGAATGTAACGCCGATCCTACGGTAATGAATTATTCATCGCTCTCGCTTAAAGCGTTTCAGTACGTTGGATTGCTAAAATAGGTTTGACCTGAAAGCATCAGCTTTCTAATTTTGCAACCACCAAACGGTATAGGTGCTGCAATTCTAGTGCAGGTACAGAGGTTCACGCACGGAGGTTCGTTATGAGAGCATTTTGGGGTTTGGTAATCGGCGCGGCCCTGCTGATGGCTACGGGCGGCGCGCAGGCGCAGGAAAAGCTTCGGATCGGCCATGTGCTGCCGAAGGGTTCGCAGTTCAGCGAAGCCATCCGGGTGATGAACGAGGAAATCCAGCGCCGTACGAACAACAAGTATGTGATCGAGGAACATCCGGCCAGCGAACTGGGCTCGGGCCCGGCCATGCTGGAGGCCGTGAAGCTCGGCACCATCGACATGGTGCTGTCGTCGTCGGGCGGCGCGCTGGCGCAGTTCAATCCGAACGTCGGCATCCTCGACCTGATGCTGCTGTTCCGTGACGAGGCGCACGCCGACCTGGTCCTGGACGGCCCCATCGGCGCCTCGCTCCTCGACTCCTTCAAGGGCACCAACACGGTCGCCCTTGCCTGGGCGGAGAACGGCTTCCGCCAGCTCACCAATTCGGTTCGGCCGATCAAGACCCCGGCCGACGTGAAGGGCCTGAAGATGCGCATCGCCGAAAGCGATCTCTTCAAGAAGGCCTTCCAGACACTGGGGGCCGAACCCTTCAGCATGCCCTTCGCGCAGCTCTATCCCGCTTTGAAGAGCGGTCAGGCCGAAGGCCAGGAAAACCCGGTCACCACGATCGTCGGCTCGAAGCTGTACGAAGTGCAGAGCAACATCACGATCAGCAACCACACCTATTCGCCGGCCGTCATCCTGATCAACAAGGAATTCTTCGACGACCTGTCGCCCGAGATGAAGACCGCCTTCGTCGAAGCGGCCCGCGCCGGCGGCAAGGCGTCGCGTGAATTCGTGCGCAATCGCGACCGCGAGGGGATGAAGGTCCTCAAGGCGTCGCCGATCACCATCACCGCCGACTTCGATCGTGCGGCCTTCGAAAAGGCCCTTGAGCCGTTCTATCAGGAGGCGGCCAAGCAGTTCACGATGGAAAAGATCCTGGCGATCAAGAACGCCAAGTAACCGTTCAACTTCGTCGATACCAGCGGGGAGGCCGGCGGGCCTGGACATTCCGCCCCTCGGACCCTCCCCGCCCTCCTGACGCGATCCCGCGCCGCCGTCCAAGCGACGTTTTTCACAACGGGTGTCCGCATGTTTCGTTTGGCCTCGCACATGAAGATCTCGCAGAAAATCTACGCAGGCTTCATGGCCTCGATCGCCCTGATCGTGTTCCTGGGCGTTCAGTTTGTGAACAACGTCGACACCATCCGCGGCGAGTTGGAGGGGGTCATAGCCGTCGGTCACGACGCCATGAGCACGGCTCGCCTGGTCGAGATCAGCGAGCATATGGACCGCGCGGTCCTGAACTACATCGCCTCGCAATCGGAGATCGACCTCCTGAGTGCGCGCAAGGAGGTGGATGTCTTCGTGAAGGCGATCGCCGAAACCGACACCGGCACGGACCTGACGGTCGACCGGGCGAGCATCGGCGCCCTGCAAAAGGCAGCGGCCAGCTACCGCGCCGCCTTCGACGAAACCGTCGCCGCCGTCACCCGCCGCCGCGACGGGGTGGGCCAGTCCTTCCTTGTCGGCGCCCAATTGAACACCACCGCCGTGGCCCTGGTGGAAGGCACGCAGAACATCGGCGAGGCGCCGGGGCTTCAAGCCACGCTGCGCCTGCAGCAGGCGCTGCAGGCCACCCGCATGGCCGCCGCCCGCTATTTCACCACCTTCGATCCGAACGACGCCGACGCCACCAAGGGCGAGCTGACGCGCCTGCGCGAATCGATCCAGGAAGCCAAGACCGTCATCACCAACAAGCGCCTGCTGCGCTTCCTCGCGTCCATGGAGCCCCAGCTCGTCACCTTCACCAAGGGGTTGGAGGACGCCATCGGCGGCAGCCAGACGCTGATCGGATCGCAGGCCCGGATCCGCGACATCCTGTCCGAACTGCAGCAGATCGTCCGCAGCATCGTCACCGCCTTTTCCGACACGCAGACGCAGACACAGGCGCGGGCCGCCGACGCGCTCGACGCCAGCTGGCGCCAGGCAGTCATCACGCCGGTCATCGCGGTGCTCGCCGGCATCGTCTTCGCGCTGCTGATCGCCAGATCGATCGTCGGCCCGATCCGCCGCATGACGACGGCCATGAGCGCTCTGGCCAAGGGCGACACCTCGATCGACATCCCGGCCATCGAAAACCGGGACGAGGTGGGCGACATGGCCCGTGCGGTCCAGGTCTTCAAGGAAAACGCCATCCACATGGAGCGGCTGCGCAACGCTCAGGAGGAGCAGCGGCTGCGCAACGAGGCGGAGAAGCGCGAGGCCATGAACAGCCTGGCCGAAAACTTCGAAAGCACGGTCATGGACGTGGTCCAGCACGTCATCCGCGAGGCCGAGGTTGTGGAGACCAACGCCCGCCTGTTCGCCAGCGTCGCCGAACAGACGGTCGAGTTGGCCACCCAGGGCGCCTCCGCCACCGAGGAGGCGAGCATCAACGTCAAGATGGTGTCGGAAGCGGTGGAGGAGCTGTCCCAATCCGTCGCCGCCATCAGCGGTCAGGCATCCCAGTCCACCGAGATCGCCCGCGACGCGGTCAACGAGGCGCGCAAGACCAATGAAGTCGTCTCGGCGCTGGCCGAAGCGGCCGGCCGCATCGGCGATGTCGTCCACATGATCGAGAACATCGCGAAGCAGACCAACCTGCTGGCGTTGAACGCGACGATCGAGGCCGCACGCGCCGGCGAGTTCGGCAAGGGCTTCGCCGTGGTCGCCAACGAGGTGAAGGCGCTCGCCAACCAGACCACCGTCGCGACCGGCGAGATCAGCGTCCAGATCAACGCCATCCAGTCGACCAGCTTCAGCGCGGTCAACGCGATCAAGCGGATCGGCGAAACCATCGATCGCATGGACAGCATCGCCATGAGCATCTCGGGGGCGGTGCATCAGCAGTTCCAGGCAACGACGGAAATCAGCGACAATCTCCGTCAGGCGGCGCTGGGCACCACGGAAGTCGCCAGTTCCATCACCCATGTGCTGCACAAGGCGACCGACGCCGGCAGCTCCGCCGAGATGCTGCTGGAAAGCTCGGGCACGCTGAGCCACCAGACCTCGCTGCTGAAGGAGGAGGTCAACTCCTTCACCGACCGCATCCGGGTTTCCTGACCCGGCCGACTGCCGACCGGACAGCCTACAAACAGCGAGGCGCCGGAGCAGGGATATCCCGCTCCGGCGCCTTCTCTTTTGCCGCCGCCGCCCGCGATCCCGGCAGGTTGGGGATCGCGGACGGTCGGTGGCGTCAATGAGGCGGCTTGATCGACAGCGGCGCCCCAACCTCGCCAGGATAGACGGCGAGCAGCCGGACCGGTTCCTTGCCCTCGTTGACCCCCTGGTGGAATTCCGCCGACTCCACGAAGGCATCACCTTTCTTGTACACATAGGCGGCGCCGGTCACTTCCCGGATGGTCAGCTCGCCGGCCAGGATGTAGGTGATCAGCGGGATCGGGTGGTTGTGGACGCCGGTGTCGACGCCCGGCGGTATTTCCGTGACCCGCACCGTGACAAGCGGCTTGCCGGTCGGATAGGCGATGGGAGCCCCGTTGGCGTGCGTCGTGGTCTGCAGCAGGACCGTGGAGCGCGCCGCCGGCGGCTTGTCCGCTCCTTTGGTTGCGGTGTCGGCCAGGGCCGGCGATCCCGCCAGCAGACCGGCGGCGAGCAGGGTAGCGCCCGCACGCAGGCTGCGGCGCGTGACGGCTTCGGCGATGGTCCGCCGATGTTTCGCGAATTGGATCATGGCGCTCTTCTCATCCATGGGGGGAAGGGTGAAAGGGCGCTCCCGGTTTGGAAACTTCAGACCGGCTTCGCGGCGCGGCGATTCTGCTCGCGCATCGCCAGGGAAATGAGCGCACCGGTTGCGAGTGCGGCAAGAACCAGGGCCACGCATCCGGGCCACCCGGCGGTTTTCCACAAAAGGCCGGGCGCGATGGCGCCAAGGCTGCCGCCAAGATAGAAGCAGCAGACATAGAGTCCGGCGGCGGCCCCCTTGTTCGTGGTCGCCACCCGGCCGACATAGCCGAGCGCCAGCGACTGGCACAGGAAGACACCACCCAGGAAAATTCCGGTCCCGGCGACCACCGCCGCCAGATCGGGCAGCAGGAGCAGCAACTGCCCGACCGCGCAGACGCCGAAGGCGACACGATAGGCGTTGCCGGTTCCCAGCAGGCGCAACAGCCGGCTGTTGACCAGCGGGGCGGTCGCGCTGAGCGGATAGACCAGGAAGACGAGGCCGATCCCCGACGCGGTCAGTTCGAAAGGCGGCTCCGTCAGATGGAATCCCAGATATGACAGGCATCCGGTCATCGAAAACAGGACGGTGCCGCCGCACAGGCTCACCGCGCGAATCCGGCCATCCTGAAGATGATCCCGCATGCCGCGGAAATTGCTCAGGATCGACCCGGTCCGGCGACCGCAGTCCGGCGTCAGCCAGAGCGCGACGAAGACCGCGCAGAGTGCCGAAACCGCGGCCAGGGCGGCGAACCCGCTCTGCCATCCGGCAATGTCGGCGACCAGTCCGGAAACGAACCGCCCGGCGAAGCCGCCGATGGCCGATCCGGTGACGAACATGCCGGTTACCGACGCGCCGCGGGAGCCTTCCCAGCGGGTGCCGATATAGGCGACGGCACCGGTGAAAAGCGCCGGCAGCACGATGCCCTGGCTGAAACGGACGGCCAACAGCTCGTTCAAGCTGCCGCACAGCGTCAGCAGAAGCGTCAACGGGACCAGGATGGCGATGGCCGCCAGCATTGAACGCTTGCGCCCGAACCGGTCGGTCAGCGGCCCGGCCAGCGGCGCCGACAGCGCGACGGCCAGCGTCGTCGCCCCGATCACCGCCCCGGTTTCAGCCGGGCTGGCCTGGAAACTGCTGGCCAGTTGCGGCAGGACCGACTGCGGGGCATAGAGCGGCAGGAACGCCGCGAAGCCCAGAAGGAAGATCGCCGCCCGCTCCCGCGGCAGGATGGGCAGCGGGGAGGCGGAGGACGCGGTGCCGGACCGGTCGTCCTCCACCTCGCGCGCCGTCTCGGTTCGATGGCCGTCCATGGGAGCGATGCCGTGCCGTCAGTCGGTTATGTTCGGATCGAACTCGACCGCCGACTTGTCGGATTCGGTGATCTGCGGAACGCCGAAAGTGATGGTCATGCCCTCCGGTCCACGCAGCCGGATGATGGCGTTGATGCCGTCGGCGGCGCCCCAGAACAGCTTGTGCTGGCGCACGCTCTCCTTGCGGTCGATGACCGCCTCGATCAGGCAGGGGCCGCTGGCCGCCATCGCCTCCTCCAGCGCGCCGTTGAACTGCGCGAGATCGCCAGCCCGCCATGTCCGCCAGCCGGCGGCCTGCGCCGCAAGCCCGATGTTCAGCGTCGGCGGAGAGATGAAGTCCATGACTTCAGGCGCCTTTGCTGTCGGAAGATATTCGAAGATGGCGCCGCCGCCGTTGTTCAGGACGACCAGCACGATGTCCAGGTCGCCGGCAAGCTGCAGGCTGCCAACATCGTGCGAGAAGGCCATGTCGCCGATGACCGCCAGGGTCTTCTTCGGGCGCTGCGCCGCCGCGACGCCGATCAACGTGCCGATGGAGCCGTCGATGCCGTTCACGCCGCGATTGGCGAACAGACGCAGCCGGGCATCGGTCCGGCCGGAGAAGCTGTCGGCATCGCGCACGGCCATGGAATTGCCGCAGAAGAACACGGCTCCTTCGGGCGTCGCCTGGACCATCCGCCGCAGGATCGGCGCCTCCCAGAAGATCGTGTCGAAGGCGCTGCGCGACAGGCCGTCGATGTAAGCATCGCAGGCGGCGAAGGATTGCGCCCAGGACGCCGGAGCGGCACGCAGAGCGTCCGACGCCACCAGCGCCTTGCACAGCGATTCGGGGCTGGCGCGCACGATCTCGGTCATGCGCAGGATCGGGTCCTGCCATTTGTTGGTCGGATCGACGCCGATATACTCGGTGCAGTTGGTGGTCTGCAGATAGGTCAGCACCGGCTTCGAAATCGGCGGCCCACCGAAATTGATCACCCACTCCGGCTTGTGGGTGTCGGTGAACCGCGTCGCCCTCAGGAAGGAATCGGCGCGCGCGATCACCGTAACGTCGCTTGGCGCACCGAAACGCAGGTTGCTGAAGGGATCGGCGATGATCGGAGCGCCGAGCCGGCGCGACAGCTCGTAGATGGCGGCGGGGAAGCCCGGCTCGTCGATCTCGCTGGCGCCGCAGACGATCACGCCGCGGCGTCCGGCCAGGGACTCGGCCAACCGCCGGGCGTGATCCGCATTGACCGTCAGGATGGGGTTGGAGATCATCGGCGGCGTGGGAACGGGGCGTTTGTTGCGGAGCTTCGCCACCAGCGGGTCGCGGAACGCCTGGTTCACATGGACCGGACCAGGGGTAGCGCCCGTCGCCTGCTCATAGATGCGGGAAACGAGCGGCGAGAGCGAATCGATGCTGGCATCGGGAAGCTGGATGTTGTGGGACGCCCGCACATGCTGGCCGAAGGCGCGGATCTGGTCGATCGCTTGCGCGGAACTCCGGTCCTGGTTCTCCGGGGCGCGGTCGGCGGTGATGACGATCAGCGGAATCATTCCGTAATTCGCCTCCATCACGCTGGGGTAGAACTGCCCCACCGCCGAGCCCGACGTGCAGATCAGGATGGTCGGCTTCTGCGTCACGCTAGACAGGCCAAGCGCGAAGAAGCCGGCAGACCGTTCGTCGATGACAACCGACACCTTCAGCTTGGGGTTGGCGCGGCAGGCGAGCGCCAGCGGCGCCATCTGCGCGCCCGGACACATCACCGCGTGCGTACAGCCGACCTCCACCAGGGAATCGATCAGGAAAGCGGACCAGGTGAAGTTCAGCTCGGCATCGCCGGACACGATTCCGCGGAAGGTCGTGTTGTCGACTTCCACCGGAGCCGCGGCCGGCGGAGCCGACGCACTCCCTTGCGTTGCCCGCATCGCGGGATTGGCGGCAATATGACCAGTCAGCTCAACTTCCTTGCTCACCTAAGCCCCCATCATGAACGCAGGAGAACGTCACAAGAATTATGCGTCCTCATGATAGGCGAACATCGCTCACTAATGCAATTTCAATAAGAGATTTGCATAATCTAGCAATTTTTAATAACATTATTATGGTTTGCAGATAATTGGCGAATGTTATCACTGGCCCATGCACGCGCAAGCAGGGTGGTCCTCCCGATGGCGCTGGAACGAAAAGGATGCGGTTACGCGACGGCCGATGCCTAGGACCCTGCATCAAGCCGGAAAAAGCCGAAACGCCCCGGCTCTGATGAACCGGGGCGTTTCTGATGTGGTGTGAAGATGCAAGCCTGTGCTTCGGTGATTGAGCGTCTCTTGAGCCTGAGTGACC
>CBIHQY010000023.1:0-91095 GCA_966212305.1 uncultured Azospirillum sp.
TCGGCCGGCGCGTCGCGGTGGTGGGGGCCGGCGGCATCGGCTTCGACGTCAGCGAGTTCCTGGCGCAGGAGGACCCGTCGCCCAGCCTCGACCCGGCGCTGTGGCGCGCCGAATGGGGGGTGGCCGACCCGGCCGAGGCGCGCGGCGGCGTCGCCGGCATCCGCCCCCATCTGACGCCGCCGGCGCGCGAGATCGTGCTGCTCCAGCGCAAGGCGACCAAGCCCGGCGCCGGCCTGGGCAAGACCACCGGCTGGATCCATCGGGCACAGCTGAAGATGAAAAACATCAAGGCGCTGTCCGGCGTGAATTACGAGCGCATCGACGACGAAGGGCTGACAATCAGCTTCGGCGAGAAGCGCGAGCGGGTGCAGACGCTGGCGGTCGATACCATCGTGCTGTGCACCGGGCAGGAGCCGTTGCGCGAGCTGCACGCCCCACTGGAGGCCACCGGCATCGCCGTCCACCTGATCGGCGGCGCCGACGTGGCGGCGGAGCTGGACGCCAAGCGCGCCATCGCCCAGGGGACGAGGCTGGCGGCGGGGCTGTAGGGGCACCACGCCCTCTCTCCACAGCCATGGCGGGAGTGGGGGCGTCTTTGTCACACCCATGGGCGGACGCATCACGAGCGAAATTGCTTGCCGTTCTAGCTGATATATTAATATTCTGTGGCCTTCGCTTCTGAGGAGGCTGGACGCCATGCCAACGGGCAACCCGCCGGCCAAAACCGGTTCCATCGCGGTCCCCCCGCCGACCTTGTCGGCCAAGGCCGCTCCGCTCCAGATACGTCCGCCGGCACGCCGGGACATGCGGCGCGGTCCGACCGCGGCCGATGCCATCCACCGCGACCTGCGGGCGGAGATCGTGTCGCTGAAACGCAAGCCGGGCGAACCCATCGCCGAGAAGCAGATCGCCGAGGCCTATGGCGTCAGCCGCACGCCGGTGCGCGAGGCGGTGCTGCGGCTGGCGGACGAGGGGCTGATCGAGATCTTCCCGCAGTCCGGCACCTTCGTCGCCCGCATACCCTTGGGCGCCCTGCCGGAAGCCGGCGTGATCCGCAAGGTGCTGGAGCGGGCGACCGTTCGCTTCGCCGCCGAACGCGCCACCCGCAGCCAGATCGCAGCCTTGCACGCCTGCCTGGAACAGCAGCGCGAGGTCGATGCGGAGGGCGACGCCGACGGCTTCCATCAGGCCGACGAAGCTTTCCACGCCCAGATCACCGAGATGGCGGGATATCCCGGATTCTGGGGCATCATCCAGCAGGCCAAGGTCCAGCTCGACCGCTGCCGCCGCCTGACCCTGCCGGTGCCCGGCCGCATGCGCACGGTGATCGCCGAGCATGAGGCCATCGTCAACGCCATCGCCGGCCATGACCCCGACCAAGCGGAACAGAGCCTGATCCGGCATCTGGACAATCTGCAGATCACGGTGGACGACGTGCGCAACGCCGCCCCGCTCTATTTCTCCGGCAGCCTGACCGATGGGGCCGCCCTTCCCGACGGAGCCTCTTGATGACGGGCAGCCCCCGCCGCCGCGTCGGCGTCATCGGGCTGGGCATGGCGTCGGCACCGCATGCACAGAGCCTGATCGATCTGGCCGACCGGGTGGAGGTGGCGGGCTGCTTCAGCCCTTCGGCCGGGCGCCGCGCCGCCTTCGCCGCCCGCCATGGCCTGCCGGTGGTCGACCGGCTGGAGGCGCTGCTGGAGGACCCGGCGCTGTCCGCCGTCCTGCTGCTGACGCCGCCCGACACCCATGCCGATCTGGTGGCGCGCTGCGCCGCCGCCGGCAAGCATGTGCTGCTGGAAAAGCCGCTGGACGCCACGCCGGAGGGGGCGCGGGCGGTGGTTTCCGCGATGGAAAACGCCGGTCTGGCGCTGGGCGTCGTGCTGCAGCACCGCTTTCGGGCGTCGGTGGAGCGGCTGGCCGGGCTGATGCGCGACGGTGCGCTGGGCCGGCCGCTGACGGCGGCGGTTTCGGTGCGCTGGTGGCGCGACGCCGCCTATTACGCCCAGCCCGGCCGGGGGATGAAGGCGCGCGACGGCGGCGGCGTGCTGCTGACCCAGGCGATCCACACGCTGGACGCCTTCGTCAGCCTGCTCGGCCTGCCGACCGAGGTCGCCGGTTTCGCCGCGACCAGCGTGCTGCGGAGCCCGGACACGGGAATGGATACCGAGGATGTGGTCGCCGCCGCGCTCCGCTACGGCAACGGCATGCTGGCGACCGTCGATGCCACCACCGCCGCCTATCCCGGCTATCCGGAGCGGATCGAGATCGCCGGCTCCGGCGGCTCGGCGGTGCTGGCCGGCGACCGGCTGGAGGTGCAGCTGGTTTCCGGCGAGCGCATCGTCGAGGGCCAGGACGGCGCCACGCTGGGCGGCGGGGCCGACCCGATGGCCTTTTCCCACCAGCATCACCGCGCCGTGCTGTCCGACTTCCTCGACGCGCTCGACCAGGGACGCCGGCCGCGGGTGGACGGGCGCGAGGCGCTGAAGGTGCACCGGCTGATCGAAGCGCTGCTGGAGGCGGCGGGCAGCGGGCGGGCCGTCGCGGTCGGGGAGCCGGGGTGAGGAGTTGCCCCCCTGTCGCTCCGCCCCCGCCAGGGGTATGATCGATGAGGGGCCGAACAAATGATGGAGGGCACCCGAGATTTCGTTCGCCGATGGCTTCGATCCCGATTGCTGAGCCCTTCAACATCTGATATATTAATATAACCGAACGCAAACGAGGACGGCTCCATGCCGCCGGCACCGGCGGGGAATGGCCTGGACCGGAAACGATCAAGAGGGGGAGAGGCGTCGATCCGGATCATTCGACCACGAATCCTGCCCCCGAAAAAACACCCGCACGGTTCATGCCGGAACCGCTTTGGCCGTGGCGGACGCACCAATAAAACCAAGTGAGGAAACGAGCATGAAATCCTTTGTGACGCTGCTGGCCTCCACCGCCGTGGCCCTGATCGCCGGCCTGTCGGCGGCGAACGCCCAGCAGGTGACGCTGCGGTCGGCGGAAATCCATCCCGACGGCTATCCGACCGTCGAAGCCGTCAAGTATATGAGCGAACTGCTCTCCAAGGAGACCAACGGCCGGATCAGCATCAAGGTCTTCCCCTCGGGCCAGCTCGGCGAGGAGAAGGACACGATCCAGCAGACGCAGTTCGGCGTCATCGACATGAACCGCATCAACTTCGCGGCGCTGAACAACATCGTGCCGGAGACCCGCGTCCCGGCCCTGCCGTTCCTGTTCCGCTCGGTCGATCACATGCACAAGGTGCTGGACGGCCCGATCGGCGACGAGATCCTGAAGGCCTTCGAATCGCACGGCATGATCGGGCTGGCCTATTACGACTCCGGCGCCCGCAGCTTCTACAACAGCAAGCATCCGATCAAGACGCTGGAAGACATGAAGGGCCTGAAACTGCGCGTGCAGCAGTCGGACCTGTTCATCGATCTGGTCAAGGCGCTGGGCGCCAACCCGACCCCGATGCCCTTCGGCGAGGTCTACAGCGGCCTGCAGACCGGCGTCGTCGACGGCGCCGAGAACAACTGGCCGAGCTATCAGACCAGCCATCACTACGAGGTCGCCAAGTTCTATTCGCTGACCGAGCACTCGATGGTGCCGGAAGCGCTGGTGATGTCGAAGAAGACCTACGACAAGATGTCGAAGGACGATCAGGCGCTGATCCGCAAGGCGGCCAAGGAATCCGTCGCCAAGATGCGCGAGCTGTGGGAGGCCAACGAGAAGAAGTCCGAGGCCATCATCCGCGACTCCGGCGCCCAGATCAACGAGATCGACAAGGACGCCTTCATCAAGGCGGTCGAGCCGGTCTATGCCAAGTATGTCACCGACCCGAAGATGAAGGACCTCGTCGCGCGCATCCGCGCCGTCAAGTAAGGCCCGTCTTCCCCGCGCCGGCCCCGACCGGCGCGGTTTTCCCGTGCGGAGTCCCTTCATGAAAACCGCGCTCGACGCATTGTCCGGCCTGCTGGACGTTCTCAGCCGCATCGCCCTCTGGCTCGGCGCCACCGGTCTGGTGGTGATGACCGCCGCCGTCGGCTGGCAGGTCTGGGGCCGTTTCGTCCTCAATGACAGCCCGTCCTGGACCGAGCCGCTGTCGCTTCTCCTGATGCTCTGGTTCATCCTGCTGGTCGCCGCGGTCGGCGTGCGCGAGCGCTTCCACCTCGGGCTCGACCTGATCCGCGACATCGTGCCGGAAATCGTGCGCGTGGCGATGGACATCGCCAGCTTCCTGATCGTCGGCGCCTTTGGGGCGGCGATGGCCTGGTACAGCCTGGATCTGGTGATCGGCACCTGGAGCGCCACCATCCCGGTGCTGGAGATCCCGGAAAGCTTCACCTATCTCCCGCTGACCGTCTCCGGCGTCCTGATCGTCCTGTTCTCGATCGAGCGTACGCTGTACCTGCTGGTGGAGCGCCGGTCGCAGGCCGGGGCGGAAGCGCTGGCCCAGGCGCATGCCGTGTTGCCCAGCGCAGAATAACGCGGGCGCAGTTTGATCGGGCGCCGAATATCAGCGCGCCGACCAGTTAGGTCATTCAGAACTCGGCACAGGCCGGCCCGGCCGTCCGCCCGATCCCCGCGACCAGCGGAGGAACGGGCGCGGACGCGGTGGCGGCCCTGCCTCGGGGAACTCCGGTCATGGAACTCACCATCCTTTTCGGCACCTTCGTGGTGCTGCTGTTCCTGGGCGTGCCGATCGCCTTCGTGCTCGGCATCTCGTCACTGGCGACCATCGTCTACATGGACATGCCGCCGCTGATTGTCTTCCAGCGCATGGCGTCGGGCATGAACGCCTTCGCCCTGATGGCGATCCCCTTCTTCATCTATGCCGGCGAGCTGATGGTGCGCGGCGCCATCGCCGAGAAGCTGGTGCGGCTGGCGGCGGCCATGGTCGGCCATTTCCGCGGCGGGCTGGGGCTGGTCAACGTCACCGCCTCCACCTTCTTCGGCGGCGTGTCCGGTTCGGCGGTGGCCGACGCCTCGGCGGTCGGCGGGCTGATGATCCCGCAGATGCAGAAGCGCGGCTACGATGTGGACTATGCCGTCAACATCACCGTCACTGCGGCGATCATCGCGCTGCTTATTCCGCCCAGCCACAACATGATCATCTATTCGATCTCGGCCGGCGGTACGATCTCCATCGCCGACCTGTTCACCGCCGGCATCGTCCCCGGTCTTCTGTTGGCCGGTCTGCTGATGATCGCGGCCTATTATGTTGCCCGTAAGCGCAACTATCCGGCGGAGCAGTTTCCCGGATGGGGTGCCGTCGGCGGCATTTTCGTCAACGCGGTGCCGGGCCTGCTGCTGATCGGCATCATCGTCGGCGGCGTGCGGTCGGGCGTGTTCACCGCCACCGAAAGCTCGATGGTGTCGGTGGCCTATGCCCTGCTGGTGACGCTGCTGGTCTATCGCAGCATGAAATGGTCCGACTTCGTGGCTGCGACGATGGGCGCAGCCCGCACCACCGCGATGGTGTTGCTGGTCATCGGCGCCGCCAGTTCCTTCGGTTGGCTGCTGGCCCTGCTGCAGGTTCCGAGCGCGACGGTCACTCTGATGCGCAGCATCAGCGACAATCCTTATGTCATCATCATGCTGATCAACGTGGCTCTGCTGGTGCTCGGCTGCTTCATGGACATGTCGCCGCTGATCATCATCACCACGCCGATCTTCCTGCCGGTCATCAAGGCTTTCGGCATGGATCCGGTCCATTTCGGTGTGATCCTGATCCTGAACCTCGGCATCGGGCTGTGCACGCCGCCGGTGGGATCGGTGCTGTTCGTCGGCTGCGCGGTGGGCCGCATCCCGATCATGCAGGCCGTCCGGACGATCTGGCCCTTCTTCGTGGCCTGTCTGGTTACCCTGCTGCTGGTCACCTATGTTCCGGCGATCTCGCTGACGCTGCCGCATATGTTCGCGGATTGAGGTTGGCGACCGGTTTTCCCGCCTCCTGAACGACTTCTCTCCTGAACTGGGCCACCGGGATCTTCCCGGTGGCCCTATTTTTTTGTGTACCGGTCCTCTCCTATCTCAAATTGGAGGTAACTGAACGAGAGACTCCCTAATTTGGGAAAAAGAGTGGCAAGCCGCCACAACAGGCTGAGCCAGCCGGATGGCGTCGAAATCGATAGCGACTGTACTGCTTGCGCTTCCCGGGAGAAAAAGGTCGCCCGGCCGGGGCCGATGCTTCCCAAGGAATGATCGGCTTATTGGACGTTGTTCTGTGGACATGATCCCGTACATCACAGACCAGCAAAACGATTTCCAACAACTCCCCAGAAAGGGGTTTTCATGCACGGGATCATTCTTGCCGACGCCGGTCTGTCCGACATCGATACGCTGATCGGCCGGCACGCGCCGGACATGACGGTGGTCCGGGTCGCCGCCGACGAGGACGCCGTCGCCCTGCTCGCCGAGGCACTGGAAACGGCATCGGCAACGGGTGCCGCCGCGGTTCACCTGATCGCCCATGGCGCGCCGGGTGTGGTGAAGCTGGGGGCGACGGCGCTCGACACCAGCGCCCTGTTCGACCGCCGCTGGCCCGATGCGTCCGGCTGCGAAATCCTGATCCA
Organism: uncultured Azospirillum sp.; assembly: GCA_966212305.1. GTDB lineage: Bacteria > Pseudomonadota > Alphaproteobacteria > Azospirillales > Azospirillaceae > Azospirillum. The sequence goes on from CBIHQY010000023.1 coordinate 6,582, forward strand.
TGCCTGCGACGTCGGCGCCGGCAGCAACGGCCGCCGCTTCGTCGAGCGCCTGGCCGCCGTCACCGGCGCCCGCGTCGCCGCCGCCAGCCATCCGGTCGGCCATGCCGACCAGGGCGGTTCGTGGGATCTCGACGTCGTGACCGGTCCGATCCTGGCGGCCCGCCCGTTCGCCGGCGCGGAAGCTTGGCCGCACACTCTGGCCTACAGCGGCACGGCGACCAGCGGCAACGACACGCTGATCGGCGACAATGGCGGCAACACCATCAACGGGCTGGCCGGCAACGACAGCATCACCGGCGGCACCGGCAACGACAGCCTGCTCGGCGGAACGGGCGACGACACGCTGGTCGGCGGCGGCAACAGCGGCCAGTCGGCCGGCGACACGCTGAACGGCGGGTTGGGCGGCGACCATTATGTCGGCGGCAACGGCTTCACCATCGTCACCTACGAGAACGCCACCACCGGCATCACGCTGGACCTGACCAACGGCGCCAACAACACCGGCGAGGCGGCGGGCGATACCTTCGTCGACATCCAGCGCTGGGTCGGGTCGGAGCATGACGACAGCCTGAGGGCCGGCGACAGCGCGGTGTGGTTCTGGGGCCATGGCGGCAACGACGTCGAATATGGCGGGGCCGGCAACGACACGCTGGAGGCCGGCGACGGCAACGACACCATCTTCGGCGGCGGCGGCACCGACCTGATGTACGGCCGCGCCGACAACGACGAACTCCACGGCGGGATCGGCAACGACACGGTGGCCGGCGGCGGCGGCGCCGACCTGCTTTATGGCGACGCCGGCAACGACCTGATGAAGGGCGACTGGGAACGCGACACCATCCATGGCGGCGACGGCGACGACACCATCCTGGCCGGCATCGTCAGCTCGGGCAGCTACGGCCAGACCCAGGCCGACACCCTCTATGGCGAGGGCGGCAACGACCGCTACATCGTGGTCAGCCAGTATGACGCCGGCACGGTCAGCTTCGACGGCGGCATCGGCACCGACACGCTGGAACTGCGGTCCGACAATTTGACCAGCTACAACGGCTACGATCTGGAATACTACACCGACGTCGCCTCGCCGAAGATCGACATCAGCGGCATGACGCTGACCAGCGTCGAGACGCTGGCCCTGACCGGCAGCAAGCGCCACAGCGTGACGATGACGGCGGCCCAGGCCAACGGCTTCACCAGCGTCACCGGTGCCGTGACCGGCGACGCCTTCGCCATCGCCGGGGCGTCGCTGTCCGGCAGCGTCGGATCGGGCACCGGCAGCACGCTGCAGGCCGGGCAGGTCCAGGCGGAGACGGTGAACGGCGTCACCCTGGTCCATGTCGGGCTCGACCAGACCGCCGGCGCCGACATGACCCTGCGCATCGCCGGCAGCTTCGCCGCGTCGGATATCAGCCTGTCGGGCAACACCATCACGCTGGGGCAGGCCGGCTCCGGCGGCTCCACCGGCGGCGGCGATACCGGGGGTGGAACCGGCGGCGGCACCGGTGGCGGTACTGGCGGCGGTACGGGGGGGACGGCCGGTCTGACCCTGACCGGCACCGACGCCCGCGACTATCTGGCCGGCGGCAGCGGCAACGACACCATCATCAGCAATGCCGGCAACGACTACATGGTCGGCGGTGCCGGCAGCGACACCTTCGTCTTCAAGCCGGGCGACGGCTGGGATTACATCGGCGATTTCCAGGCCGGCAGCAGCGGCGACGTGCTGAATGTCGCCGGCTGGAGCGGGCTGAAGGATTTCGCCTCGGTGATGGCCGTCACCGTTCAGGACGGCGCCAACACCGTCGTCCGTTTCGACAACGGCAACAGCGCCATCCTGGCCAACGTCACCCGCAGCAGCCTGACCGCCGCCAACTTCTCCTTCGCGACGGTTGGCGGGTCCACGGGCGGCGGCACGGGCGGGTCCACCGGCCCCACCGGCCAGACCATCACCGGCACCTCGGCCGGGGAGTTCCTGGCCGGCGGCAGCGGCAACGACACCATCACCGGCAATGGCGGCAACGACTACATGGTCGGCGGCGCCGGGCGGGACACCTTCGTGCAGAACCCTGGCGACGGCTGGGACTGCATCGGCGACTTCCAGGCCGGCACCGGCGGCGACGTGATCGACCTCCGCAGCATCTCCGGCTTCTCCAGCCTGAACGACGTGCTGACCCACTCGGCGCAGAGCGGTGCCGACATGTCGATCGAACTGGGCACCTTCAACTCCATCAAGCTGATGGGCGTCGACCGCAACAGCCTGACGGCGGAGAACTTCCTGTTCGCCAGTTCGGTGGGTTGATCGGGGGGAACTGACTGCTCCCTCTCCCCCCTGGGGAGAGGGTCGGGGTGAGGGGGATGCGTAGCGTGGCTATACCAAGAATCCGCGCCGCGCGACCCCCTCACCCTAACCCTCTCCCCGGGGGAGAGGGGATCTCGAGCCTTACCGCTTCACCGCTCCACCGCGACCGGGACGTTCAGGGCGTTGCGCTTCGACACCGCCTCGTAGACCGGCGGGAAGGCGGGGCGGTTGATGTAGCGGCCGGCGCCGCGCACCGCGCGGCTTTCGCCAAGTGCGTGGACGATGCGGCCCTGGCTCAGCGTGTAGGCCGGGGTGCCGGTGACGGTCATGCCTTCGAAGATGTTCAGTCCGACCTTCTGCATCTGGGTCTTGGCCGAGATGGTCTTGGTCGCCTTCGGATCCCACACCACCAGATCGGCGTCGGCGCCGACGCTGACCGACCCCTTGCGCGGGTAGAGGTTGAAGATCTTCGCCGCGTTGGTGGAGGTCACGGCGACGAACTCGTTCATCGTCAGGCGGCCGGTGTTGACCCCGTGCGTCCACAGCGCGGTCATGCGGTCCTCGATGCCGGCGGTGCCGTTGGGGATCTTGGTGAAGTCGTTGCGGCCCATCGCCTTCTGTTCCGCGCAGAAACAGCAATGATCGGTGGCGGTGGTGTGCAGGTGACCCGCCTGCAGGCCACGCCACAGCGCCTCCTGATGCTCCTTCGGCCGGAAGGGCGGGCTCATGACATGGCCGGCGGCGAAATCCCAGTCGGGGTTGCGGTAGACCCCGTCGTCGATCAGCAGATGGCCTGCCAGCACCTCGCCGAACACGCGCTGCCCGTCATTCTGGCCGCGCTCGATGGCGGCGAGCGCCTCCTTGGCCGAGACATGGACGATGTAGACCGGCACGCCGAACACCTTGGCGACCTGGATGGCGCGGTTGGCGGCCTCGCCCTCGACCTCCGGCGGGCGGGACAACGGGTGGGCCTCCGGACCGGTCAGGCCCTGGGCCAGCAGCTTCTTCTGGAGCTGGAAGACCAGTTCGCCATTCTCGGCATGGACGGTGGGAATGGCGCCCAGTTCCAGGCAGCGCTGGAAGCTGTTCACCAGCGTCTCGTCGTCGGCCATGATGGCGTTCTTGTAGGCCATGAAGTGCTTGAAGCTGTTCACGCCATGGTCGGCGACCAGCGTGCCCATGTCCTGCCGCACGCTCTCGTCCCACCACGTCACGGCGACGTGGAAGCTGTAGTCGCCGGCCGCCTTCTCCGCCCAGCCGCGCCAGGTGTGGTAGGCCTCCATCAGGCTCTGCTTCGGGTTGGGGATGACGAAGTCGATGATCATCGTCGTCCCCCCGGCGAAGCCGGCGGCGGTTCCGCTGAAGAAATCCTCCGTCGTCACCGTGCCCATGAAGGGCAGTTCCATGTGGGTGTGCGGGTCGATGCCGCCGGGCATGACATAGCAGCCGCCGGCATCGACCACCTCCGCCCCCGCCGGCACGTCCAGCGTTTCGCCCACCGCGGTGATGATGCCGTCCTGGCAGATGACATCGGCGCGGCGGGTGTGCTCGGCGGTGACGACGGTGCCGCCGCGGATCAGGATGGTGGACATGCTCGGGCGCTCCCTCAAAGGATTGGTTGGGCGGAGTCGGTGGGCGGTTCGGGTGTCGTAGGTTCGACGATTTGCGGTTCCGGTAGCCCGGCGGCGCGCAGGACCATGCGCAGCACCTCCACCGTCATGGCGGCGAAGTCCTGGCGGGTCAGGCTGCGGCGGCCCAGCACCTTGCGGATCTGGATGTCGAAGTCGGCGTAATGCTGGGTCACCGCCCAGATCATGAACAGGAACTGACGGGCGTCCACCGGCGCCATGCGGCCGGCGGCGACCCAGCCGTCGATGACCGCCGCCTTGGCGTCGACCAGCGATTTCAGGTCTTCGGCCAGGAAGCGTTCGACCTGGGTTCCGCCATGCAGGATCTCGTTGGCGAAGACCTTCGATGCATGGGGCCGGGTGCGCGACGCCTCCATCTTGGCGGTGACGTAGGCGGTCAGCGCGACGGACGGGTCGGCGTCGGGGGTGAAGGAATCGATCGGCGCCAGCCACATCCGCAGGATGTTGTCGAGCACCGCGCGGTAGAGATCGTCCTTGGTGCCGAAATAATAATGCAGGTTTGCCTTGGGCAGCCCGGCCCGCTCGGCGATGTCAGCCATGGTGGCGCCGGCACAGCCGGCCTCGGCGAAGACGCGCTCGGCCGCCTTCAGGATGCGCTCGACGTTCTCACGCCGGATGCGGCCCTGGGGCGACGTGGTGTCGGTGGTGTCGGCAGCCGTTCGCGCCATCGCGTTCGCCATTGCTGTTGCTGATGCTCTCTCAGCGGGAGCGTATCACTCCGCGGGCGTCTTCACCTGCTCGGCCATGGCGTTGGCGCGGTCGAGCACGGCGTGCAGCAGCACCTCGCAGCCGGCGGTCGACCATTCCGGGGTGGTCTCCTCGACCTCGTTGTGGCTGATGCCGTCGATGCAGGGGATGAAGACCATGGCGGTCGGCGTCACCTTCGACAGGTAACAGGCGTCGTGGCCGGCACCCGAGACGATGTCGCGGAAGCTGTGGCCGGTGCGCTCCACCCCCTTGCGGACGGCGGCGACGCAGGTCTCGTCGAACTTGATCGGGGCGTAGTACCAGATCTGCTGGAAATCGGTCTCCAGCCCGATCTCGCCGGCGATGCGCTCCACCTCGGCGCGCAGCTCGCCGTCCATGGCGGCGAGGATGGCGTCGTCGGGATGGCGGAAATCGACGGTGAAGAAGACGCGGCCTGGGATGACGTTGCGGCTGTTCGGGTGGATCTGCATCAGACCCACCGTGGCGCAGGCGAGCGGGCCGTATTTCATGCCGATCCGGTTGACCGCATCGACGACGCGGGATGCTCCCAGCAGCGCGTCCTTGCGGCGGACCATCGGGGTCGGGCCGGCATGGGCCTCCTGGCCGGTGAAGGTGATCTCGTACCAGCGCTGGCCCTGGCAGTCGGTGACGACGCCGATGGTCTTGCCCTCGATCTCCAGGATCGGACCCTGTTCGATGTGGGCCTCGAAATAGGCGCCGACCTTGCGGCCCCCCACCTCCCGGTCGCCGGCATAGCCGATGCGGGCCAGCTCCTCGCCCATCGTCTTGCCGTCGAGGTCGGCGCGCGACAGGCCATAGTCGAGGTCGAACACCCCGGCGAAGACGCCGGACGACACCATGGCGGGGGCGAAGCGCGAGCCCTCCTCGTTGGTCCAGACCGCGACCTCCACCGGCGCCTCGGTGACGTAGTTCATGTCGTTCAGGCTGCGCACCACCTCCAGCCCGGCCAGCACGCCATAGACGCCGTCATATTTGCCGCCGGTCGGCTGGCTGTCGAGATGGCTGCCCATGATGACCGGGGGCAGGCTGTCGTCGCGGCCGGGGCGGCGGGCGAAGATGTTGCCCATCTGGTCGACGGAGACCGTGCAGCCGGCCTCCTCGCACCATTGCACGAACAGGTCGCGGCCCTGTTTGTCGAGGTCGGTCAGCGCCAGCCGGCACACGCCGCCCTTGGGCGTGGCGCCGATCTGCGCCATGTCCATCAGGCTCTGCCACAGGCGCGAGCCGTTCACGGCGACATTCTGCGGGGTGGACATGTTGCTCTCTCCTGAACGTCGTTCTTATGAGGCGGCTTGTTATTCTGCGGCTTCGGAGACGCGCATCGGGTTGCGGGCGTCGTTGGGCCAGGTGACGTAGGGCAAGTTGTTCTGCTCCGGCACCATGGTGATGCAGTCCGGCACCGGACAGACATGGCTGCACAGGTTGCAGCCGACGCACTCCTCGTTGACCACGGTGAAGAGGCGGCGACCTACCCCGGCGTCGATGCGGATCGCCTGGTGCGAGGTGTCCTCGCAGACGATGTGGCAGCGGCCGCAGTCGATGCACAAGGCGGGGTCGATCACCGCCTTGGTCGAGAAGTTCATGTTCAGGTCGTTCCAGTTGACGACGTTGCGCACCGCGCGGCCGCTCAACTCGTCCAGGGTGCGGTATCCCTTCTCGTCCATCCAGTTGGACAGGCCGCCGATCATGTCCTCGACGATCTTGAAGCCGTAGGTCATGGCGGCGGTGCAGACCTGCACGTTGGTGGCGCCCAGCGCCAGGAACTCCGCCGCGTCGCGCCATGTGTTGATGCCGCCGATGCCGCTGACCGGCAGGCCGCGGGTGTCGGGGTTGCGGGCGATCTCCGCCACCATGTTCAGCGCGATCGGCTTCACCGCCGGGCCGCAATAGCCGCCATGGCTGCCCTTGCCGTCGACCACCGGTGTCGGGGCCATGGCGTCGAGGTCGACCGCGACGATGGAGTTGACGGTGTTGATGAGCGACACGGCGTCGGCGCCGCCGCGCTTGGCGGCTTCGGCCGACCACAGGATATTGGTGATGTTGGGGGTGAGCTTGACGATCACCGGCAGGTTGACGGCGTTCTTCACCCAGCGGGTGACCTGCTCCACCATTTCCGGCACCTGCCCGATGGCGGAGCCCATGCCGCGCTCGCACATGCCGTGCGGGCAGCCGAGGTTCAGTTCCAGCCCGTCGGCGGCCCCGGTCTCGGCGATGCGGCGGGCCAGCCCGGCCCAGGCTTCCTCTTCGATGCGGGCCATCAGCGAGACGACCATGGCGCGGTCGGGCCAGTCGCGCTTGACCTGGATGATCTCCTGCAAATTCACGTCGAGCGGCCGGTCGGAGATCAGCTCGATGTTGTTGAAGCCGATCATCCGGCGGTCGGTGTCGAGATGGGCGCCATAGCGGCTGGAGACGTTGACCACCGGCGGGTCCTCGCCCAGCGTCTTCCACACCACGCCGCCCCAGCCCGCCTTGAAGGCGCGGACGACGTTGTAGGCCTTGTCGGTCGGCGGGGCCGACGCCAGCCAGAAGGGGTTGGGGGAGCGGATGCCGGCGATGGTGCTGCTGAGATCGGCCATGATGTGGCTCCCTTTCCTCAGGCGGTCAGGTGGCTGTGGATGGCGCGTGCGGCGAGCTTGCCGTCCTGCACCGACTGGACCGTCAGATCCTCTCCGGTCGCGACGCAATCGCCGCCGGCCCAGACCTTGGCCAGCGTGGTGCGGTAGGCGTCGTCGATGGCGATCTTGCCGCCGGTGACCTGCAGGCCGTCCAGCGCGTCGGCCGACAGCGTCTGCCCGACCGCCTTCAGCACCATGTCGGCCTGGAGGGTGAAGGTCTCGCCGGTGCCGGCCAGCTTGCCGTCGCTCAGGCGGGTGCGTTCGAAGGTGATGGTGGTTTCGCCGATATCCTTCGGGGCGGCGAAGGTCTTGAGGATGACGCCCTCGGTCTGGGCCAGTTCCTGCTCCCAGGCGGTGGCGCCCATCTGGGCCCGGCCGCGGCGGTAGACCAGGGTCACATCCTCGGCGCCCAGACGCTTGGCCTGGATGGCGGCGTCGATGGCGGTGTTGCCGCCGCCGATCACCACGACGCTGCGGCTGACGGCGGGCGGATTACCGGGGGGAGCCTGACGGACGCGCTCGATGAAGGCGGTGGCGTCCTCGACGCCCGCACGCTCCTCGCCGGGGATGCCGAGGCGGTTGTTGGCGCCCAGGCCGACGCCCAGGAACACGGCGTCGAAATCGGCGCGCAGGCGGTCGAGCGACAGGCCGGCGCCCAGCTTGCGGCCATGCTCCACAGTGATGCCGCCGACGCCGAGGATGAAGGCGACCTCGCGCTGGGCGAAATCGTCGGCCATCTTGTAGGGGGCGAGGCCGTATTCGTTGAGGCCGCCGGACTTTGCCTTCGCCTCGAACACCGTCACCTCATGGCCGAGCGTGGCGAGGCGGTGGGCGCAGGACAAGCCGGCCGGGCCGGCACCGACCACGGCAACGCGCTTGCCGGTGGCGGCGGCGCGCGGGAAGGGGTGGGCCGGCTCGCCATCAATGAGCCGGTCGGTGGCATGGCGCTGCAGCCGGCCGATGGCGACGGGGCGGTCCTCCGCCCGGTTGCGGACGCAGGACTGTTCGCACAGCGTCTCGGTCGGGCAGACCCGGCCGCAGGTGCCGCCCATGATGTTCTCCGACAGGATCGTCGTCGCGGCGCCCTTCAGGTTGCCGGTGGCGATCGAGCGGATGAAGGCGGGGATGTCGATCCCGGTCGGACAGGCCTTGATGCAGGGCGCGTCGTAGCAGAACAGGCAGCGGTTCGACTCGGCCAGCGCCTGCACCGGCGTCATCGCCGGGCTCAGGTCGGCATAGGGCGAGGCCGGCTGGTCCGCGTCGGGCTTTGGGGCGGTGGCAAGCGTAGCGATCAGGGTCATGGCGGATGGCTTCCCTTCGGTCGCGGAGCGGCGTGTCTACCGAAGTGTCAGCAACCCGCGTGCCAAGAGAACCAACCAGCAGAGCCAACGGACAGGGGCGGCGGAAAAGCTGACTGTTCGGTCAAGAACTGACGAGATGGACAGGCATGGCGTCATCATGCCAGCCATGCGGATTGCACGCAACTCAGCCTTTTGGCGCCTCTTTTGGCGGCGTGGCGCAAGAAACGCATGGAAAGCCGCGAGGGTGAAAACAGGAAATTGCGTCGTATCAAAGGGTTGCATCGGCTGGGCGCCGCCTTCAATTTGGGCAGCGCGCCTTATGCGAGAGGGAGAAGGGTGCCGCCATGCCTGCTCCGTCCATCCTGCTGATCGACCGCACCGCCACGCCGATCGGCGAGCTGATCGTGGTCGCCGACAGCGACGGCGCCCTGCGCGCCATCGACTGGACCGACCACGAGGACCGGCTGCACCGGTTGCTGCGCCTGCACCATCCCGGCGGTTACGAGCTGCGGGCGGCGCGCGATCCGGGTGGGCTGACGCGGGCGATGGATGCCTATTTCGCGGGCGAGCTTGCGGCAATCGACCGGCTGCCGGTGCGCACCGGCGGAACGCCGTACCAGCGCGCGGTGTGGGCGGCGCTCCGCGGCATTCCCTGCGGCGGGACCATAAGCTACCGCGAACTGGCGGCGCTGGCCGGGCGCCCGACGGCGGTGAGGGCGGCGGGGCATGCCAACGGCGCCAACCCGATCAGCGTCGTGGTGCCCTGCCATCGGGTGATCGGCTCCGGCGGGGCGCTGACCGGCTATGGCGGCGGGATGGAGCGCAAGCGCTGGCTGTTGGCCCATGAAGGCGTCGCGCTGCGATAGAGAGCTGCGCTCCTACCACTTTTGCGCAGCGCACTTTGCGGCTCCGCTTCGGTTGTTGAAGGGAGGGGCGACGCGGCCGGTCAGCCGGCCGGCGCCATCACCACGCCAACGGAAGGAAGCGCCATGAGCGACAAGAACGACCAGAACCGGACCGCAGGCGACAACGAGCGCATGAAGGGCGTGATCGATCAGGCCAAGGATCGGGCCGCCGGCGACCTGTCCGGACATGAGCGGGATGCGCGCAAGGGCGGCGAGCAGACCAGGCGCGCCGTCGATGCCATGTCCACCGGCAACACGCCGCGCACCGGCGACGACCCGCAGCACATCACCGGCGACACCACGCGCACGCCGATGCCGGACGAGACCGGCGGTGAAGGCGCGAAGCGGCGGGGCAAGGACAAGTAGGAACGCAAAAGGGGGGACGGCCGTCGTCCCCCCGTTCCCAGTGCCGAACCGCCGTCGTCAGGCGCCGAAGCCGCCGTCGATGGTCTGGAACGAGCCGGTGATCATCGCGGCATGCGGGCCGGCGACATAGGCGGTCAGTTCGGCGATCTCGTCGGCGTGGATGTGGCGCTTGATGGCCATGAAGCCATGCATGGTGGACGCCATCGGCCCATCGGCCGGATTCATGTCGCTGTCGGTCGGTCCCGGCTGGATGGCGTTCACGGTGATGCCGCGGTCGCCGAAGTCGCGGGCGAGACCGCGCACCATGCCCTGGACCGCCGACTTGGTCAGAGCGTAGGCGGACCCGCCGGCGAAGGGCATGCGGTCGCCGTTTACCGAGCCGATCACGATGATGCGCCCGCCGTCGTTCATGCGCCGGGCCGCTTCGACCGCCGCATGGTAGGGCGCGCGGACATTGACGTCGATCATGCGGTCGATGGCGTCGGGATCGAGCGTGAGCGGATCGCCCAGCACCAGCGTGCCGGCATTGACGACCAGCACATCCAGCGCGCCGCGCTCCGCCACGGTGGCGATCAGCGCGTCGCGGTCGGCGCTGTCGGTGCGGATTGCCTCAGCGTTGGTTTCGGCGGCAAGCGCCTCGGCCGCGTCCTTCGACCCGGCATAGGTGAAGGCGACGGTGCCGCCGGCCTTGGCGAAGCGGCGGACGATGGCCTTGCCGATGCCGCGGCTGCCGCCGAGGACCAGGATCTTGCGGCCGGTGAACTCACCCATGATGTGCTCCTTGAGAAAATGTAGTGACCGCTATATAAATGCGGACGAAGGATTTGTGCAAGGAGAAAATATAGTGGTCGCTACAGAAACGTCCGGATTCCGGGGACGACGGCGGTCCTTCGATGTGGACGAGGCCGTGGAAACCGCGATGAGGCTGTTCCACGCGCGGGGCTACGACGCCGTCGGCGTCGCCGAGCTGGGGGCCGAGCTGGGGATCAAGCCGCCGAGCTTCTATGCGGCCTTCGGCAGCAAGGCCGGGCTGTTCGAGCGGGCGCTTCGGCGCTATGCGGCGGGGGAGGCGAACATCTTCGCCCGTGCGCGGGCCGATGGCGGCGGCGTGGCCGAGGTGGTCGGGCGCACGCTGCTGCTGGCGGCGCGGCTCTATCCGGAGCGGAACGGGGTGGCGGGTTGCCTCGTGCTCGACGGCGCGCGCAACAGCGCCGATCCGGACGCGCGTGCCCTGACCGAGGCGCTGAGGACGGCGAGTGTGTCGGCGCTTAGGGACTTCATCGCCGGAGAGGCGCCGGAACGGGCCGGTGCGCTCGCCGAATTCGTGATGATCGCGATGATGGGAATGTCGGCGGCGGCGCGTGACGGCGCCGACGAGGCGGCGCTCACCAGCTTTGCGCAGATGGCGAGCCGCGCCTTCCGCCGCGAACTGGCGGCGGAAGGGTGACGCTGGGGGCGTCGACCTGCGATCAGGCCGGCATCGCCTCGCGCGGGATGATGGCGCCGCGGTGCTGGATGACGGCGGCGGCCAGCGTGTGGGCGGCGCGGGCGGCGTCGGCCGGACCCTCGCCACGCAGGCGGGCGGCGAGATAGCCGGCGCTGAAGCTGTCGCCGGCCGCCGTGGTGTCCACCACCGTTGCGACCTTCAGCGCGGGAACCTCGACGGCCTCGCCATTCTCGATCACCACACAGCCGGGCTGTTCCAGCTTCAGGACGATCTCGGAGACGCCGGCATCGCGGACGCGGGCCAGCACGGCGTCGGCACCGGCGTCGCCATAGAGGTCGCGCAGGTCGGTGACGCCGGGAAGCGCGATGTCGGTCAGCCGCAGCATGCGGTCGAAGGCGACGCGGGCGGTTCCGAGGTCCGGCCACAGGCGCGGGCGCCAGTTGGTGTCGAAGGCGACCTTGCCGCCGCGTGCGCGGATCCGCTGCAGCACCTCGAACAGCCGCTTGCGGCCCTGCTCGCCCAGGATGGCGATGCTGATGCCGGAGAGATAGACGATGCCGTAGCCCTCCAGCGCCATGGACAGCTCCGGCGTTTGGGGCAGGGCGAACAGCTCGCGCGCCGGCGCCCGGTCGCGCCAGTAGAGGAAGCGGCGCTCGCCGCTGGCGTCCGTCTCGATCAGGTAGAGGCCGGGCAGGCGGTTCGGCACGCGCAGCACATGGCCGGTGCCCACACCCTCCGCCGCCCAGGCGGCGATCATGTCCTCGCTGATGGTGTCATCGCCGAGAGCGGTGACATAGTCGACCGGCGTGCCCAGACGCGCCAGATAGACCGCGGTGTTCAGCGTATCGCCGCCGAAGCCCATGGTCAGCGACCCGTCCGGCCGCCGGAACATCTCGATCATGCATTCGCCGAGCGCGGCGACGCGGTTGGGCGTGTCGGTCATGCTTCTTCTCCGCAAGCCGGGGATGCCCCCGGCAAATCCTTGTGTCATGCCGCCGCAGCGCGGCTTTGGCGTGCGCGCATCCGTTCGCGGTGCGCGGTGTAGAGGCCGCTGGCGATGATCACGCCGGTGCCGACGAAGGTCCAATGATCGGGCACCGCGCCGAAGACGAGGAAACCCAGCGCTGTGGACCAGATCAGCTGCACATAGGTGAAGGGCGCCAGCACCGATGCCTCGCCCTGGCGGTAGGCCAGGATCAGCAGCCATTGCGATGCCGTGTAGACCAGCCCGATGAAGACCCCCAGCAGCATCTCCCACGGCGTCGGCCAAGCGGCGTGCAGGGGAAGCAGCGCCGTCAGCGCGATCAGGCCGGTCAGCGCGCTCCACACCATGGTGGTCAGCGGGTTTTCCTGCACCGTCATCTTGCGCGTCGCCACAAGGCCGAGCGCCCAGCTGAAGGCGGTCAGGATCGGCAGCAGCGAGGCCGGCTGGAACCCCTCCGCCCCTGGCCTGATGACGATGATGACGCCGGCCAGCCCGACCAGCAGCGCCGCCCAGCGGCGGATGCCGACCTTCTCGCTCAGCAGCAGAATCGACAGCACGGTGACGAAGACGGGGGACACGAAGCTGATCGCCGCGGCCTCGGCCAGCGGCAGATGCTGCATCGCCATGATGAAGAACAGTGCCGAGCCCAGCATGCCCAGGCCGCGCAGGATCTGAAGCCCCGGCCGCGTCGTCTTCAGCACCCGGAGCGAGCCGCCGCGCAAGGCCAGCGGCATCACCAGCGCGGTGAAGACGACATAGCGCATCCAGGCGATCTCGGCCGGCGGCAGGGTCCGGCCGAGATATTTCGCCGTGGCGTCGGAGCAGGACAGGCAGGCCACCGCCAGCACCACCAGCAGGATCGCCCGCATCGGCTCCGTGCCCTTGGACGCCGATCCAGTGGGTTGGATCGGGGTCTGCGGCGCGTTCACCGGCTGGGGACCGGATTCGGCATCGGTGCGGGAGAGGGTACTGTCGGGCATGGTGCCGGCTCTTCAACGGTTTCCGATAAGGGGGCGGACCCCTTACATAACCGCTCCCATCTGCCAGGGAGCAAACTCATCGGCGCCGACGCCGAGTTCCTCGCTCTTGGTCTTGCGGCCCGACGCGGTGTCGAGCACCAGCTGGAAGATCGCGCGGCCGACCTCCTCGATCGAGGCGTCGCCGGTGGCGATGGCGCCGCAATCGATGTCCATGTCGTCCGGCATCCGACGGAACAGCGTGCTGTTGGTCGCCAGCTTCAGGCTGGGCGTCGGCTTGCAGCCGAACACCGAACCACGGCCGGTGGTGAAGCACAGCACGTTGGCGCCGCCCGCCACCTGCCCGGTCGCCGACACCGGGTCGTAGCCGGGGGTGTCCATGAAGACGAAGCCCTTGTCGGTGATCGGCTCGGCATAGCGGTAGACGGCGGTCATCGGGGTGGTGCCACCCTTGGCGACCGCGCCCAGCGACTTCTCCAGGATGGTGGTCAGGCCGCCCTTCTTGTTGCCGGGCGACGGGTTGTTGTTCATCTCGCCGCCGGTGCGGCTGGTGTACTCCTCCCACCAGCCGATGCGCTCGACCAGCGCCTCGCCCACCTCGCGGCGGACGGCGCGGCGGGTCAGCAGATGCTCGGCGCCATAGACCTCCGGCGTCTCGCTCAGCACGGCGGTGCCGCCATTGCGGACCAGCAGGTCGACGGCATAGCCCAGCGCCGGGTTGGCGGTGATGCCCGAATAGCCGTCGGAGCCGCCGCATTGCAGCGCCAGCGTCAGGTGGCTGGCCGGCAGGGTCTGGCGCTCGACATCGTTGATCTCCGGCAGCAGGGCCTCGATCCGGCGGATGCCCTCGCGGGCCGCCGCGGCGGTGCCGCCCATGTCCTGGATGCCGATGGGGATGACGCGGGCGCCGGCTTCGAGGCCGGTGGCCTCCATCAGCTTGTCGATCTGGTTCACCTCGCAGCCGAGACCCAGCAGGATCACCGCGGCGAAGTTGGGGTGGCGGGCGTAGCCGGCGATGGTCCGGCGCAGCGTGTCCATCACCTCGCCGCTGCCGGCCATGCCGCAGCCGTAGCCGTGTGTCAGGGCGACGACGCCGTCGATGTTGGGATAGGCGGCCAGCGCGGACCCACGGAAATGGTCAGCGATCATCCGCGCCGCCGTGGCGGAGCAGTTCACCGAGGTCAGCACGCCAATGTAGTTGCGGGTGGCGACCCGGCCGTCCGGGCGAACGATGCCCTGGAAGGTGGCGCGTTCGGCCTCCGGGATCGGCTCGACCGGGTGAACGTCGGCGCCATAGGCGTAATCGCGCTCGAAATCACTGCCCATGCCCATGTTGTGGACGTGGACATGGTCGCCCGGCTGGATCGCCGCGGTGGCGAAGCCGATGACCTGATTGTATTTGCGCACCGGCTCGCCCAGCGCGATGGCGCGCACCGCGACCTTGTGCCCGGCCGGCACCGGCCCGGTGGTCGCGACGTCTGTGCCGGGCAGGGCGGTGCCGGGCTCCAGGTCGGCGCCGGCGACGACGACGTTGTCGGCGGGGTGCAGGCGGATGGTCAGCGATGCCATGGGAAGATGTCCTTGAGAAGGAAGCTGGGCCGCGCCGGAACGGCTCCGGCGCGGCCGGGCCGTTACAGCTTGTAGGCGTTCTTGGCGAGGCGGTAGGCGAGGTCGACGGCCAGGTCCGCGGCCTCGTCCTCGGCCAGCCGGTGTTCGGCCACCAGACGGGCGAGGAAGCTGCAATCGACGCGGCGCGACACGTCGTGACGGGCCGGGATCGAGCAGAAGGCGCGGGTGTCGTCGTTGAAGCCCACCGTGTTGTAGAAGCCGGCGGTCTCCGTGATCATCTCGCGGTAGCGGCGCATGCCCTCGGGGCTGTCGTGGAACCACCAGGCCGGGCCGACGCGCAGCGCCGGGTAATGGCCGGCCAGCGGCGCCAGCTCGCGGGCGTAGCTGTCCTCATCCAGCGTGAACAGGATGATGGTCAGGTCACGCTCGTTGCCGAAGCGGTCGAGCAGCGGCTTCAACGCCCGCACATACTCGGTGCCGCTCGGGATGTCGGCGCCCTTGTCGCGGCCGAAGCGCTGGAACACGAGATCGTTGTGGTTGCGGAAAGACCCGGGGTGGATCTGCATGACCAGACCGTCCTCCAGGCTCATCCGCGCCATTTCGGTCAGCATCTGGGCGCGGAACAGCTCGGCCTCCTCGGCCGTGGCGCCGCCGCGACGCACGATGTCGAACAGCTTCTCGGCTTCCCCGCGGGCCAGATCGGCGGTCGCCGCCGTCGGGTGGCCATGGTCGGTCGAGGTGGCGCCGAAGCTCTTGAAATAGAGGCGGCGGTCGGCGAGCGCGGCGAGATAGCCATCCCAGGTCGCGGTGTCCTTGCCGGTGATGCGGCCCAGCTCGGCGAGGTTGTCGCGGAAGCCCTCGAACTCCGGATCGACGACCGGGTCGGGACGGAAGGCGGTGATGACCCGGCCCTTCCAGCCGCTCTCGCGGATCGCCTTGTGGTGCACCAGCGGGTCGAGCGGCGATTCGGTGGTCGCCAGCACTTCGAGGTTGAAGCGCTCGAACAGCGCGCGCGGGCGGAACTCCGGCTTGCGCAGGCAGTCCTCGATCTGGTCATAGATGCGGTCGGCGCTGGCGGCGCTCAGACGCTCGGTGACGCCGAAGACCGTCTCGAAGGCGTGGGTCAGCCACATCGACGTGGGCGTGCCGCGGAACAGGTGCCAGTTGCCGGCCAGCAGGCGCCAGATGGCGCGCGAATCGGACGAGGTTTCGCCGCCGTCGCGGCGCGGAACACCCAGCTGTTCCAGCGGAATTCCCTGGCTGTAGAGCATGCGGAATGCATAATGGTCGGGCTTGACGAACAGGCTGGCCGGATCGGGGAAAGCCTCGTCCTTCGCGAACCAAGACGGATCGGTGTGGCCGTGCGGGCTGACGATCGGCAGGGCGGCGACTTCGCCATACAGGCGGCGCGCGATGTCGCGTTGCGTCGGGTCGCTCGGGAAAAGACGGTCGGGGTGAAGCATCGGAAGCCTCTACGCTGCAAGAGAAGGACAAAAGCAGGGTGGGGAAAAGGCAGGGTCCGTGCGGGGGACCGTCCCTACCGGCTGGTCGTATAATATTAATATATCAGATTAGATTGCAAGCCCAATCGTTCCCGTTCCGCGGCTTCGGCGCCCCCGCAGCCTGCGCCCAGTCGCCGCACCTGATCCGTTTGGCCCGAAGGCACTTCAGGAAATCGGCGATGGATTTGACCTTGGTGAAGAGGGACGGGTAGATTGACGGGTATGACGAACATCCCACGGGCGGCGAAGCGCCGCCCGGTTACATGCCTGCCGGAATGGAGCCATCGGTGAAGAAGGTCGCGACGACAGAGGATGAAGGCGGCCTGGTCTCCGCAACCGTGCGCCGTACGGCGGCCCCGGTCGCGGCGGTCCGTCCGCCGCGCCGCGCCGCGACCGTGGCCTCGCGCATCTACCGCGATCTGCGGGCGGAGATCGTTTCGCTGAAGCGCAAGCCCGGCGACGCGATCGCCGAGAAGCAGATCGCCGAAGCCTATGGCGTCAGCCGCACGCCGGTGCGCGAGGCGGTGCTGAAGCTGGCCGACGAGGGGCTGATCGAGATTTTCCCGCAGTCCGGCACCTTCGTGTCGCGCATCCCGCTGGACGCCCTGCCGGAGGCCTTCGCCATCCGCAAGGCGTTGGAGGAGGCGACGGTGCGCTATGCGGCGGCGCGGGCCAGCCGCAGCCAGATCGCGGCCCTGCGCGCCAATCTGGAACTGCAGCGGGAGATGCAGGAAACCGCCAACTATGAAGGTTTCCATCAGGCCGACGAGGCGTTCCACGCGCTGATCGCGGACATCGCCGGCTATCCCGGATTCTGGACGCTGATCCAGCAGACCAAGGTGCAGATCGACCGCTACCGCCTGCTGACCCTGCCGGTGCGCGGCCGCATCGCCGAGGTGATCGCGGAGCATGCCGCCATCGTCGAGGCGGTGGCGGCCAACGATCCCGCAGCCGCCATCAAGGCGCTGGACGACCATCTGGACGACCTGCAGATCTCGATCGCCGACATCCGCCGCGACTATCCGCGCTACTTCACGGCACCGGGGGATCCGGTCTGAAGGGCCGGTCTGAACGGAGTTCGGAGGCTTACTTCGCGTCGGTCGCGGCGGCGTAGGCCACCGGCTCGCCCAGGAAGTCCTCGCGGATCGGCGTGAAGATGTCGAGCAGCACGCCCGGCTCCAGCGCCACCACGCCATGCAGGATGTTGGACGGCACCATATAGCCGTCGCCGGCGTTCAGGCGCTGTGTGCGGCCGTCGATGGTGACGTCGAAGGCCCCCTTCTCGACCACGGCGCACTGGACATGGGGATGGCGATGCTGCGCGCCGATGGCGCCGGCCTCGAACTCCACCCGCACCATCATCATCGTGTCGTTGTAGCCGAGAATCTTGCGGCGAACGCCGTCGCCGAGATCCTGCCACGGAATGTCGCCCGCGGTCACGAACACGTCGGTGGTCATTCCTGGATTTCCTCCCCCAATGGAAAGCCCTCCTCCGCCCGTGAGGGGCGGGGAGGGCCGTTTTCGTCAGCGCGCCAGCCAGCCGCCGTCGACGGGCAGGATGGTGCCGTGGATGTAGTCGGCGGCTTCCGACGCCAGGAACACCGCCGGGCCGCCGATGTCGGACGGCATGCTCCAGCGGCCGGCCGGGATGCGGCCGAGGATCTCGGCGCTGCGGCTCTCGTCGGCGCGCAATGCCGCGGTGTTGTTGGTGGCGACATAGCCCGGCGCGATGGCATTCACGTTGATGCCCTTGCCGGCCCATTCGCAGGCCAGAAGCTTGGTGATGCCGGCGACGCCGCTCTTGGAGGCGGTGTAGGACGGCACGCGGATGCCGCCCTGGAAGGACAGCATGGACGCGATGTTGATGATCTTGCCCTTGCGGCCTTCATTGATGGCGTAGCGGCCGAAGGCCTGGCAGAGGAAGAACACCGTCTTGATGTTGATGTTCATCACGAGGTCCCAGTCGGCCTCGCTGAAATCGACGGCGTCGGCGCGGCGGATCAGCCCGGCGTTGTTGACCAGGATGTCCAGCTTGCCGAACTTGCCGACCGTCTCCTCCACCAGCCCCTGGACCGGGGCGATGGAGGTCAGGTCGGCATGGATGCCGTGGAACTTGCGGCCGGCCGCCTCGACCAGACCCTTGGTCTCGTCCAGCGACACCACGTCGACTGCGGCGATGTCGGCGCCGGCCTGGGCCAGCGCCACGGCGATGCCCTGGCCGATGCCGGTGTTGGCGCCGGTCACCAGCGCCACCTTGCCGGTCAGGTCGAACGAAATGCTCATGGTCGGTTTCCGTTCTTATAGGTTCGTTTCAAATCCGGTGGCGCCTCAGCGCAGGCGGTCCATGGCGACGAAGTCCATGTCCGTGAAGTCCTGGTTGTCGCCGCCCATCGCCCAGATGAAGGTGTAGTTGCGGGTGCCGACGCCGGAATGGATCGACCAGGGCGGGGAAATCACCGCCTGTTCGTTGGCGACCACGATGTGGCGGGTCTGTTCCGGCTCGCCCATCAGGTGCATGACGCGGGCGTCATCGGGCAGGTCGAAGTAGAAATAGACCTCGCAGCGCCGGTCGTGGGTGTGGCACGGCATCGTGTTCCACATGTTGTTCGGCTTCAGCACCGTCATGCCCAGCACCAGCTGCGCGGTGCGGACCACATCCGGGTGGATCATCTGGTAGATGGTGCGCTCGTTCGACTGGGCCGGGTCGCCCAGATGCACGGCCTTGGCCTGACCGATCGAGATCTTCATCGTCTCGAACCGGGCATGGGCGGGGGTGCTGTTCAGGTAGAACTTGGCCGGCTCGCGGCGGTCCAGGCTCTCGAAGACGACGTCCTTGCTGCCCATCGCGACATAGAGCGCGTCGCGCGGCGCCAGTTCGTACACGGCACCGTCGACGGTGACGCGGCCGGCGCCGCCGACATTGACCACGCCCAGCTCGCGCCGGTCGAGGAAGTTGGGCGAGCCGATCTCCTTGGAGGACTCCAGCTTCACCGGGCCGGCGACCGGCATGGCGCCGCCGACGACGAAGCGGTCGATGTGGCTGTAGGTGAAGACGGTCTCGTCGGCCTCGAACAGGGTCGGGACCAGGAAATGGTCGCGCAGCGTCTCGGTGTCGTAGGCGCGGACGGCATCGGGGTGGGAGGCGTGCCGGACGGAGATTTTCATGGGGTGGTCCTTTCAAATCTGTGCAGCCGGCTGTCCGGCGGGTCTGGCGCCATCATACTAATATACTAGTAAGCAGGGCAAGGGTTAATGATGGAAATCCGGACATTTCATCAAACGGAGGGTGCGACAAAGTTGCTTTGGGCGGTCGGGCCGAGGCGGGGCGGCGGACCCGCGTTGCGCAGCCGGTCAAGCTAATATATTAGTGAACGGTCCCCGTCCGGAGTGTCCCGTCATGACCACCCAGCAATCTGGCCAGCAATCTGGCCGGCAGCCCCGCAAGCGCATCGCCCTCGTCGCCCACGACGCCCGCAAGGCGGACCTCATCGCCTGGATCGGCGCCAACATCGCGGCGCTGGACGGCCACGCCTTCTGGGCAACCGGCACCACCGGCCAGAAGGTGCGCGACGCTCATCCCGGCCTGGACGTGACCCCGCTGAAGAGCGGCCCGCTGGGCGGCGACCAGCAGATCGGCGCGATGATCGCGGAGGGGCGGATCGACCTGCTGGTCTTCTTCGTCGATCCGATGACCGCCCAGCCGCACGACGTGGATGTGAAGGCGCTGACCCGGCTGGCGACGCTCTACAACATCCCGATGGCCTGCAACGAGGCGACGGCCGACATGATCGTCTCCTCCGCCCATTTCGCCAGCGGCTACGCCCCGCGCGCCGCCTGCTTCACGGAGTACGAAACGCGCAAGGTGTGAGCGCGTCCCACCATCCTCAGGCGGTGAAATACTGCGGATAGGTCTGCCGGACGTCGGCGATGCCCAGCTGCAGGTCGGTCAGGTGGTGGCGCAGCTCGCCAACCGCGCGGTCGGGGTCGCGGGCGGCGACCGCCTCGACGATGGCGCTGTGTTCGCCCAGCGCCTTGTCCATCCTGCCGGCCGCCGGCAGGGTCAGGTGGCGGTAGCGGTCGATCTGCCGTTTCACCTGCTGGGTCACCGCCCAGAAGCCGGGATAGCCGGAGATCTCCGCCAGCAGCGCGTGGAACGCCTCGTCGGCATCGTGGAAGCCGTCGAGATTGCCGGCCTCCTTCATCTCGCGCTGCAGTTCCAGGTTGGCGCGCAGGCGGGCGATCTGGCTGCCGGTCGCCTGTTCGGCGGCATAGCGCACCGTCGCCTCCTCCAGCGCGCGGCGGATGGCGATGGCCTCCGGCAGGGCGCTGAGGGGTATGCGGGCGACGAAGGTGCCGGACTGCGGGAACACCTCCACCAGACCTTCGTCGGCAAGCTTCAGCATCGCCTCGCGCACCGGGGTGCGGCTGACGCCATAGGCCTCCGCCACCTCCTTCTCGATCACCGGCTCGCCCGGCTTGCGACGCAGCGAGACGATGTCGTCGCGCAGGTCGCGATAGATGGTGCCCGACACTGTGGCGCCGCGATGGGCGGGTCTCGCGGTGGCGCTGGCGGGCCGGCGGCGGCGGCGGCGCACCGGTGCGGCCACCGCCACCAAATTCGAATCGCCCGCATTGGAATCCATGGTCGTCCCGATCCTGTCCTTCGGCCTGATGCCGCAGTTACTAATATATCGCTGCGCTTCCACGGGCGAAAAGCCTTTTGCCGCCGGAAATTCATGGCCGCCCGGTAACAGTTCCTGTGACAGCTTGGGACGGGCGGTTCAGCAGGGTTGCAATGGCCGGGCTGCTTGTTTCACTCTCCACAACCTACCCATACGTATACCCACCTTTGCACCGCCCATTGCGAGCCCGATCCGCATGACCGCAGCGCCGACCACCCCCTCGCCGTCGGAACGGCTGTTCCGCAAGGCGGCGCTCGACCGCCTGTCGTCGCCGGAGGAGCTGGACCGGCTGGTCACGCTGACCACGCCGCGGGGCTGGCTGGCCCTGACCGCGCTGTTGGGGCTGCTGGCGCTGGCGCTGGTGTGGGCGGTGGTCGGGACCATCACGACGCGGGTGACCGGCTCCGGCCTGCTGGTCAGCAACGGCGGCCGGGTGTTCGATGCGGTCGCCACGGCGTCCGGCGCGCTGGTGGCGCCGCTGGTGAAGCCGGGCGACACGGTGACCGCCGGCCAGCTGCTGGCCCGCGTCGACAAGGCGGAGCTTGAACAGACTCTCGACCACGCGCGGGCGGTGGTGAGGGAGCGCGAGCAGGATCTGGCGCGCCGTACCAATCAGCTGGAGCGCGAGGCGCAGGCCCGCCGCGCCAATTTCGCCGCCCGCCGCGCCGCCCTGCGACAGGTGGTGGCCGCCGCCGAGACGCGCGTGCAGTTCCTCGACACCCTGCTGCGCGGGCAGGAGGACATCGCCAGCCGTGGCTTCACCACCCGCCAGCGGGTGGAGGACACGCGGCAGGAGCTGGCTGCCGCCCGCCAGAAGGTCAGCGACGCCAAGAGCCAGCTTCTGCAGATCGACACCGAGGAGCTGGACATGGCCAGCCGGGCCGAGCAGACGCTGACCGAGGGTCGCGACCGCGTCGCCGATGCCCGCCGGCGGGTGGACGAGCTTGCCCTGCAGTTGGAGCAGGACACGCAGATCCTCAGCCCGACCGACGGGCGCGTCACCGAATGGAAAGTGGCGGAGGGCGCGCGCGTCGCCGCCGGCACCCCGGTGGTCAGCATCGAAAGCGGATCGCGCGGCCTGCAACTGGTGCTCTATGTCCCGCCGGAGCATGGCAAGAAGCTGAAGCCCGGCATGGATGTCCGTATCGCGCCCTCGACGGTGCGCAAGGAGGAGTACGGCACGCTGGTCGGCCGCGTCGCCGAGGTGTCGGACTTCCCCTCCACCCCGCAGGGCATGCAGGCGGTGCTGCAGAACGACCGGCTGGTGACGCAATTCTCCGCCAAGGGACCGCCGTTTGCCGTGCGCGTCGATCTGCTGCCGGAGGCCGGCACGCCGTCCGGCTACCGCTGGTCGTCCGGCGCCGGGCCGGCGATGACCATCACCAGCGGCACCCTGGCCGAGGGCGAGGTGACGGTGCGCGAACAGCCGCCGATGGCCTTCGTCATCCCGGCGCTGCGCAAGGCGACCGGCCTGTGAGCGCAAAGCCGCCGGTTCGCAAACAGACCCGCGTGCGTACGCCCACCCTGCTGCAGATGGAGGCGGTGGAGTGCGGCGCCGCCTCGCTCGGCATCGTTCTGGCCCATTTCGGCCGCTGGGTGTCGCTGGAGGAACTGCGCGTAGCCTGCGGCGTGTCGCGCGACGGCAGCAAGGCCAGCAACCTGCTGCGCGCGGCGCGGCGCTATGGCCTGACCGCCAAGGGCTTCAAGAAGGAGCCCGACGCGCTGGCCGACATGCCCTGGCCGCTGATCGTCCATTGGAACTTCAACCATTATCTGGTCTTCGAAGGCTTCAAGGGCGATCACGCCTATCTGAACGATCCGGTCACCGGGCCGCGCCGCGTCACCCGCGCGGAATTCTCCGAGGCCTTCACCGGTGTGGCCCTGGCTTTCGAGACGGGGCCGGAGTTCGTCGCCGGAGCCCGGCCGCCCGGCCTTGCCGGCATGCTGGGACGGCAGTTGAAGCGGTCGCGCGCCGCGGTGGGATTCGCGCTGGCCGCCAGTCTGGCGCTGGTGCTGCCGGGCATCGCCCTGCCGGCCTTCACCAAGGCCTTCGTCGACGAGGTGCTGATCGGCGGGCAACGCAACTGGCTGGTGCCGCTGCTGCTGGGCATGGGCGCCACCGCGCTGCTGCGGGCGGCGCTGACGGCGCTGCAGCAGTCGGCCCTGCTGAAGCTGGAGACCAAATTCGCTATGGTGATGGCCAGCCGCTATGTCTGGCGGCTGCTGCAATTGCCGGTTCCCTTCTTCGGCCAGCGCCATCCCGGCGACATCGCCGGCCGCGTCGCCGCCAACGACCGGGTGGCGCGGCTCTTGTCAGGCGAGATGGCGACGGCGGCGATGAGCCTGCTGACGGTGGTCTTCTTCGGGCTGGTCATGCTGACCTACGACGTGGCGCTGGCGGCGGTGACCATCCTGCTGGTTCTGGGCAACGTGCTGTTCCTGCGCGGCGCCTCGCGCGGGCGGGAGGATGCCGGGCGGCGCCTGCTGTCGGAGCAGGCCAAGCTGGGCGCCGTCACCATCGGCAGCATCCAGGCGATCGAGACGCTGAAGTCGGCCGGGCTGGAGGGGCAGGCGTTCGAGCGCTGGGCCGGCTATCAAGCGCGGCTGTTGTCGGTGCGCCAGACGCTGGGGGTGCATTCGGCGATGCTGACGGTGGCGCCGGCCTTCCTCAACGCGCTGGGCACGGCGGCGATCCTGGGGCTGGGCGCGGTGCGGGTGATGGACGGGGCGCTGACCGTCGGCGCGCTCGTGGCGTTCCAGAGCCTTGCCGCCAGCTTCTCCGAGCCGGTCGCCAAGCTGGTCGGCATGGGCGGGACGCTGCAGCGGGTGAAGGCCGACCTGCAGCGGCTGAACGACACGCTGGACCATGCGCCCGACCCGCAGTCCGGCCTCGCCGCCCAGGGGGCGGAGGTTGCCGACGGGCCGGCGCGGCTGAGCGGGGCGGTGGAGCTGGTCGACGTGTCCTTCGGCTACAGCGTGCTCGACCCGCCGCTGATCGAGGGGCTGTCGCTGGCGCTGGCGCCGGGGATGCGGGTGGCGCTGGTCGGCGGGTCGGGCAGCGGGAAATCCACCGTCGGCCGGCTGATCTGCGGCCTTGTCCAGCCCTGGTCGGGACAGATCCTGTTCGACGGGCGCCCGCCGGCGGAGATCCCGGTGGGGCTGCGCGCCGCCTCCATCGCCTATGTCGATCAGGACGTCTTCCTGTTCGACGGATCGGTGCGCGACAATTTGACCCTGTGGGACCGCACGGTGCCGGAAGCGGCGCTGACCCGCGCGCTGGAGGACTCCGCCATCCTGGGCGAGGTCGCCGGGCGCCAGGGCCAGCTCGACGCGCCGGTCGCCGAAGGGGGCGTGAATTTCAGCGGCGGCCAGCGCCAGCGGCTGGAGATCGCCCGCGCGCTGACCGGCAACCCGTCGATCCTGGTGCTGGACGAGGCGACGGCGGCGCTGGACGTCGCGACGGAAAAGCTGATCGACGACAATCTGCGGCGGCGCGGCTGCACCTGCATCATCATCGCCCACCGGCTGAGCACGATCCGCGATTGCGACGAGATCATCGTGCTGAACCAGGGCCGGGTGGTGGAGCGCGGCAGCCACGAGGATCTTCTGGCGCGCGGCGGCGAGTATGCCTCGCTGATCGCGGCGGGGTGAGGCGATGGACGTTCTGGACAGCCCCGCGACACTGCCCGCGACACTGAATGCTCCCATTCTGGTGGAGGGCGGCAACCACCGGCCGCTGACGCTGGACGATCCGCGGCTGGGCTGGCGGGTGGAGGACGGCTATGTCGACCTGTTCCACCTCGCGGGCGGCAGCGGCCGGCGCCGCCACCTGTTCCGGGCGGAGACCGGGGCGCTGCTGTTCGGCGTGGGCAAGCAGGAGGACGCGACGCTGGTGGCGGTCGGCTCCATCGGCTCGCGCCTGCGCGGGGTGGAGCGGGAAACGCTGGCCGGGGCGGAGGATTTCCTGCCCCATGCCGAGGCCTGGATCCTGCGCCTGACCGATGCCGCGACCGGCGGCGAGGCGGTCTGGCCCGACCGGGTGGCGGAACCGGGCGAGCGCCCGCTCGGCCCCGGTGAACGGCTGTATGCCGATCCGCGCCGGCCGCTGTGGTTAACGGTGACGGAGGGGGAGGCCGCTTGGCTGGGCGGTCCGGCGACGGGGGGCGGCGAGCCGCCGCTGCCGATGGCCGACCGCGCCTGGATAGAAGGCGCTGCCGAAGCCGCCGTTTCGGTGACCGAGGCGTGGCCCGACGCCGCCACGCTGTGGCCGGCCTTCGACCGTTTCCATGCGCTGGTGCTGGATCGCATCGGCAGCCGCATCGCCGCCCAAGCCGAAAGCGAGGCGAAGCGCGCCCTGCGCAGCCGGGACTCGGCAAGGGAGTCGCTGGCCCAGGCGCTGAACGGCCTGTCCGACCTCGTCGACGGGCGGGTGTCCACGGCCGCTCCGGTCCTTGGCGATCCGCTGTCGGGCGCGCTGGCCGCGCTGATGGCGCATATGGGGCTGGAGGAGCCGCTTCCCCGCATCGATGCCGCCGGCAAGCCGGCCTCGGACATGCTGGACCTGATGCTGGCCGCGGCGCGCTTGCGCGGGCGCAAGGTGATCCTCCGCGAGGGCTGGTGGCGGAGCGAAGGGGCGCCGATGCTCGGCTGGCTGGAGGAGGGCAGGGTGCCGGTGGCGCTGCTGCCCACCCCGGCCGGCTTCGACATGCTGGACTCCGGCGGCCGGCGCCGCGTGACGCAGGAGTTGGCCGACGGCATGGCGGCGGAGGCGCTGCATCTCTACCGCCCGCTGCCGGCCCGCGCGCTGGGTGCGGCGGAGGCGATCCGCTTTCCCCTGCGCGGCCTTGGTGGCGACGGGATGCGGCTGGGGCTGAGCGGGCTGGCGGCGGCGGTGCTGGGGCTGCTGGTGCCGGTCGCCACCGGCTTCCTGTTCGACAGCGCCATCCCGCGCGCCGAAACCGGGCAGCTGGTCTTCATCATCGCCGGGCTGGTCGCCGCCGCCATCGGCGGTGCGGCGTTCGACATTGTCAAGGTGATTGCGGTGCTGAGGCTGGAAAGCCGGATCGATGGGGTGATGCAGGCGGCCTTCATCGACCGGCTGTTCGCCCTGCCGGTGGGCTTCTTCCGCCGCTTCACCGCCGGCGACCTCGCCGACCGGGCGCTGGGGTTGCAGACCGTGCGCGAGATCCTGGCGGCCAGCACGGTGACCGGCCTGCTCGGTGCGCTGTTCGGGTCGATCAGTCTGGGGCTTCTTGCCGTTTATGACTGGCGTCTCGCCCTGATCGCGACGGGCTTGGCACTGCTGTCGGCGCTGGTGACCGGGGTGCTGTCCTATGGCCAGTTGCGGCACGAGCGGGAGCATATCCGCCGTCAGGGCCGGCTGGACGGGCTGGTGCTGCAACTGATCGTCGGCATCGGCAAGCTGCGCGTCGCCGGGGCGGAGCCGCGGGCGATGGCGGAATGGACGCGCGGTTTCTCGGCGCAGAAGTCGCGCGCGGTGGCCGCCCAGCGCTACGGCAACGCGCTGGAGACCTTCCACGCCGCCTTCCCGACGCTGGCGACCATCGCGGTTTTCCTGGCGGTGGCGCTGCTGATGGAAACGGACGCCAAGCAGCAGGCGCTCCAGGCGCTCGCCGCCACGCCGGGGCAGGAGGCGCCGGCCGCCTTCTCCACCGGCAGTTTCCTCGCCTTCATCACCGCCTTCGGCCAACTGCTGGCGGCGCTGACCGAGATGGCGCACGCCCTGACCAAGAGCCTGACCGTGCTGCCGCTGCTGGAGCGCGCCCGCCCGATCCTGGACACCGCGCCCGAAGTCCAGGCCGGCCGCGACGCGCCGGGCGAATTGCAGGGCGGCATCACGCTCAGCCGCGTCGGCTTCCGCTATGCCCCCGATGCGCCGCCGGTGCTGCACGACCTCAGCCTGTCGATCGAGCCGGGGGAGTTCGTCGCCATCGTCGGCGCGTCGGGCAGCGGCAAATCCACGGTGATGCGCCTGCTGCTGGGCTTCGAACGGCCGGACCAGGGGGAGGTGTTCTTCGACGGACGCGCCGCCGAGCGGCTCGACCTCGCCGCCGTGCGCCGGCAGATCGGCGTGGTGCTGCAGAACGGGCGGATCACCTCGGGCAGCCTGTTCCAGAACATCGTCGGCACCGCGCCGCTCGGGCTGGACGATGCGTGGCACGCGGCGCGGCTGGTCGGGCTGGACCGCGATATCGAACAGATGCCGATGGGCATGCACACGGTGCTGATGGACGGCGGCGGCACCCTGTCGGGCGGCCAGCGCCAGCGGTTGATGATCGCCCGCGCCCTGGTCCATCGCCCGCGCGTCCTGCTGCTGGACGAGGCGACCAGCGCGCTCGACAACCGCACCCAGGCGGTGGTGACGGCGTCGCTCGCCAAGCTCAGCGTCACCCGCGTGGTGATCGCCCACCGTCTCAGCACCATCCGCGACGTCGACCGCATCCTGGTTTTGGAGGCCGGCCGACTGGTGCAGTCCGGGCGGTACGAAGATCTGATGGCGGTGGACGGGCCGTTCCGGACGCTGGCCAGCCGGCAGTTGCTTTAGGGGGAACGATGCGTAAGGTCTTGTATATTCTGGGCAATCTCAGCGACGAGGACATCGAGTGGATGGCCCGCGCCGGCCGGCGGCTCGATCTGGCCGGCGGGCAGGTGCTGGTGCGCCAGGGGGAGGCGGCGGACTCGCTCTACATCGTGCTGGAGGGCCATGCCACCGTCGACGTCGCCGGGGTCGGCACCGTCGCGCGGCTCGGCAGCGGCGAGGTGATCGGCGAAGTGTCCTTTGTCGACTCGGCCCCGCCCTCGGCCACCGTGTCGGCGGACGGGCGCTGCATCGTTCTGGCGCTGGCCAAGCGGGAGATCGAGGCGCGGCTGCGCAGCGACGGCGGCTTTGCCGGGCGCTTCTACAAGGCCCTGGCGATCTTCCTGGCCGACCGTCTGCGCGGCACCGTCGACCGGCTGAAATACGGCAAGGGCCAGACGATGGATGCCGGCCGGATCATGGAGGACGAGTTGGACGAGGGGCTGCTCGATCAGGTCTCGCTCGCCGGCGCGCGGTTCGAGCGGATGCTGCGCACGCTGATGGCGGCGCGGGGGTAAGGGGGGGGCTGTAACCGCGGCCCCCTCCCTGTGGCATTCATATATTTTCGAGCGCTATCAAGTCTTTGGAATAAAAGGACTTTGCGTCATCCCCGCGAAAGCGGGGATCCAGAGCTTCCAGTGCAAGTGCTTTCACCGTCTGGATTCCCGCCTTCGCGGGAATGACGGCCGAGAAAGGAATTTTATTCCAATGCCTTACCTGACGCTGAGACGTATGAATGCCATAGGGGAGGGTTGGTGCTCAGACACATTCAGAAGATTCAGCATAACGCATCTCTGGTAGGTACCCCAGAGCCGTCTACGATCTACTTGAACGGCCAAGGCAGTGCCGCATCTTCCGAATGCGTCCGAGCACTAGGCATAGCTAATCGATCTCATTGGATCAAAGCTAACGGAACACTAACCCAGTGCAGCGAGTAATTCGTTAGCAGAACCTTCATCCAGCCCGCCAGTAATCAGTTTTACCCGACCGTTAGTGTCAGTTCCGTATAGTGCCCAGGAGCGGACGCTCTGGAAATTCCGTAGAACATGGCCACCGGCCTTAATGCCGTCAACGGCACCATGTGCCGCGCCGAGGGCAACGCCCCCGACTGCGGACGCGGCGCCAACGCCAATTCCTTCTACTCCACTTCCCCCAGCGATAATAATGGTTCTTTGACTAGACGTCCCGTCAGAATAACCTGTGCCGCCTCTAAACCGATTGCGGATGAAGAGTCTGACAATACCACTAAGCGGCGTGCCGTTCGCGTAAAGTAATCCGTTTTTTTTCTTAATTCGGACCGGAGATGTTCTATAGAATAGCTGTGCCGTCGTTACGCACCACAGTAGCAAAAGTCCGATCCATACAATGGAAATGCCTAAGTTGACATTGTCGGGAAGACGAAGTCCTTGATATTCTAGGAACTGCATCAACGCGAAAGGCGCCACAACCAACAACAAAAAGTTCCAGACGTAGAGTGCTCCGAGCGGTAGCATGGGCGTGATAGTTGCCGAAATGGAGCCATCGTCCCGGGTGATCAAAATTCTGGCGCGGTCGTATTCGTTGTATCCGGAGACAGTACGGTCGAACAGGAGCGTCAATGTCCAACCGAGGGCACTGGCAAAGGCGATCTCGACATGCCCGAGATAGGCGAGAAGCAGCCCGCCTGCCAAAGGTCCCATTACCCCCCATGCAATGCCGCGAGGCAGCAGGCCCGCAATGGCGACATAGACCGGCAACCAAGCGAGGGCGTTACCGCCGCTAGAGTGGGGCGTATATAATGATAGGCACCACAGAGTGATAATACAGAAAGCCAACGAGCGCCCAATGTGCCAGATGCAAACCAGAGATAAGGCAAAGAAAATGAAATATGGAATCTCCGGCCCGGTTATTATTCGGGCGAGCATTAACCAACGGACACCGTTGGACAGTACGCAGAAAGATACCAGCCACGCAAACCCAAGCATAAAAATGCGCAAGATGCCCTCTCGTTTTACCAATGCTCAGCGGTGCTCATATACATTCGATTGAAACGCCCCCCGATCTTAAATACCTATCCCTGGTGTCGCACAATCAGTCAACGTGACGGAATGTCACGCGAAATCGCTTGATGCTAGTGCTCAGACACTTTCAAAAGATTCGGCACAACGCATCTCCGCCAGATATCCCGGAGCCGTCCACGGCCAACTTGACCAGCCAAGGCAGTGCTGCATCTTCTGAATGCGTCTGAGCACTAGGGAGGGGGCACGCGAGGCACCCGCTCCCCAACTGACAACCGCCTTACAGCTTGGCTGCCGCGTCGAACACCGTGTGGCTGTAGGCGCCTTCCGGCTTCTTCGAGATGACCGGGGTGGAGGCGCCCGACATCAGGATGTCGACCGTGCGGTTGAAGTCGGCCGGGTCGAGATAGCCGGTGCCCTTGGCGCCACCGTCGATCAGCTTGGCGACCTCCTGCATCATGGTGGTCTGGTGTTCCTCCGTCTGGGCGCCGGTGGTGTCGTTCTCCAGCACGATCTTCACCGCCTCGTCCTGATTCTTGGCGGCGTATTCCCAGCCCTTGGCCGAAGCTTTCACGAACTTCGCCAGCTTCTCGACCGTCTTCGGATCGGACAGCGCCTTTTCCGTGGCGTAGAGGCCGTCTTCCAGGGTGGCGACGCCCTGGTCCTGATACTTGAAGACGGTCAGCTCGTCGGCCTTCATACCGGCTTCGATCAACTGCCAATATTCGTTGTAGGTCATGGTGGAGATGCAGCTGGCTTGCTTCTGCAGCAGCGGATCGACGTTGAAGCCCTGCTTCAGAACCTTGACGTCGGGGCTGGAGCCGGAGGTGGAGTAGCCCAGCTTGCTCATCCACGACAGGAACGGATATTCGTTGCCGGAGAACCAGACGCCCAGCGTGTGACCCTTGAAGTCCTTCGGGTCCTTGATGTTGGCATCCTTGCGGCAGGTCAGCATCATGCCGGACTTCTGGAACATCTGGGCGATGTTGACCAGCGGGACGCCCTTTTCCCGGCTGGCGAGCGCCGACGGCATCCAGTCGACGATCACGTCGGCGCCGCCGGCGGCGATGACCTGGGTCGGGTTGATGTCGGGGCCGCCGGCCTTGATGGTGACGTCCAGCCCGGCGTCCTTGTAGAAGCCCTTGGCCGCCGCGACGTAATAGCCGGCGAACTGGGCCTGGGTGACCCATTTCAGCTGGAGCGTCAGCGGATCGGCGGCGGCGGCCGGCGCACCCCAGCCGGCGAGGCCGGTGAGCGCGGTGGCGGCGAGCAGGACGGCGGAGGCAAGGGTCTTCATCGCGTTCGATCCTCTTCTGGCTGGAGTTTGTCTTGGCTTGAGGCGGTCAGCGTTTGCGGAAAGACGGGTGCCAGGCGGTGACATGCCGCTCCGCCAGTGCAAGCGCACCGTAGAGCAGCGATCCGGTCAGGGCGGCGACGGCGATGGTCGCCCAGACGATGTCCAGATTCATGCGGGCGACCTGGGTGGAGATGCGGAAGCCCATCCCCACCACCGGCGTCCCGAAGAACTCGGCGACGATGGCCCCGATAAGTGCCAAGGTCGAGTTGATCTTCAGTCCGTTGAACAAAAAGGGCAAGGCGCAGGGAAGCCGCAGCATCGCCAACGTGCGCCAATAGCCGGCGCCGTAGGACCGCATCAGGTCGAGCTGGATGCGCTCGGCGCTCTGCAGCCCGGCCAGCGTGTTGATCAGCATGGGGAAAAAGGTCATCACCACGATGACGGCGGCCTTGGACTGCCAGTCGAAGCCGAACCACATCACCATGATCGGCGCGATGCCCACCACCGGCACAGCGCTGGCGAGGTTGCCGAGCGGCAGCAGCCCGCGCGCCAGGAAGGGCACCCGGTCGGCCAGGATCGCCACGAGAAAGCCGGCGCCGCAGCCGATCAGATAGCCACGCAGGACGGAGATCAGCACCGTCTGGCGGAAATCGTCCCACAAATCGGCGGTGTTGGCGGCGAAGGCGGTCAGCACGAGACTCGGCGGCGGCAGCAGGATGGTCGGCACCTGAAAGCCGCGGGTCAGGATCTCCCACAGTATGACCAGCGCCAGCCCGAACAGGGCGGGACCGGCCAGCCGCGCCGGACCGCTCACCCCCGCCAACAAGGCCAGCACCCGCCACAGCAGCAGCGTGGCGCCGGCGACGGAGAGCCAAAGCCCGCCGGCGTGGGCGAGGGCGTGGCCCTGGCTCAGCAGGATCAGCGGCGTGGCGTAGGCGGCGGCGACTCCGGCCAGCAGCAGCAGGGCTTCTCCCAGGGCGGAAGCGGGCAGCCGCCTCGCCAGAATGGTCGCGACGGTCAGCGCGAAGAGTGCCAGCGCCGCCGGTATCTGCGGCAGATACAGGGCGGCGCCGTCGAGCGTGGCGAAGGGCAGCAGCGGGGCGGCCAGCATCACCAGCGGCCAAGGGGCCATGGCGGGGCGGGTCATGGTGGAACGGCTCACCGCGCACCTCCCCGGCCACCCGGCACCAGCGCCCGTTCGGCGAGGCCGACGGCGGCGACCAGCGTGACGCTCAGCAATGCTGCCATCACCAGCGCGCTCCAGATCTGCACGGTCTGGCCGTAGTAGGAGCCGGACAGCAAGCGTGCGCCCAATCCCGCCTGACCGCCGGTCGGCAGCTCGGCGACGATGGCGCCGACGACGCTCGCGGCGACCGCGATCTTCAGGCTGGTGAACAGGTAGGGCAGGGAGGCCGGCAGCCTCAGCAGCCGGAAGGTCTGGGCCGTCCCGGCGCTGTAGGTCCGCATCAGGTCCAGCGTCAGCGGATCGGCGGAGCGCAGCCCCTTCACCATGCCGATGGTGATTGGGAAGAAGCAGAGATACATGGCGATGATCGCCTTGGGCAGCAGGCCGGTGAAGCCGATGTTGCCGAGGATCACCACGATCATCGGCGCGATCGCCAGGATCGGCACGGTCTGCGAGGCGATGACCCAGGGCAGCAGGCTCGATTCCAGCGTGCGCGCCTGGACGATCCCCGCCGCCAGAGCCACCCCCAGCACCACCCCCATGCCGAAGCCGGCCAGCGCCGCCCCGGCGGTGACGCCGGTGTGGTAGAGCAGGTTGCGGATGCTGGTCACCGGATAGGCGGTCAGCGACTTGTAGAGGTCCAGCGCGACCTGATCCGGCGTCGGCAGGATCGGGCGCTTCATCGCCAGCGTGGCGCGGATCAGGTCGGCGGTCGTCCATTCGTGGCCGGCGCGGTTCAGCGCGTCGGTCGCCATCGGCGTGTTCAGCCAGACCGCGCCCGCGTACCACAGCACCAGCACAGCCAGCGCCATCACGACGACGGGCAGCGTGCGTTCAGTCGTCATAGCTGTGGCCCTCCATCAGCCCTTCGCGGACGCGGTGGGCGATGCGCTGGAACTCCGGGCTTTCGCGGATGTCGAGCGTGCGCTCGCGCGGCAGGTCGCGGTCGCAGTCGATGACGTCGAGGATGCGGCCGGGGCGCGGGCTCATCACCACGATGCGGGTGGACAGGAACACCGCCTCGGCAATCGAGTGGGTGACGAAGATGCAGGTCTTGCGGGTGCTCAGCCACAGGCGGGTGAGCTGGAGGTTCAGGTGGTCGCGGGTGATCTCGTCGAGGGCGCCGAATGGTTCGTCCATCAGCAGCAGGTCGGGGTTGAAGGCGAGGGCGCGTGCGATGGACACCCGCTGCTGCATGCCGCCGGACAGCTGCCAGGGGAATTTGCGCTCGAAGCCCGACAGGCCGACGAGGTCGAGCTGCTCGCGGGCGCGC
The DNA here is from genome assembly GCA_966212305.1 of uncultured Azospirillum sp. GTDB lineage: Bacteria > Pseudomonadota > Alphaproteobacteria > Azospirillales > Azospirillaceae > Azospirillum. The sequence goes on from CBIHQY010000023.1 coordinate 39,962, forward strand.
TGCTGCCGTTCGGCCTTGGGCAGCCCCATGATCTCCAGCGGCAGCATGACGTTGCGCTCCACCGTCCGCCAGGGATAGAGCGCCGGGGCCTGGAAGACGTAGCCGTAGGCGCGCTTCAGCCGTGCCTGTTCCGGCGTCATGCCGTTGACCGTCACCTCGCCGGAGGTCGGCTGTTCGAGGTCGGCGACGACGCGCATCAGGGTCGTCTTGCCGCAGCCGCTGGGGCCGATCAGCGAGATGAAATCGCCCTTGGCGATCGACAGGCTGACGTCGCTCAGCGCGTAGACCGGATGGTCGGCGGCCTGATAGGTCAGGGTCAGGTTGCGGATGTCGACGATGGTGCGCGGCGCGGGATCTGCGCCCGGCGGAACCAGAGTGAGCGGTGCGGGCTGGGCGGCTGGCACGGCGGTCGTCCCTTCGCGTTGTCGTCTGTCGCGGAGGACGGGAGCAAGAAGCGGACCAGATGACGTAGAGGTAGGGAGGTTGGCGAGTAGTAGATTGATTTCGCGGAGAGAAAACTTGTCCGTTGGGACAGGAACTGACGGGATGGACAGTGGCCCGGCGGGTGTGCTTTGCGAGAGGCGCACAATTTTCGGGCTGAGGCTGTGCCGGTGGTGAATTTTCGGGCAGCGGAGCCATACCGTCTTCCGCCCCTTGCCAGTCCCGCCCAGTCCCAGCTAACTGTTCGGACAGCCGACAAACTCCTGGGTCCCATGTTCGACAGTTTCCTGCTCGCCTTCACCGCCCTGTTCTCCATCGTCAATCCGCTGGCGATGGCGCTGATCTTCAGTCAGGTGACGGCGGACAGCAGTCCGAGCGACCGGGCGCGGCTGGCCGGGCTGGTCAGCATCTATTCGGCCATCGTCATGCTGACGGCGCTGTGGGCGGGTGCCTATGTGCTGAACTTCTTCGGCGTGTCGATGGCGGCGCTGCGGATCGCCGGCGGCTTCGTGGTGGCCGAGCGGGCCTGGGCGCTGCTGTCGGCACCGGAACGGCATGAGGCGCGCAAGCAGGAACAGGCCGCCCCGACCGGCGACAACGACCAGCTGGCGGAATCGGCCTTCTTCCCGATGACGATCCCCTTCACCACCGGGCCGGGCACCATTTCGGTCGCCATCGCATTGGGCTCCACCCGCCCGACGCATGGGGCCGGCGGGCTGATGGAGTTCTTCATCGGCATGTCGGGGGCGGCGCTGGCAATCGCCGCCCTGGTCTGGCTGTCCTACCGCTCCGCCGACCGCATCGTCGCCTTCCTGGGTCCGACGCGGGTGCGGGTGCTGACGCGGCTGTTCGCCTTCCTGCTGTTCTGCGTCGGCGTCCAGATCCTGCTGACCGGTGTTCTGGACGCCTTCCCGCTGCTGTCGCAGAAGGGCTGAGGGCGAAGGGCTGACCTCAAGCCTTCGGACGCAAGTCCTGCACGCGCTTGGCCTTGCCGATGGAGCGGGCGATGCCGCCGGGTTCGACGGCCTCGACGCGGGTGCTGATGCCGATCAGCGACTTGATCGAGTGCTGCAGGTGCCGGGCGTGGCCATCCCATTCCGACGGGTGGATGTCCTCGTGCATCTCCACCCGGACGGCGAGGTTGTCCATATGGCCGTCGCGGCTCACCACCAGCTCATAGTGTGGGGCGAGCGCCGGGATCTTGCAGATCAGCTCCTCGACCTGGGTCGGGAAGACGTTCACGCCGCGGATGATGAGCATGTCGTCGGAGCGGCCGGTGATCTTGTCCATCCGCCGCATGCCGCGCGCCGTCGGCGGCAGCAGCCGGGTCAGGTCGCGGGTGCGGTAGCGGATGACCGGCATGCCCTGCTTGGTCAGGGTGGTGAAGACCAGCTCGCCATAGGAGCCCTCGGGCAGCACCTCGCCTGAGTCGGGGTCGATGATCTCGGGATAGAAATGATCCTCCCAGATCACCGGGCCGTCCTTGGTCTCCACGCATTCCGACGCCACGCCCGGCCCCATCACCTCCGACAGGCCGTAGATGTCGACGGCGTGGATGTTGAAGGTGCGCTCGATCTCCTCGCGCAGCGCGCCGGTCCAGGGCTCGGCGCCGAAGATGCCGACGCGCAGGCTGGTGCTGCGCGGGTCGATGCCCTGGCGGCGCATCTCGTCGGCGATGTTCAGCATGTAGGACGGCGTGACCATGATGATGGTCGGCTTGAAGTCCTGGATCAGCTGGACCTGCTTCTCGGTCTGGCCGCCCGACATCGGGATGACGGTGCAGCCCAGCCGCTCCGCCCCGTAATGGGCGCCGAGGCCACCGGTGAACAGGCCGTAGCCATAGGCGATGTGCACCCGGTCGCCGCGCGTGCCGCCGGCGGCGCGGATGGAGCGGGCGACGACCTCCGCCCACACGTCGATGTCGCCCTTGGTGTAGCCGACCACCGTCGGCCGCCCGGTGGTGCCGCTGGAGGCATGGACGCGCACGATGTCCTCCATCGGCACGGCGAACATGCCGAAGGGATAGGCCTGGCGCAGATCCTCCTTCACGGTGAAGGGGAACAGCGCCAGATCCTTCAGTTCCTTGAAGTCGTCGGGATGGACGCCCTTCGCCTCGCACTTGGCGCGGAAGGAGGGGACGTTGGCGTAGGAGTGGCGAAGCGACCACGCCAGCCGCTCCGTCTGCATCGCCACGATCTCGTCACGGCTGGCGAACTCGTAGCGGTCCATGCCGGCTTTCGCGCCCTGGTTAACGCCGGTATCGGTCATGATGGACATGGTGCGCTTCTCCCCTTCGTACTGATTCCCGGCGCTTGGCGACCGGTGTTGCCTTTATCCGTTGGCCCTTATCCGTTCAGACCCGCTCCACCATCATGGCGATGCCTTGGCCGACGCCGATGCACATGGTGCAGAGCGCGCGGGTCGCCTTGCGGTCCTCCAACTCCATCACCGCGCTGGCGACCAGACGGGTGCCGCTGGCGCCCAGCGGGTGGCCGAGAGCGATGGCGCCGCCGTTGGGGTTCACATGCTCGGCATCGTCGGGCAGGCCCAGCATGCGCAGCACGGCAAGGCCCTGGGCGGCGAAGGCCTCGTTCAGCTCGATCACGTCGACGTCGCCGATGGTCAGGCCCAGGCGGGCCAGCAGCTTCTGCGTCGCCGGTGCCGGGCCGATGCCCATGACGCGCGGCGCCACGCCGGCCACGGCGGTGCCGACGACGCGGGCGCGCGGGGTCAGGCCATAGCGCTTCACGGCATCCTCGGACGCCACGATCACCGCGGCGGCGCCGTCATTGACGCCCGAGGCATTGCCGGCGGTGACGCTGCCGCCTTCCTTGCGGAAGGGGGTGGAGAGCTTGGCCAGCGCCTCCAGCGTGGTGTCGGGGCGCAGATGCTCGTCGGCGGCGACGATGGTCGGCTCGCCCTTGCGGCGGGGGATGGAGACCGGGACGATCTCGCGGGCGAGGCGGCCGGATTCCTGGGCGCGGCCGGCGCGCTGCTGGCTGCGGACGGCGAAGGCGTCCTGGTCGGCGCGGGAGATGGCGTAGTCGGCGGCGACGTTCTCCGCCGTCTCCGGCATGCTGTCGATACCGAACTTCGCCTTCATCAGCGGGTTGACGAAGCGCCAGCCGATGGTGGTGTCGAAGATCTCGGCCTGCCGGGAAAAGGCGCTGTCGGACTTGCCCATGACGAAGGGGGCGCGGGTCATGCTCTCCACGCCGCCGGCGACGATCAGCTCGGCCTCGCCCGCCTTGATGGCGCGGGCGGCCATGCCGAGGCTGTCCATGCCGGAGCCGCAGAGGCGGTTGACCGTGGTGCCGGGCACCGCCTCGGGCAGACCGGCCAGCAGCGCGGCCATGCGGGCGACGTTGCGGTTGTCCTCGCCGGCCTGGTTGGCGCAGCCGAGGATCAAATCGTCGACGGCGGACCATTCGACGCCGGGATTGCGCTCCATCAGCGCCTTCAGCGGCACCGCGGCGAGGTCGTCCGGGCGCACCGGGGCCAGCCCGCCGCCGTAACGGCCGAAGGGGGTGCGGACGGCATCGCAGATGTAGGCTTCACGCATGGTTCGCTCCAGAAACTATCAGATGGGGATCGTGGCCGTGGCCGCCAGGGGCAGCTATTCGACCGGAATCACGGTCCCCGCGATGCGTGCCGACTGGCCGCGGAACAGGCCGACCACTGTGCCGTCCTGGTTGGTGACGGTGACGTCGTAGACGCCGGAGCGGCCGCGTTTGTGCACCTCGCGGCATTCGGCGGTCAGCACGTCGCCCAGCTTCGCCGGAGCCGGGAAGGTGATGGAGCAGCCCGCCGCCACCGTCACCTCGTTCGCCGCGTTGCAGGCATAGGCGAAAGAGGTGTCGGCCAGCGTGAAGGTCATGCCGCCATGGCCGATGTCGTGGCCGTTCACCATGTCCTTGCGAACGGTCATCGCCATGCGGGAATAGCCGGGAGCGATCTCCAGCAGCTCGATGCCATGGGCCTGGGCGCAATGGTCGCGCTCGTACATGCCGCGGCCGACCGCTTCGGCGAGGCTTTGGGGATCGGTGTGGGTCTCAGCCATGGAAGCGGTTTCCTCCGGAGATTTTACGGCGCAGCAGAGCCGACGCGCGGTAGCGGTCCTCGCCGTAAGTGCGGGCCAGTGCGTCGAGCACGGCCAGCACATGGGGCAACCCGATGCGGTCGGTCCAGGCGAGCGGACCCAGCGGGTAGTTCACGCCCTTGGTCATCGCGATGTCGATGTCGGCGGCGCTGGCAACCCCCTGCATCGCCGCGTCCGCCGCCTCGTTGGCGAGCATGGCGACGGTGCGCATCACCACCAGACCGGGGGCGTCGTCGATCACCGACACCGCCTTGCCCAGCGCCTGGAACAGCCCGGCCGCGACCGCGACCGCTTCGGACGGCGTGCCGTCGGCGGGGGCCAGCGCCACGCGGGTCGCCTTGGCGTAGTCCAGCGCGAGGTCGAACAGCACCAGCGGGGCGATGCCGTCCTCCGCCGCACGGGCGGTGGCGGTGCGGCCGTCGGTCAGGGCCAGGGTGACGCCGTCCACCAGCAGGACGCCGGGGCCGGCGGTCTCCTCCACCGCGATGCCGGCCTCGCGCAGCAGCCCGACCAGGGACGCGGCGGGGCCGAGGTCGCCCTGCACGGTGACACGCTGCGGCTTGGCGGCCGGCTCGGCGTTGCGCGGTGCCGGCTTGGCGGCGCCGGGGCTGTGGTCGTAGAAGCCGCGGCCGGTCTTGCGGCCGAGACGCCCGGCCTCGACCAGCTCCTGCTGGATCAGCGAGGGCTGGAAGCGCGGGTCGCCGAAATAGGCGGCGTGGACCGAGCGGGTGACGGCGAAGTTCACGTCATGGCCGATAAGGTCCATCAGCTCGAACGGCCCCATGCGGAAGCCGCCGGCCTCGCGCGCCACGGCGTCGATGGTGGCGGGATCGGCCGCCTGTTCCTGCACCAGCCGCAGCCCTTCGGCGTAGAAGGGGCGGGCGACCCGGTTGACGATGAAGCCGGGGGTGGAGCGGCAGCGCACCGGACTCTTGCCCCAGGCCTTCGCCGTGTCGAACAGCGTGTCGAGCACGTCCGGGGCGGTGGCGAGCCCGCTGACGATCTCCACCAGCGCCATCAGCGGCGCCGGGTTGAAGAAATGCAGGCCGGCCAGCCGTTCCGGCCGCTGCACCCCGGCGCCGATAGCGGTGACGGACAGCGACGAGGTGTTGGTGGCGAGGATGGCGCCCACGCCGACGATGCCCTCAAGCTCGGCGAACAGGCGGCGCTTGACGTCGATGTCCTCGACGATGGCCTCCACCACCAGACCGCCGGGGGCGAGGTCGGGCAGGCCGTTCACGGCACGCAGACGGTCGACGGTGGCGTCGCGTTCCGCCGCCGTGCGCTTGCCCTTTTCGACCAGCGTGGTCAGGGCCTTGGCGATGGACTCGACGGCGGCCTGCGCGGCGCCGGGGCGGGTGTCGACGAGCAGGACCGGATGGCCGGCCTGCGCCGCGACCTGGGCGATGCCCTGGCCCATGGCGCCGGCCCCGACCACCGCGACGGTGACGGAGGGATCGAGCGCCGCCATCACCGCCCCTCGAACTTCGGCGCGCGCTTCTCGACGAAGGCGGCGACGCCCTCGCGATAGTCGTGCGTGCGGCCGGCCTCGCGCTGGAGATCGCGTTCCAGGTCGAGCTGGGTGTCGAGGTCGTTGGCGGAGGAGGCGTTGAGCGCCTGCTTGATGAGGGCCAGGCCGCGCGTCGGCTGGGTGGCGAGCTGGCGGGCGAGCGCGCCGGCCTCCGCCATCAGCTTGTCGTCGTCCACCGCCTTCCAGATCATGCCCCAGGCCTCCGCCTGCTCGGCCGTGACCTTGTCGCCCAGCATGGCGAGGCCCATGGCGCGGGCATGGCCGACCAGACGCGGCAGGGTCCAGGTGCCGCCGCTGTCGGGGATCAGCCCGATCTTGCAGAAGGCCTGGATGAAGCTGGCCGACCGCGCCGCCAGCACGATGTCGCAGGCCAGCGCGATGTTGGCGCCCGCCCCGGCGGCGACGCCGTTGACGGCGCAGACCACCGGCATCGGCAGGGCGCGCAAGGACCGGACCAGCGGGTTGTAGTTGGTCTCGATCGACACGCCGAGGTCGGGGCCCTGGGCGCCCGGCGCGACGGCGCGGTCGGACAGATCCTGCCCGGCGCAGAAGCCGCGCCCGGCGCCGGTCAGCAGCAGGCATCGCACGGCCTTGTCGTCGCGCACCTCGCCGACGGCCTCGCGCAGTTCCTCATGCATCGCCGCGGTGAAGCTGTTCAGCCGGTCGGGCCGGTTCAGCGTGATGGTGGCGACGCCGTCGGTGATGTCGAGGAGGATGGTCTTTTCAGTGGTCCCCATAGTCTCGCTCATTGGGCGGCCTCCAGAACCGGAACGCGGCTCTGCACCACGCGGAAGCGGTTGGCGACGAAGGCGAGGTCGCACAGCGCCGCGTTGGCCGCCGGGTTGGCGCCGGTGCCGTGGAAGTCGCTGAAGGCCGCCGACTGGTTGACGAAGACGCCGCCGGTCAGGTTGACCGACAGGGCGACGCCGGCCTCGACGCAAAGGTCGGTGGCCTGCTCGATCAGCTGCGGGTCGGTGCTGTAGAGGCCGGTGGTCAGCGCGCCCTTGGTGCGGGTCAGGCGGGCGGCGCGCTCCAGGCTGTCGGCGGTGCTGTCGGTCTTCACGATGATGGAGATCGGGCCGAACAGCTCATGGCCGTACTTGTCCTCGTCGGCCGCATCCATGGTCAGGATCAGCGGCGTGCGGATGCGGGCGTCGGGGAACTTCGGATGGGTGATGGCGCGCGACGGCAGCACGACGGTGCCGAGCTTCGCCGCCTCGTCGATGCGGGCCAGCGTGGCATCGGACTGGATGGCGCCCAGCACCTCCACCGCGCGTTCCGGGTCCGACAGGAATTTGTCGACGCCGCCGGCCAGGGCCGAGACGACCTGATCGAAGCTCATCCGCTCCGGGCCGGCCTGGATGCCGTCCTTGGGCACGAAGATGACCTGGGTCGTCGTGCACATTTGGCCGGAATAGAGGCTGAGCGTGAAGGCGAGGTTGCGCACCATGCCCTTGGGGTCGTCGGTGCCGTCGATCACCACCGTGTTGACGCCGGCCTTCTCGGTGTAGACCTGGGCCTGTCGGGCGTTCTGCTCCAGCCAGTCGCCGAAGCCGGTGGAGCCGGTGTAGTCGATGACCGCCACTTCCGGACGCAGCGCCAAATCCTTGGCAACAGTGTTGCCGATGGCGAGCGTGACGAGGTTGGGGTCGAGCCCGCACTCCGCCAGCACCTCGCGCGCGATCTTCACGGTGATGGCGAGCGGAAGGATGGCGGTTGGGCCGGGCTTCACGATCACGGCATTGCCGGTGACGAGGCTGGCGAACAGGCCGGGATAGCCGTTCCAGGTCGGGAAGGTGGCGCAGCCGATGACCAGCCCGACGCCGCGGCCGACCACCTCGAAGCGCTTGTCCATCACCAGCGGCGGATTCTTGCCCTGCGGCTTCTCCCAGCGCGCCGTCGGGGTCTGGTCGGTCATCGCCTTCCAGCCATAGGCGACAGCCTCCAGCCCGCGGTCCTGGGCGTGCGGGGCGCCGGCCTGGAAGGCCATCATGAAGGCCTGCCCGGTGGTGTGCATCACCGCGTTGGCGATCTCGAAGCTCCGCGCGTTCAGCCGCTTGAGGATTTCCAGGCAGACGCCGGCCCGGCCGTTCGGCCCGGCCTTGCGCCAGCCCGGCATCGCCGCCTTGGCCGCCTTCACCAGCGCATCGACGTCCGACACCGGATAGGTGATGCCGAGGTCGAAGCCGAAGGGCGAGCGTTCACCACCCACCGTGCCGGTCACGCCCGGCTGGTCCAGTTCGAAAGTCTTGTCGCGGTAGGCCGCGAAGGCCGCCTCGCCATCCGCCGCCGCCGTCTCGCCATAGGCGCGCGGGCTCGGCATTTCGGGGAAGGCCGACCAGTAGGCGCGGCTGCGGCAGGCTTCGACGGCCTTCTGCAGCGTCGCCTCGTGCGTCTCGAACAGGCTCTGCGGGGTGGTGGTCATGGCGGGGCGTTTCCTTTTTCTCGTTGATTTAGGCGGCGTCGGATCAGGCGGCGTCGAAGTCGATGACGACCCGTTCGGTCAGCGGGCGCGACTGGCAGGTCAGGACATAGCCGGCCTCGACCTCCCACGGCTCCAGCGAGTAGTTCTCGGCCATCTCCACCTTGCCCTCGCGGACCTTGGCGCGGCAGGTGCAGCAGACGCCGGACTTGCAGGAATAGGGCAGGTCGGCGCCATGCCGGTGGGCGGCGTCGAGGATGCTCTCGCCGTCGTAGGGCAGCGTGAATTCCTTGCGCTTGCCGTCCTGCAGGATGGCGATGGTGGCGGCGTCGGTGGGGGTGTCGGACGTCACCTTCCTGACCGTTGGGCGCGCCGGGGTCGTGGTGCCGAACAGCTCGACATGGATGTTGGCGGGCGGCGTGCCGCAGGCGGCCAGCGCGTCGCGCACCTCCTCCACCATCGGCTGGGGACCGCAGAGGAAGGCAGCGTCGATGTCCTCGGCCTTGAGCGGGCCGGCGCAGAGTTCGCGTACCAGACCGGCGCCGATGCGGCCGCCCAGCAGCCCGGCCTCTTCCGGTTCGCGGCTCAGCACATGGTGGATAACCAGCCGGCCCATATAGCGGTTCTTCAGATCCTCCAACTCCTCGCGGAAGATGATGGAGGAGACGGAGCGGTTGCCGTAGACCAGCAGGAAGCGGCTCTTCGGCTCCTGCGCCAGCACGGTCTTCAGGATCGACATCACCGGGGTGATGCCGCTGCCGGCGGCGAAGGCGACGTAGGTGCGGGCAGCGTTCGGGTCGATGGGGGTGTGGAAACGCCCCATCGGCGTCATCACCTCCAGCACCGCGCCGGGCGCCAGCGACTGGTTGGCGTGGGTGGAGAACAGTCCGCCATCGACCTTCTTCACCGCCACGCGCAGTTCGCCCTCGCCCACGCCGGAGCAGATGGAGTAGGAGCGCCGCACCTCCTCGTCCCCAATGTGGGTCTTGAGGGTGAGGTACTGGCCCTGGACGAAGCGGAAGCGGTCGGCGAGATCGGCCGGCACGTCGAAGGCGATCGACACGGTGTCCGCGGTCTCCCGGCGGCACTCGCGGATGGTCAGCGGGTGGAAGCTGGGGGTGGTCATGGGCTCGGGATCCTTGCGGGGCGGAGGGGGCCTCCGCTGAAGCCACTCAATGGCATTTGAACACGTCGAACGGTTCGAGGCAGGCGTTGCAGGCGTGCAGCGCCTTGCAGGCGGTGGAACCGAAGCGGCTGATCTGGCGGGTGTCCTGCGAGCCGCAGCGCGGGCAGGCGATCACCTCGTCCGGCGCGGTCAGCGACCGCTTGCCGGACGCCGGCGGAGGGACGATGCCGACCTCGGCCAGCTTTTCCCGGCCGGTGTCGCTGATCCAGTCGGTCGTCCAGGGCGGGGCGATCACCACCGAGACGCGGGCGTCGAGCCCGGCGCGGACCAGCGCGGTTTCCGCCTCCAGCACGATCACGCCGGTTGCCGGGCAGCCGGAATAGGTCGGGGTCAGGGCCACCGACAGCCGGCCCTCTGCATCCGCCGACACCGCGCGGACGATGCCGAGATCGACGATGCTCAGCACCGGGATCTCCGGATCCATCACGCCGGCCAGCGCGTCCCAGGCGGTCTTCACGACCGCGTCGGCGCCCGGTTCCGGTCCCCAGCAGCCTGCTGCATCCGGCATCTCGCCCTCACCAGTTCGCGTCGGGATAGGCGCGCGGCAGGAACTGCATCTCGGCCAGCAGATAGCCCAGATGCTCGCTGTGCTCGCCGCGGCGGCCACCCTTCTGCATCCAGCCGTCGGCCGGACGGTCGAGCGTCGCCTCCTCCAGCACCGCTTCGACGCGGGCGGTCCAGGCGGCCTTCAGGTCTGCCGGGTCGGGGAGGATGCCGGCGGCGACCAGGGCCTGTTCGGCCTCGTCACGTTCGAACATCTCGCCGGTGTAGGGCCAGAGGCGGCCCAGCGCGTCGGCCACCTTGGCATGGCTGACATCGGTGCCGTCGCCCAGCCGCACCAGCCAGTCGCCGCTGTGGCGGACATGGTAGCGCACCTCCTTCACCGCCTTGGCGGCGATGCCGGCCAGCGTCTCGTCCTTGGAAGCGCAGAGCCGCTCATACAGCTCCACCGCCCAGGCATCGTGCAGGAACTGGCGGACGATGGTGTGGCCGAAGTCGCGGTTGGGCTGCTCGACCAGCAAATGGTTGCGGTAGTCGAAGACGTCGCGCCGGTAGGCGAGGCGGTCCTCGTCGCGGCCCTTGCCTTCCAGCTCGCCGGCGTAGGTCAGCAGCATGCGGGCGTGGCCGACGAGGTCGAGCGCGACGTTGGTCAGCGCGATGTCCTCTTCCAGCTCCGGAGCATGGCCGCACCATTCCGACAGCCGGTGTCCCAGCACCAGCGACGTGTCGCCCAGCCGCAGCGCGGTGGCGAACGGGGCCTCTTTGAGATCCGTGCTCATCAGATGTTCTTCACGTCTGCGGGGATGTCGTAGAAGGTCGGGTGGCGATAGACCTTGTCGTCGGCCGGATCGAACAGGCTGGCCTTCTCCGACGGGTCGGACGCCGCGATGCTGGCGGCGGGAACCGCCCAGATGCTGACGCCCTCGCCGCGGCGGGTGTAGACGTCGCGGGCGTTGTCCAGCGCCATGTGGGCGTCGGCGGCGTGCAGGCTGCCGACATGCTTGTGCGACAACCCGTTCTTCGGCCGGATGAAGATTTCGAACAGCGGCCAGTCTTTACGGTCCATCGTCTCGTTCCCTCGGATTTCTTTGGTCAGCCGGCCTTCTTCAGGGCGCGCTGCTTGCGTTTGGCGGCATGGGCGGTGGCGGCCTCGCGCACCCAGGCGCCGTCGTCCCACGCCTTGCGGCGGGCCTCGATGCGCTCGCGGTTGCAGGGGCCGTTGCCCTTCAGGATCTCGTTGAACTCGGTCCAGTCGATGGCGCCGAATTCGTAATGGCCGGTCTCGGCATTGAAGCGCAGCTCCGGGTCCGGGATGGTCAGGCCCAGGAACTCCGCCTGCGGCACCGTGGCGTCGACGAAGCGCTGGCGCAGCTCGTCGTTGGAGAAGCGCTTGATCTTCCAGGCCATGTTCTGGGCGGAGTGGGCGGACTGGTCGTCCGACGGGCCGAACATCATCAGCGACGGCCACCACCAGCGGTTCAGCGCGTCCTGCGCCATCCGCTTCTGTTCCGCCGTGCCCTGGGCCAGCGCCAGCATCAGCTCGTAGCCCTGGCGCTGATGGAAGCTCTCCTCCCGGCAGATGCGGACCATGGCGCGGGCGTAGGGCCCGTAGGAGCAGCGGCAGAGCGGCACCTGATTCATGATCGCCGCACCGTCCACCAGCCAGCCGATGGCGCCGATGTCGGCCCAGGTCGGCGTCGGATAGTTGAAGATGCTGGAATATTTGGCCTTGCCCGACAGCAGCTGGCCGACCAGCTCGTCGCGCGTCACGCCCAGCGTCTCGGCGGCGCTGTAGAGGTAGAGGCCGTGCCCGCCCTCGTCCTGCACCTTGGCCAGCAGGGCCACCTTGCGGCGCAGAGTCGGCGCGCGGGTGACCCAGTTCCCTTCCGGCAGCATGCCGACGATTTCCGAGTGGGCATGCTGCGAGATCTGGCGGACCAGCGTGCGGCGATAGCCCTCCGGCATCCAGTCGCGCGGCTCGATCTTCTCTTCGGCGTCGACGCGCTCCTGGAAGCGGCCCTGGAGAGCGGCTTCCTGTTCCGTCACCAGCCGGGGAGACGGTTGAGCGCTCTGCTCGGTCTTGGCATCCAAACCCTGCGTGTACATCGGCATCCCCGAAATGGATCGCGTGTCCAGCGAACATTTTCTGAAAGCAAAATATGATACAGATCAAAGACTGTAAAGTGGAATTGTGTGTCGCTTTTGGGGTGGGTCGGATGGCGCCGAAAAAGCTTTTGAAAGTCAGTAACTTGCTTCGAAAAATCAGCGCATGGCTCGGCCCGTGCTCCGCCGGATACGGGGGCGCATGGACCTGCGCCGATACACAGCCGACGCGGTTTTTAAGAAATTGTGCGCTGCGGAAGAGGCAAGTCGAAGGGGGAGGGGCGCCGCCGGGTTCATACCCGACAACGGCGCTCTGGATTGGGCGGCGGAGTGGCAAGAGTTCGCCACGTCCGCATGCGCGCACCCTCTGCCGGACCCTCATCTGTCCGATGGGTGTCCGGCTTGCTTTATGGTGATTGCGACGGCCCTCGGGCTCGCCGCAGGCAGGAGAGGATCGATGGGAGGCTTACGAGGCCCGCAACGCCCCCAGGAAGCCGTCCACCTCCTGCCGCATCCGTCCGGCGTCGCCGGTGACGGTGTCGACCGACCGCACCATGACGCTGCTCGCCTGCTCGGCCGAAGCGGCGGCGGCGGTGACGGCGGCGATGTTGTCGGAAACGCTGCGGGTGCCGTCGGCGGCGTCCTGGATGTTGGCGGCGATCTCGCCCACCGCGGCGCTCTGCTGTTCGACCGAGGCGGCGACTTCGCCGGCGATCTCGTTCAGGCGGGCGATGGTGCGGGTGACGGCGCCGATGGTGTCGACCGCGGTGCCCGACGCGCTCTGGATTTCGGCGATGCGCGCCTGGATCTCGGCGGTCGCCTTGGCGGTCTGGCCGGCGAGCTGCTTCACTTCGCTGGCGACGACGGCGAAACCCTTGCCGGCTTCTCCGGCGCGGGCGGCCTCGATGGTGGCGTTCAGCGCCAACAGGTTGGTCTGGCCGGCGATGCCGGAAATCATGTCCACCACCTTGCCGATCTCCTCCGCCGCCTCGGCAAGGCTGCCCATCACGGCGGTGCTGCGTTCGGCGTCCCGGGTGGCGTCGGCGGCGATACCGGCGGAATCGGCGACCAGCTGCGAGATGCCGGCGAAGCTGGCCGACAGTTCGGCGGTGGCGGCGGCGACGCTGTCGACATTGGCCGAGGCGCGGCCGGCCGCCGACGACACCGCGTCGGAATGGCGCGCCGTCTCGGCGGCACCGTCCGCCATCGCGGCGGCGGCGGCGGTCATTTCGGCGGTGGAGGCCGACAGCGCCTCGACAAGGCGCTTCACCGTCGCCTCGAAGCCATCGGCGAGGGTGCGCAGCTCGCGGCGGCGTTCCTCGGCGGCGGCGGTCTTCAGCCGTTCCTGTTCCTGCTGCAGGCGTTCGGTGTCGAGCATGGTATCGCGGAAGACGCGGGCGGCAGTGGCCATGCGGCCGATCTCGTCGCGGCGGCCCTCTTCGAAACTGGCGGTGAAATCGCGGGCGGCCAGCCGTTCCAGCGAACTGGCGACATCGAGGATCGGGCGGGAGATGCCGCGCACCAGCACGGCGCCGAAGCCGAGCGCCAGCAGCGTGCAGAGCGTCACCCCGCCCAGCACCATGCCGTGGGCGCTGCTGTAGACCGCCGCGCCCTGGTCGGCGACGGCGCCGGCGTCGACCATCGTGCCCTCCACCAGCGCGTCCAAGGCCTCCTGCACGCGGGCGAAGGCGACGGCGCTGGGGCGCTTGAAGACGCTGACGGAGGATTGGGCGTTGCCGTCGCGCGAAAGGCCGCGCACCCGTTCGGCGGCGGATGCGTAAGCGGTCCAGGCCTCGTCGAACGCCGCCAGCCGCGCCGCACCCTCGCCGCCGGTGAAGCGGGATCCTGCGGCCTGACGGCGCGCCGTCACCTCGGCCACCGCGTCGGTCCAGCCCTTTTCGGCCTGGTTCACCTGCATCTCGTTGGTGGCGAGCGCATAGGCGGCTTCGGCGATGCGATGGCTCTGCGCGGCGGAGGTCAGTTGACCGGCCAGCTGGGTCGCCGGCAGCGAGCGGCTGCGCATCGTCTCGGCGGCATTGTTTAGGATTTCCAGCCGGCTGAGCGTGAACAGTCCGAAGGCGGCGGCCATCACCACGGTACCAAGCACGGCGACGATGATCTTGGCGCGGATGGTGAGACGTCCGAATACACGAATTTTAGCCAATTTGTCCGCACCCCCGCCAAGCTTCCGGCAAGACGACATCCCGCCCGAAGAAATTATTCGACCCTCAATCTTACTAATCCGAACGTTTAAAATTATCAACGCGGAAGGTGAGTGAAATGGTCGGAGATCGCGGGGAACCGGGCAATGGTCACAGTCCGGGGAAGGACGCGGGCGGGGAAACGACCCCAAAACGAAACGGCCGCCGCACCCGGTTGGTGCGGCGGCCGTTTCGGGACCGGCTGAGGATGGAGGTCAGGCGGCCTTGCGAACGGAACCCAGCTCGGTGAACAGCTTCACCACGGCTTCGACGAACTCGTTCAGCTGGTCCTGGCCCAGGGCCGAGACCGTGATGTCGTCGACGACCAGCGCCTCTTCGCTGATCCGGCCGCCGGCGGCGGTCAGGTCGGCGCGGTAGGCTTCCGGGGCGGCCAGCAGGCGGCCGCGCAGCTTGCCGGGGATCGCCAGCAGCTGGATGCCCTGGTCGATGGCGGCGATCGGCTTGCCGGCATCCAGGAAATGGCCGACGATGCGGCGGGTGTGGGCCGACTGCTGCAGCTTCGCCACGCTGCGCTCACCGCCCGGCAGCAGCAGCATGTCGAAGTCGGCGCCCAGCGCCTCGCTCAGATGCTTGTCCACCGGGAAGTAATGGCCCCAGGACTTGCCGTGCCAGCCGTTGACCAGACCCGTCTCGGTGGAGATGGTACGCAGCGTGGCGCCGGTCTTGATCAGGGCGCGTTGCGGCTCGGTCATCTCCGCTTCTTCGAAGCCGTTGGAGACGAGGATGGCGATGGACTTTCCTGCGAGCGATTGATCCATACTGTCTTGTCCTTTCATCGTTTCACCAAAGAACGCCGGAGCATCTCCGATGGCATGTCGGCCAGGGGAGAACCCGCCGGGGCAAAAGGCGGTCGGGAAACGGTCATCGCCGCGCAAGCGATTGCGCGGCGGCCAGTTCCGCCCGCCGGGGCCCCGAGGTCGGGTGCCGGCGTGTGGGACCTTTACGTCCCGGATCGGTTTGTTTTCAGCATGCGGACTTAATTGGTCCCGATGCGGTGCCAAGTCAACAGCGGATTCCGCGCCGCACCCAAGGATGCGGGGGTCCGGAAACAAGCTGGCGCAGTGGATTTGGCCGCATTTTCCAGCCCAGTTCAAGACTTTCGGGCCAACCGCACCGTACCACCGGTTGATGTGGTGCAGGGCTGCCATACCATGGGGGCGTGGCTTCGCCGAGGGATTATCGCCGATGACCCTTGTCGGATCCGTTCGGGCACAAAAAAGCGGCCGGGGGGAAGGCCCCCGGCCGTCGGCAAGTCAAAGCATCAGCCGTTCGAAAAGATCCAGCTCGCACACTGGATCACGGACCAATCCCGATGATCGGAACCTGCGATCAATGGAACTGGTCAGCCTCGGTGGAGTCTTTGTACGCGGTGGTCGAGGAGGTGCCGCCGGAGATCGCCGTGGCGACCGCGTCGAAGTAGCCGGTGCCGACTTCGCGCTGGTGCTTGGTGGCGGTGTAACCGTCCTTCTCGGCCGCGAACTCGGCCTGCTGCAGTTCGGAGTAGGCGGCCATGCCGCGCTCGGCGTAACCCTTGGCGAGGGTGAAGGCCGAGTAGTTCAGGCTGTGGAAGCCGGCCAGCGTGACGAACTGGAACTTGTAGCCCATGGCGCCCAGCTCGCGCTGGTACTTGGCGATGGTGGCGTCGTCCAGGTTGGCCTTCCAGTTGAAGGACGGCGAGCAGTTGTAGGCCAGCATCTTGCCCGGGAACTGCTTGTGCACGGCCTCGGCGAAGCGGCGGGCTTCGTCCAGGTTCGGCTTGGAGGTCTCCCACCACATCAGGTCCGAATACGGCGCGTAGGACAGGCCGCGGGCGATGCAGTGATCGACGCCCATGCCCTTCTTCAGGCGGAAGAAGCCCTCGGTGGTGCGGCCGCTGTCGAAATCGATGAAGGGATGGTCACGCTCGTCGATGTCCGAGGTGATGAGCTGCGCCGACTCAGCGTCGGTGCGGGCGATCACCAGGGTCGAGGTGCCGCAGACGTCGGCGGCCAGACGGGCGGCGTTCAGCGTGCGGATGTGCTGCTGCGTCGGGATCAGAACCTTGCCGCCGAGATGGCCGCACTTCTTTTCCGAAGCCAGCTGGTCTTCCCAGTGCACGCCGGCGGCGCCGGCCTTGATCATCGACTTCATCAGCTCGAAGGCGTTCAGCGGGCCGCCGAAACCAGCCTCGGCGTCGGCGATGATCGGCGCGAACCAGTAGGTGTCGCCCTTGCCCTCGGAGGTCTGGATCTCGTCGGCGCGCTTGAAGGTGTTGTTGATGCGCTCGACGACCGCCGGGACCGAGTTCACCGGATACAGGCTCTGGTCCGGGTACATCTGGCCGGCCGTGTTGGCGTCACCGGCGACCTGCCAGCCCGACAGGTAGATGGCCTTCAGGCCGGCCTTGACCGCCTGCATCGCCTGGTTGCCGGTCAGCGCGCCCAGCGTGTTGATGTAGGGCTCGGTGTTCAGCAGCTCCCACAGGCGGCGCGCGCCCAGCTCGGCCAGCGTGTACTCGATCTTGACCGAGCCGCTCAGACGCTTGACGTCGTCCATGGTGTAGTCGCGGCGGATGCCCTCGTAGCGGGCGGCGTGGATGGCGGCCTTGGTCTTTTCATCGAGCGACATGGGTCAGGTTCCTTGTTGTCCGGTGCGCCCGGTTGATCGGGGCGGAACTGGGGTCTCGGGGCGGGCCTTTTGTCGGTCCCTGCGGCTTTTGTGCAGCGGCGTTTCCTCCCGCCGGTTTCATCTGCACTTTTCCGTCTTCGGGGCCGCTTGCGCTTTACAGCGCGGCCGTGAACCAAGACTTAAACCTGCCTTGAGTGCGTTGCAATAAGCCCTTGTTTGTAAAAAGGTCCGTTTGTAAACTGTCGTCTTCACAATCCTGTAAATCCGTAAATCTTGTAAAGTGGAGAGGCGCGGTGGCGACCATGGAAAAGAAGGCGATGCTGGGTCCGAAGGTCCGCCGCCTGCGCCGCGACCACGCCCTGACCCAGGCGCAGATGGCCGAACAGCTGGGCATCTCCCCCAGCTATCTGAACCTGATCGAGCACAACCAGCGCCCGGTCACTGTGCCGCTGCTGCTGAAGCTGGGCCAGCAGTTCGGCGTCGACCTGCAGGCCTTCGCCGAGGATGAGGAGAGCCGGCTGGTGGCCGGCCTGCGCGAGGTGTTCTCCGATCCGCTGTTCGACGGCTCCGACATCAAGAACCAGGACTTCCGCGAACTGGCGGCGGTGGCGCCGACGCTGGGGCAGGCGGTGGTGGCGCTCTATCGCGGCTTCCGCGGCGCGCGCGACGATATGCAGGCGCTGGCGGAGCGGGTGGCCGACCGCGAGAAGCTGCATCTGGTGCAGGCCACCGGCTTCCCGCAGGACGAGGTGCGCGACCTGTTCCAGACCCATTCCAACCACTTCCCGGAATTGGAGGCGGCGGCGGAAAGCCTGTGGCAGGACGGCAAGCTGGAGCGCGGCGACCTCTATCGCGGGCTGGTCGACTGGCTGAACACCCAGCACAGCGTGCGCGTCCGCCTGCTGCCGTCGGAAGTGATGGGCTATGCGGTGCGCCGCTTCGACCGCCACAGCCGGCGCATCCTGCTGTCGGAGATGCTGGCGCCGTCGGGCCGCACCTTCCAGCTGGCCTGCCAGATCGCGCTGCTGCGTCACCGCGACCTGCTGAACGGCATCGTCGACGCCGCCAACCTGTCCGACGACGAGGCGCGGCGGCTGACCCGCATCGGGCTGGCCAACTACTTCGCGGCGGCGGTGCTGATGCCCTACGGCCGTTTCCACGAGGCGGCGACCCAGCTGCGCTACGACATCGAGATCCTGCGGCGGCGCTTCGACGCATCGTTCGAGCAGGTCTGCCACCGGCTGACCACGCTGCACCGGTCGGGGGCCAAGGGCGTGCCCTTCTTCTTCATGCGGGTGGACAGCGCCGGCAACGTGTCGAAGCGCTTTTCCGGCGCCGGCTTCCACTTCGCCCGCTTCGGCGGCGGCTGTCCGCGCTGGATCGTTTATGAGGCCTTCCGCACGCCGGGCAAGATCCACAGCCAGATGGCGGAGATGCCGGACGGCACCGCGTATTTCTCCATCGCCCGCACGGTGGTGAAGGCCGGCGGCGGCCACCGCAGCCCGCCGCAGCAGTTCGCCGTCGCTCTCGGCTGCGACGTCCAGCATGCGGCTCAGGTCACCTATGCGGACGGGTTCGACCTGTCCAACACCGACGCGGCGACGCCGATCGGCGTGAATTGCCGGCTCTGCCCGCGGCTGGACTGTTCGCAGCGGGCGTTTCCGCCGCTGAATCATCGGCTTATCGTCGATGAGAACCTGCGCGGCCTCTCCCCCTACCTGTTCGCGCCGCCCAGTGCGGAATAGGGGGCGGAATAGCGGGCGAATTGACCGGGATCAATGTTGTACGGCGCTATTTGTGTTGTTTTCCGGAAAGCCCGTCATTCGACTGGTAGAAATCCGTGGCCTTCGACCGGGTTTGTTGATAGGTTTCGGCCGTTGCGTCGCGGCAGCTCCGCTCGCGTCCTCGCGCACCGGCCACCTGAACGCAGCGTCCCGGATGATGGTTTGAACATTGCGGCTTGAACACCGCCAACCGAGCTTGGCCTCGACAGGTTTTGGAACGCCCCCATGAGCAACTTGATCAAAGAGCGCGTGCTGACCGTTCACCACTGGACCGACACGCTGTTCAGCTTCACCACCACGCGCGATCCGTCCTTCCGCTTCCTGCCGGGGCAGTTCACCATGATCGGGCTGGAGGTCGACGGCCGGCCCCTGCTGCGTGCCTACAGCCTCGTCAGCGCGCATTACGAGGAGACGCTGGAGTTCTTCAGCATCAAGGTGCAGGACGGCCCGCTGACCTCGCGCCTGCAGCACCTGAAGGAAGGCGACACGCTGCTGGTGAACCGCAAGGCGACCGGCACGCTGATCACCGACAACCTGCTTCCCGGACGGAACCTGTATCTGCTGAGCACCGGCACCGGCCTGGCGCCGTTCCTCAGCATCATCAAGGACCCGGAGATGTACGAGAAGTTCGACCGGGTGATCCTGACCCACGGCACCCGCACCGTGGCGGAACTGGCCTATGACGACCTGATCCACCACAGCCTGCCGGAGAACGAGTTCTTCGGCGAGCAGGTGAAGGAAAAGCTGCTCTATTACCCGACCGTGACGCGCGAGCCCTTCCGCAACCAGGGCCGCCTGACCACGCTGATGGAGACCGGCAAGCTGTACGGCGACCTGGGCCTGCCGGAGTTGGACGCCGAGAAGGACCGCGTGATGATCTGCGGCAGCCCGGCGATGCTGGCCGAGACCACCGCGATGATGGAAAAGCGCGGCTTCGTCATGGGGACCAACGGCGAGCCGGGCGGATTCGTCATCGAGAAGGCGTTCGTGGAGCGGTGAGGGGAGCGGGGAACCAATTTCCCATGGAATAAACACCCTCTCCCGCCGGTTTACCAATCCGTGACGAAGGCACGTCACTCAATCCTTGACCGACTGGGCGCGCCTCCTCCGGGGGGCGCGCCCATTTTCTGTCCGGAGCTGCTGAATAAAATCGCCGTCAGGCCTGTTGGTGCGACGGTCACCGTTCAAACCGTCAAGCCTTTGGTGTAGACATCTCGCCCATGCGCCTGATCCTCATCCTCGCCGCGATGATCGTCGCCGGCCTCGCGAATCTCGCCGTCTGGTCCCTGCCGAACCGCCCGGTGCCGCTCGACCCGCCGCCGGGGGGCAAGCTGCGCAGCGTGTCCTTCGCGCCCTTCCGCGACGGGCAGAGCCCGCTGACCGGCGTCCTGCCCTCCACCGCCCAGATCGAGGAGGACATCGTCGCCCTCGCGCCGCAGGTGGCCGGCATCCGCACCTACACCTCGCTGGAAGGCTTGCAGGTGGTGCCGGAGCTGGCGCGCAAGCATGGCATGCAGGTCACCATGGGGGCATGGCTGTCCTCCCGGACCGACAAGAACGAGGCGGAGATCGCCTCGCTGATCGACCTCGCCAACCGCTATCCCGACGTCATCACCCGCGTCATCGTCGGCAACGAGGTGCTGCTGCGCCGCGAACTGACGCCGGAGCAGGTCGCCGGCTACATCGACCGCGTCAAGGCGGCGGTGAAGCAGCCGGTGTCCTATGCCGACGTGTGGGAATGGTGGCTGAAATACCCCCAGATCGCCGACCATGTCGATTACCTGACCATCCACCTGCTGCCCTATTGGGAAGACGTGCCGGCCGGCGTCGAGGGCGCCACCGAGCGCATCCGCCAGAGCTATCGCATCATCGCCCACCGCTTCCCCGGCAAGCCGATCCTGGTCGGCGAGACCGGCTGGCCGACGCAAGGGCGCTCGCGCGGGGCCGCCGTGCCGGGGCTGGTCAACAAGGCGAAGTTCGTCAACGCCTTCGTCCGCATGGCCGAGCAGGAGGGCTTCGATTACAACGTGATCGAGGCCTTCGACCAGGAATGGAAGGCCAAGCTGGAGGGCACCGTCGGCGGCCATTGGGGCCTCTACAACGCCGACCGCACGCCGAAATTCTCGCTGGCCGGGCCGGTCGTCGGCAATGTCGCGTGGCCCTGGCTGTTCGCGGCGTCCAGCGGGCTGGCTCTGGTGCTGCTGGGCGGGCTGGCGCTGCTGCGCCGCCATCTGCCGGGCACCGGCTGGGTGGCGCTGATCCTGCTGGCGCAGGCGCTGTCCACCCTCTATGTCCGTGCCGCCTTCGTGGCGGAGCATGGCAAGCATTACTGGCAGGACACCACGCTGGCCGTGGTCATGCTGGCGCTGACCGCCGCGCTGGCACTGGCGGTGCTACTGACCGCCCACCGTACGCTGGCGAGCGGCGGTCTGGCGCGCGAGCCGCTGGTCGGCCTGCGCCATGCCCGCCCGGCCCTGACCCGCACCGAGCGGGTGGGGCGGTGGAGCGCCGTCGCGCTGGGCGTGGTGGCGCTGGTCTGGTCGTTCCTGATCGTCTACGACGGCCGTTATCGCGACTTCCCCAACCCGTACCTGCTGATCCCGGCGGTGGCGCTGCCGGCGCTGGGGCTGATCCGCGCCGCCCGCCGGCCGGTCGGGACGGAGACGCGCAACGCGCTGGGCATCGCCAGCCTGTTCCGCCCGGCGGTGCCCGCCGCGGATGGGGAGCCGCGCTGCCTGTGCGGCGCCGTCCGCCGCCTGCCTGTCGAGTCGGCCCTGGGCTTCGGGCTTTTGCTGGGGGCGCTGCTGACGGTGCTGGCCGAAGGTTTCGTTCCGCTCGAATCGCTGATCTACGGCCAGTTGCCCTTCATGGAGGCGCTGCACGAAGTCGATTGGACGCGGCCGAACTGGGAGGCGCTGGGCTGGGCGGCCCTGCAGATCCTGCTGGCGCTCCCCTTCCTGGCCGGGGTGTGGAGCGCCCGGCGTCTGCTGCGGCGGATTTGACTTCAGCCGGCCGCCAGCCAGCCATTGCGCCGGCCGCGGCGCTGTGGATTGATGGACGAGTCCTTGGACCTACCCGGAGACCCGTCCGATGTCCCCCGATCTGTGGCTCGCCTTCGCCGCCGCTTCCGCCATCATGCTGATGATTCCGGGGCCGACGGTGCTGATCGTCGTGTCCTATGCGCTGGGCCATGGGCGGCAATCGGCGATGGCGACGGTGGCGGGGGTGGCGCTGGGCGACTTCACGGCGATGACCGCCTCGATGCTGGGGCTGGGGGTGCTGCTGTCGACCTCGGCGGCGCTGTTCACCGTGCTGAAATGGATCGGTGCCGCTTATCTGGTCTATCTCGGCATCAAGCTGTGGCGGGCCCCGGTCAAGGGGGTGGAGACCGTGGCCGACGAATCGGCGGTGCGGCCCTGGCGCATGATGCTGCACACCTATGCCGTCACCGCGCTGAACCCCAAAAGCATCGTCTTCTTCGTCGCCTTCCTGCCGCAGTTCCTCGACACCGGCCGGCCGCTGGCCGGGCAGATGGTGGTGATGGAGGCGACCTTCCTGGTGCTGGCGACGTTGAACGCCGCCGGTTATGCCCTGCTGGCTTCGGCGGCGCGGCGGGCGGTGCGGAGGCCGTCGGTGCAGCGCGCGGTCAACCGGGTCGGCGGGTCGCTGCTGATGGCGGCCGGGCTGTTGACCGTCGCCTGGAAGCGGACGGCCTGACGCGGTCGTGCAGCCGCCGTTTCATTGACAAATCATCATAACTTCATCGAAAATTGTCGGTGCATTGGGGGATGCACGCGCCGGTAATTTTCAGGACGCCGGCCGAAGCGAATCGAACCGCGGGGGCGGTGATGGCCGAGGGCTGCGACACTGGCGAAAACGGCGATGTTCTGGAATTCGCCGCCGAGACCGAGGACGCCGCCGATGGTGATGGCGACGGCTGGCGGCACAATCCGCCCTGGTTGATCCTGATCGTTGACGACGACCATGAGGTCCATGCCATCACCCGCGTCGTGCTGGGCGAGATGAGCTTCGAGGAGCGGCCTGTCCGTTTCCTGTCGGCCTATACCGCGCGGCAGGCGCGGTCGCTGCTGGTCGAGCATCCGGGCATCGCCGCCATCCTGCTGGACGTCGTGATGGAGACCGACGACGCCGGGCTGAAGCTGGTCCGCCACATCCGCGAGGAGATGGGAAACCGGCAGATCCGCATCATCCTGCGCACCGGCCAGCCGGGGCAGGCGCCGGAACGGCAGGTGATCGTCGCCTACGACATCAACGACTACAAGGCGAAGAGCGAGCTGACGGCGCAGAAGCTCTACACCGCCGCCGTCGCGGCCCTGCGCTCCTACCAGCACATCGCCACCATCGAGCGCGGCCGGCAGGGGTTGGAGCGGGTGATGGAGGCGGCCGACCATCTGACCGGGCTGCGCTCGCGCTCGCAATTCCTGGCCGGGCTGGTCGGGCGGGCGGCGGCGCTGGTGACCGGCGTACAGTCCGCCCTGCTGTGTGGACCGGGGGAGGGCGGACGGCCGGCGATCGTGGCGGAGGCCGGGCTGCCGGCCGACCTGCCGGCGGAGGTCGCGGCCGACATCGTGACGGCGCTGGGCGATGGTCTGACGCGCTGGGGGAGCCGGCACGGGGTGGCGGTTCTGCGCAGCCGCGATGCGGCACCGCTGGCGCTTTGCCTGCTGGGCGGCCCCTTTGCCGAGGGCGACCGGCCGCTGGTGGAACTGCTCTGCACCAAGGCGGCGGTCGGGCTGGACAATCTGCGGCTCTATGAACGGCTGAACCAGGCGCAGATCGCAACCGTCCATGCGCTGGGCAAGCTGGCCGAATACAAGGACGAGGTCACCGGCGACCATGTGAAGCGGCTGGGCCGCTGGGCCACCGCCATCGCCCGCGAGCTGTACGCCCGCAACGCCTTTGCGGACGAACTGGACGACTGGTTCTGCGACACCATCGGGCTGGCCAGCGTGCTGCACGACGTCGGCAAGGTCGGCATCCCCGACGCCATCCTGCGCAAGCCGGGCCGGCTGGACGAGGCGGAGATGGCGGTGATGCGCGACCATGCCGCGATCGGCGGCAGCATCCTGCGCGACGCCTGCGGCGGAGATTGCCGCGGCTACCTGTCGATGGGGGCGGAGATCGCCGAGAGCCACCACGAGAAGTTCGATGGCAGCGGCTATCCGCAGGGGCTGGCCGGCGACGCTATCCCGTTGGCCGGCCGCATCGTCGCCGTCGCCGACGTGTTCGACGCGCTGCTGCACCGCCGCCCCTACAAGAGGGCCTGGGACATCGCCGAGGTGCTGGACCTGCTGCGCACCGAAGCGGGTAGCCATTTCGACCCGCGCGTGGTCGACGCCTTCCTGGCGGTGCTGGAACGCGACAGGGCGGGGGTGCAGGTCCCCGCCGCCCTGTCCGGCTCTCAGACGCCCAGCACGTCGCGCATGCTGTAGAGCCCCGGCGTCTTGTCCTGCGCCCACAGGGCGGCGCGGACGGCGCCCTTGGCGTAGATCTGGCGGCCGGACGCCTTGTGGGTCAGCTCGACCCGTTCGCCGTCGCTGGCGAAAATAACCGTGTGGTCGCCGATCACGTCGCCGCCGCGCAGGGTGGCGAAGCCGATCTCGCCGCGCGGGCGGGCGCCGGTGTGGCCGTCGCGCACCTTCTGCCAGACATCCTCCAGCGCCACCCCGCGGCCGGCTGCCGCGGCGCGTCCGAGGCCGAGCGCGGTGCCCGACGGCGCATCGACCTTGCGGCGGTGGTGCATCTCCAGGATGTCGATGTCGAAGTCGTCGCCCAGCGTATGGGCCACCTGTTCCACCAGCGCCAGCAGCAGGTTGACGCCCAGCGACATGTTGGGCGACTGGACGATGGCGGTGTGGGTGGCGGCGGTGGCGATGGCCGCCTGCTGCGACGGGTTCAGGCCGGTGGTGCCGACGACCAGCACGGTTTCCGACTGGGCGGCCAGCGCGGCGTGCCGCTCCGTCGATTCGGGGCTGGTGAAGTCGATCACCGCGTCGGCCTCCGCAAAGAGGGCGACCGCATCGTCGATGGCGGTCACGCCCAGCGGCTCCAGCCCGGCCAGAACGCCGATATCCTTGCCCAGCGCCGGGCCGCCCACCCGCTCGGTCCCGCCGGCCAGCGTGCAGCCCGCGGTCGCCGCGATCTCGCGCACCAGCATCTGGCCCATGCGCCCCGCGCACCCGACGACACCGATCTTCATGACGCCCATCCTCCGTTCAGCTCTGCCGGCCAGCTCTTCCGGCCGTACTTTCCCGCCCTCCCAGCGGTTTAGCACAGGCCCGGCCGGGGCTTAAGCGCCAAGGCAGCCGCGCAGCGATGCGGCGAGGTTGCGCAGCAGGGTGGGGTAGAGCGCCTCGCCCTCCGGCAGGTCGGCGCCTTCGGGGTCGAGCACGCCGGTCTTGGCCTTGGTGCCCTCGACCACCGTGCGGACCAGGGTCGGTTCGAACTGCGGTTCGGAAAAGACGCAGGCGGCGCTCAGACCGGCGATCTTGGCGCGGATGGCGGACAGCCGCTTGGCCGAGGGACGGCGGTCCGGGCTGACGGTGATCGATCCCACCGCCGACAGGTCGTAGCGCGCCTCGAAATACTGATAGGCATCGTGGAAGACGACGAAGGGCTTGTCCTTCAGCGGCGCCAGGGTGGCCTTCAGCTCCGCGTCCAGCGCGTCGAGCGCCTGCAGCGTGCGGTCGGCGTTGGTGCGGTAGGCCTCCGCATCGGCCGGATCCTTGGTGGCCAGCGCGTCGGCGGTTGCCGTGACGATGGCGCGGGCGTTGGCGGGATCGAGCCAGATGTGGCTGTTCAGTTCGTCATGCTCGTCGGCATGGCCGTGCTGCTCATGGCCGTGGTCGTGGGGTTCCCAGGCGCCGCCCTCGCGGGCTTGCAGCAGGGTCAGGCTTTTCAGGTCCATCAGGGTCAGCCGCGTCGCCTTCGGCGCGTTGGCCTGCAGCGGCTTTTCCAGGAAGCCTTCCAGTTCGGGGCCGACCCAGACCACCAGATCGGCGGCCGACAGCGCCTTCGCGTCCGACGGCTTCATCGTGTAGCTGTGCGGGGAGGCGCCGCCACGGACCAGCAGCGTCGGCTCGCCCACCCCGTGCATGACCGAAGCGACCAGGGAATGGATCGGCTTGATCGACACCACCACCTTCGGCGCCTCGGCCCAGGCCGGCAGGGAGGCGGTTGCGGCAAAGACCGCGGTCAGAACAGCGGACAGCGCGAATCGACGCATGGGAGGGATCCTCTCGACTTGCTGGACAGGTCGCTGGTTTCAGCGCATAGGGAAGTCACATCCAACTGGTGTCACGTTATAACATAACATGTCAACACCCAGCCTTCCCCACGACGCATCGCGGGATGCGTCCACGCTGTTCGCCGGCCCGCTCGCCTGGACCGAGGATCTGACCGTGCGTTTCGGCCGCCGCACCGTGCTGGACCGCGTCAACGTCGCCGTCCAGCCGGGGGAGGTGGTGACGCTGATCGGCCCGAACGGCGCCGGCAAGACGACGCTGGTGCGCGCCGTGCTGGGGCTGGTGGCGCCCGACGGCGGGCGGGTGCTGCGGCGCCCGAATCTGCGCGTCGGCTACATGCCGCAGAAGCTGTCGGTGGACCGCACGCTGCCGCTGACCGTGCGCCGGTTCCTGGCGCTGTGGCGGCCGGTGACCGCCGACAAGGTGGAGGCGGCGCTGGAGGAGGCCGGGGTGACGCGGCTGGCAGATTCGGCGGTGCAGACGATTTCCGGCGGCGAGATGCAGCGGGTGCTGCTGGCCCGCGCCCTGCTGGGCGAGCCGGACCTGCTGGTGCTGGACGAACCCGACCAGGCGGTGGACGTGCATGGACAGGCGGAACTGTTCAACCGCATCGCCCAGGTGCGGCAGCGGCGCGGCTGCGGCGTGCTGCTGGTCAGCCACGACCTGCACACGGTGATGGCGCGCACCGACCGGGTGATCTGCCTGAACAGCCATGTCTGCTGTTCCGGCCGGCCGGAGGATGTCAGCCGCCATCCGGAATATCACGCGCTGTTCGGCGGCCATGCCCGCGATCTGGCCGTCTATGTCCATCACCACGACCATGCCCATGCCGAGGACGGCAAGGTGGTTCCTGAGCATGACGGGGGCTGCTGCCATGGATGAATTCGTGATCCGCGCCCTGCTGGCCGGCGGCGGCATCGCCCTGCTGGCCGGGCCGCTGGGCTCCTTCGTTGTGTGGCGGCGCATGGCCTATTTCGGCGACACGCTGGCCCATTCGGCCTTGTTGGGCGTGACGCTGGGCTTCCTGCTGGGCGTCAACCCGATGATCGGCGTGATGGTGGTGTGCGTGACGCTGGCGCTGGCGCTGGTGGCATTGCAGCGGCGACGCAACCTGGCGGCGGACACGCTGCTGGGCATCCTGTCACACGGGTCGCTGTCGCTGGGGCTGGTGGCGCTGGCCTTTCTGGAGACCTTGCGCGTCGATCTGATGGCCTATCTGTTCGGCGACATCCTGTCGGTGACCGACGGCGACCTGATTGCGATCTACAGCGGCGGCGCGGTGGCGCTGACCGGACTGGCGCTGCTGTGGCGCCGGCTGCTGGCGGTTACGGTGGACGAGGATCTGGCGCGGGTGGAGGGCATGCCGGTCGACGCCCTGCGGCTGGCCTTCATGCTGCTGATCGCGCTGGTGATCGCCATCGCCATGAAGATCGTCGGCATCCTGCTGATCACGTCGCTGCTGATCATCCCGGCAGCCTCCGCCCGCCGCTTCGCCCGCACGCCGGAAGGGATGGCGGTGCTGGCCTCGGTCCTGGGCATCCTGGCGGTGGTCGCCGGGCTGCTGGCCTCGCTGAACTGGGATCTGCCGGGCGGACCGAGCGTGGTGGTGGCCGCAGCCGCCCTGTTCCTGCTGGGATCGCTGGTGCCCGTACGGCGTTGATGTGCGGCGCTGACCGCAATCTGGAAAAGAATACGACTGCGTGCGTTTCCCGTTTGCGGACGTGTCCGCCTGCGCCATAGTCCGCCGGCGGACGCGATGGCGGAAGGGCCGCCATCGCCGCCGCACGAACGGAGGGCTGGAGGATGGAGAAGATCCTCACTCTCCTGATCCTGGTGCTGGAGATCATCAAGCGTCTGCTTGACCTTCTGATGCACTAAGATCGGGCGGGCGGGCCGGGGAATTGCCGTCCTCGACCCGCCTACCCCCGATATTGGTGTTGCACCCGCCCGCTGTCAACGGGGTGCCGGAAAACACTCATTCGTCGATGTTGCGTGCCAGCACTTCGCGCTTGCCGGAGTGGTTGGGCTTGCTGACCACCCCTTCGGTCTCCATCCGCTCGATCAGGCGGGCGGCGGAGTTGTAGCCGATCCGCAGCTGACGCTGAATGAAGCTGGTCGAGGCCTTGCGCTCGCGGCAGACCACAGCCACCGCCTTGTCGTAGAGGTCGTCGCCCGATCCGCCGCCGGTGCCGGGCAGGCTGCCGTCGTCGAACGACTCTTCGCCCTCCTCGTCCTCCAGGATGGCGTCGACATAGTTGGGCTCGCCCTGCGCCTTCAGGAACCTGACGATCTGTTCGACCTCGTGGTCGGAGACGAAGGGGCCGTGGACACGGGTGATGCGGCCGCCGCCGGCCATATAGAGCATGTCGCCCTGGCCCAGAAGCTGTTCGGCGCCCTGTTCGCCGAGGATGGTGCGGCTGTCGATCTTGCTGGTGACCTGGAAGCTGATGCGGGTCGGGAAGTTGGCCTTGATGGTGCCGGTGATGACGTCGACCGAGGGACGCTGCGTCGCCATGATCAGATGGATGCCGGCGGCGCGCGCCATCTGGGCCAGACGCTGGATCGCCGCCTCGATGTCCTTGCCGGCAACCAGCATCAGGTCGGCCATCTCGTCGACGATCACGACGATGTAGGGCAGTTCGGTCAGGTCGAGCGGCTGCTCCTCGAACAGCGGCTTGCCGGTGTCGGGGTCGAAGCCGGTCTGGACGCGGCGGGTCAGCGATTCGCCGCCCTCCCGCGCCTCGCGCAGGCGGGCGTTGTAGCCCTCGATGTTGCGCACGCCCAGCTTGGACATGTTGCGGTAGCGGTCCTCCATCTCCCGCACCGTCCATTTCAGCGCGACCACCGCCTTCTTGGGGTCGGTCACCACCGGCGTCAGCAGGTGGGGGATGCCCTCATAGACCGACAGTTCCAGCATCTTGGGGTCGATCATGATGAAGCGGCAGCGCTCCGGCGGCAGCCGGTAGAGCAGCGACAGGATCATCGTGTTGATCGCCACCGACTTGCCCGAGCCGGTGGTGCCGGCGACCAGCAGGTGGGGGAAGCGGGCGAGGTCGGCGACCACCGGCTGGCCGCCGATGTCCTTGCCGAGCGCCAGCGCCAGCTTGCCGCCATGCTTGTCGAAGCCCTCCGCCGCCATCAGCTCGCGCAGCAGCACCGTCTCGCGCTTGGCGTTGGGCAGTTCGACACCGATGACGTTGCGGCCGGGGACCACGGCGACGCGGACGGATACCGCGCTCATCGAGCGGGCGATGTCGTCGGCAAGGCCGATGACGCGGGACGACTTGGTGCCGGGGGCCGGTTCCAGCTCGTACAGGGTGACGACCGGGCCGGGATGGACCTTCTGGATCTCGCCGCGCACGCCGAAATCGCCCAGCACGCCCTCCAGCTGGCCGGCGTTGCGCTGAAGCGCCGCCTCGTCCAGCTGTTCGCCGCGGATGCCGGTGGGCGGCATCTGCAGCAGGTCGAGCGGCGGCAGCTCGTAGCCCGGCGGGCCGTCCTCCTCGCTGAGCGGCAGGCGGGTCTGACGCGGATCGTTCTTCGCCGCCTCACGCTCCGACGCGGCGGATTTCGGCGGGGCGATGATCGGGACGGTGCGGGCCGGCTTGTCGGCGGCGTTCGGGGCGGCAGCCGGGCCGGCGGACAAGGGAACCGGGCCGGCGTCGAGGCCGGCCGGGGGCAGCGGGGTCACCTGCACGGCCTCGTCGAAGCGCGGGCGATTGCGTTTCGCCGCATCGTCGCCGCGCAGCGCGTCGTCCACCGCGACCGAAGCGGCCTGTGCTGCAGTGCGGCCGTGGCGGCGCAGGGCGTCGACGCCGTTGCGGGCGCCCTGGCGGATCATGCGCAGGCCGTTCACCGTGCCGCGGCCGAGCGAGCGGACGCTGGCGATCCATTCGCCGATGGTCAGCCCGGCGGCCAGGAACAGCACCAGCCCGCCGCCGACGGCGGCGACCGTCGCCACCATCGGCTCGGCCCCGAACAGGTTGCCGACACCGCGCAGCAGCACCTGACCGACGCTGCCGCCGGGAAGCGGGGCGAGCGGGTCGGTCGAGGCGTCGGTCAGGCCGGCCAGCGCCATCGACACCAGGAACACGCCCCACAGAGCCAGAACGGTGCGGAACAGCGGGTTGCCCAGCCGGCGCTGCGCGCCCAGCCGCCAGCCCCAGAACATCGGCACCAGCGCGATGACGAAGGCGGCCCAGCCCAGCGACTGGATCAGCAGGTCGGCGGCATAGGCGCCGGGCGTGCCGAACAGGTTGCGCGCGCTCTCCGCATTGGCGGGGACCGAATTCAGCGAGGGATCATGCGGGTCGTAGCTGCCCAGCAGCACCATCAGCAGCAGGCCGAACAGGCCGAGCACGAAGCCCATCGCCTCGCGCGCGCGGGCGATGACGAAGGCGCGCATGGCGGGCGAGAAGAAGGGCGGCTTCTCCTGCCGGCCGCGGCCGGCGCGGATACGGTCCTTCGTCGGTTCCTTCATGCCGTCGCGGGGCGCGCCCTTGCGCGGGCTGGGGGTGGGCCGTCCCAGGCTGGGCCGGGGGCGCGCGGAGGATGGGCCGGCGGGTCGGGCCATGGGGCGGAAACCTCGTGCTGTAGAAACCGAAAATACAGAAGACTGGCCGGATCAGGGATTGGCCGGAGCCGGTCAGCCGAGAATGCGGACGATGGACGCGCAGGCCTGGGCGACGGTGTCTGCGTCCTGCACCAGGGCCACGCGGATGAAGGCGTCGCCGGGGTTCGGCTCGCCGGGGTTGTTGCGCGACAGATAGGCGCCGGGCAGCACACGAACGGCGCCCTCCGCCCACAGCCGCTTCGCCGCCTCCTCGCCGTTGCCGACCTCCAGCCACAGGAAGAAGCCGCCGGCCGGCCGGTAATAGCCGTAGCGACCGCCCAGCTCCGCTTCCGCCGCAGCGAACTTGGCGCGGTAGGCGACGCGGTTTTCCTCCACATGGGCCTCGTCGCGCCACAGCGCGGTGCTGGCGGCCAGGATCGGCAGCGGCATGCCGGCACAGCCGTAGCTGCGCAGGCGGGAGAAGCGGCCGATCAGCGCCGGGTCGCCGGCGACGAAGCCGGAACGCAGGCCGGCGGCGCTCGACCGCTTGGACAGGGAATGGAAAACCAGCAGGTTGGCCCAGGGCTTCCCTTCCTCGTGCGGCAGGGAGGTTGCGACCTGGAGAGCGCCGACCGGCGGGGAGTCCAGCCAGATTTCGGCATAGCACTCGTCGACTGCCAGCACGAAACCGTACTGCCGCGCCAGCCCGATGGCCTTGGCGAGATAGGCCGGCGTCGCCGCCGCGCCCTGCGGGTTGGCGGGGGTGCAGAGGTAGAAGAGGGCGGTGCGCTCCAGCAACTCCGGCGTCAGGGCGTCGAGGTCGGGCAGGAAGCCGGTCTCGCGCGTCGCCGACAGGAACACCGGCTCCGCCCCCGCCATCACCGCCGCCCCTTCATAGGGCGCGTAGAAGGGGTTCGGCATCAGCACCACCGGCTGCCGCCCCGCCTTCCGCGTCGGCACCGCCAGCAGCGCCAGCATGAACAGCGCCTCCCGCGTGCCGGACAGCGGCAGGACGGAGCTGTCGGCATGCAGCAGCCCGGCCGGCAACGCGTAGCGGCGGGTCAGCCAGTCGCCGACCGCTGCACGGAACTCCGGCGTGCCGCCGACCGGCGGATACTTGTTCCAGCCGGACGCCGTGGCGCGCAGGGTTTCGTCGATGATGGCGGGCGGGGTGTGCTGCGGCTCGCCCACCGTCAGCAGGATGGGGGAGACATTGGCGCGCGGGGTGATCGGCGCCAGCAGGTTGGCCAGCCGGGTGAACGGATAGTCGGTCAGCAGGTCGAGCCGGTCGTTGCCGATCGCCTCGGTGAAGGCGGCACCGCTGTTGACGCTGAAATCGGTGAGGACCATGGCGACCGCAACCCTCTTCGCACCCCGGATGCCGCACCCCGGCGCGGGGAGGCGGCCACGTCTCGTGAAGGGCCGATCCTATCGGCGCGGCACGGGGGGCACAAGCGCACAAAGCCCTTGATTGCGGCTGAGCGCGGCAGGTGGCCGAACGGTCACAGGGGACGGCGGAGGGAGCCTCTCCGTTTCATCCGGGTGATATTGACGCACGTATTTTGTCCGGGTATAAATCCGCTCTAACAACCGGAGTTCCGATCATGTCCGTCACCGCCGAGACCCTCTGCACCGCCTTCCGGGGCGAGCGTCGCCTTGCCGCCGGGGATGCGCTGAGCGTTGCGCGTGCGTTGCGGGCGGCGCTGAGCGCGGAGCCGGATGGACCGCCGGTGCTGGTGTTCGACGATTCCACCGGCAAGGTGGTCGACCTCGATCTGCGGGGAAGCGACGAGGAAGTCGCGTGGCGCCTTGCTCCGCCGCCGCGGGGGCCGGGGCGGCCGAAGCTGGGGGTGGTGGCGCGGGAGGTCACGCTGCTGCCGCGCCATTGGGAGTGGCTGAACGCCCAGCCGGGCGGGGCGTCGGTGGCGCTGCGCAAGCTGGTGGACGAGGCGCGCAAAGGGAGCGAGGCGAAGGACCGCGTGCGCCGGGCGCAGGAGGCCGCTTATCGCGTCATGCTGGAACTGGCCGGCGACCGGCCGGGTTACGAGGAGGCGGTGCGGGCGCTCTATGCCGAGGATCGTGCGCGGTTCGACGCGCTGACGGCGGACTGGCCGGTCGACACGCGCGATTATGCCCGTGCGCTGGCGGCGGAGGCGTTCGTCAACCTGAACGAAGGCGGCTGAAAAAAGAGAAGGCGCGCAACATGCGCGCCCATCGGGTCCGTTCCCGCCGGAAGGAGCGGACCCGCCATGGCCGGCAGTCTGGGGCCGGCAGTCTGGGGCCGAAAGCCTTACAGCGCCTCGGAGTTGGTCTCGCCGGTGCGGATGCGCACGGCCTGGGCGATCTCCAGCACGAAGATCTTGCCGTCGCCGATGCGGCCGGTGTTGGCGGCCTTCTGGATCGCCTCCACCACCTGCTCGTACTGGTCGTCGGACACGGCGACCTCGACCTTCACCTTGGGCAGGAAGCTCACGGAATATTCGGCACCGCGGTAGATTTCCGTCTGACCCTTCTGGCGGCCGAAGCCCTTGACCTCGCTGACGGTCAAGCCCTGGATCCCGAGCGACGTCAGCGCCTCGCGCACTTCGTCGAGCTTGAACGGCTTGATGATGGCCATAACCAGTTTCATGTGGCTTCCCCTTAAAGCGTTGTTCCGGCCGCGTGTAAGGCTGTGGCCGCCCCGTTGCGGTTCCAGTCCGGCCCGTCACCGTACCGTCCTTCCGCCGATGGCCCAAGCCTGTTCGCGTCGACCGCAAAAATCAACGATTACAAGAATCGTGCCGGTTGAATTGCGCTGAAAGAATGGGATTATGCCTGTCGAATGGGCGCCCAAAAGGGCGGCATTTGCCTAAAAACCGTTCAGCGACAATCTGTCCGGTGGTTGGCCGCGACCGGTCGGGGACAGGACACTGGACAGGACGCGCCCGTGCGACAATTGTTTGGTCGCGCGGCAGCGTCGGCAAGGCTTGGGAGCAAGGCTCAAGCCCGGCCGGTGGCTGCGGCACCTGCAGGAAAGCAAGAGGGCAGCGAGCATCATGGCCGTACCGGGCACCGAATCGGGCAACGCGACCGTCCCGCCGCAGGGCGGCGACATCACCACGGAGGTCGTGGTGCTGGGCGGCGGTCTGGCCGGGCTGACCATGGCGGCGGCGCTGGCCAGCGCCGGCGTGCCGGTGGTCTGCATCGACCAGGACAGCCCCGAACGGATGGGCGGCGGGGATTTCGACATCCGCACCACCGCGATCTCCTATGCCTCCAAGATGGTGCTGGACGCGGCGGGGGTGTGGCATCACATGGCCGATCACGCGGGCCCGATGCTGGACATCCGCATCGCCGACCAGTTCTCGCCCCTGTTCATCCATTACGACCACACCGAACTGGCGATGGAGGGCAAGAACCAGCCCTTCGGCTGGATCCTGGACAACAAGGACATCCGCCGCGCCCTGTTCGCCCGCGCGGCCGAGCTGCCGGGGCTGGTCCATCTGGCGCCGGCCAAGGCGGTGACGGTGGAGCGGACGCGGTCGGGCGTGACGGTGCGTCTGGCCGACGGACGCACGGTGCGCGGCCGGCTGCTGGTGGGCGCCGACGGGCGGCGGTCGATGGCGCGCGAGAGTGCGGGGATCAAGGTGCGGCGCTGGTCCTACGACCAGAGCGCCATCATCTGCACCATCCGCCACACCGAGCCGAACAAGGGCGTCGCGGTGGAGCATTTCCTGCCCAACGGCCCCTTCGCCGTCCTGCCGATGACGGACAACCGCTGTTCCATCGTGTGGAGCGAGAAGACTTCGCTGGTCGACACCTATCTGAAGCTGCCCGACGACCAGTTCGTCGACGAACTGCAGCGCCGGTCCGGCGGCTATCTCGGCGAGATCACGCTGCTGACCAAGCGCGAGGCCTGGCCGTTGTCGGTTCTGCTGGCCGACCGTTTCATCGCCGACCGGCTGGCCCTGGTGGGGGAGGCGGCACACGCCATCCATCCGATCGCCGGGCAGGGGTTGAATCTGGGCATACGCGACGTCGCCGCGCTGGCGGAGGTGGTGGTCGACGCCTATCGCCTCGGCCTCGATGTCGGCGGGCCGGAGGTGCTGGCCCGCTTCCAGCGCTGGCGGCGCTTCGACACCGTGCTGCTGGCGGCGGTGTGCGACGGGCTGGTTCACCTGTTCTCCAACAACATCCCGCCGGTGAAGCTGGCGCGCGACGTGGGCATGGCGGTCATCAACCGGCTGCCGCCGGTCAAGCGCTTCTTCATGAAGCACGCGATGGGCGTGGTCGGCGACCTGCCGCGGATGATCAAGGGACAGCCGCTGTGACGCGTCCCGCCTGATTTCACTTCCGTGGTCCCGCCATTGGTGCTCCTTGGCAGCGGGGGGCGGACGCCTTATGTCCGCCTCATCGCCCGGTCAAGCTGTTCGGGCCACTCCGACCAAGGATGAAGATCGTGCTTCGCCGCCTTTCCCGCTCCCTGCTGACCGGCGCCCTGCTGTCCGCCGCTCTTCTGGCGCCGCTGCCGGCCCTGTTCGCCTCGCCCGCCGCCGCCGCGCCCGCCACCCCGGTCTCGCTGTCGGCGCAGGATCAGGCGGTCGTCGCCAAGGTGGAGGAGTATCTGAACGGCATCACCACCCTGCAGTCGAAGTTCCTGCAGGTGGCGCCCAACGGGCGGCAGGCGACCGGCACCTTCTATCTGTGGCGGCCCGGCCGGATGCGGCTGGAATATGACCGGCCGCTGAAGGACTTCATCGTCGCCGACGGCAGCTTCGTCTTCTATTGGGACGGCGAGATGCGCCAGCAGTCGAGCGCGCCCATCGGCTCGACGCTCGCCGACTTCATCCTGCGCAAGAACATCCACCTGTCGGGCGACGTCACCGTCACCGAGGTGTTCCAGGCCCCCGGCGTGATCGAGGTCAGCCTGCTGGAGACCAAGGATCCCGGCAAGGGCACCCTGACCCTGGTGTTCGAGGATCACCCCTTCCAACTGCGCAAATGGCGGGTGCTGGACGCCCAGGGCATGACCACAGAGGTGGCGCTGCTGAACCCGCGCACCGACGTCACCTTCGACCGTGACATGTTCTATTTCAAGGAACCGCAGCGCGGATCGGATTACGGCCGCAACAACTGACCGGCCTCTTCTAGAGCGGGCAACAAAGCCCTTCGCCTCCTGTTGTCTTGTCGCGGGACCGGCAGCAGGAGGCGTTCCATGTCCTACGATCAGGCACAGCAGACCGGGACCGGCCGCTCGGGAATCGAGCCGGCGGGCCGTCTGCACGGCATGAACAGGGTGCTGGCGCGCAACTGGTGGGCTCTGGCCCTGCGTGGGGCGGCGGCGATCCTGCTGGGGGTGCTGGCCCTGCTGATGCCGGGCGTGACGGTGGCGACCCTGGCGCTGACCTTTGCCGCCTATCTGCTGCTGGACGGCGTCTTCGCCATCCTGGCCGGCATCCGCGCCTCCCGCCACCATGAACGCTCGCTGCCCTTCATCCTGGAAGGGGTCGTCAGCTTGATCGCCGGCATCGTCGCCGCGCTGTGGCCGGCCGCCAGCCTGTTCGCGCTGGTGTTCCTGATCGCGGCATGGTCGGTCATCACCGGCTTCGCCGAGGTGATGGGGGCCTGGCGGATGGACCGCACCCATGGGAAATGGGCCTGGGGCGTGGCCGGCGTGCTGTCGATCCTGTTCGGATTCAGCATGTGGGTGCTGCCGGCGCTGGGTCTGCTGGCGCTCGCCTGGGGTGTCGCGGCGTACCTGATCGCCTTCGGGGTACTGGCGCTGGTCACCGCCCTGCGGCTGCGGCACTGCCATCGGGAGAACAACGCCTCGGGTGGCGGCGGGATGACGGCGGCGGTTTGAGGGGGGTGAAGGAGCGGGCTTCGGGTGCCCCCTTCCATTCATAGCGCTATCGTACAATTTCCTATACGAACAGTCTCTGGCAGCCTGAACTCCGGCACGATGTTTGCTGCGCTGCGGCAAAACTGCTGCGAGGGGCTGTGTCATGACGCCGCACCGACCGACTATTGGGCAGACTGCCGGCCTGCTTGGCGGAGGCCGCACAGGATCCGTGCAACACAACATCCTGGCCGCCGCCGCGTCCGGGGTGTCGAATTTCATCGCCGCGCAGGGCGGCTGTCCTGACCGGGTATTCCACCGCGCCGGCGTGGAGGAGCGGGCTCTGGGTCAGCCGACGGTGGCGCTCGACCTCCGCGCCTATGTGGCGATGATGGAGGTGGCGGCGGCGGAAACCGGCAACGACAATTTCGGCCTGCTCTACGGCCGCCAGTTCCAGCCGGATATGCTGGGGCTGATCGGCTCCATCGCGCTGGCCGCGCCGACGCTGGGGGCCGCACTCGACCATCTCGCCCGGCTGTTTCCCTTTCACCAGCAGGCGACCGAGACGCGCTTCGTCCGCGAAGGCGAACTGCTGCGGCTGGAATACCGCATCCTCGACGGCCGCATCGTCGAGCGTCGGCAGGATGCCGAACTGACGATGGGCATGTTCGCCAATGTGGTGCGCGCCTGCCTCGGCCCGAACTGGATGCCGGAGGAGGTGCATTTCGAACATCCCAAGCCGGAAGGCTGGCGCCAGCATCAGGCGCTGTTCGACGCGCCGGCCCATTTCGGCCAGCGCACCAACGCCATCCTGCTGCGCGACCGCCATCTCGACCGCCGCATGCCCGGCGGCGACATGGCGCGGCTGACCGGGCTGTGCGGCACGCTGATCGACATCGGCCGCGGCACCGGCACGCCGCCGCTGCTCGACCGGGTGAAGGCGGAGGTGCGGGCGCGGCTGCCGGAAGGCCCGCCCTATGTCGAGGACATCGCCGACCGGCTGGGCATCGCCCGCTGGACCCTGCAACGCCGGCTGGCCGACGACGGGCTGAGCTTCTCCGATCTGGTGGAGGGGGTGCGGCGCGATCTGGCGGCGATCTACATCCGCCAGCGCCACGTCCCCATCGCCGACATCGGCGCCCTGCTCGGCTATTCGGAGGTCAGCGCCTTCAGCCGCGCCTTCCGCCGCTGGTTCGGCGCGTCGCCGGCGAAGATGCGCGACGGTAAGGGCTGAGGGATGGCGGTCGCGAGCCTCCCGTCATAAGATCGGTGCCGGGATGGTTCCGGGACAGGACAGGGACGGCATGGCGCGCGCATCGAGGGATCGCCACCGCTTCTGGCGGGACCCCGCCCTTCCGCATCTGGAGGCGCGGAGCATCGAGGAAGGGCAGGAGGTCAGTTACGGCTGGCACAGCCACCCGACCTTCTCCATCGGGTTGGTCACCGGCGGTGTCAGCGACTTCCGCATCGGCGCCAACTGCCACCGGATCGCTGCCGGCACCGTCGTGCTGATGAACCCGGACGAGGCGCATGTCTGCAACCCGCTCGACGGCCGGCCCTGGTCCTATCGCATGCTGTATGCCGATGCTGCGTGGTTGACGGCGCTGGAGGGCGAGCCGGCATTCCGGCCCTATGCCCCGCATCTGAGCCGCGATCCGGACCTGGCCGGTCGGCTGGAGCGGCTGTTCGCGCTGTTGTTCGATCCGCTTCCCGACAGCACCGGAAAGGAGGCCGCGGTCCGGGCCTTCCTCGCCGGGCTGCGACAGGCGCTGGGCGGACTGCCGGCCGGCGCGGATCAGGGCGGCGAGCATGCGGCGCTGGATCGGGCCGCCGCCTTCATCTCCGCCCATTGCACCCGGCCGCTGCGGCTGGCCGAGATCGCCGAGGTGTCGGGGCTGTCGCCATCCTATCTGGTGCGGTCCTTCAAGGCGCGCTATGGGCTGACGCCGCACGCCTACCAGATCAACCGCCGCATCCAGTTCGGCCGTCGGGAGCTGCAACGCGGCCGGCCGATCGTGGAGGTCGCGCTGGATGCCGGTTTCGCCGATCAGGCCCATTTCCAGCGCGCCTTCAAACGGCATGTCGCCGCTACCCCCGGCCAATACATGCGGCGGGAGTGACGGCGGGCCGCATCTGCCTTATTTCAGCAGCGGCAGCGACCCGGTCAGCGAGCGCACCAGCGCCGCCGGGCCGTGGAGGCAGAGGCCGAGATAGCGCAACTCCTCCTGCCGGGTGGCGGCGAGCCGCTGGCGATAGTCGTCGTAGCTCTTGGCGCGCTGGGCGACGTCGGTCATGCCGATTACACCCAGCCCGTCGGCTTCCCGTTCCGCCGCGTTCCGGCGCAACGCGCGCAAGCCGTCGGCATCGGACACCAGGATGGGCATCACGATGGTGGTGATGCCGGGGTGGCCGGCGCCGTCGGCATCTTGCAGGTCGCAGCCCACAAGTTCGGGTCGCAATTTCCCCAGAGTCATCGACAGGGCGGCGGCGGTGTTGGCGATCAGCCCCGGTGGCAGGGCGCGGTCGATGATGAAGGCACAGCGTGTCACGTCCGGCTTTCCCTTTGTTGGATGAAGGTCAGGCCGGGGGACTGTCGTGGATCGGGCTGGGGCGGGTATTGAATGAAATTACCCACGGCCGGAAGGGGTGCGGCCGCTCGCGGCACACCGCCGGTGGTTCGCCCCGTCGCCCGCGCGGATGCGCGGCGGCAGGGCTGCAACCTGCATCCGCACCGGTCTATATTGTCCCGACAGCACCGTCGCTTGGGGGGCTGCCTGGGGGCATTTGGGGTGTCGGGATGTCAACGAACTACGTCAACACCTTCATCACCGCCGCGGCCGACTGCAAGGCAAAGACCGGCACCATTCCGTCCAAAGCCGGTACGATCGGCGCGCTGCAGCTCTCGCTGCTATTGGAACGGCCCTATGCGATGACCAGCGACGACCTGCTGCTGGAGGTCCACATGATCCGCAACGGCATTCCGCCGGAAGAACGCGATGCGGCGCGCGACCGGCTCTTCGCCAAGCCGCAGGCCTGCCTGC
The DNA here is from genome assembly GCA_966212305.1 of uncultured Azospirillum sp. Taxonomy (GTDB): domain Bacteria; phylum Pseudomonadota; class Alphaproteobacteria; order Azospirillales; family Azospirillaceae; genus Azospirillum. The sequence goes on from CBIHQY010000023.1 coordinate 79,534, forward strand.
GGGCGTCGCCGCTGGTCAAGCAGTATGGCTGGGGCCTGCACCATGACGGCGACGGTCGGGTCGCCGCCTATGGGGCCGAGAGCGACGCCTACCGCGACCTGAGCCGCCGTGCGGACCTGAGCGTCGTTGCCGGAATGCGCAACAGCCGCGGCTGACGGCGCCGGTTTAGACCCCAACCTCCACCGCCGCGTTGACGACATAGATCTGCTCGTTGCGGTCGTTCTTGTCGGCCAGGAAGATGCCGCTCGGCGCCAGCATGCCGCCATCGGTGACGTGAATGCTGACGACGCCATAGGGGAAGACGGCCTTCACTGCCTCGTGGTCCAGCCGGTCGGCATCGGCCGGCACGGCGAGGTGGACGCGCACCTGCATTTTGCTGGTGTCGCCGTCGACCAGGGCGCGCATGCCGGGCATGGAGTTGCGCTCTATGGCGTTGCGCACGGCGCGGATGGCGGCCTTGGTCACGTCCTGGCCATGCAGATCCACCCCCATGCCGAGTTCCACGAACATCACCTGTTTCATCGCGTCGGGCCTTCCATTGGCTGTCGGTCGTGGCTGTCGGTCGACGGGGATGATGGCGCGCGGTCGCGGGGAGGGCCAGGGGGTGGCGGGGGGAATTTCGGGGGGTGGAAGGCCCGGGCCCCCCACCTCGCTCCGCACCCGACCTCCGTCACGCCTTCGGGCGGTTTTCGCCATCCATCCGGGCACCATTGTGGTGGTGGGCGCCGGAGAAGGCGCGTTCCAGGCGGCGGGGCGCGCGGATCAGGTGGAGGTACAGCTCGTCGAACTGGCCGACGGAGGCGAGCTGGCGCACGTCGTTGACGGTGATCCGCTGGCCGTTCAGCTCGATCAGGCCGCTGTCGCGCAGCCGCCGCAGGGTACGGTTGATGTGGACGATGCTGAGACCCAGCGCGTCGGCCAGAATCTCCTGCGTCACCGGCAGCACGAAATGCCCGTCGGTCACCATGTTGACGATGCTGAGGCGGCGCAGAAGCTCGACGATCAGATGGGCGGTGCGCTCCAGCGCGGTGCGGCGCCCCAGGCTGAGCAGCCGTTCGGCGACGATGGCCTCTTCCCGCGCGCCGGACCAGGCCAGCGCGGCGGCAAGGCGCGGGAAGGACCGGAACAATTCGCCGATCCGTTCCGGCGGGAAGCTCGCCACCTCGACCGGGGTCAGGGTGGTGACGCTGTGGTCGGCCGATTCGAACAGGGTGCAGTACATGCCGATGATGTCGCCGGGCAACACGAAGTTGACGACCTGGCGCCGTCCGTCCGGCAAGGCTTTGTGGCGGATCGCCCACCCTTCCCGCATGACGCGGACGTCGCGATACCTTTCGCCCTGCTGGAGAAGATCGGTGCGCGGAGACACGCGGTCGATCGTCCTTTCCAGATCGGCAAGATACATCTTCTCCTCATCCGACAGGACGAGGTAGCTGCTCAATTTGAGCCACAATGGAGTGGGCTCTAGGGCGCGGCTCGCCGGGGCGCGAGTCATGGTCGTCTCTTTGCCTTCTTTGTCCTAATATTGGCGTTTCGATAAACGGGCGCGCCGTTGAACCGGTTCCGCGATGTCTCGAACGTTTAGGGTTTTCCGGCGAGGCAGCCACAACATAGGTTAATCGGCCGAATATTTTTCTCGAACGGCCTGTGACGCGCAGCCGACCCGTGTGTTGTTCCCTATGCAATTGGACCTATCGGCGGTTTGGCCGGGCGGAACCGAGAACCAATGGAACGGGGGGCATGATGACGGCGGAGGAAGAGGCGGCGGGTATGGCCGCTCTCTCGATTTGTGAATCGCTGGTGATCGCCATGGTCGAAAAGGGCCTCATCACGGTCGAGGAGGCGCGGGGCGTGCTCGAGGACGCCGCCGCCGCCCATCTGCGGCAGGAAATGCCGGAACCGGCAAGCCTGCGTCAGGAGATGGCGGCGCGCTTCATCGAGCGGCTCGCCCTGCAGGTGGACGCCGCCGGTCCCTGCGGTCGCGGCTGACGCACCGGTGCGGGCGGACTGGCGCGATCAGTCCTGCAGGATGGTCGAATTGCGCCGGTCGCCGGTCTCCCGCCGGCCGGCGGGGCCATCCGTCAGGGAATCGCTCAACAATTGCGCGACCTCCTTGGCGGCGATCGGTTTGTGCAGGATGCGGTAGCCGCTGGCCTCGGCATCGGCGATGCGCTCGGGCGCGGTGTCGCCGGTCAGCACGACGCTGGCCGGGGCCGGGAACCCCCGTTCCCGCAGGGCGGCTTCGACCGCCTGGATGGCTTGCAGCCCGGTGGCGCCCGCTTCCAGCCGGTAATCGGCGATCACCAGATCGGGCGGTCGCGGCTGGTCCCGCAGCAGGCGGAGCGCATCGGCGGCGCTGTCGGCCGCGGTCGCTCGCCAGCCGAAATCCTCGATCAGCAGGGTCAGCCCCTCGCGCACCAGCGGATCGTCGTCGATCACCAGGGCGGTGCCGCGTCCGGGCTCCGGCGCCTGTTCCGCATCGGGCGCCCCGGACGCCGCCGCGATGGCCGGCATGGCGGAGGTGGGGATGTCCAGCGTGAAGCAGGACCCCTTGTTCGGCCGGGACGCGACATGCACGCGGTAGCCCAGCAGCCGCGCCAGCCGGTCGACGATGGCCAGCCCGAGCCCCAGCCCCTTGCCGCGGTCGCGGGTGGGGTTGGAGATCTGGTAGAATTCGTGGAAGATCCGCTCCAGATGCTCGGGCGGGATGCCGATGCCGGTGTCGTAGACCTGGATGCGCAAGGCGCCCGGACGATGGCGGCAGCCCAGCAGGATGCGGCCGTGGTCGGTGTAGCGCAGCGCGTTCTCCACCAGATTGCGGATGATCCGTTCCAGCAGCGCCGGGTCGGCGTTCAGCGTCACGTTGGTGGGCACACTGCGGAAGGCGACGCCCTTTTCCGCGGCGCGCAGCCGGTATTCGCCCTCCAGCCGGGCGAAGATGGTGCCGAGCGACACCGCCTGGATGTTGGGGGACACCGTGCCGGCATCCAGCTTTGAGATGTCCAGGATGGCGTCGAGCAGGCGGCACAGCGCGTCCATCGACGCCTCGATGCTGCCGACCAGCGATGCCGCGGGATGGTCGCCCAGCCGGATCGCCAGGGCGGAGGTCAGCAGGACCAGCGATTGCACCGGCTGGCGCAGGTCGTGGCTGGCCGCCGCCAGGAAATGCGTCTTGGCGGCATTGGCGCGCTCCGCCACCATCAGCGCCATCACCGCCTCCTGGCGGGAGCGTTCCTCCTCGTTGCGGGCGCTTTCCGCCTCGGCGCGGGCCTGTTCGGCGCGCTCGGCCAGGGTGCGCTGGATGGTGATCTCCTCCGCCGCGCGCATCTCGCGCTCGCGCTGGATCGCCGCGATGTGGTCGAGCATGGCGTTGAAGCCGCGCGCCAGCGCCGAAACCTCGTCATTGCCGCGCACCCGGGCGCGCTGCCCGGTGAAGCCGTCGGTGGCGATGGCGCCGGCCAGCCGTTCCAGCTCGCGCAGGGAGCGGGTCATGTGGTTGCCGACGGCGCGGCTGCCGACGTAGATCGCCAGCAGGGCGAGGACGGCCACCAGACCATAGGCGGGCAGCATCCAGGACAGGAGCGCGGTGTTCGGTCTTGCCGGCGCCTCCAGCCGCAGCTTCAACCCCAGCGTCGCCAGCCGTTCCGGCACTGTCAGCGGTACCGTCACCGCCATCATGTCGGGCGGCACCGGCGGGGGCGGCCCGCTGTCGTGGAGAAGCTCCGCCTCCGGATGCAGGACCAGGGAGTCGAGCGGCACCTTGTAGAGCAGCGCCCCTTCCGGCGAGGCGGTGCGGGAATAGATCAGCATCTCCGCCGCCAGCAGGAACTGGGTATCGCCCTGCCGCACCACCCTGGTGGCGGGCTTGCCGGCGGCGATGGCGGCGCGCAGCCACGCCATGTCGGCGGGCGCGATGGCCAGCGGGGCGGCATGGCGCCCGTTGTCGGCGATCGGCTCCCCTTCGAAGTCGGTGAAGACCAGTGCCACCGGGACGCTGGCGATGTGGTTGAAGCTGCCCAGGAAGGGGATCAGATAGGTCTCCTTCCCCGCTGAATCGACCAGCGCGGTGGCGAGCACGCTGTTGTCCGCCAGTTCGCGCACCGTCGTCACCAGCGTGCTCAGCAGCCCTTCGGTCTGGCGGGCGGCGAGGCTGGCGTTCGCCTCCACATTGGCATGGTGCTGGCGCGCCAGATGGCGGCTCGACACCAGATACAGGCTGGCGCCGATCAGGATGGCGATCAGCACTCCCAGCGCCAGCGACACCAGCGCGAAGCGGCGGGCCAGCCGTCCGGACGTCAGCATCCGCTGGGCGGCGCGGGGGATGGTGCCGTTGTGGGGGGAGTTGTCGTGGGGGGAGCCGGCGGGCCTTGGATCGGTCATCCGTGTTCTCAATCCACCGGAACCAGCACGCCGTCGGCGCGGAAACGGGCCATCAGCAGGTCGTCCGGCCCCAGCGCCTCGTGCCGGCCGGGGGCGAAGGGACGGTCGTAGTCGCGGGTCACCCCGTGATAGGGGCCGACCTGTTCCAGTGCGTCGCGCACGGCGGCGCGGTCGGCGGTACCGGCGCGGTCGATGGCCAGCGCCAGGATGCGGGTCAGATCATAGGCATGCAGGAAGCCCACCGGCGACACGATGTCCTCCGGCCGGTGGATGCCGAACAGGCGTCCGGCGGTCTCCAGCACCGGAGCCAGCCGGTCCTGCGGGATGCGGAAGGGGCTGAATGTCTGGATCACGCTGAAATCCACCTCCCGCAGGGCCGGCCCGGCCTGTCCGACGAAATCCCCGCCGGTGACGCCCCAATGGCTGAGGATCGGCAGCCGTTGCGCCGGCGGCAGGGCGGCGACCTCGCGCACCAGCACGGCGGCCTCGTCGTCGTTGGCGACCAGCAGGATCGCCTGGGCGCCGGCATCGGCCAGCGCCTTGTACTTGTCGATCAGGGTGCGGTCGCGCCAGTTGTACCAGGCGGTGCCGACCAGTTCCGGCGTTTTGTGCCGGAGGAGGTAGCGGTTGGCCGCCTCCAGGTTGGAGCGGCCCCAGGCGGTGTTGGTCAGCAGCAGCCCGACGCGGGGCAGGCCGCGGTCGGCGGCGCGCTTCAACAGGAAGGGCATCGCCAGACTGTCGCGCAATGAGAGCCGGAAGATGTAATTCGGCTCCATCCCGTTGTCGACGATGGCGTCGGCCGACGACCAGGGGGCCAGGAACAGGGTGCGGGTCTGTTCCAGGACCGGCAGCTCCTCGATCACCACCGGGCTGAACCGGCCGCCGAACACGGCGACCAGTCCGGGAATGGTCGCCAGTTCCCGGATGTTCTTGATGCCGCGGGACGAGATCGAGCGGTGTTCGCGGGTGATCAGCGTCAGCGGCCGGCCGCCCAGAACGCCGCCGCCGCGGTTGATGTCGTCGATGGCGGTCAGGATCCCGCGCTCGATCGCTTCGGCCGAGGTGCTATTGGTCAGTCCGAATTCGCCGTCCAGCGCCAGCACCACCGGTTCCCCGGCGGTTTGCCGCTCCGCCTGCCCGGCGGCAGCAGCCGGCACTGCCGCAAGCGAAAGCGCGAGGGCAAGCAGAGCCGGAATTGGACGGAACAGGCGGAGGACTGCGGAAAACATTGGCCGTCGTTCGATTGGATCTGCGGACGGAAGATTTGGCTCCCGCGCGTGCAACGCGGCACTATGGGTGGGGGGAACCGGCGGGGTCAATCTGCCCTTCGGCCGAGCAGCGGATGCATAACGCCTGTGCCGTTGCGGCAAGTTGCTCGCCGGCAGCGCTCATTATTATCGTCGGAGGCAAAATTGCGCATGCCGCGCCGCCCGGCGGTGGGCGGCGCGCGCCTGTCGGGTGACCCAGACCGGCTTGCTCAGACCAGTTTGGCGGTCAGGCTGATCTCGGTGCCGGCCAGCGCCTTCGACACCGGGCAGTTGGCCTTGGCGCCATTCGCCTGTTCCTGGAAGGTGGCGTCGTCGATGCCGGGGATTTCCGCCTCGCACTCCAACTCGATCCGGCTGATGGCGAAGCCGGCGCCGGCCTTTTCCAGATGCACCTTGGCGGTGGTGTGGACGCGGGTCGGCGTGTGCCCGGCTTGGGCGAGCCCGGCCGATAGCGCCATGGAGAAGCAGCCGGCATGCGCCGCCGCGATCAGCTCCTCCGGATTGGTGCCCTGGCCGTTCTCGAACCGTGACGGAAAGGAGTAGCTGCCTTCGAAGGCGCCGCTGCCCAGCCGCATCTTGCCGCTGCCCGATTTCAGGTCGCCGCGCCATTCCGCGTCCGATTGCCGCATCGCCATGGTGATGTCTCCCCTTGCTGGTCGTGGTTGGTCCGGCCCGCCGCCATCGCGGGGACCGGTCGAGCCTGACCTAGGGCCATCGACCGCGGCGGCCAGCCGCATACTCCCTTCGCGCCACTTTCCCCTTACAGCCAGTCGGGCACGCGCTCGGCCGCCAGCATCTCCTCCACCGTCGGGCGGGGGCGGATGACGGAGAAGCGGTCGCCGTTAACCAGAACCTCCGGCACCAGCGGCCGGCTGTTGTAGGTCGACGCCATCACCGCACCATAGGCGCCGGCCGACAGGAAGGCGACGAGGTCGTCGTCCGCGAGCGGCGGCAGCGGGCGCTGCACGGCGAAGGTGTCGCCGCTCTCGCACACCGGGCCGACCACGTCGTACGGCTCCTGTGCCGCGCCCTCGGCCGGCTCCGCCACCGGGACGATGCCGTGATAGGCGTCGTACAGCGACGGGCGGATCAGGTCGTTCATCGCCGCGTCGACGATGGCGAAACGGCGGTGCAGGCCCTGCTTCACGTAGATGACGCGGCTGACCAGGATGCCGGCGTTGCCGACCAGCGAGCGGCCCGGCTCCAGCGTGATGCGGCAGCCGAGATTGCCGGTGATCGAGCGCACCATCGCGGCATAGTCGGCCAGATCGGGCGGCGCCTCGTTCTTGTAGGTGATGCCGAGCCCGCCGCCGAGGTCGAGGCGCTGGATGTCGTGCCCGTCCTCGCGCAATTGGTGCAGCAGGGCCGCCACCCGCTCGTAGGCCGCCCGGAAGGGAGCGAGGTCGGTCAGCTGCGAGCCGATATGGACGGCGATGGCGACCGGCTTGATGCCCGGCAGGGCCGCGGCGCGGCGGTAGATCTCGCGCGCGTGGTCGTAGTCGATGCCGAACTTGTTCTCTTTCTTGCCGGTCGCGATCTTGGCGTGGGTCTTGGCGTCGACGTCCGGGTTGACGCGGAAGGCGATGGGAGCCTCCACGCCCATGGACGCTGCGATCTCGCTCAGCGCCTCCAGCTCCGGCACCGATTCGACGTTGATCTGGTGGATGCCGGCCTCAAGCGCGGCGCGCAGGTCGTCGCGGGTCTTGCCGACGCCGGAGAAGACGATGCGGTCGGCCGGGATGCCGCCGGCCAGCGCGCGCTTCATCTCGCCCACCGACACCACGTCGCCGCCGGCGCCCAGCCTGGACAGGGTGCGGATGACGGCGAGGTTGGAGTTGGCCTTCAGCGCATAGCAGACGCCGGCGTCCTGGCCGGCGAAGGCGCCGGCATAGGCGTTGTAGTGCGATTCCAGCGCCGCGGTGGAGTAGAGGTAGAAGGGCGTGCCCACCTCGCGCGCGACATCCTCAAGCGACACGGACTCGGCGTGCAGAACGCCGTTGCGGTAGGCGAAGACGCTCATCGGCGAGCCATTCGGAGAACCGGTGCGGGCGGCGTTCATGGGAACTGGACTCCGGAACCGGCCGGCTTAGCGGGCTTCGGATCCTGTGAAGGGTTGGGGTAGGTGCGCGGGAAGGGATCGACCTGACCCTCCGGAACCGGGCTGTCGACGAATTTCGGCTTCTTGCCGCAGCCGGCCAGCGCCAGGGCGCCGGCCAGGGCGAGGATGGTCAGGGTGACGCTGCGGTTCACAGGAAACGCTCCCGGGCGGCCTTCACCGCCTCCTGCACGCGGACGGGGGCCGGGCCGCCGAAGCTGGTGCGGCTGTTCAGCGACGCCTCGATGCTCAGCGCCGGATAGACGGCTTCGGTGATGCGCGGCTCGATGGCCTGGAGTTCGTCCAGCGTCAGGTCGGTCAGGCCGACGCGCCGGTCCTCCGCCGCCTTCACGGCGCGGCCGGTGACGTGGTGCGCCTCGCGGAAGGGCATGTCCAGTTCCCGCACCAGCCAGTCGGCGAGGTCGGTGGCGTTCAGGAAGCCGCGGTCGGCCGCCTCGCGCATCGCCGGAACATTCGGCTGCATGTCGCGCACCATGCCCTCCATGGCGGCGATGCACAGAGCCAGCGTGTCGTCGGCCTCGAACACCGGCTCCTTGTCTTCCTGCATGTCCTTGGAATAGGCCAGCGGCAGGCCCTTCATGGCGATCAGCAGGCTGTTCAGGCTGCCGATCACCCGGCCGGCCTTGGCGCGCACCAGCTCCGCCGCGTCGGGGTTCTTCTTCTGCGGCATGATGGAGGAGCCGGTGGTGAAGGCGTCCGTCAGCTTGATGAAGCGGAACTGGGCGGAGCACCAGATCACGATCTCCTCGGCGAAGCGCGACAGGTGCATGGCGCAGATCGACGCCGCCGACAGGTATTCCAGCGCGAAGTCGCGGTCGGACACAGCGTCCAGCGAGTTGGCGGTCGGCCGGTTGAAGCCCAGCGCCTCCGCCGTCATGAAGCGGTCGATGGGGTAGGGGGTGCCGGCCAGCGCCGCCGAACCCAGCGGGCATTCGTTCAGCCGGCAGCGGGCGTCGCGGAAGCGGCTGCGGTCGCGCCCGAACATCTCGACATAGGCCAGCAGGTGATGGGCGAAGCTGATCGGCTGCGCCGCCTGCAGGTGGGTGAAGCCGGGCATCACCGTCCCTGTGTGCTGCTCCGCCAGATCGATCAGCGCGGTCTGCAGCGCGGTCAGGCCGGCGATGGTGCGGTCGATGGCATCGCGCACCCACAGCTTGAAGTCGGTCGCCACCTGATCGTTGCGCGAACGGCCGGTGTGCAGGCGCTTGGCCGGTTCGCCGATCAGTTCGGCCAGCCGGGCCTCCACATTCATGTGGATGTCCTCCAACTCCACCTTGAAGGTGAAGCTGCCGGCGTCAATCTCTGCCTTTACGCGGTCGAGGCCGTCGATGATGGCGTCGGCGTCGGCCTGGGTTATGATGCCCTGCTTGGCCAGCATCGCGGCATGGGCCTTCGATCCGGCGATGTCCTGGTCGGCGAGCCGCTTGTCGAAGCCGATGGAGGCGTTGATCTTCTCCATGATGGCGGCGGGACCGCGCGCGAATCGCCCGCCCCACATCTGGCTGGCGGCGGGTGCGGCAGAGCCGGCGGCGGCACCGGTGGTGGCGGCGGAATTCGGCGGGGTCTGATCGGCGCTCATGGGGACGGATACCGGGGCATTCGGGTGAAGGGGAGCGAGGAAGCGTGAGTATGCGGACTTTGGCGGCCGTCGCAACGGTTTGTGTGTGCATGGCCGGGGCCGGCCTGTGGTGGAGCGCCGGCGCGGCGCATACCGCCCCCGAGGTGGTGCGGCTGGGCACGCCCGACGCGCCTGCGGGCGGCGTCGCGCATGCCGCCTCCACCGGCGCCGACAAGCTGGAGAAGTTCAAGGGGGCGGAGCCCAAGCCGATGCCGCCGCTGTCCTTCGTCGATGCCGAGGGGCGGCGGGTCGATCTGGCCGATTTCAAGGACCGGATGATCCTGCTGAACCTGTGGGCGACCTGGTGCGGGCCGTGCGTGAAGGAGATGCCGTCGCTCGACCGCCTGCAGGGCCAGCTGGGCGGCGACGCCTTCCAGGTGGTGGCGCTGTCGCTGGACCGCGGCGGGCGGACGGCGGTGGAGCCCTTCTATAAGAAGACGGGGGTGGAGCATCTGACGGTGTTCCTCGATCCCGGATCGGAATCGATGAAGGCGCTGTCCCTGCGCGGCCTGCCCACCACCATCCTGGTCGATCCGGAAGGACGCGAGCTTGGCCGCGTCGAAGGCGCGGTGGAGTGGGATTCGCCGGAGGTCGTCGCCTTCCTGCGCCAGTTCCTCGGCCATGGCGGCGGGCCGGCGCGCGACCGCGGCGGGGTGATGAAGACCGGCGGCTGACGATCCTGTGGCCTTGGGGTAGAGTGCGGCGATGACCTTCCGCCTGTCCCGAGCCGTTCCATGACTCAGTCCGCAGCAATCGGCCCCAAGCGCTACACCATCGGCCCCGGCATCGTGATGATGCGGCAGGGGGAGCGCGCCGACCGGGCGTGGCTGATCGAATCCGGCGAGCTGGAGGTGCTGCTGACCCTGCCGGACGGCGGCACCCGGCGGCTGAGCGTCGTCGGCAAGGGGGCGGTGGTCGGCGAGATGGCGTTGATCGACGATGGCGAGCGCAGCGCCACCGTGCGCTCGCTGACCGAGGTGTCTTGCGTCGAGGTGACGCGGGAGGCCTTCCGCGGGCTGCTGAAGCGCAGTCCGCCGCTGGCGTCCTTCCTGCTGCAGAGCCTGATCGCCGCCATCCGCCGCGACTATGGCCTGCCGGCGGTCGAACGGTACGGCAATGCGGTGGATTTCCGCTCCACCAACTCCTTCCAGAAGGTGGTCGACCGCCGGATGATCCGCGAGGGGCATGTCTTCTTCGGCCCCAACGAGCCGGTGAATGCCGCCTATCTGATCCAGTCCGGCCGCGTCGCGCTCCGCCCCGGCCGCGGCACGCTGGGCGACGACATCGCGACTCTCGGACCCGGCCGCCTGTTCGGCGAGATCTATCTGCTGACCGGGCGCCAGCCCGACGTCACCGCCGTTGCGGTCGCCGGCGGCATCTGCGAGGTCATCGACAAGCGCAGCTTCGAGGATGCGGTGATGGCGATGCCGCCGATCCTGAAGTCGCTGGCCCGGATCTACATCGCCCAGCTGATGAAGAAGGCTTCCGTCCCGGCAGGCCCGCCCCCGTCCGCGGAGAAGGCCGGCTGAGATGACCGGGTGAGTCGGGGGGATCGGACTTGGTGCTGGATTTGCCGGGGCATCTGGTGGAAAACAGCGGCTTCATGATTTTTGCGGCGCTCCGGCCCCATCGGGGGGCGCGCGCCATTCAGGGAGACAGCATGTTCACTGCCGCCAGCTTCCGCGTCGGCGACCGCGTGACGATCCGCAGCGGCCAGTCCATTCCGCAATCCATCGCAACGGTGGAGCGCTATAAAGAGGGCGGCCGCTGCATGATCCTGTCCGACGGCAGCGAATGGCGCGCCGACGGGCGCCGCCAGTGGAGCTTCCGTGGCGGCTACTACAAGGGTCCGGTGGTGGAGCCGTTCGAGGCCGGCGACGACGAGTTCATCGCCCGCCGCCGCGCCATCGGCGCCATCCGCAAGTTCGGCGACGGCCTGACCATGGACTCAGCGTTGAGCACCGAGGCGCTGCAGCGGATTCTGGAGGCAATGGATCGGGAGAAGGGCCCAGCCGGCAAGCAGGGTTGATACCGGCGGATGATCAAACTGACCTTTTGATCGTTCGCCGGCCGCCGCGACTGCGGCGGGGGGGCCCCCAGGGGGGGGGGAACCCCGCGGGGGGGGGGTAACCCACAAAGCCCCCGCAAGCAAATGGATGACCGGTAGGGTGCCAGACCCC
>CBIHQY010000024.1:0-91035 GCA_966212305.1 uncultured Azospirillum sp.
CGCGTCGGGAGGCGCTTTATATGCGGCACTCCCAAACCGCGCAAGAGCTTTTTTCACCCCAATGACGATTTTTTGACCGGGGTCCGCTGAGCTTCATTCCGCCTCAATCGTTGAAAGGTATGACATTTTGACCATAGGATTGTTGAAATTCCTTAGCGAGCGGCCATGCCCGTCGAGTTTGAGAGCGTCGTCACCGCCAGCGCGGCAAAGCAGATCGCCGACAGCCTGCGCGCCGCCATCATGGACGGCCGATTGAAGGTGGATGAGCGGCTGCCGACCGAAGAGGAACTGGCCCAGCGTTTCAAAGTGTCCCGCCCGACGGTGCGCGAAGCCTTGAAACGTCTGGCTGCCCAGCATCTGATCCGATCTCGCCGCGGGCCGACGGGCGGCAACTTCGTCGCCAGTCCGGCACCGGAAGACGCGGCGCGGTCGCTGGCAAACGCCACCACACTGATGGTCGCTGTCGGCGATATCGGCCTGGACGACATGGCGACGGCTCGGCTGGAGTTGGAGGCTGTCTGCTGCCGGCTGGCTGCGATGCGGGACGATTCGGCTCTGGCCGTGTCCCTGGAGGCAATGGAGGAGGAGTTGGCGCGGCAGCGCGACGCTGCATTGTCGGACGAGGAGTTCTGCGCGTCGGATGTCCGGTTCCACCGCGCGCTGGTGCAGGCTGCCGGCAATGCGCTGCTATCCTACCTGATGCATGCGGTGGTCGAGGCACTGCAGCCAGTCAGCAACATGATCATCTATCGGGTGCGCGAGCGTGAGGCCATCGTCGGCTTTCACGCCCGCTTATTGCTTGCGCTGCAAGGGCGAGATGCCGAGGCCGCGACGGCGGCCCTCGGCGATCTGGTCGCCTACACCCGCGACCGCCACCGCGAGGCGCTCGAAAAGCGGGCAGAGCGCCCCCGGTGACAAAGGTTCAGCCGATCGCCCGCAGATGACGGACCGGGCGGCCGGGAGAAGCCGCCTCGGCCGCCGCGACGATGCCGTGGGCGTCGATGCCGTAATGACGGTAGAGGTCGGCGATGGTGCCGGTCTGGCCGAAATGCTCCACTCCCAGCGCCCGCGTGCGGTGGCCGGCAACGGACCCGAGCCAGCTCAGAGTCGTTGGATGGCCGTCGACCACGGTGACCAGCGCGCAGTGGGGCGGCAGCCCGTCCAGCAGCCGCTCGATATGCCCGCGGGCATGGCTGAGGCCGCGTTCGCGCGCCCGCTGGGCCGCGCTCCAGCCGGCGGACAGACGGTCGGCGGACGTCACCGCCAGCAGGCCGACGTCGCGCCGATCTTCCCCCAGCATGCCGACGGCGGCGATGGCCTCCGGCGCCACGGAGCCGGTGTAGGCGATCACCACCTGGGCGTTCGGTCCCGGCCGGCGCAGCCAATAAGCGCCGTCAACGATGTCATGGGCGAGATCCTCATCCATCGTCCGGGTCGGCTGCTCCAGCGCGCGGGAGGACAGTCGCAGATAGACGGAGCCGCCGGTCTCGTCGCGCAGCCAGTTGCGCTCGCTGGGGCTACCCTCCCCGTCCCGCTGCATGTAGTCGAAGGCCCAGCGCATCACCACCGCCAACTCGTCGGCAAAGGCGGGTTCGAAATAGGCAAGACCATCTTGGGCCATGCCGACCAGAGGCGTGGCAATGGACTGGTGCGCTCCGCCCTCCGGCGCCAGCGTAATGCCTGACGGCGTCGCCACCAGCATGAATCGGGCATCCTGATAGCAGGCATAGTTGAGCTGGTCGGCGCCGCGCATGATGAAGGGATCGTAGACGGTGCCGATCGGCAGCAGCCGCTCCCCGAACAGGCTGTGCGACAGGCCCAGCGCCGACAGCAGGATGAACAGGTTGGACTCGGCGATGCCCAGTTCCAGATGCTGGCCCTTCGGCGAGAATTCCCAGCTGTAGGTCGAGGGAATGCGTTCCTTCTTGAACAGGTCGGCCATCTCGCTCTTGGCGAACAGGCCACGGCGGTTCACCCAGGCGCCGAGGTTGGTCGAGACGGTAACGTCGGGCGCGGTGGTAACGATGCGTTCGGCCAGCGGCGAGCGCTCCCGTCCGATCTCGTTCAGGATCAGGCCGAAGGCGGCCTGGGTCGACAGGCTCTTCTGCGTCGGAACCGCCAGCGCTGCCGGCACCGAGACGGCCGGGGCATCGAAACGGCGGCGGCCCTTCTGCGCGAAGGGAACGCGGCGCAGGAAATCCTCCAGAGCGGCTTTCGGAAGAGAAAGTCCTTCGAAACGGTCCCATTCATGGCCCGGACGGACCTTGTTGGCGCTACGGAAGCCCTCCATCTGCTCGCGCGTCAACAATCCTGAATGATTGTCCTTGTGGCCGGCCAGCGGCAGGCCGAAGCCCTTGACCGTGTAGGCGATGAAGCAGACCGGCCGGTCGTGGGTCCTCGCCTGGGCGAATGCCTCCAGCAGCGAGGGCAGGTCATGGCCGCCGAGATTGCCCATCAGCCGGGCCAGTTCCTCGTCGCTACGGCGCTCGATCAGTCGGGTAACGTCGCCCTGATCGCCCAACTCGTCCATCAGGCGCCGGCGCCACGCGGCTCCCCCCTGATAGGTCAGGGCGGAATAGAGCTGGTTCGGGCAGGTGTCGATCCATTGGCGCAGGCGTTCGCCGCCCGGCTCCTTGAACGCCTCCTGCATCAGGGTGCCGTATTTCAGGATCACCACGTCCCAGCCGAAGGCGCGGAAAATGTTCTCCAACCGCTCCCACAGCCCTTCGCGGATCACGGCATCCAGGCTCTGCCGGTTGTAGTCGACGATCCACCAGGTATTGCGCACGCCATGCTTCCAGCCCTCCTGCAGGGCTTCGAAGATGTTGCCCTCGTCCATCTCGGCATCGCCGACCAGCGAGACCATGCGGCCTTCCGGCAGGTCGGCGGCCCAGCCCTTGGCCTTCAGGTAATCCTGGACCAGCGAGGCGAAGAGGGTCTGCGCCACCCCCAGCCCGACCGAACCAGTGGAGAAATCGACGTCGTCCACGTCCTTGGTGCGGGACGGGTAGGACTGGGCGCCCTTGTAGCCGCGGAAATTCTCCAGCTTTTCCCGCGTCTGGCTGCCCAGCAGATACTGGATGGCGTGGAAGATCGGGCTGGCATGGGGCTTCACCGCCACCCGGTCCTCCGGCCGCAGGGCCGAGAAGTAAAGCGCCGTCAGGATGGTCGACATCGAGGCGCTGGATGCCTGATGGCCGCCGATCTTCAGCCCGTCCAGATTAGGGCGAACATGGTTGGCGTTGTGGATGGTCCAGGATGCAAGCCAGAGTACCTTGCGTTCCAGCTCGGCCAGGCAGGCGAGATCGGCGGAGGACGGCTGGTTCGCGGTCATGGGTCTGCTCCCGAACGGGGTGTTATGGTTCGAAGAACTTATCATTTGTGATCCGGCAGATGCTTGCGAAGTGGCGCCGGCCGCGGTTCCGCTTTAGCATTGAATGCCAGGATTACACGGGAAACAGCATTCGATGCCAAAACATCTGCTCGACCGCATCGACCGCAAGATTCTGGCAGCCCTTCAGCAGGACGGCCGGCTCCCCAACAACGAGCTGGCCGAACGGGTCGGGCTGTCGCCCTCGCCCTGCCTCCGGCGAGTCAAGGCGCTGGAGGAGGCGGGGGTGATCGCCCGCTACGTGGCGCTGGTCGATCCGGCCTCCGTCAATCTGCCGGTCAACATCTTCGTCAATGTCAGCCTGGAGCGGCAGGTGGAGGCGCGGCTCGACGGGTTCGAGGCGGCGGTGATGGCGCGGCCGGAGGTGCTGGAATGCTATCTGATGACCGGCGATGCCGATTACCTGCTGCGGGTGGTGGTGCCGGACCTCGCCAGCTACGAGCGATTCCTGAAGGAACACCTGACCCGCATCCCCGGCGTCGCCAGCATCCGCTCCAGCTTCGCCTTGAAGCAGGTGCGCTACCGCACCGCCCTGCCGCTGGAGCATCTGCGGGAATAGAGCGTCATGCTTTGGACGTTGCCGGCTTGGCTCGGCTGCCGATCATCGGCACCAGAAAAGCCGCGAGCAGGCAGAGAGTGCCGGCGGTGGCAAAGGCCGGCAGATAGCTTTGAAGAGCCGTGCGCGACAGACCGGCGCCGAAGGCCGCGACGGCGGCACCCAGTTGGTGACCGGCGAAAACCCAGCCGAAGACGAGGTTGGCACGCTCTTGGCCGAAGCGCTCCGCCGTCAGGCGCACGGTCGGCGGGACGGTGGCGATCCAGTCGAGACCGTAGAATACGGCGAAGAGCGACAGGCCGTAGAGCGTGAAGTCCGAGTAAGGCAGATAAAGCAGCGACAGCCCGCGCAGGCCGTAATACCAGACCAGGAGCCAACGGTTGTCGTAGCGGTCGGATAGCCAGCCGGACCCGACGGTGCCGATGAAGTCGAAGATCCCCATCACCGCCAGCAAGCCGGCCGCCTGCACCTCCGGCACGCTGAAATCGACGCAGAGCGGGATCAGATGGGTCTGGATCAGGCCATTGGTGCTCGCGCCGCAGATGAAGAAGGTGGCGAACAGCACCCAGAAGGTCCGCGTCACCGCGGCCTCGCGCAACGCCCCCAGCGCCGCCGGCAGGATGGCGCCGGCCGGGGCGGCAGGCGGCGTGCCCCCGACCTCGCCGAAGGCGGACAGGCCGAGGTCGGCCGGACGGTCGCGCATCAGGGCCAGCATCGCCAGGGCGGCCACCGCGATCAGGCCGCACAGCAGGGCAATGGCGCTGCGCCAGCCATAAGCTTCGGTCAGCATCGACAGCAGCGGCATGAAGACCAACTGCCCGGTGGCCGAACTGGCGGTCAGCAGCCCAATCACCAGCCCGCGGCGGGCGACGAACCAGCGGGTGGCGATGGTGGCGCCCAGCACCATGGCGGTCAGGCCGGTGCCGAAGCCGACGACGAAGCCCCACAGCAGGATAAGCTGCCAGACCTCCCGCATCGCCAGCGAGGCGAGCAGGCCGCCGCCGACCAACGTCAGGGAGGACAGCACCATGCGGCGGACGCCGAAGCGGTTGATCATCGCGGCGGCGAAGGGCCCCATCAGCCCGAACAGCAGCAGGCGGATCGCCATGGCCAGGGAGATGTCGGCGGTGTCCCAGCCGAATTCCCGCTGGAGCGGGAGGAGCAGGACGCCGGGCGCGCCCACCGCCCCGGCGGACACCAGCATGGACAGGAAGGTGACGGCGACGACGACCCATCCATAATGGATATCCCGGCGGGCCAAACTGGCGGCGAGGGGGGTGGACAGCATCGGCTTGCAACTCCGGTAACCAGCCTGGTTATTGCGCGGTCACGCCGCCGTCGATGTTGATCGACTGGCCGGTGACAAAGCCGGCGGCGTCGGAGCAGAGCCAGAGCACGGCTGCAGCCACCTCCTCCGGACGGCCGACGCGGCCGATGGGATGACGCGGCCCCATCACCGCCTCCACCTGTTCGGCACCGCCGAAGGAGGCCTGCGTCATCGGCGTCTGGATGATCGCCGGGCAAACGGCGTTGACGCGCACGCCGAAGGCCGCGACCTCGATGGCCGCGGTGCGGGTCAGCCCTTCCACCGCCGCCTTGCTGGCGGAATAGGCGGCGTTCCCCGCCATGCCGATCTGCCCCAGCACCGATCCGGTGTTGACGACGGCGCCACGGCCCTGGCCGCGCATGATCGCCAATTCATGCTTCAGGCAGAGCCAGACGCCCTTCACGTTGACCGTCAGCATGCGGTCGAAGGCGGCCTCCTCCATCTCGGTCAGCGGCGCGACCTGATGGATGCCGGCATTGTTGAAGGCGGCGTCGAGGCGGCCATGGTCACGTTCGATCCGCTCGAACAGCGCGGCGACTTCCGCCGCATCGGCCACATCGGCGGCCACGAACTGGCCGGTGCCGCCGGCACGGCCGATCAGTTCCACCGCCTCCAACCCCTCCGCCTCGCGCCGGCCGGTGACGATCACCGTCGCCCCTGCTCCGCCGAAGGCCAGCGCCGTCGTGCGGCCGATGCCGGATGTGCCGCCGGTGACCAGGGCGACACGCCCGCTCATGTCCGACCCCGTGGTGTTCATTGCACTGCTCATGACCCTCTCCTGTCCGTCATCCGAATTCTGTGCGCCCGCCGGTGCCGGACGTTATTGATGACAATCATCATTAATAACGGTTTTCATGATGTCCATCATTAAACAGCGTACCGAGCCGTGATTCCCGGAGCCTCAGCCATGCGTGGCCGGAATGGCGCATGACGGCGGGCGACACCACATCTGCACGGGCACGGGCGGGGGCTGCGAGTTGCAGGCGCCGGTCCGGCGATGCCCACCCATCCGGGAGGTCTATTCTGGCCCTGGTTGCAACGTTGCCGAACACTGGCAACCTGAACGGCACACGGCATCCGCCATGGCGAAAGTCACGGATCCGTGGCCATGTGGTGGGCCCGACACACGGCCCTCCCCTTCGATCCGGCACCTTGAGGATAAGCTTGACCGCCGCCGCGCAACGGATCATGAAGGCGCGAACATGCCGTTTCATGTATCCGCATGTATCGGGCGCCGTCGGGTCTTCCTCATTCTTTCGGTTGGGCGAATGTTGCTTTCGCAGCGCTTGGGCAGCCCAAGACTTGGCATCTCCCATCGGCACAGGTGCCTCCAAGCCCGATGGCAAGCATTCGTTAACCATAAAGCACCACAACTAGCGAGCGGCCCATCGCCGCGTTCAGCCGACCGCCGGGACCGTATGACGAACGGGTCCGTTTGGCGCCACCGCGCTGATTCCTTTTGGAAGGCTGACACAGCGTGACCTTGCTGACTGCGCGGGCCAACGGCCCGACCGATGTTTCCCCGGCCGGTCAATCGACGATCTCCGCTCCGTGGAATGCCACTCCATTGGTGCCGACCTTGAGCGGTCCGATCGATCCCTCACTTCTGCGCGACGAGCTGCTGTCCGACATTCCGCAGGCGACCGCCGCGGCGCATCCGGACCGCACGGCCATCGTCTATGAAGGCCGGCGCGTCAGCTATGCCGAGCTGGACGCGCGCGCCAACCGGGTCGCCAGCGGCCTGCGGGCGCGCGGGATCGGCCCCGGCTGCTTCGTTGGGCTGTGGATGGCGCGGTCGCTCGACCTGCATGTCGCGCTGCTGGGCATCCTGAAGGCCGGCGCGGCCTATCTGCCCTTCGACGCCGATGCCCCGGCGGAGCGCGTGGCGATCAGCCTGACCGACTGTGCCGCCCCGGCGATCCTGATCGATCTGGTGACCGGAACGAAGGCGGCGACGCTGGCCGAGGCCGGCGCGAACGTCCAGGTCCTGCGCATCGGCGATGTGCTGAGCGATGACGAACAGCCGTTCGACCTGCGCGCCGATGGGGTGACGCCGGACAGCCCGGCTTACGCCATCTACACCTCGGGCTCGACCGGCAAGCCCAAGGGCATCGTCATCAGCCACCGCAACATCTGCCACTATCTGCGCGCCGCCAACAACGTCTACGGCATCACCGCCGACGATGTGGCCTTCCAGGGCGCATCGGTGGCCTTCGACCTGTCGCTGGAGGAGATCTTCGTCCCCTATCTGGCCGGCGCCACCCTGTGGGTCGCCAGCCGACAGGTGCTGGACGAGGTGGACCGGCTGGCCGACGTGCTGAACGAGGCCGGCGTCACCGTTCTCGACACCGTCCCCACCCTGCTGGCGATGCTGCCTAAGGACGTGCCGTCGCTGCGCGTCGTCATCCTGGGCGGCGAGGCCTGCCCGCCGGCGGTTGCCTCGCGCTGGTGCCGGCCGGGCCGCCGCCTGTTCAACAGCTATGGCCCGACCGAGGCGACCGTGGTCGCCACGGTGGCCGAGGTGCTGCCCGACACCCCCGTCACCATCGGCCGCCCGATCCCCAACTACACCTGCTACGTGGTGGATGAGGCGCTGCAGCCGGTGGCCGCAGGCACCCAGGGTGAGTTGCTGATCGGCGGCCCCGGCGTGGCCCAGGGCTATCTCGGCCGGCCGGAGCTGACGGCGGAGAAATTCATCGCCAACCCGTACCGCACCGGTGCACACGATCCGCTGCTCTACCGCTCCGGCGACGCGGTCAGCGTCGATGCCGACGGCAACCTGCGGTTCCATGGCCGCATCGACGATCAGGTGAAGATCCGCGGCTTCCGGCTGGAACTGGGCGAGATCGAGGCCAAGCTGACCGAACTGCCCGGCGTCGCCCAGGCAACGGTTGTGCTGCGCAACGACAACGGGTTGGACCGGCTGGTCGCCTTCCTGGTCGCGCGGCCGGGTGCGACCCTCGACAGGACCGTTCTCCGCGACTCTCTGCGTGCCCAGCTGCCGGCCTACATGGTGCCCTCGCATTATGAACAGGTGGCGGAGCTGCCGCGCCTGACCTCCGGCAAGGCCGACCGCAAGACCCTGCAGGCGATGGTGCTGACGGAGGATGTGGGCGCGGGTGAGCAAGAGGAGCCGCGCACCCCGACCGAGGCCGCGCTGCTGGAGGCCGCCCGCCGCGTCTTCCCCGGCCAGTCAATCCCGCTGGAGGCCGACTTCTTCCTCGATCTGGGCGGCCATTCGCTGCTGGCTGCGCGCTTTGTCTCGGCGGTGCGCGAAACCGCCGGGCTGGCCAGCCTGACGCTGCAGGACGTCTATGGCGCCCGCACCCTGCGCGCCATGGCCGAACGGCTGGACGCCAAGGCGCCGGCCGGCCATGGCGCCGCACCGGCCGACCTGTCCTTCGATCCGCCGCCGCTCGGCCGCCGCCTGCTGTGCGGTCTGGCCCAGGCCGCGGCGCTGCCGATCATCCTGGCGCTGATGACGGTGCAGTGGCTGGGCGTGTTCGTCAGCTACATGCTGCTGTCCGGCGAGGATGCCGGGCTGCTGGGCGAGATCACCACGCTGTTCGGCGTCTATGTCGTCATCAACATCGCCACCGTCGCCATCGCCATCGCGGCGAAATGGCTGATCATCGGCCGGACCAAGCCGGGCCGCTATCCGCTGTGGGGCGTCTATTATTACCGCTGGTGGCTGGCCCAGCGCTTCGTCGCGCTGGTCCACCTCAAGTGGTTCCAGGGATCGCCGGTGATGCGGCTGTTCCTTCGCGCCCTCGGCGCCAAAATCGGCGCCGACGCGATGATCGGCGAGTTCGAATCCGGCGCCATCGATCTGGTCAGCATCGGTCGTGGCGCCTCGACCGGCGGCAAGGTGAAGCTGGCCAATGCCGAGGTGATCGGCAACGAGCTGGTGATCGGCACCATCGAGATCGGCGAGGACGCCTATATCGGCACCTCCTGCGTCATCGGCCATGATGCCGTGATCGGCAAGGGCACCGAACTGGCCGACCTGACCGCGCTGGCCGCCGGCACTCACACCGGCGACTATGAGTCCTGGGACGGCTCGCCCGCCCGCAAGGTCGGCACCGTCGACAGCGCCGCCCTGCCGCAGGAGCCCCGCGCCGGCATCGTCAAGCGCGCCACCCAGGGGCTGATCTATCTGGTCGCCCTGGTCGGCCTGCCGCCGGTGGCACTGATCCCGATCTTCCCGGCCTTCTACCTGTTCGACAAGCTCGACGCCTGGATGGGCGGGGTGTTCAAGGTCAACTACCTCTACTATGTCCCCGCCATCGCTTGGCCGACCGCCATGTTCCTGGTGGCCTTCACCGTCCTGCTGATCGCCGCCATGCGCTGGATCGTGCTGCCGAAGGTGGAGGCCGGCTCCTACTCGGTCCACAGCTGGTTCTATGTCCGCAAATGGGTCGTGGCGCTGGCGACCGAGGTGATGCTGGAAACGCTCAGCTCGCTCTACGCCACCGTCTACATGCGGGCCTGGTACCGCCTGATGGGCGCCAAGATCGGCCGCGACGCGGAGATCTCGACCAACCTCGCCGGCCGCTACGATCTGGTGGAGATCGGCGAGAAGTGCTTCATCGCCGACGAGGTGGTGCTGGGCGACGAGGACATCCGCCGCGGCTGGATGCATCTGCAGCCGGTGAAGACCGAAGCCCGCGTGTTCGTCGGCAACGACGCCGTAGTCCCGCCGGGTGCCTGCATCCCCACCGGCACGCTGATCGGCATCAAGTCCAAGCCGCCGGCGAACGCCGAGATGCAGGCCGGCGATACCTGGTTCGGCAGCCCGCCGATCAAGCTGCCGGTGCGCCAGAAGTTCGACAACGTGTCGGCCAACTGGACCTTCGAGCCGTCGCGCGGGCGCCGTCTCGGCCGCGCCGTGTTCGAGGCCTTCAGCCTGTCGATGCCGTCGATGCTGTTCATCACCTTCGGCACCTTCGCGGTGGAGTTCTTCGCCAAGGCTATCCTGGACCAGCGCTGGGGCGCCTTCGCCTGGCAGTTCCTGGCGGTCAGCGTCGCCATTCCAATGGCGATGGTGCTGATCGTGGCGCTGGTCAAATGGGCGATCATGGGCCGCTATGCCCCCACGATGAAGCCGATGTGGTCCTGGTGGGCCATGCGGACCGAGGCGGTGGCGGTGCTGTACTGGGGTCTGGCCGGCAAGGTCCTGCTCGACCACCTGCGCGGCACGCCGATGCTGCCCTGGGTTCTGCGCATCTTCGGCACGAAGTTCGGCAAGGGCGTCTACATGGACACCACCGACATCACCGAGTTCGACTGCGTGTCCGTCGGCGACTATTGCGCCATCAACGCCCTGTCGGCCCTGCAGACCCACCTGTACGAGGACCGCGTGATGAAGGTCGGCCGGGTTTCGGTCGGGACCGGCGTCACCATCGGGGCCGGCGCCACGGTGCTGTACGACACCCATGTCGGCGACTTCGCCCGCCTGGGTCCGCTGACCCTGGTGATGAAGGGGGAGGAAATCCCCGCCCATGGCGACTGGGTCGGCGCCCCGGCCGAGCCGGCGCCCCAGGCCCATGCGGCGGTCGACAAGCGGGTGAAGGCGGCGGCGTAAAAAGCCGGCATCGGCGGCAAAAAGACAAGGCTGGTCATACCATTGCGGTGTGCCGGCCTTTTCTTTGGCCCCTACTTTGGTCGACGACAAACCGCCGCGCCGCCTTCCGTCCCGCCGATGGTTGTCTCCGCCCCGCAGCGGTGTATAAGGGGGGCCGAGCGCGGCCTGCCCCCTTCGCGCGCCCGGCCGGGCGCGTACCGCGGAGGCGAGCGGACGCCATTGGATCGCCACGAAGGAACGCCCCAATGCCCGACGACATCGCCTCAGCCCGCGGTCTGTTTCCGCTCGCCAAAGACGACACGACCTACCGCAAGCTGACCTCCGACCATGTCTCCGTCGTCGAGTTCGACGGCGAAGAGGTCCTGAAGGTCGAGCCGGAAGGTCTGCGCCTGCTGGCCGAGGCTGCCTTCTCCGACATCAACCATCTGCTGCGTCCGGGCCATCTGGCCCAGCTCGCCAAGATCCTGGACGATCCGGAGGCGTCGGCCAACGACCGCTTCGTGGCGCTCGACCTGCTGAAGAACGCCAACATCGCCGCCGCCGGCACCCTGCCGATGTGCCAGGACACCGGCACCGCCATCATCATGGGCAAGAAGGGCCGCCGCGTCTGGACCAAGGGCGGCGACGAGACCGCCCTGTCGGAGGGTGCGCGCGACGCCTATCTGAAGCGCAACCTGCGCTACAGCCAGCTGGCGCCGATCTCCATGTATGAGGAGAAGAACACCCGCAACAACCTGCCGGCCCAGGTCGACATCTATTCCGAGGGCGAGGACTATTACAAGTTCCTGTTCATGGCCAAGGGCGGCGGGTCGGCCAACAAGACCTTCCTGCATCAGGCCACGCCGTCGGTGCTGGCGCCCGACCGGCTGCTGAAGTTCCTGGAAGACAAGATCCGCTATCTCGGCACCTCGGCCTGCCCGCCCTACCACCTCGCCATCGTCATCGGCGGCCTGTCGGCGGAGCAGAACCTGAAGACGGTGAAGCTGGCCTCGGCCCGCTATCTCGACAACCTGCCGACCGAGGGCGGCGAGGACGCGCACGCCTTCCGCGATCTGGCGATGGAAGCCGAAGTCCACAAGCTGACCCAGGACATGGGTATCGGCGCCCAGTTCGGCGGCAAGTATTTCTGCCACGACGTCCGCGTCATCCGCCTGCCGCGTCACGGCGCCTCCATGCCGATAGGCATCGGCGTGTCCTGCTCGGCCGACCGTCAGGCGGTGGGCAAGATCACCAAGGACGGCATCTTCCTGGAGCAGTTGGAGACCGATCCGGCCCAATATCTGCCGGAGATCGGTGACGAGCATCTGTCGGGCGATGTCGTGAAGATCGACCTGAACCAGCCGATGGAGCAGATCCGCGCCACGCTGAGCCAGTATCCGATCCGCACCCGTCTGTCGCTGACCGGCCCGCTGATCGTCGCCCGCGATCTGGCCCACGCCAAGCTGCGCGCGCGCTTGGACGCCGGCGAGCCGCTGCCGGACTATTTCAAGAACCACCCGATCTACTATGCCGGCCCGGCCAAGACGCCGGAAGGCTACGCCTCGGGCTCCTTCGGGCCGACCACGGCGGGCCGCATGGACAGCTTCGTCGACCAGTTCCAGGCGGCGGGCGGCTCCATGGTCATGCTGGCCAAGGGCAACCGCAGCCCCGAGGTCACGGCGGCCTGTAAGCAGCATGGCGGCTTCTATCTTGGCTCGATCGGCGGCGCCGCCGCCCGTCTGGCCCAGGACTGCATCAAGAAGGTGGAATGCGTCGAGTATCCCGAACTCGGCATGGAAGCCATCTGGCGCATCGAGGTCGAGGACTTCCCGGCCTTCATCATCGTCGACGACAAGGGCAACGACTTCTTCAAGGAGTTGAAGCTCGCCTGATCCGGGTGAACCGGATATGAGAGGGGGCGCGGCGCCTTGCAGGAGGCCCCGCGCCCTTTTTCCTGCCCGCTTGCGGGACGGCACCGGGGGCGCCTATCTTCACTGCATCTGGATCGATGGAGGGCGTTCAACGGACCGTGTCTACGACCGGCGCGCGCCGAAGCTCTCCGAAAAGCCGTTGCATGATAGGATTGCAGCGGTGGAGCGCG
Source organism: uncultured Azospirillum sp. (assembly GCA_966212305.1). GTDB lineage: Bacteria > Pseudomonadota > Alphaproteobacteria > Azospirillales > Azospirillaceae > Azospirillum. The sequence goes on from CBIHQY010000024.1 coordinate 12,939, forward strand.
AACGTTGCCTGGATGCCGCGATAAGGGCTTGGAACGAGTTTGACGAGAAGCACGGGTCCTTCGCGGATGACTATGTCAAAGACATCCTATAGACCTCCTGATTTCGCGCGCCTGGGGATGAGTAGCCAGTGACACCCGCCCAAATTCAAGACCGCATCCTGTTCCGTGACGGGCTGATGCTGATCCTCGACAAGCCCGCCGGGCTGCCGGTCCATGCCGGCCCGGCCGGCGGGCCGAACCTGGAGCGGCATTTCGACGCTCTGCGCTTCGGCTTTCCCAAGCCGCCGTCGTTAGCCCACCGGCTGGACCGCGACACGTCGGGCTGCCTGATCCTGGGCCGCCATGCCAAGGCACTGCGCAAGATCGGCATCCTGTTCCAGAACGGCAAGGTCGATAAGACCTATTGGGCGGTGGTGGCCGGGACGCCACCACAGGAATCCGGACGGATCGAGCTGCCGCTCGCCAAGGTGTCGAACAAGACCGGCGGCTGGCGCATCGTCGGCTCGCCGGACGGGCAGGCGGCGGTGACCGACTATGTGGTGCGCGGGCAGGCCGACGGACTGACGTGGCTTGAACTGACGCCGCACACCGGCCGTACCCACCAGATCCGAGTCCATTGTGCCTCAATCGGCTGTCCGCTGGTCGGCGACCCGCAATATGGCGGGCCGGAGGGTAAGCCGCTGCACCTGCATTCCCGCGCCATCTCGCTGCCGCTCTACCCGAAGCGCGATCCGGTCGGCGCGGTGGCCCCGGTCCCGCCGCACATGCAGGCGGCGTTGGCAGCTTGCGGCTTTACCGAGGCTTCATAACCTCAAAGCTACCCACCGTCCTTGCTGCAATGCGGCAGGCTGCCCCATGATCGTCGATGAAGATGGGGCGATCACGGCCGGGGGGACGAGCGCATGATACCGATCGGCACGACGACTGCCCGCTGGATGACCTTGCGCTATGCCCTGGCGCTGACGCTGATCGCGCTGGGCACGCTCGCCGGCTTCGTCATGACCGAGCGGGTCATCGGCCAGCACGAACGCATGCTGGAGGTCGTCAACGTTTCCGGCCGGCAGCGCATGCTGTCGCAGCGGACGGCCCTGCTGGTGGAGCAGTTGAAAACCGCGACCGATCCCGCAACGCGCGTAGACCTCGCCCAGCTGCTGGATGGCGCCACGGACATGTTCGAAGCCGCCCACCGGCGGCTGAGCGGCCGGGCCGGGCCGGAGGAAGGACCGCCGCTTGGGCCGCCGCCGCAGGATTTGTTCTACGGCGGTCCCGCCCCGCTGGACCCGGTGGTGACTGAGCATATCGCCGCCCTGCGCCGGGTCATCGCCGCCGCATCCGCCGGTCAGCCGCCCGACCCTGCGGAAGCGGATCGCATCACCGCCCAGGCGCTCGGCCCGCTGCTGGACCGGCTGGAAGAGGTGGTGGCGCTCTACCAGGAGGAGGGAGAAGCTGGCTTCCAGACCTTGCATCGGCTGGGGCTGGCGGCGCTGCTGATCACACTGCTGATCCTGGCGGTGGAAGCGCTGGCAATCTTCCGGCCGATGACCCGGCAGGTGCGCCGCCAATTCACCGAAATCCTGCGCATGGCGGAGACCATCGAGCGCGCCAACGCCACGCTGGAACAGCAGGTGCGCGAACGGACGGCCGAACTGCACGCCGCCAAGACCGCCGCCGAGCAGGCCCACCGCGCCAAGTCCCGCTTCCTCGCCCACGCCAGCCACGATCTGCAGCAGCCCCTTCAAGCCATCGGCATGTTCACCGGCATTCTGGAGCGCCAGCCGCAGAGCGGCAAGACGGCGGCCCTGCTGACCGACCTGAAGGCGGCGCAACGGTCGATGCGCGACCTGCTGAACGCCATCCTCGACATCTCCAAGCTGGAATCGGGGGTTGTGACGCCGAAGCCGGCCGACCTGCCGCTCTCCCCCCTGCTCGACCAGTTGGAAGCGGAGTTCGCCGGGCAGGCGGAGGCGAAGGGGCTGCGGCTGCGCGCCATCCCGACCATTGCCGTGGTGCGCAGCGACCCGGCCCTGCTGGAGCGCATCCTGCGCAACCTGATCGCCAACGCCATCCGCTATACCGAGACCGGCGGCGTTCTGGTCGGCTGCCGCACCCGCGGCGATACGCTGTGGATCGAGATCTACGACACCGGCCGCGGCATCGCCGAACCCGACCGCCGGCGCATCTTCGAGGAGTTCGTCCAGCTCGACCGCCCCGACCGCGACCGCAGCGAGGGCATCGGGCTGGGCCTCGCCATCGTCGAGCGGCTGGCAAGGCTGCTGGGCCATCCGGTGACGGTGCGTTCGGCAGAGGGTCGCGGAACCGTGTTCGCGGTGGGAGTGCCGTTGGTCGGGTGATATTGTCCTTCCCAGAAGAACGATCTGATGTGATCAGGCGTGATTGTTCTTAGGTCCGTTGGGTGCCAAATTCCCCTCCAGACAACGACACACACCCCAACGGCACGGAGGGTTCCATCATGATCACCATTCGCCATCGCGACGAGCGTGGGGTTGCCAACATGGGTTGGCTCAACAGCAACCACAGCTTCTCGTTCGGCCATTACTTCGACCCCGGCCATATGGGCTTCCGCGCCCTGCGCGTCATCAACGAGGACCGGGTGATCCCCGGCGCCGGCTTCCCCAACCATGGGCATGCCAACATGGAGATCGTCTCCTACGTGCTGAACGGCGCTCTGGAGCACAAGGACTCCATCGGCACCGGGTCGGTGATCCGTCCGGGCGAGGTCCAGGTGATGAGCGCCGGCCGCGGCATCCGCCACAGCGAGTACAACGCGTCGGACACCGAGCCGGTGCATTTCCTCCAGATCTGGATCCTGCCGGAAGCCAACAATCTGGCGCCCGGCTACCAGCAGGCGGATTTCCCGGCCGAGCAGAAGCGCGGCACGCTGAAGCTGGTCGGGTCGCGTGACGGGCGTGACGGCAGCGTCACCATCCATCAGGATGTCGACCTGTACGCCGCGCTTCTGGACGGGGAGGAGAGCGCCACGCTGCCGCTGCGTCCCGGCCGTCATGCCTGGGTCCAGGTCGCCCGCGGCTGGGTCCATCTGAACGGCACGCTGCTGAAGGCCGGCGACGGCGCCGCGCTGACGGACGAGGAGGCGGTGACGCTGGACCGGGCGGACGAGGCGGAAGTGCTGGTCTTCGACCTCGCCTAGGGTCACGTCACAGCACCTGCTTGGGCAACGACAACAGCTCCTTCCTGATGCGGTTCAGGCTGGGGCGGTTGTCGGGGCCGAAGGCGATGGGGCGGCACAGGTGCATGGCGGTCAGCCCGACCCGCGCGGTCAGCAGGCCGTTGATGACCCCCTGCCCCATCCGGGTGGAAATGGCGGCGGCGAGCGATCCGCCCAGCGCCTCCACCGCCACATGGTGGGCGCTTTCGGTCACCCCGGCGACGGCGATGTTGGCGAGCATCCGGCGCAGGAGCCGGAGCGAGCCGACATAGCCCGGCCGGGCGCCGTAGAGGGAGGCGATCTCCCGCACCAGCTTCAGGTTGCGCCACAGCACCACCGCGAAATCCAGCAGCGCCGCCGGGCTCAGCGCCGTGGCGATGGCGGTGTCGCGCGAGGCGCGCAGCACCCGCTGGTAGGCGGCGCGGTCGAGCGGGCTCAGCACCTCGCGGTCGAGCAGCCGCACCACCTCATGTTCGTCATGGGCGTCGGTGACATGGTCGCGCACGCGGGCCAGCGCCGGGGCCAGTTCGCGCCGGTCGGCATAGAGCGCCACCAGCGATCCGGCGAAGCGGTCGGCCCGGCCGCCGGGGGCGTCGATCTCCAGCCGGCCGGCCTCGGCCCGCAACTCCTCGATGCGACGCAGACGGCGCAGCGACAGCAGTTCGGTCACCAGCATCGCGATTGCCGCGATGCCGGCGGTCGCGGCGAGCACGGCAACCAGCACGCCAAGGGCTATGCTGGTGGCGAAGGCACGGGCCAGCAGGTCGGCGGTATCGAAGCCCAGCGCGACCAGAACCAACGCCGCCAGCGCGCCGAACAGCCAGCGCCCCAGCCGGCGAGTCGTGCGCACCGGCGTGGCGGGGGCCGGCAGCAGATCGGTCGGGTCGCCGGTTCCGGTCAGCAGGGCGGCTTCCTCCTCCGCCGGGACGGGTGCCGCGCGGTCGAGGTCCAGCTCCATTGGCGGAACCCAGCCCGGTGAAGCTTTGCGGGTGTCGCGTTCCGTCACGTCAGGTAATCCCCCAGCAGGAATTGCAGGGCCTGATCGACGCGGATGTGCGGCAGGCCGCGCGGGTCGCGGCCAAGGTCGTCGGGCGGTCGGAAGGGCAGGAAATTATAGGGACGATCGCGGCCGGGCGGAAAGGCTTCCGCATCCTCCGGAATCTCGCCGGGGAACAGCACGGTCGGGCGGTCGCGGCCGACGGGGATGCCGCGGACACAGCGCAGTTGCCGCCCCTCATGCTCGGTCACCACGCTTTCGGTGCATTTCAGCGCGGCGATGGCCATGGTCTCGACCTGGGCGCCTTCGAACCGGATGGCGTTGCGGGCGTCGCCGACCAGCCGGTCGAGCAGAGCGCGCAGCTGGGCATGCTGATGGGCGGCGATGTGGTCGGCCTTGGTCGCGGCGAACAGCACCCGGTCGATCTTGCTGCCGAACAGCCAGTCGAGCCAACCGGAGGAACCGTGCCGGAACGGCTCCAGGCTCAACTCCAGCGCCCGCTTCATGTCGGCCATTCCGGCGGGGCCGGCGTTCAGCGCCCCCAGCACGTCGATCAGCACGATCTGGCGGTCGAGCCGGGAAAAATGCTCGGCGAAGAAGCGGCGGACGACGTTGGTCTTGTAGGCCTCGTACCGGTCCTCCATCAGCGCCCACAGGCTGCCGCGGCCCCGCTGAGTTCCATGCAGCGGACAGAAGGTCAGCAGCGGCGCGTCCTTCATGTCGCCGGGTTCGACGAAGCGGCCGGGCTGGATCAGGCTGAGCAGCGTGTCGGCGCGGCGGCAGGCGTGGAGATAGTCGGTGTAGAGCGCCGCCCCACGCCGCGCCGTCTCCTCCTCCGCCGAAGCTGCCGGGTCGATGGTGGCGAGCCAGCCGCGCCAGGAGGCGGACAGCTCGTCGCGCGGCGGCCGGGCGGCGAGGTCCAGGGTCTGGGCGCTCCATTCCGCGAAGCTCTGGCGCAGCAGCGGCAGATCGAGCAGCCATTCGCCGGGATAATCGACCAGATCGAGATTCAACGTCGCCATCGGCTGCACCGTGCGCTTCAACGCCGAATCCGGGCGGTAGCGTAGCGAGACGCGCATCTGGCCGATCCCGCGCGTCGGATCCGGCCAATGCGGATCGGGGCCGGTCAGGGCGGCGAGATGGCCTTCGAAATCGAAGCGGGGCACGTCGGGATCGGGCTGGGGCCGCAGCCGCGCCGCCTGGAAGCGGCCCGACGACATGACGTCGAGGAAGGGCAGCCGCCCGGCCTTCAGCAGATTGTCGACCAGGGCGGTGACGAAGACGGTCTTGCCCGCCCGCCGCAGTCCGGTGACGCCCACGCGCACCGTCGATTCCAGAAGAAGCCGGCTGCCGGCGTCGTACAGGCTGTTCAGGTCGGGAATGCGCACGGGCGGACGTTCACCTCTGGCCGATGACCGGCCCTATATGGGGTTGAGTTCGCAGGATGCGAAGGGGAGCCGGATGCAACGTTTGGAACAACATGAAACAGTTTTCGGGGGTGTGTTCACTGTTCCATCTGTACGGCATCGGCGGTGACCTCCGCGGGTGGGGACCGGCAGTCATTCGTATCATGGATGCGGCGAACGGGGTAACGGTGGGCTGAAAAAGTCGGAGCAGTCGGTGCCGCCGCTCATGCCGGAGCAAGGTCGGTGCAGGGAAAGTCATCGCCCTTGAACAGCAGAACCTCACCAGTGTCGGCGGCCAGGGCGTAGGCGAAGCAGTCCCCGTAATTGAGACCAGCCGGGTGTCCGGTCCCCTTGCCGTAGCGGCGGAACGCGTCGAGAGCAAGCCGGGCCTGGCGCTCTCCAACCGGCTCGATACGGATGTCGAACTCGCGCAGCAGATCCTCAAGGGCTTCGCGGTGGGCGCCGGTCGGATCGCGGCTGGCGATCAGCCCGGCCTCGACGAAATTCGCGGCCGACAGGCGGCACACCGTGGCAGTGGCAAGCTTGGCGAGGAAGGCGGCGGCTTCCGGCTCCGCCTTCAGGATGGCCACAAGGGCCGAGGTGTCGACGACCATGGCTCAGCGCGGCAGGCCGTGTTCGTCGTACAAGGCGGCGTCCGGGTTTCCGTCGTCGTTCAGCGGCGGCAGCGCTTTCACCCGCGCCAGCATGCGGTTCACCTTGGCCTGCTGGTCCGAAGTGAGGTCGGAGGTTGCCGGTCGCTCGGCGCGGGCCAAGGCATCGCGCACGGCGGTGCGGACGACCTCATCGATACTCTGCCCCCGAATGGCAGCAAGCCGGCGGGCCAGGACTTCCGTTTCAGCACTCACCGGGATGGGCATCGGCGTCTCCTGTTTTCGATCGATCAAGCACTGCACTTCAGGCTATGAGCCACGGCGTTCTCGCCACGGGACAATTGTGGCGCCCACCGATCCGTGCGGCAAGGCCGTGCTGCCGGATGCGGCAGAAAGGCCAACACTTGAACGGCGGTCACCCCCCGATGTAGTGCGGCATCAGCTTCGCCTGATCGCCGATCCAGACGCTGCAGCGGCTGTCCTGGTTGCGGAAGAAATAGGCCTTGCCGGGCTGGCGGCGGTTCTGGGGGTCGATCAGGTTGGCACCGCCGGAGAAAGCGACGCCATAGCGGTAGTCCGGCGTCGCCGCCCAATAGAGGCCGTCGATCTGCTGCAGGAAGGCGCCGCGCCGGCACAGGTGCGACAGGGTGCGGTCGAGCGTGGCGAGGCCTTTCAGGCCGTCGGGCAGCTTGTAGACCGCGCGGCTTTCGGTACGGCGCAGGCGCGGCTCGTGGCCCGGCGGCGGTGGTTCGTAGGCGCGGAAGGGCGGGCGCAGATGGCCGGGTTCGGTGCGGTCGGTGCGCAGAACCTCCTGCGCGCCGGCGGCGGCCGGAAGCAGCAGCAGGACAAGAAGCGGAGGGATGAGTCGGCGGATCATCGCACCGACGGGTTGTTGGCGACGAAAGCGAAATAGGGCAGCCGCCGCACGGCGTCCGCCACCATCAGGTAAGCCACAGCAAAGGCCAGCAGCGAACTAAGGAAATAGCCGTAGCCGTACCACGGGAAGCCCATCCGGCTGAACAGCAGGGTGAAGCCGGCATTGGCCGCCATATAGACCAGCTGCACCGTCAGGTTCCGCGCCCGCAGGTCGAAATAGGCCAGGATCACCGTGCAGAACAGGAACATCACCTGGAAGAAGGCGCCCAGCACGCCGAAGCGGAACATGCCGATCTGCTGGTATTGCAGGCCGATGGCGCCGACGATGGCCGGGGCCAGGAAGATGCAGACGGCACAGACCGCCCCTTGCAGGATGACGAGATTGCGGCTGCTGTCGAGCAGGGCGGCGATGATGGCGCGGTGGTTGCGCGCGATCTGGTCGAAGGTCGCGTGCTTCTGGATGTCGCGGTAGAAAGCCTGGTAATGCTCGAAGAAGCGGGTCTCGATGTTCACCGTGAACAGGGTCAGCGCCGGCAGCGTCGTCAGATAGGCGATGAACATGGCGCCGTCATAGGCGCTGTAGATCGCCATGGCGCCGGAGACCAGTTCGCGTTCCGGCGCGAACCACATGATCCACTTGTCGGTCCAGACGGCGGCGTTGGCGAAGAAGCCGATCAGCGCCAGATCGGCGTATTTGCGGAAATAGGACAGGAAGTCGAACAACCGGCCGACCGGATAGGGATATTCGGCCAGCACCCGCGCGATCAGCCCGAACTGGATCACCGCCAGCCCGGCGGAGAACCCCCAGATCATCCCCGCCGCGCCGAACCGGTCGCCCAGCAGCACCGCCCCGGCCATGCCGGTGGTCATGCCGACGCCGAAGGCGACGGTGACCGCCAGATAGTCCTTCAGCGCCGACAGGAAGATCGACACCACCCAGATGCCGCAGACCAGGAAGAAATTCGCCAGCCCGCCCAGCATGATCGGCAGCGGCAGGCCGCTGAACAGCGGGTAGAAGGGTCCGGCGGTCAGGCCGGCGATGGCATAGGCCAGCCCCAGCGTCGCCAGCAGCATGCCGGGCGCCGCCTCCACCTCCTTGGCATAGATGGCGTCGGCGAGATAGCGGGTGGCGACCAGCACCAGCGGCCCGGTGAACACCACCGAGAAGCAGAAATTATAGATCACCACCACGCGGAACAGCGTCAGCTGCTCCGGCCCCACCAGATCGCGGCCGAACAGCGTGATGCCGGCCAGCGCCAGGATGGTGAACATCCAGGGGCCGGAGGTGATGAAGGCGGAATGCGCATAGCCCTGCAGCACGCCGAGCAGATCGTCGCGCCGGGCCAGCCGGCGGAGCGCGAAGCCGATGCCGGCCATGTCAGGCGGCTCCCTTCAGGTCGAAATCGGCGCCGTCGAGCGTCGGCCGGGTCGGCAGGGCGATATGCTCGTCATAAATGGCGCGATAGACGCGGTCGATGGCGACCTTGTCGTAGGACTGGGCGACGCGCCGGGCGATGGCCTGCGCGCAGCGCTCGCGCCAGGGGCGGTCGAGCAGAAGGGCGCGCAGTTCCCGCGCGGTGTCGAGCGGGCTGGCGAGCGGAGTCACCGAACCGCCCGGTCCCAGCGGCGGCACCTCGTCCGGCCGGCCCAGCAGCAGTTCCGAACAGGAGCCGACATCGGTCGCCACCGTCGGCACGCCGGACGCCCCGGCCTCCAGGATCACCAGCGGTTGCGCCTCGCTGACGCTGGTCAGCGCGATGGCGTCGATCTTGCCCAGCCAGTCGGTCAGCTTGACGCGGCCGGCGAAGATCACCGTCTGCTCCAGCCCCAGATGCTTCACGATGGTCCGGCATTCCTCGACATAGCCGGGGTCTTCCTCCAGCGGGCCGAGGATCATCGCCTTCAGGTCGGGGATGTCCTCGCGCAGGATGCCGGCGGCGCGAATGTAGGTCTTCACGTCCTTGATCGGCACGACGCGGCCGATCAGGGCGATGGTCGGCGGGCGCGGCGCGGGGTCGCGCCGGACCTGCGAATAGCCGGCATAGTCGATGCCGTTGGGCACGATCATCAGCTTGGCCGGGTCGGCGCCCTGGCGGCGCTGGAACTCCTGGTTTCCGCCGTACAAGGTGATGATGCGGTCGCAGGCGTCGTAGCAGGCCTTGGAGTAGCTGGCGAAGGTGTCCAACCACAGATCGCGCAGGTCACGCTTCTTGCGGTCGAGTGCCAGCGAGGTGTCGGCGCCCTCGAACAGCCATTCGGCCATCAGGATTTCGATGCGCCGTTCGTTGGTATAGATGCCGTGTTCGGTCAGCAGGGCCGGCCGGCCGGTCTCCAGCCGCGCCCGCGCGGCGAACAGCCCGGCATAGCCGGTGGAGATGGCATGATAGACAGCGGCCTGCGGCATCGGCACCAGCAGCGTGGCGAACAGCCCGCTCATCAGCGCGCGGCTGCCCCAGAAATACTCAAGGAAGGAGGCGTCCGGCAGGGCGGCCCTGCACATGCGCACCACCATCTGGAAGGCGTCCTCGGAATTCAGCAGCGCCCGCTTGCCGATCCGGCCGCGCCGGGGAGCCAGCAGCCGCAGAACCTCGGCGACCTCGGCCAGCCCTCCGCCCTGCTGCAAGCGGGCGAGCGGCTTTTCCAGGGCCGTCATCAGCCGCCCGGTGCCGGGTTGCCAGCGCCATCCGGCGGGCGGGTCCTGCAGATAGACGTGGGTCAGGCCGGTGACGTTGGCCGGCAGATCGTAGGCGAGCTTGCGGGCGCCGCGGTCGGCGACCAGAGCCACGATGTGGAAGGTCAGGTCGGAGTGGGAGCGGATCAGGTCGTGCGTCCAGGTCGACACGCCGCCGGCGACATAGGGATAGGACCCCTCCATCAGCAGGCAGACATCGGCCTTGGGGGCGCGGGGCGCTTCGGGCGGAAGCGGCTGGGACGGGGAGCGGCTCATGCGGCCAGCTCTTTCGCGGCGGTCTCCGCGTCGGACGTTTCGTCGTCGCGCCACAGGGCGAAGACGTCGCGCAGCGCATCGGGCAGCGCCGCCCCGTCGCCCAGCAGGTCGGGCCGGCGGATGGGCAGCGCCCGCAGATCGCCGAAGCGGCCGAGTTGGAACAGGCTCTCGGCATACCAGAACAGGATGCGGCTGTCGGGCGTGCGGTCGATCAGCGGTTCCAGCCTCGCCGCCGCCTCCGCCGCCAATCCGCAGCGCATCAGCAGCCGGCCGAGGTCGAGGCGGATGCCGTCGTCGTCGGGCGCCAGTTCCAGGCTGCGGCGGTAGCCGTCCAGCGCCTTCTCGCGGATTTCCGCCTCGCGATTGGAATCCAGCAGGCCGCAGAAGGCATAATCGTCGAGATGGCGGCAAAGGGCGGCCAGGGCGGCGGCATCGTCCGGATTGGCGCGGGCCGCATGGTCGAGCGAAAGCCAGCGCTCGTTGAACTCATGCTCCACCCGCGCGGTGGCGGTGGCGGCCTGGACGCGGACGGACGGATCGGCATCGGCGAGGCCGGCCTTCAGCGCGGGCGTGAAGGCGGGGCGGAAATGGCGGGCGACCAGGGCGATCACCGCCTGCTTCTGCTGCGGCGTGCCCATCCACATCATGTCGGTGAAGGAGTCGCCGGCCACCAGATGGGCGTTCTCGCGACCCGACACGATCAGCTCGTACAGCTCCTGCGCCGGGCCGGTCTCGCTTTCCGGGAAAAGGGAGAGATACCAGTCCTGGAAGCCGGTGGCATAGCGGCTGAACAGCGCCAGCAGCGCCGAGGTCACCAGCGTGCAGGCGGCGCCAAGCGGACCCAGCGGCACCATGGTGACCAGCAGCAACCCGGCCAGCCGCAGGTCGCGGCCCCGCCGCGCCCGGCTGCGCAGCCACAGCCCGACCAGCCCGCAGAGCAGCAGGTGCAGCGCCGCGGCCGACGGTGCGGCGAAGGGGATGCCGGACAGGCCGAACGCCAATGCGCCGGAATCGAGCAGCCCGGCGCCGAGCGTCACCGCCACCAGCTCGCCCGTGCCGGCAGCCGGGCGGTCGCCCGCCAGCGTGCCGGCGGACTCGGGAAATTCGGAGGCGGGGCCGGTCATCCCGTCCCCTCCGCCACGGCTTTGCCGGCGGCCGGCTCCGGCTTGGACGGCTCCGATTCCGGCGGCTCGACCCGGCGGGTGACGAAGCCGATGGGGATGTTGGACAGCCCGTCGGGCAACTCCCGGCGCACCGCGCGTTCCAGCTTCGCCTCCACCAGCTTGGCGCCCTCCAGCGGCGTGCCGGCCAGGATCACGCCGAAGGAGGCGCCCTGCTGGCCGAAATCGCAGGCGAGGTCGGTGTCGCGCAGGCTGCCGCGCACCGCCGTGCCGATGGCGGCGGCAAGGTCTGCGCGCTGGGCGACCGACAGGCGGGACAGGCCGGTGGGGCGGATGGTGATGGCCGTCGTCTCGAACCCCATGCGGCGTCCGAGCAGGGCCAGGAACTCCGCCTGCCGGCCGATGTAGCTGGAGGAATAGAGCGCGTCGTCGGTGAAGACGCGCTGTTCGCTGGCGGTGCGGAACTGGCGCGCCTTGGCCAGCGCGGTGCCGATCCATTCGCACAGGATGCGGAAATTCTCGACCGTGTTGACGCTGAGGTCGGTGAAGCCCAGGCTTTCGACCTTCACCATGCCGACCACCTCGCCGGTGTCGCTGCTGACCAGCGGTCCGGCCAGCACGCCTTCGCCGGCCAGGATCCGCTCGTCCTCCACCCGGTTGACGCAGAGCTGCCGCTGGCGGGCGATCACGGTCTGGAACAGCGGGGTGCCGCTGTCGAACCAGCGGGCATAGCTGTCGTTGTCGTCGTCCCAGCCCTCGTTCGTCACCGATTCCAGCACATCGTTGTTCAGCAGGAACAGCGAGAATTTCTCAGGCTTCATGACGGTGCGGACGAGGTCCGCGACGCCCAGCATCACCTCCCCCTCGTCCAGGTGGTCGATGGACTTGGCCGCCTGATAGAGGGTGAAGACGGTGCGCAGCTGGCCGGCGACGCGGGTCTCCAGGCTCTCCTTCACCGATTTCAGCGCGCGGTAGGACCGGGCGATGGCCTCCGCCTCCTGCCGGGCGGCGGCAAGGCCGGCGCGGAGGTCTTCGCGCTCGCGCAGTTGGCGCATGCGCAGCTCGCCGAACAGCACGGCGGCGACCAGCCACAGGATCGGCTCGCGGGTCAGGGCGAAGAGATGGTCGTAGAGGTCCTGGTCGATGCCGGCATCCGGCATGTTGCCGAACCGCAGCGCCACCGACGCCACCAACGCCGCCAGCACGCCCTCGCTGGTGCCGTACTGGATCGCCAACAGCAGGACCGGAATCCAGAAGGGATGCGGCTGCACCCCGTCGAAGCGTACCCCGGCGCCCAGCCAGTGATCCAGCCCCAGCGCCACGGCGAAGAACAGCAGCAGTTCCAGCAGCGCGACCGGCCGCAGGCCGAACCAGCGGCGGGGGGACGCCGGAGAGGGGCTGGACTCTGCGCTCATGCCTGCACGCTCACTCGCGGTGCAGATCGTTGGAGAAGTCGCTGTCGGAGGCGCGGCCGGCCTGGGCCGGGGCGTACGCCGAAGTGGGCACGGCGGGTGCGGCGACCACCGGCCGCAGGCTGTCGATCATGCGCGCCGCCACCCGCTGGGCGACGTTGTTGACGCTGTCGCGGCTGAAATAGCCGCGGCCGGCCTCCGACTGGCTGGAGGTCCACAGCACGGCGCCGTCGGAGCTGCGGACCAGCCGGGCGTTCAGGCCAACCACCGGCTCCTCGCGCAGGCCATGCTGGTAACCATATTCCGACACGCTGCCGGACAGCACCGCGTCAACCCCCAGCGTCCGGCCGGCGGCCTGGGCGTCCAGCGGGGCGGCATCGGCCGGCGCATCGGTCGCGGCGGCATCGCCGGCGGGCTTGGCGGCGGACAGGCGGCTGCGGACGCGGGACGCATCCATGCTGCGGAGGCCGTCGACGCCGTACAGTTCAGTGGAGACGATGTCGGCGGCGATCTGGCCGGCATTGGGATGGTTGGTCAGATTTTCGAAGGGCAGGACGGCGACGGTCGAGCCGGCCGGCAGCACGGCGCCCGGCTGGGCAAAGTCGCGGCTGTTGATCCGGCCGAAGCCGCAGCCCGCCAGCATCAGCCCCACCCCCAGCAGCGCCCCGCAGGCCCGCACACCCTTGCCCGTCATTCCCGCACTCTCTCGCCGCATCACAAGTCCACCTTTTTTAACCATAAAGTGTTGACACACCGTCAATAACGCCAGACCAGAGTGACGCCGGCGCTGTTCACCGCGCTGGCCGTGCCGCGCGAGGTGGAGCGGGCATGGCTGGCGCGGAAGTTCAGCTCCAGATTGTCCGCCGGTTCCCATCCCAGCGAGATGGCGCCCTGCGGCCCGCTGCGGCCCCGCCGGTCATAGGCGTAGCCGACCTGCACCGCATAGCGGACGTAATCGGTCAGGTAATCCTCGGCATTCAGCTGCAGCGCATGGACCTCGCGGGTCGTCGCCGGCAGCGGGACGTAAGGCAGGCCGAGCGCGTCCTGCCGCTCCTCGCGGTGGGCGACATACTCGGCGTCCAGCACATAGGCGACGCTGGTCAGCGGCCCCGCCGCGTTCAGCGTGTAGCGCAGCGATCCCTCCACCGTGGCGCTGCGCGCCAGATCGGCGTCGCCGGCAAGGCCATAGCGGTTGTAGCCGGCGCCCAGCGACAGGAACCAGCGGTCGGACAGCCGGTCCTCATGCTGGACGAACAGGCGGTCGCGGCGACCGCCGTCGACGATGCCCTCCAGGAAGGCGAAGTTCGGCTCGCTCCAGGCGAAGCCGGCGCGGGTTTCCGACTCCTCGCCGCGCCAGCCGTGGGTGTAGCCGGCGCCCAGCGTCCGCGGCGCGGCGTAAAGCGACAGGGTGGAGCGCTCCAGTTCCGGCCAGTCATGGACCAGCGCCGCCTCCAGCCGCGAACGGGCGCCGTGGAAGGGCTCCAGCCGGCCATCGCCGTAGCGGACGGCGTCGGCATCGACATCGCGGCGCTCAAGGCTCCAGGTGAGGCTGGTGGAGCGGCCGAGGTCCTGCACGCCGCTGAAGCGGGCGATGCGCTGCATGTCGGCGTTGCGCACCTTCTGCCAGTCGAGGTTGAGGCGGCTGCGGTCCGCATTCTCGTGCAGAAGCAGCGCCTTGCCCTGGATCAGGGAAGGTTCGTCGGGCGTCAGCTCCAGCGCCGTGTCATAGGCCCGGATCGCCTCGCGCCAGCGGCCAAGCCGTTCCTCCGCCTGGGCCAGCAGGGCGGTGGACTGGGCGTCGGTGGGGTCCTGTTCCAGCAGGTCGCGCAGCAGGCTCCGTGCCGGACGGACATCGCCGCCCTCCATCAGCGCCAGCGCGCGGAAATAGTCGAGACGCCGGCGGGCGGCACGGTCGGCGGCGAGCGCGTCGCGGCTGGGCGCGGCGGCGGGTGCGCGGGTCAGGGAGACGGTCAGGCCGGTGCGGTCGGTCGCGACTGTCGCCTCGACGCTGGTGGCGAGCACCAGAACGACGCTGTCGTAGCCGTAGAGTATGTTGTCGACCCAGGACTCCAGCCGCTCCGGCACACGGTCGAGCGCGACCTCGCCGAGCGGCCGGTCGAAGCGCAGGACCAGTTCGCGGCCGTCGCGCTGGGTTTCGGTGGCGACCGGGCCGGGCCAATGCAGGGCGAAGCGGGCGGCTCGGTCCTCGCGCACAGCTTCGAGGCGGGCCGAGGCCGTTTGGGCATGGGCGGGGGTGGCCGCGAGGAGGGCGAGGGTTAGGGTGAAGGGCGCGGAGGCGCGAAAGAAATCACGGAAGGGCCAGGACACGGCGGGCCTCCGGCAGTCGTCCGTTTTCGATCAGCATCGAGGCGTAGTCGGCCCTCAGTTGGCGGTCGGCCGGGCGGCGCTTGCGCAGGGAGTCGAACAGCGCCACGGCGTCGTCCACCTTGCCCAGCCGGTTCAGCAAATTCGCCTCCGTCTGGATCGCCGCATCGCCACGGCCGGCGCGGTGGCGCAGTTGGGACAGGGCGGTTCGGTAGAAGGGAACCGCCGCGGTCGGGCGCTTCAGCGCGGTCAGCGCCTCGCCCAGGAAGTAATAGGCCTCGTAATCGTCGGGGCCGGAGGCGACGTAGCGGCGCAGCAGCCGTTCGGCATCGGCGAGGCGGTTCTCGTCATAGGCCAGCATGCCGAGCTGGCGCAGCGCGTCGGCATCGTCGGGCTTGCGCGTCAGCAGGGCGGTCCAGGCCTGGGTGGCCGCCGCGCGCTGCCCGGTCTGCTCGGCGAGGCGGGCGTAGCGGCGCAGGCGGTCGGGGGCGGCTTCCTCGGGCACGGCGGTGCGCAGGGCCTGGGCCAGTTCCTTGCCCTTGCCGGCCGCCGCCAGCGCCTCGATGTAGGGGGCCTTCAGCGCCGGTTGCGCCGGAGTGGCGCCTTGGCCGCCGAGTCCGGCGATGACGCGGCGCCCGCCGCCATACTCGGCAAGACGGTCGTACCATGCCGCCTGCTCGGCCGGGCTGGACGCCGCCTTGGCCCGCGCCTCGATCCAGTCCAGACCGGCGGCGGGCGGGCGCGGCCCCCAGAGATAGGCGAGCTGCCGGAAATCCTCGCCTTGCGGCCCCTGCCCGGCCGCCAGCCGCTGCAGGGCCTGCTCCGCCCCCGCCTTGTCGCCGAGCGTCAGCAGGGCCGACACCGGCTCCCGCCGCTTGTCGGCCGGCAGACGGCCGTCGATGGCGCGCGCCAGCAGATAGCGGCGCAGATCGGCCTTGCGGCCAAGCTTTGCCAGCGTGTCGCGATAAAGCGCATCTTCCGCCTCGGCCAGCGGGGCGGCGGCGGCCCGGCTCTGCAGCAGGGCGGCGAGGTCGGGCAGCGCATTGGCATTGGCCGCCGCATCGGCATAGACGCCGAGCCAATCTCCACCCTGCCGTTCCGCCCAGCCGCGCAGCAAGGGCAAGGCCGCGCGATAAGCCTTGTGGTCGAGCAGCATGGTGACGATGGCCTGCTGTTCGGCGTCGGACAGGTTGCCCTTCGCCAGCTTGGCGGTCAGGTGGCGGGTCAGCTCCTCCGACCGGCCGGCGCCGGCCAGCGCGGCGATATAGGCGGCCTCGACCTCCGTACCGCCTTCCGCCAGAAGAGGGGCCAACAGCGGCAGCGCCTCGGCCGGCTTGCCGGTGGCGGTCAGGGCGTTGGCCAGCGCCAGACGGCTGCGAGGCGAAGGGTCGAGCGCGAAGGCGCGCTGCGAGGCGGCAAGGGCCAGTGCCGCCGCCGGGGGAGAGTCGGCGGCGCGTTCGGCGGCACTGCCGGCGATGTCCTGCAACAGGCCGACCGGCAGCTTGGGCTGTCCGGCAAGCCAATCGGCGACGGCGGCGGGATCGCCGGCCTTGGCGGCCAGCCGCGCCCAGCCCTGCCCGGCAGCCGGCGTCGGCGTGGCCTGCCGCCGGGCGGTGAACCACGACAGCCCGGCCGGCGCGCGGTCGAGGTCGATGAACAGGGCGGCAAGCTCCTCCAACTGCTCGTCGGGAATGCCGCCGGACAGCGGCAGCCGGTCGAAGGCGGCGGTCGCCGCGCCGTGGCGGCCGGCGCGGTCGAGGATGCGGATGGCGGCCAGCTGGTCGCCGGGGGTCAGCGCGCCGCCGGCAAGGCCGCGCTCCGCCCATCCCGCGGCGGCGGCAGGGTCGCCACGGCCGAGCGCGATGTTGGCGGCCAGCAGCGGGTAATCGTCGAGAAATTCGTCGCCCAATTCGCGGTATAGACGGTCGGGGAAGCTGCGGTCCCCCTCGCGCAGGGCGCTTTCCGCCAGCCCGGCCAGTACCCAGTCGGGGACCAGATGGAGGTCGCGCCCCTTGGTCGCCGCCAGCGCCGGGCGGAGCATGCCGGCATTCACCTCCAGCGCCAGCAGCCGCCCGAACTGGACATCCTCCACCGGGCCGGGCAGCGCCGACAGGCGGGTCCGCGCCTCCTCCCGGCGGTCGGCGGCGATCAGCAGGTCGATGTAGGTCAGCTCCAGCGCCAGCACAGGATCGCGCCCCGTCACCCGCGGTTCGATCAGCCGCAGGGCGAGGTCGGGGCGGGACGCCGCGGCAAGCTGGCTCGCCAGACCGATCATGTCGGCGACGGTGGGAGTCTCGCCCAGCCAGCGCCGGGCGCGGTCGAACGCCTGCTCCGCGCGGTCGAGGTCGATCAGCAAGCTCATCAGCAGTTCGCGGCTGTCGGGCTGCATCTCGCCCTTGGCACGGTCGTCGGCGCGCAACAGCCAGTCCACCGCGCCGGCATGGTCGCCGCGGGCGGCCAGCAGCGCCGCCAGTTCCTGCGGAGCCTCGACATCATCGGGACGCAGGGTGCAGTAGCGGGTCAGCGCCTCCACCTTCAGCGCCATCCGGTTGCGGAAGCCGGCGGCATAGGCAAGGTCGCGGTACAGGTCGGCGCTGTGGCGCAGCTCCGCCAGCGCCCTCAGGTTTTCCAGATAATCGCCGGGCCGCTGCGCATCCTGATAGAGGCGGTTCAGCAGTTCCCGCGCTTCGACGGACGACGGCTCGGCGGCGACGAACTCCTCGGTCAGGGCGATGGCGCGCTCGACGTCGCCCTGGGCCAGCGACAGCCGGGTCAACGGCATCACCGTGGTGCCGCTGCGGTCGCCGGCGGCATAGCGCTGCTCGTAGACCGCGCGGGCGCTGTCGTAGTCGCGGTCGCGGAACTTCTGCAGGGCAAGCTCGCCGCTGTGCGGAATCAGGAGCAAACTGGCGCCGATGCCGACGAGCAGCACCAGCAGGACGACGAGGATGTTCGCGCGCATCGCCGCCCTACCCCGCCGCGCCGTCCAAAGCGCCGCCGGCCGGACGAAGCCGCAGCAGCAGCGGCGCGATGGCGGAGACCGGCACGGTCAGCGCCAGCCGGCCCTCGGCATCCGCATCGACGGTGCCCGACCACAGCCGGGTTCCGTCTCGCTCCGCCGTGACCGTCCAGCGGCCGGGCTGCGGCACATGCCAGACCATGGCGCCCTCGCCATAGCCGGTGGCGGCGACGCGGAAGCCCTGCCCTTCCGCGGCAAGCGCGGAGAAGGCCCAGCGCCCCTGGACCAGATAGGGAACCGCGGCTGGCGGGTCGCGGTCGGCGCGGCCGGTCTTCGTCAGCGCCACCGCCGGCTCCGCCACCGCCGGGTCGAGCGCCACATACAGGCTGCCCTGGCTGTGGCGCTGGCCCAGCACGCCGCTGGAGCGGGCGAAATCGACGGCGGTCGCGCTGGCGTGGTCGAAGCGCAGCGTGTTCAGCGCCCCGCGATCCAGCACGCGCCAGCGCCGCGCGCCGTCCGATCCGTCCGTCAGCGGCTCGAAGCGGGTGGTGTAGAATCCCCCGGCAATGCGGGCATAGGTGGAGGCGGCGACCGGCGCCAGTTCCTGCCCGCGGGCGGCGGTCAGCACCGAGACCAGCGCGTTCAGGCTGGCCGCCTTCTGGCCGCTGTACATGTGGTAGTAGACGTTGAAGGGCTTCAACCGGATCGGGTTGCCGGCGTGCCGCATCGTGTTGATGAGATTGCGGTAACCGTAGAAACGGCCGGTCCACAGCTCGGTATAGGTGTTCTCGTTGCTGCCGGCGGCGTAGATCTGCCGCTCCGCCCCCACCGGCAGGCCGATGGGCGGCAGGCCGGTGATGGAGGGAAAATCGGCATCGAAGCGGGCGTCGCCGCCGTTGATGTTGACCCCGCCCGCCTTGCGCACCGCGGCGAGAGCCGCCTCGAACGGCGAGGTGTCGCCGGACCATTGCACCAGAACCGCCCGTTTGCCGGTCGGGGCCAGCCGGGTGAAATAGTCGAGCGCGCCGCCGATTTCCTGGTCCAGGTCGAAGGGCTGCTGCAGATAGGCGCGCGGCACGGCATAGCGGCCGATGTCGGACACCTCCCCCGCCTCCTCCGCCGCATGGTCGTCGGCCTTGCCGGGGCGATAGCTGTTGTCGCGGTTGAGAAAGGGCGCCTCGTTCTGCCGGCTGTAATCCTTGAAGAAGGACCATTGGAAGGGGTGGGTCCAGGTGTGGCTGGACGGCTCCACCTGCGGCAGGGCGAACAGCTTCTTCGCGGCCTCCAGCGAGTCCGGCGTGCCCTTCCAGGTCGGGTCGAGGTCGCCGACGATGGGGGCGACGCTGACCGGCAGGTCGGGAAAGGGTTCGATTGCGGCGGTGCGCACCATGTCGGCGGACAGGACGCGGCGGGCGGCATAGGGCGCCACCTCCGTCACGTTGCGCCAGCCGTCGCCGTCGATGTGGCTGAAATAGATGCGCCGTCCCGACAGGGTGGTGACGTCGGGCTTCGGCAAGTCTTCGGTGGCGAAGCTGTCACGGAAGAAGGCGAAGGGATCTAGGATCCATTGCCGCCGGTTGTACTCGGCGTCGAAATAGCGGCTGTAGCCGTCGGTCGCCAGACCGCCGGACGGGCCGGTGACCACCAGATGGCTGTCGCTGGCCGGATCGTCGCCCCGCCGCATCACCAGATGGGACGCGAAGCGCTCGTCGGTCTTGCGGAACAGCGGATAGCCTGGCAGCACCCCCGACAGCGGCCGTTCGAAGCCGATCATGCCGTCGGCCAGCGCCGGCCTGGATTTATAGGTCAGGTCGGAATAGCCGTCGTCGTCGCGCAGCCCGAAACGGGCAAAGAAGCGGTTGGACAGCGCCAGCGGAACCGGCTTGCCGCCGCGCTCCAGCCGCACCCCCGACTGGCCCAGCACGGCGAAGCGGACGCCACCGTCCATCGCCCGCCCGGCCCAGGCGATATAGGCGCCGACATCGGTGAAGGGCTCCCCCGCGAACCATGTGACGACACCGCGCAGGTCGGGATAGCGCGACAGGTCGGGCAGCCCGTCGGCGACGTTCCAGTAGACCACCGACAGACCGAGATGGTTCAGCGGCAGTTCCACCATCGTGTGGATGCGGCTGAGACGGATCGTGCTTTCCTCGCGCAGGTCGACCAGCGCCAGGATGGTGCGCGGCACCGTCTGCTGGGCCGTCGCGGCCTTCGGGGGCGAGCCGGCGGCGAGCGCGGGAAGGGCGATGCCGGGCAGAAGCAGGCCGAGGGCGAGCGCTGCCGATTGGAACAGGCGCTTCACCGGCGCGGCTCCGGAATCAGGCGGTCGAGTTCGACCGTCGAGACGTAGGGGGAAAAGCCGTTGGCGCGCTGAAGATCGTAGATGGCCCGGATGCCCGCGGCATCGGCCGGATCCCAGTAATCCAGGGTATGAAGGGCGAGGCGCGGATTCAGCCCCCCGGCGGCCTTCAAGGCCTCGACCTGGAACCGGTAATCCTCGGCGCTCTGGCGGTGCGGGCGCTTCGCGGCGAAATCCCAGCCGGCATAGACGCTCTCACCCAGCACATGGCTCAGCAGCGGGGCGGTCTGCGGCAGGATCTCGTAGGCGCGGTTCTGCATCAGGCCGATGTCCGGCCAGTTGCGGCGGATGGCGCGCACCAGCGCCGCCGCCGCGTCGGTCATTCCGCGCCAGCGCTTCACGTCGGTGCGTTCCAGATGCGGCGGGTTGTCGAGCGTGTCGAGGAATACGCCGTGGAAACCTTCGCGCAGGATGGCGGGGACCAGTTCCTCCACCACCAGCTTGACCCAGCGGCTGTCGCGCACGTCGACATAGAAGCTGCCG
This sequence comes from uncultured Azospirillum sp., assembly GCA_966212305.1. Classification (GTDB taxonomy): domain Bacteria; phylum Pseudomonadota; class Alphaproteobacteria; order Azospirillales; family Azospirillaceae; genus Azospirillum. The sequence goes on from CBIHQY010000024.1 coordinate 33,622, forward strand.
GGCCAGTTGGGGTTCTCCTGATCCAGGATGCCCCAGGCCTTCACCCGTCCGAACCAGGGGCGATGCGTCTCGACTTCCCCGACGCTGAGATAACCGAGCAGCGTCTTACCGCGGTCGGTCAGCGGCGAAAGCGGCGGGTGGGTGCGGCTGTCCAGCACCAGAAGCCGGTAGGGCTGGAAGGCGGACAGCGGGGCCGCGTCGGCGTAATAGACCGCCCAGGGATCGGATGCGGCGGAAGCGTGGCCGGCATCGGCGGCCCGCAGGCCCCTGTTGGGCAACGCCAGCAGCGCCGCACCCGACATCAGCCCTCCGGCGACAGCCCGCCGCCCGATCAAACCACCGACCACGCCACCCCTATCCTTTGCTCAACGCTCTCTTGCTCAGCCGAGCCACGCCAGCGTCTGGCGCAGCCCGTCTTCCAGCGGCGTGTCGCAGCTCATGCCGAAGGCGGCGACCAGACGCGACGGATCGCCGATCGAGACCCGGATGTCGCCCGGTCGCGCCGGACCATGGCGCCGGTCGAGCGGCCGGCCCGACAGCTCCGCCAACACCTCCGCCAGCCGGTTGACCGAGGTCGGACGGCCGGTGCAGACGTTGTAGACGGGCGCGCCGAACTGCGGACGGTCCATCGCCGCGGTCAGGTATCGCACCAAGTCCTTTACAAAGATGAAATCCCGCACCTGCCCGCCGTCGCCGTTTATGGTGATCGGCTCCCCGCGGGCGATCTTGCCGGCGAAGATGGAAATCACGCCGGAATAGGGCGATTTCGGGTCTTGGCGCGGCCCATAGACATTGAAGAAGCGGAAACCGGCGGTCGGCACGCCATGCACCCCGTCCGCCACCCGCGCATGCAGTTCGCAGCCCAGCTTGTCGGCGCCATAGGCGGACAGCGGGCGGGTCGCCGCATCCTCGGTCAGCGGCATGTTGGGGTTGTCGCCATAGACGGCGGCGGAGGAGGCGTAGATCACCGGAACCGGCCCGGCCGAGTTGGCGCGGCGGGCGGCGTCGAACACCGCGATGGTGCCGGACAGGTTGGCGTGGTGGGTCTCCAGCCACGCCTCGCGCGAGCGGTCGACCGAGGCGACGGCGGCCAGATGGAAACAGCCGTCCACGCCCTTGCCGTCATCGCCGGCCATCGCCGCCTGGACCGCCGCCGCGTCGGCCACATCGCCGACGATGACCGGCACGCCGTCCGGCAGGTTCCCGCGCTTGCCGGTCGACAGATCGTCGAGCACCCGCACCTCGTGCCCGGCCGCCAGCAGCCGCTCGATCAGGTGCGAGCCGATGAAGCCGCAACCGCCGGTAACCAGATAACGCGCCATCGCCGCGGCTCCTCCGCTTTTGCGTGTGTTTTGGGTGATACGCGAAGTCAGAGCCGTCGGATCAGATTTCGCGATTCAGGCGGCGGCGAGATAGCCGGCGACCGCGACCTGGAATTCCTTGGGCTTGATCGGCTTGGACACATGGCCATCGAAGCCCGCCTCGGCCAGCCGGCGCTTGTCGGCGGGCGTGGCGAGATTGGTGACGGCAATGACCGTCGTGGCGGCGAGGTCGGCATCGGCGCGGATCTGCCGGATCAGGTCCAGCCCGGACAGGCCGGGCATGACGATGTCCATCACCACCAGATCGGGCGCCATGTCACGCATCAGGTCCAGCACGGCGGAGCCATCCGACGCCTCGACAACGGTGAAGCCGCCTTCCTCCAGGCAGCGGACGAAGAGCTTGCGCATCAGCACATTGTCCTCGACCACCAGGATCGTCCGCGACTTTTCGACCGTGTCCACCATCTCGCCATCCGACCTTTGTGGCGTGAGCGGCATGGCCGGCGGCGGGCATGGCGCGACGCGCGACCCTACGCTGCACATCCCTACCGGTATTCACGCATTTTTGGCTGTGTAACGCTTTCGATCGGCCCGGTCAAGCCGGCCGAAGGCGCGGCGGGACAGCCGGACTTCGGGACCATCGGCAAAGTCCATCTGCAAGAACCAGTATGCGAGATTTCTTTACAGGATCTTTATGCCGGCGGCGGAAATCCGCATCGACCCTTTACGCGGCCCTGCGCAATTGAAGGGGCACGCGCAACAAGGGAGGGCAACCGCGTGCTCGACATTCTATTCCTGGCCGTGGCGCTGGCTTTTTTCGGGCTGAGCGCCGCCGCCGTCCGCGCCTTCGACCGGCTGTGAGCGGGAAAGGCAAAAGGACCATGACCGTCGATCTCATCCTGGGCGGGCTGGTGGCCGTGGGGCTGCTCGGCTACCTCGGCTATGCCCTGATCCGTCCCGAGCGGTTCTGAGGAGAACTTTCCGATGAACACTGCGGACATCCTTCAAATCATCGCCTTCTGCGCGCTGCTGATCGCGCTCACCCCGGTCGCCGGCGGCTATATGGCCCGCGTCTTCAGCGGGGAGCGGGTTCTGCTCGACCGCGTTCTCGGCCCGGTCGAACGGGGCATCTACCGGCTGTGCGGCATCCGCCCCGACCAGGAGCAGCATTGGACGGCCTACGCGCTGGCCATGCTGGCCTTCAACCTGCTGGGATTCCTGCTGCTGTACGCGCTGCTGCGCGCGCAAGGCTGGCTGCCGCTGAACCCGGCCGAAATGGCGCCGGTGCCGCCGGACCTCGCGTTCAACACCGCCGTCAGCTTCATGACCAACACCAACTGGCAGGCCTATGGCGGCGAGAGCACGCTGAGCTACCTGAGCCAGATGGCCGGGCTGACGGTGCAGAACTTCGTGTCGGCGGCGACGGGCATCGCCGTGCTGGTGGCGCTTATCCGCGGATTCGCGCGGCGGTCGGCCCGCACGGTCGGCAATTTCTATGTCGATATGACGCGCGCCACGCTCTATGTGCTGCTGCCCATCAGCATCGTCACCGCGCTGGTTTTGGTCAGCCAGGGCGTGCCGCAGAATTTGGACAGCTACGCCGTCGCCCATACGGTGGAGGGTGGCCGGCAGGTGATCGCGCAGGGGCCGGTCGCCTCGCAGGAGGCGATCAAGCAGCTGGGCTCCAACGGCGGCGGATTCTTCTCCGTCAACTCCGCCCATCCGTATGAGAACCCGACGCCGCTGGCGAACTTCGTCGAGATGTCGTTCCTGCTGCTGCTCGCCGCCGGGCTGACCGACACCTTCGGCCGGATGGTCGGCGACCGGCGCCAGGGCTGGGCCATCTTCGCCGCCATGGGCATCCTGTTCCTCGCCGGGCTGGGCGTCGCCTATTGGGCGGAGCTGCAGGGCAATCCGGCCGCCATCGCCGCCGGGCTCGATCCCGCCGCGGGGAACATGGAGGGCAAGGAGGTCCGCTTCGGCATCGTCAATTCGGTGCTGTGGGCGGTGGCGACCACCGCCGCCTCCAACGGATCGGTCAACGCCATGCATGACAGCTTCATGCCGTTGGGCGGCATGGTGCCGATGGTCAACATGATGCTGGGCGAGGTGGTGTTCGGCGGTGTCGGCGCCGGGCTGTACGGCATGCTGATCTTCGTCCTGCTCGCCGTCTTCATCGCCGGGCTGATGGTCGGCCGTACGCCGGAATATCTCGGCAAGAAGATCGAGGCGAAGGAAATCAAGCTGGCGATGATCGCCACCCTGACGCTGCCGCTCGGCGTCCTTGGGTTCTCGGCGCTGACGCTGGTGCTGCCGGCCGGGCTCGCCGGCATCCAGGACCCCGGTCCGCATGGGCTGAGCGAGGTGCTGTACGCCTACAGCTCCGGCACCGGCAACAACGGGTCGGCCTTCGCCGGCTTCGGCGCCAACAGCCTGTACCACAACACCACCATCGCGCTCGCCATGCTGCTCGGCCGCTTCCTGGTGATTCTGCCGGTGCTGGCGATTGCCGGGGGGCTGGCGGCGAAGCGGGCGGTCCCGGCGTCGGCCGGCACCTTCCCCACCCATGGCGGGCTGTTCATCGGGCTGCTGGTCGGCATCGTGCTGATCGTCGGCGGCCTGACCTTCTTCCCGGCGCTGGCGCTGGGGCCGGTGGTGGAGCATCTGATGCTCGGCACCGGGACCTTCTTCTGAGGATGCCACCGATGATGCACCGCACTTCGGAGATTTCCCTGTTCGACGCCCGGATCGCCGCCCAGGCCGCCGGCGTCGCATTCCGCAAGCTGGACCCGCGCGAGCTGGTCAGGAACCCCGTCATCTTCGTCACCGCCGTGGTGGCCGCGCTGTCCACCGTTCTGGTCCTGCGCGACCTCGCCGGGTTCGGGAATGCCGGGGCCGGTGGGGGCGCCGGTGTCGGCGTCGCCGGGCAGATCGCCGCGTGGCTGTGGTTCACCGTGCTGTTCGCCAACTTCGCCGAGGCGGTCGCGGAGGGGCGCGGCAAGGCCCAGGCCGCCAGCCTGCGCCGGACCAAGACCGAAACCGCCGCCAGGAAGGTCGCCGGTGCCGACGCCACCACCCACCAGTCGGTGCCGGCGGCCAGCCTGCGCAGCGGCGACCTCGTGCTGGTCGAGGCGGGCGAGGTGATCCCCGGCGACGGCGACGTGGTGGCCGGCATCGCCACGGTGGACGAAAGCGCCATCACCGGCGAATCCGCACCCGTGATCCGCGAATCCGGCGGCGACCGCTCGGCCGTCACCGGCGGCACGCGGGTGGTGTCGGACCGCATCGTCGTCCGCATCACCGCCAATCCGGGCGAAAGCTTCCTCGACCGCATGATCGCGCTGGTCGAGGGCGCCAAGCGGCAGAAGACGCCGAACGAGATCGCGCTGAACATCCTGCTGGCGGGCATGTCGGTCATTTTCCTGCTGGTGGTGATGACCCTGCCCGCCTTCGCCGATTATTCCGGCGCCGCCATCCCGGTGGCCTTCCTGATCGCGCTGCTGGTGACGCTGATCCCGACCACCATCGGCGGCCTGTTGTCCGCCATCGGCATCGCCGGCATGGACCGGCTTGTCCGCTTCAGCGTCATCGCCAAGTCCGGCCGCGCGGTGGAGGCGGCGGGCGACGTCGATGTGCTTCTGCTGGACAAGACCGGCACAATCACGCTGGGCAACCGGCAGGCGGCGGCGTTCATCCCGGTCGGCGGCAGCGCCGAGCGCGAACTGGCCGAGGCCGCCTTCCTGTCCTCGTTGTCCGACGACACGCCGGAAGGCAAGTCCATCGTGGCGCTGGCCCGGCAGCGCTTCGGCTTCGATCCGGCGGCGCTGGAGCGCGGCGGCCTGACCTTCATCCCCTTCACCGCCCAGACGCGGATGAGCGGGGTGGACGTCGCCGGGACGGACACGCGGATCCGCAAGGGTGCGCCGGACACGATCATTTCGATGATCGCCAGGGGGATCGGCGGCGCCGGCCGCGACCTGACGCTGGCGGTGGAGCGGGTGGCCAAGGCCGGCGGCACGCCGCTGGTGGTGGCGCGCGACGGTCGGGCGCTGGGCGTCGTCCATCTGAAGGACATCGTCAAGCCCGGCATCCGCGAGCGGTTCCTGACCCTGCGCAGCATGGGCATCAAGACGGTGATGGTCACCGGCGACAACCCGCTGACCGCCGCCGCCATCGCCGCCGAGGCCGGGGTGGACGATTTCCTGGCCGAGGCGACGCCGGAGAAGAAGCTGGAGCTGATTCGCGCCTATCAGGCGGACGGGCGGCTGGTCGCCATGTGCGGCGACGGCTCCAACGATGCGCCGGCGCTGGCCCAGGCGGATGTGGGCGTCGCCATGAACACCGGCACCCAGGCGGCGCGCGAGGCCGGCAACATGGTCGATCTGGAAAGCGACCCGACCAAGCTGATCGAGATCGTCATGATCGGCAAGCAGCTGCTGATGAGCCGCGGCGCGCTGACCACCTTCTCCATCGCCAACGACGTGGCGAAGTATTTCGCCATCATCCCGGCGCTGTTCATCGCCGCCTATCCGCAGTTGCAGGCGCTGAACGTCATGGGGCTGGCCAGCCCGCAGAGCGCCATCCTGTCGGCGATCATCTTCAACGCGCTGATCATCGTCGCGCTGATCCCGCTGGCTCTGAAGGGCGTCGCCTACCGCCCGGCGGATGCGGCCAGCCTGCTGCGGCGCAACCTGCTGATCTACGGCCTCGGCGGTCTGGCGGTGCCCTTCGTCGGCATCAAGCTGATCGACATGGCCATCACCACGCTCGGCCTCGTGTGAGGAGCCTCATCGCATGACCAGGGAACTTCGCCCCGCCTTCGTCCTCATCGTCGTGATGACGGTGCTGACCGGCCTTCTCTACCCGCTGGCGGTCACCGGCGCCGCACAGCTTCTGTTTCCGGCGAAAGCCGGCGGCAGCCTGATCGAGCGTGGCGGCACCATCGTCGGCTCGTCGCTGATCGGGCAGCCCTTTGCCGGTGAGGCCTATTTCCACCCGCGCCCATCGGCGGCCGGCCAAGGCTATGACGCCGCGAACAGCGGCGCCGGCAATCTGGGCGCGACCAACAAGGCGCTGGTGGAGGCGCAGGCCAAGGCAATCGCGGAGCTGCGGTCGGCCAATCCCGACGCGAAGGGGCCGGTGCCGGCCGACCTTGCCACCGCCTCGGGCAGTGGCCTCGACCCGCACATCTCGCCGGCCGGTGCCGCTTTCCAGGTGGAGCGCGTCGCCAAGGCCCGCAACCTTCCGCCCGAGCGCGTCCGCACCCTGGTGGCGGAGTTCACCGAAGGCCGGCAACTCGGCCTGTTCGGCGAGCCGCGGGTAAATGTGCTGCTGTTGAATCTCGCGCTCGACGAACGCTTTCCCACCGGCCGGTTGAGCAGCCGTTGAGCGGCAGCCGCCGCGCTTGACCACGTACGCACGAAAAAGCCGCCCTCCCTAGCGGGAGAGCGGCTTTTTTCATGGCAAACGACGTGCTCAGTGCTGCATTTCGCCCAGCTGCTTGCGGCTGTCGCCGCTCTTGTCCTTGATGATGCTGTCGTCGGGCTTGCCTTCGACTTCCAGGATGCCGATCAGGCCCTTGGTGGCGCGGCTCAGCGCATGGTCGACCAGGGCGTATTTGCCGGGATACTCGACCTTGAATTCCACCATGGTGGCGCCACCCGGAGCGACGGTGACGGTCTGGATGCCCTTCGACGGCTCGCTTTCCAGGCCGCCCAGGTTATAGACCTTGTCGAAGATCTCGCCGATGACGTGGAAGGAGGAGGTCAGGTTCGGACCGCCGACGCCGAAGAACAGGCGGACCGTCTCGCCGACCTTGGCCTTCAGCGGCTTGTCCTTGGTCAGCGCGCCGACGGTGCCGTTGAACACCAGATAGCTCGGACGTTCGTTGACGAGGCCGTCATAGTCGTCCTCGGCATTCGCCAGGTTCTTGGCCTTGGTGGCGTAGATTTCCTGCTGCATCACGTAGAATTCGTGATCGACCGGCGGCAGACCGGCTTCCGGCTCCACCACGATCAGGCCATACATGCCCTTGGAGATGTGGTGGGCGACCATCGGCGTGGCGCAGTGATAAACGAAGACGCCCGGAGTCAGAGCCTTGAAGCTGAAGGACTTGGTCTGGCCGGGTTCCACCTGGGTGATCTGGCCGCCGCCGAGGAAGCCGGTCGCGGCGTGGAAGTCGACGGAGTGGTTCATCGTCGATTCCGGCGCGTTGGAGATCGAGACGTCCACCGTATCGCCGACCCGCACCCGCACCATCGGACCCGGAACCGTGTTGTTGAAGGTCCAGTAGGTATAGGTGGTGCCGTCGTCGAGGGTGGATTCGACTTCGGACGTGTTCAGCTGCACCTTGTGGGTCTTCGGCGCCCGCTTGCCGGCCTTTTCCGGCGCCGGGACGGCGGCCGGATCCTGGACGACGCTGACCGTGGGCTGCTTGACCTTCGGGTCGGCATAGAGCGTTTCAGCCGCCGAAGCGGCGCCGATACCGGACAGAAGCATCAGGGCGGCGGCACTGACAGTGACGAGAGAGAGCTTGGTCTTCATGGCGTCGTCTCGGTTGAGTGTTTCTTGTGAGGGAATATTCACCCCATCTCCGAGACCTCTGCTTGACCGCCGTCAAGTGGAAGAACTGGACGCTATTTTGTCGCAGTCCTTCTTTATTTCCTTACAAACTGTGATGATTTTGCGATTTCAGGACTTCGGCCGGAATGCGACGCAGATCTCCGGATCGGTTTCGATCCGGCCGGCGCCGATCAGATCCAGGCAATAGGGAATCGCAGGAAACACCGCCATCAGGCAATCATGGATGGCCGACGGCTTGCCCGGCAGGTTGACGATCAGGCTGCGGCCGCGGATGCCGGCGGTCTGGCGCGACAGGATGGCGGTCGGCACCACCCGCAGGCTGACCGAGCGCATCAGTTCGCCGAAGCCCGGCATCATCTTGTCGCAGACCCGCTCCGTCGCCTCCGGCGTCACGTCGCGCGGGGCCGGGCCGGTGCCGCCGGTGGTCACCACCAGATCGCAGCCGGCGACGTCGCACAGTTCGATGAGGGTGTCGGCGATCAGGTCCAACTCGTCCGGGATGACCCGCGCCTCCGCCACCCAGGGGGAGGCGACGATGCGCGTCAGCTCCTCCCGGATCGCCGGGCCGCCCTTGTCCTCGTAGACGCCGCGGCTGGCGCGGTCGGAGATCGTGACGATTCCGATCTTCACGGGCCCGATCTTCGCCGGTTCGCTCATGGTCGATGGTCCTTTTCGGTCAGGCGGCGCAGGCGACCTGCCGGTAGAGCGCCGGCAGCGCCTTGGTCAGGTGGGAAACCTGCGGGAATATGGCATAGGCGCCGCGCCCGAACAGATAGGGGATGTAGTCGCGCGCCTGGGCATCGACGGTGATGGCGAAGACCGCCAGCCCGTCGCGCCGCGCCTCGCGGATCGCCTGCCGGGTGTCCTCGATGCCGTAGCGGCCTTCGTAATGATCCACGTCGTTGGGCTTGCCGTCGGTCAGCAGGACCAGCAGCCGGTGGCGGTTCGGCCGGTCGGCAAGCTGGGCGGTGACGTGGCGGATCGCCGCACCCATGCGGGTGTAATAGCCGGGCTTCAGCGCGCCGATGCGGCGGGTGACGGTGGCGCCCAGCGGTTCCTCGAAGCCCTTCAGCGTCTGCACCCGCACCCAGTCGCGCCGGCGCGAGGTGAAGGAATAGAGCGCATGGTCGTCGCCGCAGGCGGTCAGCCCATGGGTCAGCGCCAGCAGCGCCTCCTTCTCGACATCCAGGACGCGGCGGCCCTCGATCCAGCCGTCGGTGGACAGCGAGCCGTCGACCAGCACCGCCACCGCCAGATCGCGGGCGGCGCTGCGCACCTGCTGGTGCACGCGGTCGCTGCCGCAGCCACCGGCCTGGAAATCGGCCCGGCTGCGCACCAGGGCGGCCAGATCCAATTCGTCGCCGTCGGCCTGCCCGGTGAACAGCATACGCCGCGGGCGCAGCGCCTCGAACTGGCGGCGGACCTGCCGGATGCGGCGCTGGGCGGCGGCGTCGGGCTGCCAGGACTCGCCGTCGGCCGGTGCGGTCTCGGCGATCACGCGGCAGTGATTGGGCAGATGGGCCTGCCGGCCATGGTCCCATTCCGGATAGCTCAGGGTCGCCACCAGCGGCGTGTCGTCCACCACCGGCGCGCCAAGGTCCAGGTCGAGCTTCAGCGTCGTCGATGCCTTGCGCTGATGCGCGCCGACCGCGATCTCGTCCAGGTCGTCGGCGGCCTTGCGGGCATTCTCCGCGTCGTCGTCATCGACCGCGCGCGGGATGTTCAGCGCCTCGGCGAGGCTCAGCATCTTTTCGAAGCGGTTGAGGATCAGCGGGTCGTTGCGCTGGATCTGGTCGGTCTGCCGGCGGGTCGCGGCGCGGCGGCGCTGGTCGCCCTCGGCCGCCTGCCCGCCCTCGCCGGGACTGTCGGTCGCGGCGGCGGCATCGCGCTCGGCGCACGGTGCGACAAGGCCCCACAGCGGCACCGGCAGCATGCGCGCATAGCCATAGGGGGCGGTGAAGTCCGACAGCGGCACGGTGGGCGCCAGCATGCGCGCGCCCTCGCTGGTGACGGCACCGGCGCCGAGCAGCGCCAGGACGGCGCGCTCGACATCCGCCTCCACCGGCGGCCGGCGGCGGGCCGGCCGGGTGGCGGCGATGGCGCGAGCCAGTTCCTCGTGCATGCCGGACAGGCCGGGCCAGCGCGTCAGCACCCGCACCGTGGTGGCCGCCGCGCTGCGCAGCGCCTGCAGGTCGGCCTGCAGCGGGTCGGCAGGGACCGGCTCGGCCTCGGCATGGGCGAAGAAGGCGGCGAGCCACTCATAGAGCCGCTCGTTCAGCGCCGGATCGGGGAACAGGTCGATGGCCGTCGGCAGCTGGAGCACATTGCCGTCCAGCGCTGCCCGCTCCACCCTTTCCTCCCCCAGCCCGATGCGGCCGAGCAGCGACAGCCGGTGCCCGGACACCGCTGCGGTTCCGGCAGCCAGCCGCACCCCGCGGTCGCCACCCAGCGCCCGGAAGAACACCGCCAGCCGCGGGCGCATGGTCTCCAGCGTCACGGCGGCGTCCGGGTGGTGCGGGTAGCTCGACCGTCCGCCGATCAGGCGGTGCCACAGACGGCCGACGGTCTCTTCCGGTTCGAAGAACTCCAGCATGACGATGTCCCTTCCGCCCCTTCGATCAGCCCAGCGTGACCTCGGCCACGCGCAGCAGCGCGGCGCGGATGTCCGGGTCGTCGGTCAGCGGTTCGATCAGGGCGGCGCGGATGGCGCGTTCCGGCTTCATGCCGGAGCGGATCAGCGTGGCGCAGTAGATCAGCAGGCGGGTCGACACGCCTTCTTCCAGGTCCTGCCCCTTCAGCGCGCGCAGCGCGTTGGCGAGCCGCACCAGCGGCGCGACGCGGCTTTCCGGCAGGCCGCTTTCGGTGGCGACGATGGGGATCTCGCGCTCGGGCGCCGGGAAATCGAACTCGACGGCCAGGAAGCGCTGGCGGGTGCTGGGCTTCAGCGCCTTCAGCACATTCTGGTAACCGGGGTTGTAGGACACCACCAGCATGAAGCCCGGCGGCGCTTCCAGCGTTTCACCGGTGCGGTCAAGCGGCAGGATGCGGCGGTCGTCGGTCAGCGGGTGCAGCACGACGGTGACGTCCTTGCGCGCCTCCACCACCTCGTCGAGATAGCAGATCGCGCCCTCGCGCACGGCGCGGGTCAGGGGGCCATCCGCCCAGACGGTGTCTCCGCCCTTCAGCAGGTAGCGGCCGGTCAGGTCGGCGGCGGTGAGGTCGTCGTGGCAGGACACGGTGTAGAGCGGGCGGCCGAGCTTGGCGGCCATATGGGCGACGAAGCGGGTCTTGCCGCAGCCGGTCGGCCCCTTCAGCAATAGCGGCAGGCGGTGGTTGTAGGCATGCTCGAACAGCGCGCACTCGTCGCCCGTCGGCTGATAGTAGGGCAGATCGGCGCTGTTGGCGGCATCGACGGTCTCAGGAACGGCGGCAAGGGTGGCGGCGCTGCGGATCATGGGAAGGACTCCTGGAAAACGGACGGCCCCCGCCGCGGATGCGGACGGGGGCCGGAGGTACGAGGCTTACTCGGCCGCCTGGAGGCCGCCGGCGACGGCCACCGGGCGCTCTTCACGGGCCGGGCCGAAGATGGCGTAGAGGTAGACCACCACGCCGATCCCGACGGCGACGCCGCCGCCCAGACGCAGCCAGTAGAACATGGCGATCTGTTCCTGGACCTCCATGTAGCCCATGCCCATCACGCGCTGCAGGTGGGTCTGCACGATGCCGGCGGCGGTCAGGGCGAAGGTCATGAACGCCATGCCGCCGCTCATCAGCCAGAAGCTCCAGATGTTGAGGGTCTGGTTGTAGGGCGCCCGGCCGCGCAGGTAGGGCATGGCGTAGGTGATGATGGCGAGGTTGATCATCGCATAGGCGCCGTAGAAGGCGAGGTGCCCGTGCGCCGCGGTCACCTGGGTGCCGTGGGTGTAGTAGTTGATCGGGGCCAGCGTGTGCAGGAAGCCCCACAGCCCGGCGCCGAAGAAGGCGAAGACCGCGCAGCCCAGCGACCACAGCATCGCCGCCTTGTTCGGATGACGACGGCCGCTCTTCCACACCATCATGAAGGCGAAGACGACCATGGTGAAGAAGGGGGCGACTTCCAGCGTGGAGAACAGCGAGCCGATCCACTGCCAGTAGCCGGGCGTGCCGATCCAGTAATAATGGTGGCCGGTGCCGAGGATGCCGCTGAACAGGGCCAGGCCGACCATGGCGTAGAGCCACTTCTCGACCACTTCACGGTCGACGCCGGTCATCTTGATCATCAGGAAGGCGAGGATGGAGGCCAGGACCAGTTCCCACACGCCCTCGACCCACAGATGGACGACGTACCACCAGTACATCTTGTCCAGCGCCAGGTTGCCCGGGTTGTAGAAGGAGAACAGGAAGAAGATGGCGATGCCCCACATGCCCACCAGCAGGATGTTGGTGATGACCGTGCGGCGGCCCTTCAGCACCGTCAGCGTGATGTTGTAGAGGAACATCAGCGCGACGACGACAATGGCGGCCTTGATCCACAGGGGCTGTTCCAGGAACTCGCGCCCTTCATGGATGCGGAAGACATAGCCGACGACGGCGGCCAGCGCGCCGAAGACGAACAGGCCGAGCTGGATCAGCGCCAGTTTCGGGCTGTGCAGTTCGGTTTCAGCCTCTTCCGGGACCAGGTAATAGGCGGCGCCGAAGAAGCCGATCAGCAGCCAGACGATCAGCGCGTTGGTGTGGATCATCCGGATGATGTTGAAGGGCAGCAGCTCCGACATCGTGTTGGGCAGAACATAGACGGTGCCGGCCAGGAGACCCACCAGGATCTGGACACCGAACAGCCCCATGGCCGCCGCGAAGTAATAGAGGGCGACTTTTTGCGATTCGTACTTCATGACGAAAATCTCCTCAGCCCGACAGCTTGGGCGGCCAGTTCTGGGTATTGATGCGGCTGGTCCAATCCAGGAAGGCGGCGAGATCCTCGACCTCCTTCTCAGTCAGGTTGAACTGCGGCATCTGGCGCCGGCCCTCGATCCCCGACGGCTGGGCCGCCATCCAGGCCTTCAGTGCCATCACCGCACCTTCGGGGTCCTTGTCGCCGCCGTAACGCAGCCAGACGTTGCCCAGCTCGGGTGCGAAATAAGCGCCCTCGCCCAGCAGCGTGTGGCAGTTGATGCAGGAATTCTTTTCCCACACATGCTTGCCGCGGACGACCGCTTCGGTCAGCCCCTTCTTGTCGGTGCTGGTGTTGACGATGTAGTTGTGGCTGAGCGCGGTCATCGTGACAAATGTCGCAAAGAAAAATAGCGATCCGCCATAGAAGATGTTGCGCGCGGCCGCCTTGGTAAAGCGTTCGGTCATCGCTCGGGATCCCTGGAAGTCTCGATCTGTCGGTCGAGTGGGGGTCGGTTCGGGAGGCGTTGGTTGCGCGAAGCCGCAGTCTGGAAGCAGGGGCCGGAAGACGGGCGTCGCAGCGTCTTACCGCCACGGGTCGGACGAATAATTGACCGCGGAAGGAGGGCATTCCTTGACCGAGGTCAAGCCGACCACCGGATCGTGGGCATATCATTCGCATACGTGATGACAAGCTTTGGACACCGGGAATTGGATATGGCCGATATCGAGATGACGGGCCTGGAGATGACGGGACCCGAAGAACGGGCGGGCGGCCTTGCCGCCTTGCCCGGCAACCTGATGATGTGGATCCTGATCTTCAGCGAACTCGCGGTGTTCGGCGCCGCCTTCATGGGCTTCGCCGTCGCCCGCGTGCTGGATCCCGCGATCTTCGCCGCCGGACAGGCCCATCTGAACGGCACGGCGGGCGCGCTGAACACCATGGTGCTGGTCACCAGCGGCTATCTGGCCGCCCGCGGCGTCGTCGCCGGCCGGCGCGGCGCGGTGGCGCAGGCCCGCCGGGCGATGATGATGGCGGCGGCGGTGGGATCGGTGTTCCTGGCGGTGAAGGCGATGGAATATTCGGCGACGCTGGGCGCCGGCCTGACCATCGACACCGATACCTTCTTCACCCTCTATTTCCTGCTGACCGGCTTCCATGCCCTGCATGTGGTGCTGGGGATCGTCATCCTGCTGCTGGTCAGCCGGTCAGGGCCGGAGACGATGGTGGAGAATCTGGAGACCGGGGCGGCCTTCTGGCACATGGTCGATCTGGTCTGGGTGATCCTCTATCCGCTCGTCTATCTGATCCGCTGAGGAGACCGGCCATGACCCATTTCAAGAAAATCGACCGGCTGACGCTGTCCTGGCTGGTGCTGATCGGCCTGACCGCCGTCACCCTGCTGTTCGCCCGCCATGGCGACGCCGGCGGCAGCGTCGGCATCGCCGGGGCGGCGCTGCTGCTGGCGCTGGCGGTGGCGAAGGGAAGGGAAATCCTTCTGCATTACCTGGAATTGGACCAGGCCGGACCGGGTTGGCGGCTGGCGATGACCGGCTGGCTGGTGCTGCTGTGCGGGGCCATCCTGCTGATCACCGCCGCCGGCGCGCTGGGCTGGATCGGCCCGCACTGACAAGACCGAAGGACATCACCATGACCGAAGCCAAAATCGGCCTGATCCTGACCAGCGTCGCCGTCATCGCGATGGCGGTGGCGCTCTACCGCCAGCGGGCGCTCGGCCGCAACGGGCTGGTGACGGTGATCGCCGCCACCGCCGCCGTCTTCGCCGCGATGTTCTTCACCCAGTGATCCCGCTCACGCCGTCAGCAGCGTCCCCACCAGTTCGGAGTCCGGGTCGGCCAGGTCGTCGATGACGTCGAAGTGGTGGCGCTCCTCTGCCAGCCGCAGCGCGGTCGCCACACCCAGGCCGAGCCAGACGTTCGCGAGCAGTTCCGACTGGCGGACGAACTCCGGCCGCTCGTCGGACCCCACCCAGCAGGTGATGGCGGTGCCCGGCCGGGGATGCAGCAGGGCCGGGCTTTCCGTCGCGGCCTCCGCCTCGTCCAGCCTCAGCGTGGCGTTCATGCGGGTGTTCAGCAGCGGGCGCAGGTCATGCAGGCCGCTGATCGAGACGATATGCCCGACCCGATCCCGCGCCTCTTCCGATAGCGGAGCGTCGGCGCAGGCGAGCCGGCTGACCAGATGGCCGCCGGCGGAATGGCCGGTCAGGCGCAGCGGCCCGGCCTCCACCCCCGCGATGGCTTCCACCGCCCGCGCCACCTGCCGGGTGATGCCGGCGATGCGGTTTTCCGGACAGAGCGTGTAGTTGGGCATGGCGACCGCCCAGCCGCGCGCGAGCGGCCCGGCCGCCAGATGCGACCAGTGCCCCTTGTCGAACGCCATCCAATAGCCGCCATGGACGAAGACAACAGTGCCCTTGGCCTCGCCCTCTGGCCGGAACAGGTCGTAGCGTTCCCGAGGCTCCTCGCCATAGGACAGGTCCAGTTCCGCCCGGCTGGCGCCGGCAATCTCCGCACGGAAGGCGGCGGCCCGTTCCGCCCAGCGGGCGGGATAGGCGTCGCCGCCGGGGATGTAGGCGCTGTTGCTGTAGGCGTCGTCCCAATCCGCGATCCTGTGCAATCCCGTCAAAGCACCGTCCTCACCCGCCAGAGTTCCGGGAAAAGCTCCACCGCCAGCATGCTGCGCAGGTAGGACACGCCGCCAGTCCCGCCGGTGCCGCGCTTGAAGCCGATCACCCGCTCCACCGTCGTGACATGGTTGAAGCGCCAGCGGCGGAAGTAATCCTCGAAATCCACCAGCTTCTCGGCCAGTTCGTAGAGCGGCCAATGGGTTTCGGGCGACTGGTAGATGATCCGCCACGCCTCGGTCACGCCGTCGTTCGGCTGGTGGGTCTGCGACACGTCGCGCTCCAGCACCTCCGCCGGGACGGGAATGCCGTTGCGGGCGAGCAGGCGCAGCGCCTCGTCATACAGGCTGGGGCGGGACAGTTCCTGTTCCAGCAGGGCATGGATTTCCGGACGATGGGCGTGGGGCCGCAGCATCGCCGGATTGCGGTTGCCCAGCAGGAACTCGATCTCCCGGTACTGGTAGGACTGGAAGCCGGAGGATTGGCCGAGATCGTCGCGGAAGCGGGTGTATTCGCTGGGCGTCATCGTGCGCAGCACGTCCCAGGCCGAGTTCAGCTGTTCGAAGATGCGGGCGACGCGGGCCAGCATCTTGAAGGCGGGCGACAGCCGGTCCTCGCGGATCGCCTCGCGGGCGGCACGGATCTCGTAGACGGCCAGCCGCATCCACAGCTCCGACGTCTGGTGCTGGATGATGAACAGCATCTCGTCATGGGCGGTGGAGCGCGGAACCTGCGCCCCCAGGATGCAGTCAAGCTGCAGATAGTCGCCGTAGGACATCCGCCCGTCGAAGGCCATCTGGGCGCCCTCGGCCGCCGGATCGTAGGGCTTCTTCGTATCCTGCCCGCTCATGTCACAATCGCCTTCCTGTGGTATTCGGGCCGGTCCCAAAGCCCGCCGTCCATAACCTGCTTCAGAATCGCGACGGCGCCGCGCACCTCCGACTCGCCGATGTAGAGCGGGGTGAAGCCGAAGCGCAGCACGTCGGGCGCACGGAAGTCGCCGATCACGCCGCGGTCGATCAGCGCCTGCATGATGGCGTAGCCCTGCGGATGGCGGAACGACACCTGGCTGCCGCGCCGGGTGCCGTCGCGCGGGGAGGCCAACTCCAGCATCGGGCATTGCGCCTCGACCAGTTCGATGAACAGGTCGCACAGCGCGACGGAGGCGCGGCGGATGTCGGCCATGTCGATATCGTCCCAAACATCCAGCGCGGCTTCGAGCGCGGCCAGCGCGATCACCGGCGGGGTGCCGACGCGCATGCGCTCCACCCCCGCACCGGGGCGGTAGGAGGGATCAAAGGCGAAGGGCGCCTCGTGCCCCATCCAGCCGGACAGCGCCGGCAGCGCGGTTTCCGCATGGCTAGGCGCGACATAGATGAAGGCCGGGGCGCCCGGCCCGCCATTCAGATACTTATAGGTGCAGCCGACGGCGAAATCGGCACCGGCGCCGGCCAGATCGACGGGCAGCGCACCGGCGGAATGGGCGAGATCCCACACCGTCACCACCCCCGCCGCATGGGCCTTGGCGGTCAGCGCCGCCATGTCGTGCAGGCGTCCGGTCCGGTAATCGACCTGGGTCAGCATCAGCACGGCGACGTCCTCGCCGATTGCCCCCTCAACCTCTTCCGGCGCCACCACCTTCAGGACATGGCCGCGGCCGAGCGTCTCGATCAGCCCCTCCGCCATGTAGAGATCGGTGGGGAAATTGCCGCTGTCGGACAGGATGACGCGGCGGTCCGGCCGCATCGCCAGCGCGGCGGCGAGCGCCTGATAGACCTTGATCGACAGGGTATCGCCGACCACGACGCTGCCGTCCGGCGCGCCGATCAGGCGGGCGATGCGGTCGCCGACCTTGCCCGGCTGCACCATCCAGCCGGCACTGTTCCAACCGCGGATCAGCTGGCCGCCCCATTCATCCGCCAGGGTGCGGGCCACCCGCTCCTCCACCCCGATGGGCAGCGGTCCCAGCGAGTTGCCGTCGAGATAGATCACCCCGTCCGGAATGCGGAAGCGGGCGCGGGTCTTTTGAAAATCGGTCATCGATCTGACTGCTCCTTCCCGGTGAAGGATGCCCGGCAATTGGTGGCTTTGCAAATAGTTGCGATGCTCAAGCGTATCAGAAGAAATGAATTCACCATTGTCCCGGAGGCCGCGAAAGTGGAGGATCGCACCGGCCGGATTTCACGGCTTCCATCACCGCCACCAAGGACCGGACGCACCGCCATGTTCAACGCGCTTTCCCGCCAGCCCGACGACGCCCTACTCGCCCTGATCGGGCTGTACAGGCAGGATCCGCGGCCGGGCAAGGTCGATCTCGGCGTCGGGGTCTACCGTGACGAAGAGGGACGCACCCCGGTCTTCCGCGCGGTCAAGGCGGCGGAACGGCTGCTGCTCGACGGGCAGGACAGCAAGTCCTATCTGGGGCTGGAGGGCGACGCCGGGTATCTGGAGCGGCTGTGGTCGCTGGTCGGCGGCGAGGCCGGGACGAAGGTCACCGCCGCTGGCGTGCAGACCCCCGGCGGGTCGGGCGCGCTGCGTCTGGCCGCCGACCTCGTCCTGCGCGGCGGGTCGAAGCGCGTGCTGGTCGGCCAGCCGACCTGGCCCAACCATGTCGGCATCTTCGCCGCCGCCGGGCTGGAGGTGGTGAGCCATCCCTTCTTCGACACCGCCAGCCAGACCGTGCTGTTCGACCGCATGGTCGCGGCGTTCGAGGCGGCGCAGCCCGGCGACGTCGCCCTGCTGCACGGCAGCTGCCACAACCCGACCGGCGCGCCGCTGTCGCTCGACCAGTGGAAGACGATCGCGGCGGTGCTGGAGACGCGCGGCGTGCTGCCGCTGGTCGATCTCGCCTATCAGGGCTTCGGCCGCGGGCTGGACGAGGATGCGGAGGGCTTGCGCCATCTGATCGGCGCCGTGCCGGAAACGCTGGTCGCCGTATCGTCGTCCAAGTCCTTCGGCCTCTACCGCGAGCGCACCGGCGCCATCTTCGCCGTCGCCGCAGCGCCGGCCGCCGCCGAACTTGCTAAGTCCAACCTGATGGCGCTGGCCCGCACCAGCTATTCGATGCCGCCCGACCATGGCGCCGCCGTGGTCCGCACCATCCTGAGCGATGCCGCCCTGACCGCCGACTGGACCGCCGAGCTGGACGGCATGCGCGCCCGCATCACCGGCATCCGCCGCAAGCTGGCCGCCGGTCTGGCCGGTGCCTTCCCCGCCCTGACGGCGGTGGCGGAGCAGGAGGGCATGTTCTCCCTGCTGCCGCTGACCGAGGCGGAGGTGCTGCGCCTGCGCGCCGACCATGCCATCTACATGCCGACCTCCGGCCGCATCAACATCGCCGGCCTGAAGACGGCCGAGGTGGACGACGTGGTGGCGAAGTTCGTGGCTCTTCGTTAAGGGGAGCAAACGACCATGGCCGCGACCCTCCAGGCCCCGCCCGCCGCGGTGGAGCGTCACCAGTTGTATGAAGACGCGCTCGCCATGCTGATGGGCACGCTGTTCATCGCGCTGGGCATGCTGATCTATTCCAAGACGATGCTGCTGACCGGCAGCACCGCCGGGCTGGCGCTGCTGCTGAGCTACGTCACCAAGGTTCAGTTCGGCATCATCTTCTTCACGATCAACCTGCCCTTCTACTGGCTGGCCTGGAAGCGGCTGGGCTGGCAATTCACCGCCCGCACCTTCATCGCCGTGGCGCTGGTCACGCTGTTCTCCCGCCTGACCGACCAGTGGGTGGGCTTCACCCATCTGGACCCGATCTATGCCACGGTGGTGGGCAGCGGGCTGTGCGGCACCGGCCTGTTGATGCTGTTCCGCCACCGCACCGGCCTTGGCGGCGTCAACATCCTGGCGATCTACCTGCAGGAGCGCTACGGCATCCGCGCCGGCTATTTCCAGCTCGGCGTCGACCTCGCCATCCTGGGCGGCGCCTTCTTCGTGCTGGCGCCGGACCGGCTGCTGCTGTCGATCCTGGGGGCCGTCATCGTCAACATCACGCTGGCGATCAACCACAAGCCGGGGCGTTATCTCGGCATCAGCTGAGGCGTGAAGGTTGCGGGAGCTGAACCTTCACCGCCCGCAGCAGGCCTTGTGCTTGCGCCCCGAGCCGCAGGGGCAGGGATCGTTGCGGCCGACCTTCACCACCCGGCGCGGCGGGTCCTTCGGGTTCAGGACGCTGTCGACATAGAGCCAGCGTCCGTCGATCCGGCGGAAGCGCGACCGTTCGTGCAGCGGCCATTCCTCCCCGTCGCGGCGGAAGGTCAGGAAGAACTCGACCATGCCGTCGTCGCCGGTCTCCTCCGCCTTCATGACGGTCAACGGACCCCATTCGCATTCCTGCGCCACACGTTCGGCGTCGGCCCGGCTGAAGGCGGCGTGGGTTTCCGGGGCGCAGCTGCGTTCGATATGGTCGATGTCGTGGCGGACGAAGGCGGTGTAGCGCGACCGCATCAGCGCTTCGGCCGAGGGGGCGGGCTGCCCGGCCAGGATTGGGCCGCAGCAGCGGTCGAAGACAAGACCCGAACCGCAGGGGCAGGCGGACATCACGATAGAGTTCCTTCCATAAGCATCGAGCCAAGAGCATCAAGCCGCGGCCGGGGGTACGGTGCCCGCCAAAACTTAACGCCGTCTCAACATTTCCCGCCGGATTCTGTGACCCGGGCCGGCGATATTGACGCTTGGCATGGGCATCGTCTAGATCGGCCAGCCCTGTAAACAGGGTATGGCGCAAACGGGGTGTGGCGATGAGCGCGCGGATCGGCAGCAAGGTGATCGGCAGCACGATGACGGCGGCGGGCGAGCGGCGGCGGCTCAGCCTGCTTTTCAGGTCCCTGTCCGGCCGCCAGTCCGATGTGGCGACGATGCGGTTGCCCACCCCCCGCGCGGTTCTGCTGCGGCTGGCCGGCGCCGCCCTGTTCCTGGCACTGGCGGTCGGCGGCATCGCCTTCCTGGTCGAGGTCGAGATCGCCGACGGTCGTGTCGTCGAACTGGCGCGCGAGGAATCGGCGGCTTTCCTGACCGAAGCCCGCTCCTCGCTCGCGGCCGGCGCCGCCGATTCGGATTTGGAGGCGTCGCTCCAGCGCTTCATGGCCAGCCGCAACGGACTGCGCCTGAACCGTGGCGACGGCCACTTCATCGTCGCGGAGCTTTATGCGCCGGATCAGCGGAAGACGGCCGAATATGTCGCCCCCGGCGCGGAATGGGCGGAACAGCGCCTGTCTTCCACCCGGCACGGCTTCCCCACCGACGGTGATGCGATCTACGACCGCTTCACGCTGGACGGGCATATCTTCATCCAGACGATGGAGCCGCTGCTCGATTCCGACGGCCGGCTGCTCGGCTATTTCGAAAGCGTCTTCCAGCTCTCGGCCCGCCGGTCGCACGAGATCCTGCGCGACACCGCCACGGTGGTCGCGGTGTCGTCGCTGTCGGTGCTGGGGACCGCGCTCGTCCTGCTGCCGATCTTCGGGGCCTACAACCGCGGCATCCTGCGGCTGTCGCGCGGCCTGCTCGACGCCAACATCGGCATGCTGACCGCGCTGGGCAGCGCTATCGCCAAGCGCGACAGCGACACCAACGCCCACAATTACCGGGTGACGGTACTGGCCATCCGGCTGGCCGAGGCGCTGGGGCTGGAGGAAGCGGCGATCCGGCAGCTGGTGAAGGGCGCCTTCCTGCACGATGTCGGCAAGATCGCCATTCCCGACAGCATCCTGCTGAAACCCGGCAAGCTGGATGCCGAGGAGTTCGCGGTGATGAAGACCCATGTCGTCCATGGACTGGACATCGTCGGCTCGTCCGACTGGCTGGCCGATGCGGCCGACGTGGTCGGCGGCCATCACGAGAAATTCGACGGATCGGGCTATCCGCGCGGGCTGAAGGGGGAGGCGATTCCGATTTCCGCCCGCATCTTCGCCGTCGCCGACGTGTTTGACGCCCTAACCTCCCGCCGTCCCTACAAGGAGCCGATGTCCTACGCCACCACAATGGGCATCCTCGCCGACGGCGCCGGCAAGCATTTCGACCCGGAGGTGCTTGCCCGCTTCACCGCCATCGCCGCCGGCCTGCATGAGCAGCTGACCGAGATGGGCGACGACGGGGTGCGGGACGAGTTGCGCGGGCTGGTGATGCGCTATTTCAAGTTGGCCTGAACGGTCAGGGCGCCAGACCGCGCAGGAACAGGTCCACCGCCTTGTCGACGAAGGCGTGCCGCTCCTCCTCCGTCGGTGCCGGACAGAGGCCCAACACCAGTTGGCAATAGGCGCCGCCCTGCATGGCGGCCAGGAACTGCCGGGCGACGAAGGCCGGATCGTCGGTGGCGATCACCCCCCGGTCGGCCAGCCGGGTGAACAGGGCGACGAAATTGGCGATACCCTGCTCCGGCCCCGCCTGGAAATAGAGCTGGGCGGCGAGCGGCATCCGCGTCGCCTCGCCCACCACCGCCTGATGGACGCGGATCGCCGCATCCGACCACAGCAGGTCGGTGAAGCGGCGGCCGACCTGGATCAGGACCTCCCGCAACGGCATGCGATCGAACATCTCCGCCGAAAAGCGCAGGCCGCGCCGTTCGCATTCGGCTGAGATCACGGCGGTGTAAAGCTCCTCCTTCGACGGAAAGCGGGTGTAGAGGGTGGTCTTGGACACCCGCGCCTGCTGCGCCACCTGATCCATCGACGTGGCGGCATAGCCAAGCTCCAGGAACACCTCCCGCGCGGCGGTGACGATCTGTTCCGCCTTCGCATCATGGGACAGGGGCGGATGAGACGTTTTTTGTTCCGATGACTGCACTGAACTGTACCGTTCACTCTTGACGTGGGGTAGATGCCGGAGTAGGACGGTAGCAGTACGATACAGTCCAGTCCAGTGGGGAGACGTGGTATGGCCCGATTCGGCGAAAGGCGGCTTGTGTCCGCCGTGATGGCGACAACGGCGCTGCTGACGGTGGCGGGCCTGCTCGCCGGCTGCAACGAGACGCAGTCCGCCTCCACCCCGGCGGAGGGAGAGGTGCGGCCGGTCCGCGTCGCCACCGTCGCGCTGGAACCGCTGGTCGACAGCGTCCGCTACCCGGCGGTGATCCGTCCGCGGGTGGAGGCCGATGTCGGCTTCCGCGTCGGCGGCAAGGTGACCGCCCGGCTGGTGGAGGTCGGAACCCGCATCGAACCCGGCATGCCGCTCGCCCGCCTGGACCCGACCGACCTGCAATTGCAGATCAGGGCCGCCCAGGCGCAGCTCGCCTCGGCCCAGGCCGACGCGGCCAACGCCCGCAGCGATTTCCAGCGCTATGCCAGCCTGCGCCAGGGCGAATGGACGACCCGCCAGGAATACGACCGCCGCAAGACCACGCTGGACAAGGCCGACTCCAAGGTGCGGGAGCAGGAGGCGCAGCTGCGCGTCCTCGCCAACTCCGCCCAATATGCCACGCTGGTGGCGGACGCGGCCGGCATCGTCACCGCGACGCTGATCGAGCCGGGACAGGTGGTGGCCGCCGGCCAGACCGCCCTGCGCGTCGCCCGGCTGGGGAGCCTGGAAGCGGTGGCGAACATCCCCGAACAGAGCGTCGCCGCCCTGCCCCGCCAGAAGCTGTCGGTCGAGCTGTGGTCGCACCCGGACCAGAGCATCGCCGGCACCCTGCGCGAGGTTTCGCCCAGCGCCGACGCCGCGACCCGCACCTTCCAGGCGAAGATCGCGCTGACCGATCCGCCGCCGACGGTCCAGCTCGGCATGACCGCCACGGTGACCGCCGCCGCCGACCATGGCGCCCCGGTCGCCCGCCTGCCGCTGAGCGCACTGACCCAGCGCGAGCAGACGCCGGCGGTCTGGGTGCTGTCGGCACCGGACGACCGGCTGGAACTTCGCCCGGTCACCGTCGCGGCTTACGCCGGCGACCTCGCCCTGATCGGCGGCGGGTTGAAGGACGGCGAGCGCGTCGTCACCGCAGGTGTGCACAAGCTCGACGCCGGCCAGAAGGTCCGCGTCTGGACGGAGCCGGCGCGATGAACCACTCCCGCCTCAACCTGTCGGCCTGGGCGCTGGCCCACCGCACGCTGGTCCTGTTCATGATGCTCGCCAGCGTGCTGGCCGGCGCTCTCGCCTACAAGAACTTGGGCCGGGCGGAGGATCCGTCCTTCACCTTCAAGGTGATGGTGGTGCGCACCCAATGGCCGGGCGCCACCGCGCGCGAGGTCGAGCAGTTCGTCACCGACCGCATCGAGAAGAAGCTGGAGGAGGTGCCCTATTACGACGTCGCCCGCAGCTATTCCAAGCCCGGCGAGTCGGTGGTCTTCGTCCAGCTGAAGGACTACACCCCGCCGAAGATGGTGCCGGACCTGTGGTATCAGGTGCGCAAGAAGATCGGCGACATCCGCTATACCCTGCCCGATGGCGTGGTCGGCCCCTTCTTCAACGACGAGTTCGGCGACGTCTATTCCGCCATCTACGCCTTCATGGGCAATGATTTCACCCCCGCACAGCTGAAGAAGGTGGCCGAACAGGCGCGCGCGCGCCTGCTGAAGCTGCCGGGCGTCGAGAAGATCGACCTGATCGCCCCGCAGGAGGAGCGTGTCTATGTCGAGATCTCCAGCCAGCGGCTCGCCAGCTTCGGCCTGCCGGTGGAGTCGGTGATCCAGGCCCTGCAGCGCGAGAACGCCATCGCCGCGTCGGGCGACGTCGATACCGGATCACAGCGGGTCTATGTCCGGCTGGACCTCGGCCTCGACACTGCGGCGGCGGTGCGTGCCATCCCGGTGGAGAGCGGCGGCCGGCTGCTGACCATCGGCGACGTGGCGGAGGTCAAGCGCGGCTATGTCGAGCCGCGGCGCTACACCCTGCGCTACAACGGCCGCGACGCCATCGGCATCGGCGTGGTGATGGCGAAGGGCGGCAACGTCTTGAAACTGGGCGAGCAACTCGACGCCGCGATGGAAAAGGTCCGGGCCGAACTGCCGGTCGGGCTGGAGGTGGCGCAGGTCGCCGACCAGCCGAAGGTGGTCGAGCATTCGGTCGGCGAATTCATGGAATCGCTGGCCGAGGCGCTGGGCATCGTCATCCTGGTCAGCCTCGTCAGCCTGGGCTGGCGCACCGGCATCGTCGTGGCGCTGGCGGTTCCGCTGGTGCTGGCGATGACGCTGGTGGCGATGCAGCTTCTCCATATCGACTTGCAGCGCATCTCGCTGGGCGCCCTCATCATCGCGCTCGGCCTGCTGGTGGACGACGCCATCATCGCGGTGGAGATGATGGTGGTGAAGATGGAACAGGGATGGGACCGGCTGAAGGCCGGCGCCTTCGCCTACACCTCCACCGCCTTCCCGATGCTGAGCGGCACCATCGTCACGGCGGCGGGCTTCGTTCCGGTCGGCTTCGCGGCGTCGGCGGCGGGCGAATACACCAACTCGATCTTCTGGGTGGTGGCGCTGTCGCTGCTGCTGTCCTGGGTGGTGGCGGTGGTCTTTACCCCCTATCTCGGCTGGCTGCTGCTGCCCAAGCCCAAGCATGTGGTGCCGGACGGGCACGAGCTGGACATCTACGACACCCGCGCCTACCGCATCCTGCGCGGCATGATCGAGGCCTGCGTGCGGGCGCGCTGGGTCACCATCGGCGTGACCGTGGCGGCCTTCGTCACCGCGCTCGTCGGCTTCGGCCATGTCCAGCAGCAGTTCTTCCCGTCGGCCAGCCGGCCGGAACTTCTGATCGACATCCGTCTCGCCGAAGGCTCCTCCTTCGAGGCGACCGCCGCCGAGGTGAAGCGGATGGAGGCGGTGCTGACCAAGGACCCGGACATCGAATACTGGGTCGCCTACACCGGCGGCGGCTCGCCGCGCTTCTACCTGCCCTTGGACCAGCAGTTGGAGACCGCTAACTTCGCCCAATTCATGGTGATGACCAAGGGGCTGGAGCAGCGCGAGCACTTCATGCAGCGGCTGGAGCCGAGGCTGGAAGCCGACTTCCCCGCCGCCCGCGTCCGCATCAGCCGGCTGGAGAACGGCCCGCCGGTCGGCTATCCGGTGCAGTTCCGCGTCACCGGGGAGGATCCGGCGACCATCCGCAAGATCGCCTATCAGGTGCGCGACACCATGCGCGCCCACCCCAACACCGCCAACGTCCATCTGGACTGGGACGAGTTGTCGAAGCGCGTCCGGCTGGAGGTGGACACCGCCAAGGCGCGGGCGCTGGGCGTGTCGAAGCAGGATTTGTCCAACGCCCTGCAACTGCTGCTGAACGGCATGTCGGTCACCCAGTACCGCGAGGGTACGGAGCTGATCGGCGTCCTGCTGCGCACCACGCCGGAAGAGCGGATGGATTTGTCGCGCCTGGGCGAGCTGAACATCCGCACCAGCCGCGGCACCACCGTGCCCCTGAGCCAGGTCGCCAGCGTCCGCTATGAGCTGGAAGAGCCGGTCCTGTGGCGCCGGGCACGCGAAACGACGATGACGGTCAAGGGCGACGTCACCGGCGGCCTGCAGGCCCCGGTGGTCAGCACCCAGCTGAACGCGCAGTTGAACGCGCTGCGCGCCACCCTGCCCGACGGCTACGCCATCACCATGGGCGGCGCCATCGAGGAGAGCGCCAAGGGCCAGGATTCGATCAACGCCATGATGCCGGTGATGCTGCTGATCATGGTCACCACGCTGATGCTGCAGCTGCAGAGCTTCTCGCGTGTGTTCATGGTGTTGCTGACGGCACCGCTGGGGCTGATCGGCGTCACCGCCTCGCTTCTGCTGTTCAACCTGCCCTTCGGCTTCGTCGCCATGCTGGGCGTCATCGCGCTGGCCGGCATCATCATGCGCAACTCGGTCATCCTGGTCGACCAGATCGAACAGGACATCCGCGGCGGCCGGTCACGCTGGGACAGCATCGTGGAGGCGACCGTCCGCCGCTCCCGTCCCATCGCCCTGACTGCGGCGGCGGCGATCCTCGCCATGATCCCGCTGACGCAGAGCGTCTTCTGGGGTCCGATGGCGGTCGCCATCATGGGCGGTCTGGCGGGCGCCACGGTGCTGACGATCTTCTTCCTGCCGGCGCTCTATGCGGCGTGGTTCCGCGTGCCCCGCCAGGAAACGGAGGAGGTGGAGGACGACGGGATGAACGGCGCGCTGCCCAGGCCGGCGCTGGGGGATTGATAACCAACTCTTTCGCTCAAGCTTGACCACGGTCAAGGGGCGCTTGCCCGCTCCATGACAAGGTAGCGCCACAATCGATCTCCCGATTGCATCATCAATTGCTGATGATCCTCTTTCGTACTGTGCCTTCGCGCCCGGCGGCATCTGCCCCGGGCGCATTTTTTTGGCCAAAAGCCGCGTCAGTCGGGGCGCCGCCCCGCCGCCGCCAGCGTCAGCCGGCCGAAGCTCGGCCCCTCCCGCAGAAGACGCCGGCCGCCCACTTCGATCCGGCGATAGGCCGGGCCGGCCATCAGCAGGCAGGCGGTGACCATCGCCACCAGCAGGGCCATCGACCAGCCGCCGGGCAGAGCCTTGCGGTCGTAGATACCGAGACCCAGCCCCAGCAACCGCGTGGTGGCGTATTCGACGAAGCCGTGGATCAGGTAGAGCGAATAGGACACGTCGCCCAGCCACACCAACGGCCGGACATTCAGCGCGCCCGCGGCCCGGCCCCGGTTGGCGACCGCCGCCAGGATCAGCAGCGCGAACAGCGGCACCGCCAGCAGGTCCGGCCCGCCGGTGTGCAGAAGCAGCAGGATCGCCAGAACGACTCCGGCCATCGTCAGGTCACTCGACAGCAGCGACGCGGCAAGCCCGCTGCGAAAGGCGCTGTAGAGCAACGTGCCCAGCAGGAATTCCGGCAGGCACCGCAGCAGGGTCTGCGGCCCGTCCCACTGGTTCAGATTGTCCTGCGTCGCCCAGGCCAGCAGGCAGAGCGTCGCCAGCGCACCGGCCGCCATCAAGGCCTGCGTCCGCCCGCCGGCCCGCCAGACCAAGGGCAGCGCGAAGGGGAAGACCAGATAGGCCATGAATTCCAGGCTGATCGACCAAGCCGGATAATTCCAGCTGAGCATGCTGGCATAGAGGCCCTGGAGCATGAACAGGTTGGCGACCAATGCCCAGACGGATTCGGCGCCCTTCAGCGGGATTGCCGGGAAACTGCCGGTGGCGGCGTACTCCACCGTGCGGATGGCCAGCGCCGTCGCCACGAACAGCAGCAGGACCGCCAGATGCAGCGGATAGAGCCGGGCGACGCGCGCCCTGAGGAAGCTCCAGTATTTGTCGCCGACCGACCGGCTGAAGGTGTCGTGATAGACATGGGTCAGCACGAAGCCGCTGAGCATGAAGAACAGATCGACGGCCAGATAGCCCTTCTGCACCAGATGCGTGTAGCTGTCGGGGTGCAGGTTGGGAAAATACTGGAAGCTGTAGTGGTACAGCACCACCCACAGGGCCGCGATGCCGCGGAGCGGGGTCAGGGAATGCAGGTGGCGGGGGTGGGTCTGCGTGCTCATGGCGCAGCCATCGGCCGCCCGGCCCAGACTCCCGCCCCCAGGTTTCCGCCGAGTTCCTTCCAAACCACGTCACCCTCCAGCCGTTGCGCCGCGCACGTCCGGCAGATCGCGGACGGACAGGCGGCCCTGTCGCGGGTTAACGGCGGAGGTGACGATTCGTTTCGTGGCCGGCTGTTACAGAATAGGGACCATCACAGGAAGAAGACCAGCGTGGTCAGGCCCAGCAGCGGCACCAGGATACCGAGGGACCAGGCCATGTAGCCGAAGAAGCTGGGCATGGCGACGCCCCGTTCCTCGGCGATCGCCTTGACCATGAAGTTGGGGGCGTTGCCGATATAGCTGTTGGCGCCCATGAACACCGCGCCGGCGGAAATGGCGGTCAGCGTCAGCGACAGGTCGCTCATCAGCACCTTCGCGTCGCCACCGGCGGTGTTGAAGAAGATCAGGTAGGTGGGGGCGTTGTCGAGGAAGCTGGACAGGATGCCGGTCGCCCAGAAATAAGCGGCCGGGTTGGGCTTTCCGCCCTCGTTCACCGCGGAGATGATGGCGCCCAGCGCGCCGTCGGTCCCGGCCTTCAGGATGGCGATGGCCGGGATGATGGTCAGGAAGATGGCGGCGAACAGCTTCGCCACCTCTAGGATCGGGCCCCAGCTGAAACCGTTCAGGCGGCGGCTCTTCTTGCTGGTCAGGGTCAGCGACAGGCCGGTGATGCCCAGCAGCAGCAGGTTCGACACGATGGTCTCAAGCTGCACAGTCACATGGTACAGCGTGACGCCGACGCCGGGATGCCAGACGCCGCTCAGCAGAACCGCCACGACGATGGCGACCAGCAGCAGCAGGTTGACGCTGCCCTCGATGCGGATCGGCTCGCGTTCGTGGACGCCCTCGATCAGCGGATGCTTACCGGGGTCGCGGGTGTGCAGGACGAGATCGAGCACGAAATAGATCACCAGCAGCAGACCGGCCAGGAAGCCCATCGGCGCCAGCAGATGGACCGTCGGCCAGAAGAAATCGACCCCCTTCAGGAAGCCGAGGAACAGCGGCGGGTCGCCCAGCGGGGTCAGCGATCCGCCGACGTTCGACACCAGGAAGATGAAGAAGACGATGGTGTGGACCTTGTGGCGCCGGTGTTCGTTGGCGCGCAGCAGCGGGCGGATCAGCAGCATCGAGGCGCCGGTGGTGCCCATCAGGCTCGCCAACACCGTGCCGAGCGCCAGCCCGACGGTATTCGCCGCCGGCGTCCCCACCAGCGACCCGGTCAGCCGCACGCCGCCCGCCACCGTGAACAGCGCGGTCAGCAGCACGATGAAGGGGATGTATTCCAGCAGGACCGTGTGCAGCAGCTCGTAGGTCGCGAGGTCGAACCCGAAGGTCGCGGCGAAGGGCACCAGGAAGGCCAGCGCCCAAGCCGCCGAGATCTTGCCGAAATGATGGTGCCAGACCATCGGCGCCAGCAGTGGGAACAGCGCGATCGACAGCAGAATGCCGGCGAAGGGCACCACCCATGCGGCACTCAGCAGCCGTCCGTCCAGGTGCGGCACGCCGCCATGGGCAACGTCCGCCGGCACCTCCGCCGCCTGGACCCCGTGCGTGCCCAGCAGCACGCCGCCGACGGCGAGCGCCGCGCCGAGAACGGCCGGAAGGAGGAATGAACGGCGTTGGTGCGTGGGGGAATTGATCATCGGTCCGGATGGTAGGCTGACGAAAGGAACGGGAGTATGCGGATTGAGGCAGCGTAAGCCAAGCCGGAAGGGGCTTCGGCGGCACGAACTTTCGTAGGCGGGGGCGGGAACGGCCTATGGGCAGGCCCGCATCGCCACGGGTTGATCCTTCACCCCGGTCCAGCCCGACAGCGGCCGGCAGTCCGCCCCGGCGCACAGCCGGTGCTCGCCGGTGAAGTTTGAGGCCGCCAACGTGACGCTGTCCTGCGGCGGCAGACCGGGCGTCCAGACCATCCAGCCGTCGGCGGTCAGCCGGGCATCGGGGCCGGGCTCCATCCCGGCGCCGGCGCCGCGGATGCGGGCCTCGGTCGGACGCAGCCGGCCGGCCTCGACCGTCCAGTCCTCCCGCCACTCCGTCTTTTCGATGGAGTGGGTCCAGGACAGGGTGAACTGCGTCCCCGGCAGCGACGCCAGCAGCGCGCCGCCGAGGGCGAACAGGCAGAGACCGGCCATGCGGAACCCGGCCTCCTCAAACCGTGGCGGCGGCCGGAACGCCGCGGCGGCGGTGCTGCCACAGCAGGAACAGGCCGGTCATGACGAAGGCGACCTCGTCGGTGGCCGGCAGCGCCACGACGAACAGGAAGGCGGTCGCCGCGGCATAGATCCGCGCGACGAACGGCAGGTTGGTCCAGAAGAAGCCGATGGTTGCGGCCCCCCACAGGGCAATGGCGACGCAGGCCTTGACGAAGATGTAGGCGACCGCCGTCCAGCTTCCGGTCTGCAGCACCAGCGCCGGGTCGTACACTGCCATGAAGGGCACGACATAGCCGGCCATGGCGATGCGGGTGGCGATAAGGCCGATCTTCATGTGCCCGACCCGCGCGATGGAGGAGGCGGCCAGCGCCGCCAGCGCCACCGGCGGGGTCAGATCGGCCATGATGCCGAAATAGAAGACGAACATGTGGCTGACGATCAGCGGCACGCCCATGGTCAGCAGCGCCGGCGCGGCGATGGACGCCGTGATGATGTAGTTGGCGGTGGTCGGCAACCCGGTGCCCAACACGATGCAGGTCACCATCGTCAGCACCAGCGCCGCCAGCAGGTTGCCGCCGGACAGGTTGACGATGGTGGTGGCGAAGCTGGAGGCGAGGCCGGTCAGCGTCATCATGCCGATCAGCACGCCGACCAGCGCGCAGGCGACGCCGACGCCGATGGCGTTCTTCGCGCCGTCGGCAATGGAATTCACCACCAGAACCAGCGTCTCGCGCCCGCCGCGGAACAGCAGGCAGGGCACGACCAGCAGACCGACGATGGCAAAGGCCAGATGCTCCGTGCGCAGCCCCATCCGCCACAGCCCGGCGGCGATCAGGCCCAGCAGGACCCAGAAACCGACGCGCAGCAGAGTCGGGCCGACGGCCGAGACGACGGACATCCCCAGGATCAGCGCGGCGGTGGCGGCGATGCCGATCACCCCGGCGAACAGCGGCGTGAAGCCGGAGAACAGCAGATAGACCAGCGCCGCAAGCGGCAGGATCAGATACCAGCCCTCCTTCAGCGCCCGGAGCGCGCTCGGGCATTCCTCACGCGGCAGGCCGATCAGGTTGCGCTTGCCGGCCTCCAGATGGACCATCCAGAAGGCGCTGCCGAAATAGAGGATGGCGGGAATTGCGGCGGCCAGCGCGACATCGCTGTAGGGCACGCCGATGGTCTCCGCCATGATGAAGGCGGCGGCGCCCATCACCGGCGGCATCAGCTGCCCGCCCATGCTGGCGGTCGCCTCCACCGCGCCGGCGAAGGCGGGGCGATAGCCGAAGCGCATCATCAGCGGAATGGTGAACTGCCCGGTGGTCAGCACGTTGGCGACGCCCGAGCCGTTGATCGTCCCCATGAAGCCGGAGGAGAAGACCGCCACCTTCGCCGGCCCGCCCTTGGAATGGCCGACGAGGCCGAGCGAGACGTCGTTGAACAGCTTGATCATCCCGGCCCGCTCCAGGAAGGCGCCGAACAGGATGAACAGGAAGATGTAGGTCGCCGACACGAAGGTCGGCGTGCCGTAGATGCCCTCGGTCGACAGGAACAGCGTGTCGATCACCTGATCGAAGCCATAGCCGCGATGGGCCAGCCCAAGGGGCAGTTCCCGCCCGAACAGGGCATAGGGAATGAACACGCCGCACAGGATCGGCAGGGCCAGCCCCATGATCCGGCGGGCGGCCTCGAACACCAGGGCGACGGCGATGGTGCCGACGACGATGTCGGTGGTGTTGGGATCGCCCGCCCGCAGGATCAGGTCGCTTTCGAACACGTAATGATAGAGACCGATGGCGAAGCCGGTCAGGCCGAGCAGCCAGTCGTACCACGGCACCCGTTTGCGCGCGGAGGTCTTCCGCGCGCCGAACAGGGTGAAGGTCATCAGCACCAGGAAGCCGACATGGACCGACCGCACCACGGTGGTGGACAGCGGGTTGAAGGCGGCAGTCCAGATCTGGAAGATCGAAAAGGCCACGGCGATGGCAAACACCGCCCGCCCGTCGAAGCCTTCGAAAGCCGCGACATGGGCGGGATTCTCCCGGTCGATCGCCTGGCGGACTTGTGCGTCCGCCTCGTTGTTATGAGTGTTCACGTCTAATTTCCCCGTGACCTATGCGACCGTTTCTTACATCAGCCCCTTTTCCTTGTAGAACTTGACGGCGCCGGGGTGGAACGGCACCGGCGACTGGGTGGCGGACTTGTCGAGCTTGATCTGCTTGGCGGCGACATGGGCGGCGGCCAGCGCGTCCAGATTCTCGAACAGCGTCTTGGTCATCGCATAGGCGGCGTCGTCCGACACCCCGGAATGGCTTACCAGCAGGTTGCGGACCGCGGCGGTCGGCACATCGGCATCCTGGCCGGGATAGGTGCCGGCCGGGATCGTCTCGGTGATGTAGGCGGCGTCGCCGACCTTCTGCACCACGTCGGCCGGGATGCTGACGACGGTGATCTCCTGGGACGACGACAGATCCTTGATCGCCGCCACGCCGAGGCCGGCGGAAATCAGCGTCGCGTCCAGCTGCCGGTTCTTGATGAGATCGACCGATTCGCCAAAGGGCAGATATTCGGTCTTGGCGAAATCCTTATAGGCCAGACCGGCAGCGTTGAAGATCGCCCGCGCGTTCAGCTCCGTCCCCGACTTCGGCGCGCCGACCGACACCCGCTTGCCCTTCAGATCGGCCAGCGTCTTGATGCCCGATTCCTTGCTGGCGACGACCTGGATGTAGTTGGGATAGATGGCGGCGATGGTGCGCAGCTTGTCCAGCTTCTGCTTGAAGCCGACCTCCTCGTTGCCCTTCCAGGCATCGCTCAGCGCATCGCCCAGCGTGAAGCCGATTTCGCCGCGGCCGGTCTGCAGCAGGTTCAGGTTCTCCACCGACGCCTTGGTCGCCTGCGCCGTCACCTTGGCCCCCGGCAGCGCCTTGCCGTACACGTTCGACAGCGCCACGCCGAGCGGATAATAGACCCCGCTGGTGCCGCCGGTCAGAACGGTGATGAAGGTCTCCGCCTTGGCCGGCAGGGCGGCGAGTCCAAGGCTGACGCCAAGGCCGGCGGCCGTGCACAGGGCCAGAAGGTGACGCTTCATGGATGGGCGATTCATAGCGGCTCTCCCCGTTATCGTTGCTGCACCCGGATCGTTGCCGGGCTGATTCATTTGCATGCCCATAGCCATGGGCAGCCCCAACCCACTGTAACGCGCCACAAAATTGCGCGCCAGTACGTACAATCCGACATATCGACCGTTCACATGCCATTCTTTCGGCCAAGGCATGCACAGGCTCCTTGACCTCGGCGGGTGGACACCCCCTATCCTTGTGGCGGAAGACCGCCGGCCGAAGCAGACACCACCACTGCTCCGGCTCAAGGCGCGTCACACGACAGCAACAAGTCCAAACTGCACGCCAAACGACTGCAAGCCAGACTTCAGCCAGCGGGAGGAAAACCGATGTCCTGTACCGTATCGATGACCGTCAATGGCAAGACGGTCTCGCGCGAGGTGGAGGAGCGTACCCTGCTCGTCGCCTTCCTGCGCGAGCATCTCGGCCTGACGGGCACCCATGTCGGCTGCGACACCAGCCAGTGCGGCGCGTGCGTCGTCGATGTCGACGGCCGGTCGGTGAAGTCCTGCACCACGCTGGCCGTCCAGGCCAACGGTGCCGAGGTGACGACGATCGAGGGGCTGGCGGCGGCCGACGGCACGCTGCACCCGATGCAGGCCGCCTTCCGCGAGCATCACGGCCTGCAATGCGGCTTCTGCACGCCGGGCATGGTGATGAGCGCGGTCGATCTGGTCCGCGAGAACCCGAATCCGACCGAGGCCGAGATCCGCGAGGGGCTGGAAGGCAACATCTGCCGCTGCACCGGCTATCACAACATCGTCAAGGCGGTGAAGGCGGGTGCCGAGGCGATGGCGGGGGCGCAACCGGCGGCGGTCGCGGCCGAATAAGGGCGATAAGCCCAGCAAGAAGCAGGCATTTCCGCATCTTCAGCGTTCCTGTGGGAGGAAACACGAGATGGCGAACCCCAATGGCATCGGCGCCTCGGTGCGCCGGCGCGAAGACCAGCGCTTTCTGACCGGCCGCGGCAACTACACCGACGATTTCAAGCGCCTGAACATGACCCATGCGGTGCATGTGCGCTCCCCCTATGCCCATGCCCGCATCCTGGGCATCGACTTCACGGATGCGCTGGCGATGCCGGGCGTGGTCGCCGTGCTGACCGGCGCCGACATGGAAGCCGACAAGGTCGGCAGCTTGCCCTGCGGCTGGCAGATCCACTCCAAGGACGGCTCGCCGATGAAGGAGCCGCCGCATTATCCGCTGGCGCGCGACCGCGTGCGCTATGTCGGCGACGCGGTGGCGGTGGTGATCGCCGAAACCCGCGAGCAGGCACGCGACGCCGCCGAGATGGTGGTGGTCGATTACGAGGAACTGCCGGCGGTGGGCTCCTCCACCCGCGCCATCGATGGCGGTGCGCCGCTGGTCCATGACGATGCGCCGGACAATGTCTGCTACGACTGGCATCTGGGCGATCAGGCGGCGGTGGACGCGGCCTTCGCCAACGCCGCCCATGTCGCCAGGATCGATCTGGTCAACCAGCGGCTGGTCCCGAACGCCATGGAGCCGCGGGCGGCGATGGGCGAATACGACCAGTCCAGCGGCGAATACACGCTGACCACCACCAGCCAGAACCCGCATGTCACCCGCCTGCTGATGGGCGCCTTCGTGCTGGGCATTCCCGAACACAAGCTGCGCGTGGTGGCGCCCGACGTGGGCGGCGGCTTCGGGTCGAAGATCTTCCATTACGGCGAGGAGGCCGTCGTCACCTGGGCGGCGCGCAAGGTCGGCCGGCCGGTGAAATGGACCGCCGACCGGTCGGAGAGCTTCCTGACCGACGCCCATGGCCGCGACCATGTCAGCCATGCCGAGCTGGCGATGGACGCCGACGGCAATTTCCTGGCGTTGCGCGTCTCGACGCTGGCCAATCTCGGCGCCTATCTGTCCACCTTCGCGCCGTCGATCCCGACCTACCTCTACGCCACCCTGCTGGCCGGCCAGTACAAGACCCCGGCGATCTATGCCGAGGTCAAGGCGGTCTTCACCAACACCTCCCCCGTCGACGCCTATCGCGGCGCCGGCCGGCCGGAGGCCTGCTATCTGATCGAACGGCTGGTCGATGTCGCCGCCGGCGTGATGGGCATGGACAGGACCGAAATCCGCCGCCGCAACTTCGTGCCGAAGGAGGCGATGCCCTACCAGACGCCGGTAGCATTGCAATACGACACCGGCGACTTCGCCAAGAACCTGGACATCGCCCTGCCGCTGGTCGACTACCCCGGCTTCCAACAGCGCCGCGCCGAATCCAAGGCGCGCGGCAAGCTGCGCGGCATCGGCTTCGCCACCTACATCGAGGCCTGCGGCATCGCCCCCAGCAATGTCGCCGGCGCGCTCGGAGCGCGCGCAGGACTTTATGAATGCGCGGAAGTCCGTTTCCATCCAACGGGTTCGGTGACGGTCTTCACCGGTTCCCACAGCCACGGCCAGGGCCATGAGACCACCTTCGCCCAGATCGTGGCCGAGCGCTTCGGCATCCCGATCGAGAATGTCGAGATCGTCCACGGCGACACCAACAAGATCCCCTTCGGCATGGGCACCTACGGCTCGCGTTCGCTGGCGGTCGGCGGCTCGGCCCTGGTGAAGGCGATGGACAAGGTGGAGCGCAAGGCGAAGAAGATCGCCGCCCACATGCTGGAGGCCGCCGAGACCGACATCGAGGTGAAGGACGGCCGCTTCACCGTCGCCGGCACCGACAAGAGCCTGGGCATCGGCGACATCGCCCTGCAGGCCTACGTCCCGCACAACTTCCCGCTCGACGAGCTGGAGCCGGGGCTGGACGAGCAGGCCTTCTACGACCCGAAGAACTTCACCTACCCCAACGGCTGCCATGTCTGCGAGCTGGAGATCGATCCCGATACCGGCGTCACCACCATCGTCAGCTTCGCCGCGGTGGACGACTTCGGCAACGTCATCAACCCGCTGATCGTCGAGGGGCAGGTGCATGGCGGCCTGGTCCAGGGCATCGGGCAGGCGCTGTACGAGAACTGCGTCTATGACGAGGACTCGGGGCAGCTCGTCACCGGGTCCTACATGGACTATTGCATGCCGCGGGCGGACGATGTCCCATCCTTCACCGTGCGCTATCACGAGGACCAGCCCTGCACCCACAACCCGTTGGGCGTGAAGGGCTGCGGCGAGGCCGGAACCATCGGCGCCGCCGCCGCCGTGATGAACGCGGTGGTGGACGCGCTGTCGGAATACGGCGTCACCCACATGGACATGCCGGCGACGCCGGAGAAGGTCTGGCGGACCATCCGCGACGCTGCCCCTGCACCCGCCATGGCGGCGGAATAAGACGGCCGAAGAAGAAGGAGGCTAGAGAATGTACGCGTTCACGTACCAACGGCCGACATCGCTTGCCGACGCGGCGACCGCCATCCAGGCGGAAGAGGCCAAGCTGCTGGGCGGCGGCCAGACCCTGCTGCCGACGCTGAAACAGCGCCTTGCCCGGCCGACCGACCTGATCGACCTCGGCGCCATTCCGGAGCTGAAGGCGATTCGCGAGGTTGATGGCGGTTTGGAGATCGGCGCCTTTACCCGCCATGCGGAGGTCGCCCACTCCGACCTCGTGAAGCGGGTGATCCCGGTGCTGGCTAGCCTCGCCGAGGGCATCGGCGACCGGCAGGTCCGCAACATGGGCACGATGGGCGGTTCCATCGCCAACGCCGACCCGTCGGCCGACTATCCGTCGGCGGTGGTGGCGCTCAAGGCGACGGTCACCACCGACCGCCGGACCATCGCCGGCGACGATTTCTTCACCGGCATGTTCGAAACCGCGCTGGAACCGGGCGAGATCATCAAGTCGGTGCGCTTCTCCCGTCCCGACAAGGCGGCCTACGCCAAGTTCCGCAACCCGGCCAGCCGCTACGCCATCGTCGGCGTCTTCGTCGCCAAGTTCGGCGCCGAGGTGCGGGTGGCGGTGACCGGTGCCGCCGGCTCCGTCTTCCGCGCCGAGGCGTTCGAGACGGCGCTCGCCGCCGACTTCCGGGTGGAGGCGTTGAACGGCCTGTCGGTGGAGGCCGACGGCCTGAATGCCGACATCCACGCCAGCGCCGACTATCGCGCCCACCTCGTCACCGTGATGGCGAAGCGCGCGGTCGAAGCGGCGGGGTGATTGGGAAAGTCCCCTCTCCCCCCGCTCTCGCGCAAACTCCGTTTGCGCTGACGCGACAGGCGGACCTTTGGTCCGCCGAAAGCGGGGAGAGGGTTAGGGTGAGGGGGATGCGTTGCGTGGATCGTCCAAGCAATGCAAAGTCCCTCACCCGGCGCCTTTGGCGCCACCCTCTCCCCGAGGGAGAGGGTCCGCCCCCCTCACCCGGTCGGCTTCGCCGCCCGACCTCTCCCCAGGGGGGAGAGGCGAATTTGCAAGCCAGCCTCCAAAGGCCGTCCATGACCACCGCCCTCCCCGCCTCCGTCGATGACACGCTGGCGCTTCTCACCCGCGGCAATTACGTCGCCGACCGCTCGCTGGCGACCGCGCTGTTCTTGGCGCTGAAGCTGAAGCGCCCGCTGTTCCTGGAGGGCGAGGCCGGTGTCGGCAAGACCGAGATCGCCAAGGTCCTGTCGGCGACGCTCGGCCGCAAGCTGCTGCGGCTGCAATGCTATGAGGGGCTGGACGCCTCGTCCGCCGTCTATGAATGGAACTATGCCCGCCAGATGATGGAAATCCGCCTGGCCGAGGCTTCCGGAGGGCAGGACCGTGAATCGTTGGCCTCCGACCTGTTTTCCGAACGCTTCCTGGTCAAGCGGCCTCTGCTGCAGGCTCTGGAACCGGACCTCGCCGGGCCGCCGGTGCTGCTGATCGACGAGCTGGACCGCACCGACGAACCGTTCGAGGCCTATCTGCTGGAGATCCTGTCCGATTATCAGGTCTCGATCCCAGAATTCGGCACCGTCCATGCGCCGGAGCCGCCCATCGTCATCCTCACCTCCAACCGCACCCGCGAGATCCACGACGCGCTGAAACGGCGCTGCTTCTATCATTGGGTCGATTATCCTTCGGCCGCGAGGGAGCGGGAGATCCTGTCGGTGAAGGCGCCGCAGGCCGATGCGCGGCTGGCGGCCCAGGTGGTCGGCTTCGTCCAGAATTTGCGCGGCATGGACCTCTACAAGGCGCCGGGCGTGGCCGAGACGCTCGACTGGGCGCAGGCGCTGGTGGAGTTGAACCAGTTGGAGCTGGACCCCTCCGTCATCAACGACACGCTGGGCACGCTGCTGAAATACCAGGACGACATCGCCCGCATCCAGGGCAGCGAGGCGGCGCGCATCCTGACCCAGGTCAAGACCGAGCTGGCCGCCACCACCGCGCGTTGAGGCCGCCATGACGGACGACGCGCCGGCCGGTCGCCTCACCCTCAACCTGATGCATTTCGCCCGCGCGCTGCGCGCCGCCGGCCTGCCGGTCGGGCCGGGCAAGGTGTTGCAGGCGGTCGAGGCGGTGGAGGCGGTCGGGCTGTCCAACCGCACCGACTTCTATTGGGCGCTGCACGCCATCTTCGTGAACCGCCATGACCAGAGCGAGCTGTTCGACCAGGCCTTCCACGTCTTCTGGCGCAATCCCGACATCCTGAAGAAGATGATGTCGTTGATGCTGCCGAAGGTGCGGACGGAGGCGCCCCCCGACCAGCCGGAAATGGCGCAACGCCTCGCCGAGGCCCTGCACGGCAGCGGCGCCGAGAAGGAGGAGCCGGAGAAGACCGAGATCGAGGTCGACGCCTCCTTCACCGTGTCCGCCGCCGAACGGCTGCAGGACAAGGATTTCGAGAAGATGACGGGAGAGGAGATGGCGCAGGCCAAGCGACTGCTGTCCCGCCTCGCCCTTCCGTTGGCCGAGGTCACCACCCGGCGTTACCGATCCGACCCGATGGGGCCGCGCGTCGATCCGCGCGCCACATTGCGGCGGATGCTGCGCACCGGCGGCGACCTGTCGGACCTTGCCCGCAAGCGCCGCCGCACCCGGCCGCCGCCGCTGGTGGTGCTGTGCGACATATCCGGATCGATGACCCGCTATTCGCGCATGCTGCTGCATTTCATGCATGCGGTGACCAATGACCGCGACCGGGTCTACAGCTTCGTCTTCGGCACCCGGCTGACCAACATCACCCGCCATCTGCGGCACAAGGACGTGGACGTGGCGCTGGACGCCGTGTCGGGGGCGGTCGCCGACTGGTCGGGCGGCACGCGGATCGGCACGGCGCTGCACGCCTTCAACCGGACCTGGGCGCGGCGGGTGCTGGGCCAGGGCGCGGTCGTGCTTCTCATTACCGACGGGCTGGACAGGGATGCAGGGGAAGGGCTTGCGGCAGAGGCCGATCGGTTGCACAAAAGCTGTCGGCGGCTCGTCTGGCTGAATCCTTTGTTGCGCTGGGAAGGCTTTGCGCCGAAATCCTCGGGCATCCGGGCGCTGCTGCCGCATGTGGACGATTTTCTTGCGGCCCACAGCCTGAACAGCCTCGCGGATCTGGCCGGTGTCCTGTCGGCCGACGGTCCGCGTCGGAGCCCGGGCTTGCGCCGCTGGTTGAAGGAGGCGGCGGGATGAACGACACCCTGATGGCGGACAACATCGTGGAGCAAGCGGCCGCATGGCGCGCCGCCGGCCGCAGGGTGGCCCTGGCGACCGTCGTGTCGACCTGGGGATCCTCGCCGCGGCCGGTCGGCAGCCAGATGGCGATCGACGACCGCGGGTCGATGGCCGGCTCCGTGTCCGGCGGCTGCATCGAAAGCGCCGTGGCGCACGAGGCCGTCAAGTCGATGGAGGACGGCGAACCGCGCCTGCTGTCCTTCGGCATCACCAATGAAATGGCCTGGGAAGTCGGGCTGGCCTGCGGCGGACAGGTACAGGTCTATGTCGAGGCCGTGGAATGAAACGCGATATTCTGGACCGGCTGCTCGCGGCGAAGGCCGCCGCGATCCCGGCTGCCCTGGTGACCGATCTCAACACCGGTCTCCAGACCCTGGTTTACGAGGACACCGTCCATGGCGGCTTCGGGCTTGAGTCCGACCTGCTGGACGAGGTGCGCCGGCGCATCCGTCAGGACCGCTCCGGCCTGCTGGTCGATCCGCAGGACGAGGACGGCTTCCGCCTGTTCGTGCATGTCCACAATCCGGCGATGCGGCTGCTGATCGTCGGCGCCGTGCACATCGCCCAGGCGCTGGCCCCGGTGGCGAGACTAACCGGCTATGACGTGACGGTGATCGACCCGCGCGGCGCCTTCGCGACCGAGGCCCGCTTCCCCGGCGTCAAGCTGAACCATCTGTGGCCGGACGAGGCGCTGGCGGAGCTGAAGCCCGACGCCCGCACCGCCGTGGTCACCCTGACGCACGACCCCAAGCTGGACGACCCGGCGCTGGTGGTGGCGCTGCGCTCTCCCGCCTTCTATGTCGGCGCGCTGGGCAGCAAGCGCACCCACGCCCTGCGCCTGGACCGCCTGCGCGACGAGGGGCTGAGCGAGGCCGAGGTGAAGTGCATCCGCGGCCCGGTCGGGCTGTCGATCGGCGCCGTCACCCCGGCGGAGATCGCGATTGCGATCATGGGGCAGATCACCTGCGTGCGGCGGGGCGAGAACCATCCCTGCTGAGAGGTGAAGATCAGGGTGGGGAGCCAATTTCGGCAGTCCCCACCCCATACCTTCCGCCCATTGCCCGGCTCCGGCCCGCTCGCCATATCCGTGGGCATACATCGTCCGTGCCCATCCGGAGCCCCCATGTTCTTCGGCCCGCTTCCCCTGTCCGATGCCGAGGGTGCGATCCTCGCCCATTCGCTGCGCCTGAGTGGGCTCGCCTTCAAGAAGGGCCGCCGGCTGTCGGCCGATGATGTCACCGCCCTGCGCGAGGCCGGCATTTCGGACGTGATAGCCGCCAAGCTGTCCGACAGCGACATCGCCGAGGATGCCGCCGCCACCAGGATCGCGGCCACTGTGGCCGGCGGCTCCGTCCAGATCGCCGCGGCCTTCACCGGCCGGGTCAACCTGTTCGCCGAAGCGCATGGACTTCTGCGCCTCGACCCCGCCCGCATCGACGCCATCAACGAAATCGACGAGAGCGTCACCATCGCCACCCTGCCCGACTTTGCCCCGGTCGAGCCCGGTCAGATGTTGGCCACCGTCAAGATCATCCCCTTTGCCGCCCCCGTCGCTGCGGTGGAGCAGGCGGAACAGATCGCCGCCGACGGGCCGCCGCCGTTGGCTGTCCTGCCCTATCGCCCGCTGTCGGTGGCGCTGATCCAGACGCGGCTGCCGGGGGTGAAGGACAGCGTGCTCGACAAGACCGTCACCGTGACGCGGGGGCGGGTCGAGGCGCTCGGCGGTACGCTGATCCATGAATCGCGCTGCGCCCATGACGAGGCCGCGCTGGCGGCGGAGATTGCGGGGATGCCGGCGGCCGACCTGCTGCTGATCGCCGGCGCGTCGGCCATCACCGACCGCCGCGACGTGCTGCCGGCCGCCATCGAACGGGCCGGCGGCGCGGTGGAGCATTTCGGCATGCCGGTCGATCCCGGCAACCTGCTGCTTCTGGCCAAGCGCGACGGCAAGCCGGTGCTGGGCTTGCCGGGCTGCGCGCGCTCGCCCAAGCTGAACGGCTTCGACTGGGTGCTGCAGCGCATCGCCGCCGGGATTCCGCCGAGCCGGGCAGATGTGATGCGGATGGGCGTCGGCGGGCTGCTGGCCGAGATCCCGACGCGCCCCCTGCCACGGGCGGGAGTCTCCACCGAGACGCCCCGCGCGCCGCGCGTCACCGCCCTGGTGCTGGCGGCCGGCCGCTCCAGCCGCATGGGGCCGACCAACAAGCTGCTGGCGGAGGTCAACGGCGCGCCGCTGGTTGCCCGTGCAGTCGATGCGGCGCTGGCTTCGCAAGCCGCCAACGTGATCGTCGTCACCGGCCACCAGGGGGAAAGCGTGGCGCGGGCGCTGGCCGACCGGCCCGTCACCTTCGTCCACAACCCCGCCTTTGCCGAGGGGCTGAGCAGCTCGCTGCGCGCCGGTCTGGCAGCGGTGCCCAGCGAATCCGATGCGGTGGTGGTGTGTTTGGGCGACATGCCGCGGGTGGCGTCCGCCGTGATCGACCGGCTGATCGCCGCCTACAGCCCGGTGGAGGGCCGCGCCATCTGCATCCCCACCACCCACGGCAAGCAGGGCAATCCGGTGCTGTGGGACCGCGCCTTCTTCACGGAGATGGCGGCGCTGACGGGCGACGCCGGGGCGAAGCGGCTGATCGGCCAGCATGCCGACCGGCTGTGCGAGGTGCCGGTGGACGACGCCGGCATCCTCTACGACGTCGACACCCCCGACCTGCTGGCCCGCTTCACCGAAACGGTCAGCGCGCCAGATCCAGCCAGCGTCGGGTCATCGCGCGGGTGAAGCGCTCCGCCACCGGCAGGTGGGTGGCGATGGAGTCCTCCAGACCGTGCAGCATCTCCGCGTTGCTTTCCCGCGCCTCCTCCCGGATGCGAGAGGCCCAGCCGCGCAGGA
The DNA here is from genome assembly GCA_966212305.1 of uncultured Azospirillum sp. GTDB lineage: Bacteria > Pseudomonadota > Alphaproteobacteria > Azospirillales > Azospirillaceae > Azospirillum. The sequence continues at coordinate 76,260 of CBIHQY010000024.1, forward strand.
TGTCGCCGGTCGCCTCCGGGTGGAATTGGAAGGCGTAGGTGGCGCGACCGAGGCGGAAGGCCTGACGGTCGCAGGCCTCGCTGAAGGCCAGCGGCACCGCGCCGTCGGGAAACTCGAAGGTGTCGTAGTGCCACTGGGCGAGGTTCAGCTCCGGACCGAAGCCGCCCAGCAGCGGGTCGGCCTGCGCGCTGTCGGTCAGGCTGACGCGGTGGATGCCCAGTTCCGGCGTGGTGTGGCGGTAGACCTTGGCGCCATAGGCGCGGGCCGCCAACTGCGCCCCCAGGCAGATACCCATCACCGGCCGGTCGGCGTCGGTGAAATCGCGGATCGTCTCCATCACCCGGCCGAAATGCGGTCCCTTTTCGTCGTTCCAGGCGTCCTGCGGACCACCCAACACGACGAGGCCGGCATAGCCGTCCTTGTCGGGAATCGCTTCCCCCTCGTTGGCGGAGATGGTGTGGAGGGTGGCGCCGTTGTCGGTCAGCGCATCGCCCACCAGACCGATGGGAGCGGTAAGGCTGTTCTGAACGACCAGGATGCGCATGGGTCTGCTCGGCTCGCGTCGTTGGCAATCATGTCATCAAGTTGTGAGACCGTCGCAGGCTGAGTTCAAGCCGCAGCCCCTCCCGATCACACGCTCCGCGCCGCAAAGCCGCTATGCGTGGCGGAAATCGCGGCTAGAATACACAGGCATGCCATCGAAGGTCCGCTCTCCATGCTGTTCCCTTTCCGCCTGATTGCCGTTCCACTGTTTGCCGTCGTCCTGGGTGCCGCCCTGCCCGCCTGGGCGCAGAACGGCACGCTGACCTTCCTGCATGTCAACGACGTGTACGAGATCGCGCCGGTGAAGGGACAGGGCGGGTTCGGGCCGCTGATGACCCTGCTGAAGCGCGAGCGCGCGGCGGCCCCTGATGCGATCACCACGGTGGGCGGCGATTTCCTGTCGCCGTCGCTGCTGTCGGGCACCACGCGGGGCGAGCAGATGATCGCGCTGTTCAATGCCATCGGCGTCGATGCGGTGACCTTCGGCAACCATGAATTCGACTTCGGCGCCGACACGCTGAAACAGCGCATGGCCGAATCGAAGTTCCCCTGGATCGGCAGCAATGTGCGGTCGGCCGACGGCTCCGCCTTCGCCGGCACGGTGCCGAACTGGACCCGGACCATCGACGGCATCACCGTCGGCTTCATCGGCCTCATCACCCCCGACACCGCCCGCTTGTCCAGCGCCGGGCCGGGCCTCAGCTTCTCTCCGGTCCTGGAAACGGCGACGGCGGCGGTGACGGAGTTGCGGGCGAAGGGGGCCGCGGTCATCGTGGCGCTGACCCACCTGACCATCGCGGAGGACCGGGAGCTGGCCTCCAAGGTCAAGGGCATCGACCTGATCCTGGGCGGCCACGACCACGACCCGATCAGCTTCTATGAGGGCTCCACCCTGATCCTGAAGGCCGGGCACGATGCGCAGTATCTCGGCGTCGTGAAGCTGGCGGTCGAGACGAAGGATTTGGGCAAGGGGCCGGCGACCACCACCATGCCGACCGAATGGCGCTTCGTCACCACCGCCGGCATCGCCCCCGATCCGGCGGTCGAGACGGTCGTGGAGGGCTATACCAAGCGGCTCGACACCGATCTGGCCGCGGTGATCGGCACCACGACGACCGAACTGGACAGTCGCAAGGACGTGGTGCGAAGCCGCGAATCCAGCATGGGCAACCTGATCGCCGACGCCCTGCGCGACGCGCTGAAGGCCGATGTCGCCATCACCAACGGCGGCGGCATCCGCGCCGATGCGCTGCACCCCGCCGGCTCCAAACTGACCCGCAAGGACATCTTCGCCGAGCTGCCCTTCGGCAATGTCGGCGTGCTGGTGGAGATGTCGGGGCAGGACCTGATCTCCACCCTCGAACATGGCGTCGGCAAGGTGGAGGAGAAGGCCGGCCGCTTCCCCCAGGTTTCCGGCCTGACCATGACCTATGATCCCAAGGCGCCGGCCGGACGGCGGGTGACGTCGGTCATGGTGGGCGGCAAGCCGCTGGACCCGCAGGCGACCTACCGCGTCGCCACCAACGATTACATGCTGAAGGGCGGCGACGGCTATGCCGCCTTCCCGCGCGCCAAAATCATCGTCGATGCCTCCGGCGCGGTGCTGCTGGCGACCATCGTAATGAATTACGTCGAATCCAAGAAAACGGTCGCGCCCGCGGTGGACGGGCGGATCGTGGCAAAATAACGCAGCGGCCGGGACATTATAGAGCCCGAAGGCGACACTCCGTTGCGCGCGGCCGGCGGTTGCCTTTAGGGTAACCCGTCCGCTCTACATCCGCGCCGAAGGCCGCACGCATGTCCGACACCCTGACCGCCCGTTCCAACGACTTCGCCCAGACCTTCAACACCGCCCATGGCGAGGCGGGATTGGGCCGGGTGTCGATCGCCCATATCCTGCAGCGCATCCAGTCCGACCCGAACTTCCTGTTCAGCGACGACTTCCGCAAGGGTGCCGGGCAATGCCCGTTCCATGCCGGCAAGGCGGAGGGCGCGGCGGAGGGTGCGGCGCCCATTCCCCAGGACGACGCGGACAAGGTCGCGGTCAACAGCCTGCTGGCCCTGCTGTTCAACCGCCTGCGCGACCACATCGCCGGCCACCTTCCCTTCGATGCGGACGGCCGGCCGATGCTGCCGATCCCGCCGCGTTCGCCGCACGGGCTGGACCCGGCCGACCGCACCGCCATGGCGGCGGCGGCGCCGGACGTCTTCTGCTCCGTCCTGCGCGACGCCACCTGCCACCTGCTGGACGGGCTCATCACCGGCTGGGCCGTCGATCTGGTGAAGGAGGAGGAGTATTTCCGCTCCCAAGGCTCCGGCGAAATCTCGCTGGAGGCGGCGGCGACCTTCGTCCTGCGCACGGTGCTGGAGCATTCGCCGCTCTACCAGCGCGCCGGCTACGACATGCTGTCGATCACCAAGACCGGCAGCCACACCGCCATCCACATCTGCTGGGCGATGGTGGAGGCCGCGCCGCTGCTGGTGCCGGGACGCGACGCCGCTTTCTATGACGACCTTGTCCACCGCAGCCTGAAGCAGATCGTGCCGCTGTCGATGTCCAGCCTGGGCATGCTGGTCCATTACATGGAGGAAAGCGGGATCGAGCCGGCCGACGGCCTGGCCGTGCACCGGCTGCCCAAAGACCAGAAGGCTTTCATTCTGGACGCCAACGGGCTGATCCGGCTGAACGCCGATCCCATCGTCACCTTCGCCAAGCCGGGCGAGCGCTATTACACCGGCTGCCCGGCTTTCTACACCACCAACCTCATCAAGCTGTATCTCGACATCGTCGCCGGGCTGGCGCTCGACTACGGCGTCTACGACCGTCTGCAGGAGGGCTGAGCCCGATGGCCCGCACCAACGACTTCGCCCTGACCTATGCCGGCGCGCATGAGGAGGCCGGGATGACCCGGATCAGCCTCGCGCCGATCCTGCATCGGATCGCCGAGGAGCCGGCGTATCTGCTCAGCGAGGAGTTGCTGACGCTGGCCGGCCACTGCCCGGCCCATGCCGACACCCGCAAGGAGGATTTCGAGAAGGTCGCGATCAACACCCTGCTGGGCTTCCTCTATGTCGATCTGCGGGAGCACATCATCGCCCGCATGCCGCTGGATGAATCCGGGCATCTGGTGCTGGCGACCCCGCCGGAGTCGCCGCACGGGCTGGACTTCGCCGACCCCGACGGCATGGCCGCCGCCGATCCCGACCGCATGGTCGGCTTCCTGCGCGATTCCGTCTGCCATCTGCTGGACGCCATCATCAAGGATTGGGCGATCAAGGTGATGGTGGAGGAGGACCGTTGCCGGACGGAGGGCACCATCACCGACATGGCCGCCGCCGGCTTTGTTCTGGGGCGCGAGTTGCAGAAGTCGGTGCTGCACGGGCCGTCCGGCTACGACATGCTGTCGATCACCAAGACCGGCAGCCACACCGCGCTGCATGTCTGCTGGAATCTGGTGGAGGCGGCGCCGCTGCTGCGTCCGGGCCTGGAGGCCGCGGCCTATGACGACCTCGGCCGCCGCAGCCTGAAGCAGGTGCTGCCGCTCGCCATGGGCAGCCTGGGCATGCTGTGCCAGTTCATGGCGGCGGGCAGGATCGAGGCCGACGACCATCAGGCCATCCACCCGCTGCGTCCCGACCAGTCGGCCTTCCTCTATGATCCGGACAAGGACCTGATCGTCCTGAACACCGACCTGATCGAGCCGACCGCGATGGCGGGGGAGCGTCATTACACCGGCTGCCCGGCCTTCTATGCCAACGGCCTGATCAATCTCTACATGGAAATCGTGCTGACGCTGGCGGCGCAGTACGACATGTATGTGAGGATGCAGGACAGGGTCGCTTGACGCTTTGATGTGATGGGGTTCTTGACGGAACGCCGGTCATGCCTATGTTGGCGTTCCGTCAGAGTCGGAAGGTTTGAGTTGGCGAAGAAAAGCACCCTGCGGGCGGTCACCACCACCGCGCTGGCCGACGCGATCAAGCGCAGCCGCAGCCGCATGGCGACGCCGTGGCAGCGGGCGCTCGGCCATCTGGAAAGCGTGTTCATCGACCATGCCTGTTTCCGGCTGATCTATTCCAACACCTACCGCATCTCCCCCAACATGTACCGGGCGAGCCAGCCCTCGCCGTCGCACATCGCGATGGCGAAGCGCAATGGGGTGAAGTCGATCCTGAACCTGCGCGGCTCGCGCGACTGCGCCTCCTACATCCTGGAGGCGGAGGCCTGCCGCGCCCAGGGGCTGGAGCTGGTCGATTTCCCGGTGAACTCCCGCGACATGCCGAAGAAGGAAACCCTTCTGAAGGCGCGTGAGCTGTTCAAGACCATGACCTATCCGGCGCTGATGCACTGCAAGTCGGGCGCCGACCGCGCCGGCTTCATGGCGACGCTGTACCTGTTCGCCCATGAAGGCCAGCCGCTCGAGCAGGCGATGAAGCAGCTGTCCTGGAAATACGGCCATTTCAAGCAGGCGAAGACCGGCATCCTCGACTACTTCTTCGAACTCTACGCCGCCTACAACCAGAAGCGCCCGATCGCCTTCTGGGATTGGGTCGAGCGCGTCTATGACCCGGTCGAGGCCAAGGCGAGCTTCCGGTCGCGCGAATGGGCCGACGCTGTGGTCGACCGGGTGCTGGGCCGCGAATAGGGCGGCCCGCCACGATTACCGGGCGACGTACCAGTCGGCGCGGTGGTTGAAGGCGACGAAGGCGTTCAGCACCGCCGCCCCCAGGATCGACGCCAGCAGCGCCGGCCACTCCAGCACGAAGGCGGCGGCCGAGAACACCGCCAGATCGAACAGCGACTGCAGCCAGCCGGCGCGGAAACCAGTCTTCTCCTGCAGGTAATAAGCGAGAATGCCGACACCGCCGCCGCTGGCGCCGTGGCGGAACAGCGCGATGACGCCGATCCCGACGCAGAAGCCGGCCAGCACCGCCGCCACATAGGAGTTGATGGCGCTGAAGCTCATCATCGTCGGCAACAGACCGGACAGCAGGGCGATGCCGGTCACCGCGACCAGCGACCTGATGGTGAAGCCGACGCCGATGCGGGCCAGCGCGAGAAAGTAAAAGGGCAGATTGACCAGGAAGAACAGAGGTCCGAAATCCACGCCCGTCGCATAGGAAATCACGAAGGCCAGCCCCGCCGCCTGCCCGGTGACCAGCCCGGCGGCATGGAGAATGGCAATCCCGAACGACGTCATGACGACGCCGAACAGTTGACCTTGCAAATTATCGAAGACACTGTGCGCCGCACGCGGGCGCTCGTAAGTGACCGATGCGGGGGATGACGAAATAGTCGAGGCGGAATTGTTCGTCATGCCAGCTACCCCTCGGTGTCGCCTGTGTGTTTACACGCGAGCACCAATATAGGTCATTTCTGCTGACCTATCCATACTTCGCTTCGGCGAAGGGGTGAGCTATGCGATTTGCGGGGGTGCGGCCGGTGGGGCGGTCCTTTGGTGCCAGCCGTTTTGCCCCCTCCACCCCTGGTCCACAATTGAGGAATAAAGAGGGAGCAAGCAGCCGCACCGCTTGAACCCAGTCCAGGATCACGCCGCCAACGTCCGCGCCAGCGTGTCGCCGTCCACATTGCGCCCGGACAGCACCGCCACCGTCCGCCCGGTTCGTCCAAGCCGGCCGCCCAGCACCGCGGCCACTCCGGCGGCACCGGCGCCTTCCGCCACCACGCCGAAGGACCGGTGCAGGGCGCGCATCGCGGCGGCGATCTCCGCTTCCTCCACCTCGACCACCCGGTCGACCAGCGTGTTTACGATGGCCTGCGGCAGTTTGCCCAACGCATGGACGTTGATGCCGTCGGCCAGCGTCGGGCCGCCGCGCCGGGCAAGGCGCACGCCGATCACCCGCACCCACGGGCGCTGCGCCTTCGCCGCGGCGGCCACGCCGGCCAGCAGCCCGCCGCCGCCGACCGGGACCACCACCGTTTCGACATCCGGACGGTCGGCCAGGATCTCCAGCCCGACCGTCCCCTGCCCGGCGATCACGTCGGGATCGTCATAGGGGTGGAGGAAGGTCAGCCGCCGCTCCGCCGCCAGTTCCAGCGCCTTGCCCTTCGCCTCGCCCACATTGGCGCCGTGCAGCACCACCTCGGCGCCCAGTTCGGCGGTGCGCTCCACCTTGCAGCGGGGGGCCGTCTCCGGCATCACGATGGTGGCCTTCACCCCCAGTCGGGCGGCGTGCAGTGCCACCCCCTGCGCATGGTTGCCGGCCGACATCGCCACCACCCCGCCGGCCCGCTCCGGCGCCGTCAGCCGCAGCAGGCAGTTCAGCGCCCCGCGCTCCTTGAAAGCGCCGGTGGCCTGGAACACCTCCGCCTTCAGCCAAAGATCGCGGTCGAGCGTCGGGGCATGCAGCAGGGGCGTGCGGACGATCTGGCCGGACAGCCGCCGAGCTGCGTCGGTCACCGCCGATAGCGGCAGCCAAGCCGGCAGACGGTCTTCAACTGGGCGCTCTTCAAAATCGGAGGTGTGGACGGGCGTGCAGACAGAGAGGGTGCGCGCGGCATCGGCATGCGCGGTGAACATCGCGAAAATCCTCAACGAACGAATTTTTTGGTAGGACGGGCGTGGCCCGGACCGCCTCAGCGGACCGGGTGAATAATTCGCGCCGAGCCACACATTCGCTCGCCGAGACGGACGCCATTGCTCGACGCCGCAGCAGCGGTCAGACGATGGGACTTGTCATGAACCGGATTGAGGGCTCCGGAGACCACAGGGTGCAGCGACACGCCACACACTCCACACGACCAGTGAACACGAACGCGGCAACTCTCCGACGCTTCAGAGCGCCGGGCCGGTAATTCGCATTCGCATGGTGTCGGTGGTGTTCATGGGATCTGCATACCCGTTACCGCGGCGGCGGTCAAGCCGTCATCGTGCAAAATGTCGCAGGGGGATGCCGGCGCTCAGGCCACCTCGACCCGGTTTCGCCCGAGCGCCTTGGCCCGGTAGAGCGCCTGATCGGCCCGGCCCAGCACGCTTTCGACCGTATCCTCCAGCGGACGCAGCTCGGTCAGGCCGAAGCTTCCGGTCAGTTGGAAGCAGCGGCCGTCGGGAAGCTCGATCGCCAGCGCCGCCAATCCGACGCGCAGACGCTCCGCGATCGTCGCGCCGCCGGTGCGCGAGGTCTCGGGCAGCAGGATTGCGAACTCCTCCCCGCCGATGCGGCCGATCTGGTCGCTGCCGCGCAATTGGCTGCGGATCTCCTCGACCACCCTGCGGATGGCGACATCGCCGGCGGCATGGCCCAACCCGTCGTTGATGCGCTTGAAATGGTCGATGTCGAGCATGACGAGGCAGGCCGTGCCGGCCCCCCGCCCGGCCACGATCCGATCCAGCAGCTCCAGGATTTGCCGGCGGTTGTGGGCGCCGCTCAGCGGATCGGTGGTGGCGAGACGGTGCAGTTCATGCTCCATCCGCCGGCGCTCGGTGATGTCGGTGGCGATGCCGATCACCCCGGCCTCCGTTCCGTCGGGGGCGGTCAGCGGACGCTTCACCACCAGCAATTCGCGTGTCCGCCCGTCCGGCCCCTCCACGCTCGACTCGAAGGAGAAGGCACCCGTGCCGGCCGGCATCGGTTCGGACGCGGTTCGGCGGCCTGCGGAGCATTCGATCCCATCGGCGTCGTTCGGAAACAGCTCGCGGAAGGCACGGTTGCACAGGGCGTACCGGCCTGCGGCGTCCTTGTACCAGACCGGGCTCGGCATCATCTCGACGAGGTTCTCGATGAAGCGGCGCTGCCCGTCGGCCAGTGCGGTCTGCCGTTCCAGTTCTGCCGTGCGTTCGGCGACGCGGCGTTCCAGCGACTGGTTCAGCGTTTCGATGGTGACGAGATCGCGCCAGCTGCGCACCGCGCCGACCAGGCTGGTGAACAGCTTCTGGGCGGTCAGCTCCGCCTTGCTCTTATAGTCGTTGATGTCATAGGCGACGATGGCCTCGCGCTCCGGCGCCTGTCCGGGCTGGCCGGTGCGCAGGATGATGCGGATGTGGCGGTTGCCCAGGTCGCGCCGGATGTGATGGACCAGATGCAGCCCGGCATCCTGCGTCTCCATCACCACGTCGAGCAGAGCCACAGGCAGGTCCGACCGTTCGGCGAGGATCTCCCGCGCCTCCGCCGCCGAAAAGGCGCTGACGATGGCGAAGCGCCGGCCTTCGAACTCGAAATCCTTCAGCAGCACGCGGGTCATCGCGTGCACCTGCTCGTCGTCGTCCACCACCAGGATCGGCCAGGGAACCGCCGCCGCCGACTGCCGTTCCGGCAGCATGCCGGGCTCTTCGTCCTCGAACATCAGGTCATCGGGAGACGCGTCCATGGTCGGGACCTGCCCAGTCAAGGTTTGCATAAGCCTGTCGCTCACTGGGGCTCGATGTCTACGCCGGAGAAGTCCTGATTGAAGATGTTGTTGGTGTAGTTCTTCACCTCTTTGCGATGGGCCACGGCAATGATCGAATTCGCGATGGGAAACCACGGGGCTTCCTCATGGAAGATTCTTTGCGCTTCCTTGTAATAGGCGGTGCGGCTTTCGACGTCGGTGGTGACCTTGGCCTTCGTGATTCGGTCTTCGAAATCCGGATTGCACCATCTGGCAAGGTTGGCGCCGCCCGGACGCACGGCGCCGCAGCTCAGCAGGAAATAGAGAAAATTGTCCGGATCGCCGTTGTCGCCGGTCCAGCCATAGATCACCATGTCCGGATCGCCCTGGGTCACCTGCTGGCGATAGTTGCTCCAGCTGTCCGTCTTCAGGGCGACCCGGATCCCGACGCGCTCCAGATTCTCGCGGATCATTTCGGCGGCGCGCTTGCCGTTCGGCAGGTAGGGGCGCGTGACCGGCGTGTACCACAGATCCAGCGAGAAGCCCTCGGGATATCCCGCCTCTGCCAGCAGGCGGCGGGCCGCCGCCGGGTCGAAGGGATAATCCTCGATGCCGTCATCGTAGGACCACATGCCGGGCGGGATCGGGTTCTTCGCCGGCGATCCCCCGTTCTGATAGACCGCATCGACCAGGGTGCGCTTGTCGATCGCCATGGTGATGGCCCGCCTCACCCGGACATCGTTCAGCGGCGGCTTGCTCGTGTTGAACGCCATATAGGCGACATTCCGGCCGTCCTGCTGCTCGATCACCAGATTGGGATCTTTTTCGATCGCTCCCAATTCGGCCGGGTTGGGGAAGATCATCACATGGCATTCGCCGGACCGCAGCTTGTTCAGGCGCACCGCGATGTTCGGCGTGATCGAATAGATCAGGTTGTCCAGCGGCTGGCGTCCCCGCCAATAGCCGTCGAAGGCCTTGTAACGGATCGCCACATCCTTGTGGTAGGACACCAGCCGGAACGGCCCGGTGCCGACGGGCTTGTCGTCGAACAGATCCTGCTTGCCGGCCTTCATCAGGACATCGGCGTATTCGGCGGACTGGATCGACAGGAACGGCATGGCCAGATCGGCCAGGAAGGGAGCTTCCGAATGGGTCAGGGTGATGCGGACGGTGTACTCGTCCAGCTTCTCCACCGATTTCAGCAGGTCCGGCAGCCCCATGCCCCTGAAGTATTCATAATTCGCCGTTCCGACAGTGTGATAGGGATGGTCGGGCCGCCATTGACGATCAATGGTGAACAGAACGTCATCGGCATTGAGCGGCCGGCTCGGCGTGAACAGCTCGTTGGAATGGAAGGCGACATTCCGGCGCAGATGGAATTCATAGACCAGCCCGTCGTCCGAAATTCTGTAGGATTCGGCCAGACCGGAATTCATGATCTGTCCTGCCGGACCGAATTCGACCAGATTGTTGAACAGCGGAGTCGTAGCGTTCACCGTCGTGCCAGAGGTCGAAACCTGCGCATTGAAACCCTGCGGATTTCCTTCCGTGCAGTAGACCAGCGACTTGTCGGCCAGCGCGGGGCCCGACAGCCCGGCAAGCCCGATCAGAACAGCAGCCCCCCTCGCAAGACTCCGCATCGACGTCTTCAGCGGCAAAGGCATTCACTGCTCCTGCGGGGATGATATTGCGGGCGCCAACGATATGTTATCAGTAGCAAATCGCCGTGGAAAGCGAATGGTGAAGCGCACACCGCCGCCTGGAGGGCTGTCAACCGCAACCCTGCCACCCAAACGGTTCACCACCAGGTTGTATACAATGTGAAGCCCGAGTCCGGTGCTGCCGCTCCCGCGCCTGGTGGTGAAGAACGGATCGAACACCCGCGCAAGATCGGGCTGCGCGATCCCCCTGCCGTCGTCGGTGTAGACCAGATCGACCATGTCCGGTTCCGGCGCGTCGACCTGGATCAGCAGATGGCCCTGCTGCCCATCCTGGTAGGCGTGGGTGATGGAGTTCACCACGAGGTTCGTCAGGATCTGCGCCAGAACGCCGGGATAGCCGTCGATCTCGATGTCTTCGGGGCAGTCCACCCGCAGGCTATGACCAGCCCGGCGCCAGGACGGGCTGAGGCTGGTCGCCAGATCCTCCAGATAGGGCTTCAGCAGGAATTGCCGCCCTTCGCCGCTGGTCTGGTCGGCCGCCACCTGCTTGAAGCTCTGCACCAGATCGCCGGCCTGCCGCAGGTTCAGCACCATCAGCCGGGCCAGTTCTTCCGCCGTATCATGGAATTCGGCGAAGTCGCTGCGGCGCAGATTGCCCTCGCCGGCCAGCAGTCCGATGGCCGTCAGCCGGTCCTGAAGATGGGTCGCCCCCATCAGGGCATTGCCGAGCGGGGTGTTGATCTCGTGCGCCACCCCGGCGACCAGCCCGCCCAGCGACGCCATCTTCTCCGCCTGGATCAGGTCGGTCTGGGTCCGGCGCAGGTCCTCCAGGGCTCGGTCGGCGCGGTCCTTCGCGTGGCGGGCCGCCTGTTCGCGCAAACCGATCTCGCGGATGAAGAAGGCGGCGGCGCGCGCCATGGCGCCGAATTCGTCCTGGCGGCGGGTGCCGTCGATCGGACCAGCCAGCGGATCCTCGGCCAGCCGGGTCATCTGCCGCTGCAGGCGCAGAACCGGCCGGCTGATCGACCGCGCCACCACCGCCGCGGCGCCGCCGGCCAGCAGCAGGCCGATGGTCGCGCCGATGACCAGGATGCGGGTCAGCAGCTCGCCGATGCGCGCGGCCTCCTCGCGGAAGGTCTCGTCAAGCTGACGGGCGGTTTCGACCAGGGCGCCGGCGTCGCGGTCCATGGCGATCAGAAGCTGGTTCAGGTGGCGCAGCCCGTCCGCCGTGCGGCGCAGACTGTCGCGCCAATTGCGGATGGCCGCCAGCACCTCGTCCTGCAGCAGCGGCGACATGGGAAGCTCGCGCACCGTCTCCAGCAAGGCGCCGGCATCGGCGACGATGCGGTCGGCCTCCTCCGCGTCGCGCACGGCCACCGCGTCGGCCGCCCGCCGGCCCAGGCGCAGGGCGACGACCGCGACGTTCTGCGTCTCCTGCTCGGTGTCGTTGGCCTGGATGGCATAGGCGATCAACTGGACCACCTCGTCCTGGATCGCGGTGTAGCCGGTTGACTTCACCATCAGGATCCGGGCGGTCAGCGCCTCGATGGCCGCAGCCGCCTCCGCGCCGGCGTTCTGGGCCGAGGTCAGCGCCCGCCGAGCTTCGGCGGTGCGGGCCTGCGCCTGATACAACCCGTCGAGCGCCGGGCGCAGCGTCGGCAGCAGAGAGGACAGATAGGTCACGTCGGGCTGACGGCCAAGCGTCCCGGTCAGGACCAGCGCCCGCACCACGGGCAACATACGGAGGACCTGTTCTCCCAACATCCGCTCGCCCAGACTGCCGGCATGCCCGGCGTCGGCTCCATCATCCGCGATCCCCGCCGCCGCCTGTGCCGCCGCCTCGAACCGGCTCAGCGCTGCGTCGCGCTCCGCATCGGCCGCGCGCAGGTCCGCGACGGCGCTCTGCAGCCCGGCGACGGTGGCCGCATAATGGGCGGCGGCCTGCTTCGCCGGATAGCGGTCGACCAACGGGTCCGTCCGCCCCAGCACAGCCTGCAGCCGATCGGCCGTCGCGGTCAGCCGGTCGGTGGCAATGCGGAAATCGCCGGCGGTCAGGGGCCGCCCGCCGCCATGCAGACCGCTGCCGAAGCCGAGCGCCGCGACATGCTGCGCCTCGGCGCGCTGGAGGTCCAGCATCGCCTCGCGCAGTTCGTGGGCGCCGTCGACCACTTCGCGGCTGTCGCGCAGGCGCTTGTCGGCTTCCGTCAGCGACCCCAGGGAGTCGACATTTGCGGCATGCTGCCGTTCGCGGGCGCGGTCGGTCAATGCCATCAGGGTGGCGGAATGGAGCCCCATGTCGGCCACGGCGGCGTCGTTCGCCGCAGTCACCTGGATGAAGCTGCGCATCTGGTCGACATAGCGCGCCAGCACACCGGTCGCGCGATCCACCTCCGACCGGTGGGTCCTGGCCGATCCGGCCTCGTCCAGTTGCCGCAATTCGGACGCCGCCGACAGCGACAGTGTTTCGAACCGGTCGGCACGGCCGGCGCGGTCGGCCGGCGCCACCTGGAGATAGTCGATGCGGGCCGCCGTCGCCGCCAGAACGTCGCGATAGACGGAGCCGGCGAGCACCGCCGATTCATAGACCCGCTCGCTGCGGGCCAGCAGCAGCCCGCCGGCGACCGCGATCACCGCGGCGACGGCCACCGGCACGCCGCCGACCATGGCGATGCGCGACCGAATCCTCATTCGCGCCCCACCGCGCCATCACGCGTGCAGGCTGCCCGGACGGGCCGCCGGGACAGGGGCAGGGATCGGGCAAAGGGTGATCGGCGAGCCGCCACGAACGCTCCGCATTCAGGACCTAATGGGCCTTAGCAGAGCAATGTTCGGGGGCAAAGGGATAATGCTTCAAGAAGGAACGGAGTAGAGCGGATGGGGCGAAAAGTCGCCCCATCCGTCCTGCCGCGCTCTCGGATCAGGACTTGCCGGCCAGGCCCAGCTTGGCCTGCACGGCCGCAAGCCCGTCCTTGCCGTCGAAGGTGGTGACGCCGTCGAGCCAGCCCTTCAGCACGTCGGGGTTCTTCTTCAGCCAGGCCTTGGCGGCGACCTCCGGCTTCTTGTTGGCGTTCATGATGTCGCCCATCACGGCGTTTTCCATGTCCAGCGTGAAGGACAAGTTGGACAGCAGCTTGCCCACGTTCGGGCATTCGGCGGCATAGCCCTTGCGGACATTGGTGGCGACGGTGGCGCCGCCCAGGTTGGGGCCGAACCAGTCGTCGCCGCCTTCCAGATAGGTCAGCTCGAAGCTCTTGTTCATCGGGTGCGGCTCCCAGCCCAGGAAGACCACCCAGCCCTTGTTGCGGGTCGCCCGCTTCACCTCGGCCAGCATGCCGGCCTCGCTGGATTCCACCAGCTTGAAGTCCTTCAGGCCAAAGGCGTCGGCCTTCAGCATCTTGTCGATGATGAGGTTGCCGTCGTTGCCGGCCTCGATGCCATAAATCTTGCCGTTCAGCTTATCCTTGAACTTCGCGATGTCGGCGAAGGTCTTCAGCCCAGCCTCGGCGGCATATTTCGGCACCGCCAGCGTGTATTTGGCGCCTTCCAGATTGACGCGCGTCACCTCGACCGAGCCGTCCTCCAGCACCGGCTTCAGGAAGGGCTCCATCGTCGGCATCCAGTTGCCGAGAAAGACGTCCAGCGACTTGGTCTTCAGCCCCGTGTAGACCAGCGGGACCGACGACATCGTGGTGGTCGGCTTGTAGCCCAGCGCGTCCAGCGTGACGGAGGCGAGCGCCGTCGTCGCCGCGATGTCGGTCCAGCCCACGTCGCCGAACCGCACCGCCTTGCACGCGGCCGGGTCGGCGGCCAGCGCCCCGCCGGCGCCCAGCGCCATCACCGCCGCGATGCCCACGCCGGCAATCCATTTGGCCGGAGCCTTCCATCCGTTCATGTGCTCAACTCCTCGTTCTTGTTGTTCCAGTCCATGGGATCTGCCGTTTTCGTCATCGACGGAGCGGCGAAAATGGCGCATTTGTTGCGTCGCAAGCCAAGGTCCCGGTTGCGGACGGCCTTGGCGGACAAGGACAGGAGACCGCCAGCCCCATGCCCAAAGTCGGAATGGAACCGATCCGCCGCCGCCAATTGATCGACGCGACCATCTCCTCGATGGGCAAGCACGGCTTGGCCGACACCACGGTGCAGACGATCAGCCGCGGGGCCGGCGTGTCGCCCGGCATCATCCACCATTATTTCGGCGGCAAGGACGAACTGCTGGCCGCCACCATGCGCAGCATGCTGCAAC